>JBJMMR010000058.1:0-191686 GCA_045804645.1 Chloroflexota bacterium | reverse complement strand
CGGGTCGCCGACGGTGTCGAGCGCGGTCGATCGTTGCTCCCACGTCCGGATCACTTCCGTGTCGAAGATCTGGCGGCGGACGTTGTGGAGCTCGAGGTCGCGCTCGAGCCGGCCGAGCGCCGAGAGGCCCGCCGGGTCGATTGCCTCGACGGCGGCGAGATGGGCCTTCTCGTCTGCGAGCTCCTGCAGGACGGCGTCACGCGATCCGTCACCGAGACGGGAATCCTCGGTGTGGATCCCGATGTAGGTACCGACGACGGGATTGTCGCGGAGGATCCGGCGGAAGCGCGTCTCGACGAGGTCGAAGAGCCGCTGGTCGAGCGGGCCGGGACGGCTCGCCTCCGGGCGAGTGAGGACCACGTCCTCGAGTCGCTGCGTCACGTTGCCTCCTTGTTCGCAGGCCCCCGCGGCCGGCGTCCCCGAGTGGTCGACGTCGAGCCGGTTTCAGACGCCCTGGAGCTCCTCTTCACGGACGTCACGGGCTTGGGCGCCAGCGCCGGTCGCCTCGAGCGCGGCGCGAACCGCATCCACGACCGGCCCGATGTCGCCTCGGCCGACGTCGTTGTGCGTCGCCGCACGCACCTGACCGTGGGCATATTCGTCCATCAGCACATCGCGCGACTTGAGCGCCTCGATGAACGCGCGGCGATCGCGGTCCACCTTGAACAGGACGAAGTTCGTCGTGACGCGGGCCGGATCGAGCGGGCCGGGAGCAGGCTGCGCGATCCCCCCTGGACTGACGATGCCAGGAAGTTCGGCGAGGGCCTTCGCGAGCTCGCGGGCGTTGGCGTGATCCTCGGCGAGCCGGTCGATCATCCCGTCGCGGCCCGCTTCCAACGCGACGAGGCCCGCGGCCGCGATCACCCCCGCCTGGCGCATTCCGCCGCCGAGCAGCTTCCGCGCGCGGTGGGCCCTCGCGATGAAGTCGCGCGATCCGACCACGACGGAGCCGACCGGGCATCCGAGGCCCTTCGAGAGGCAGAAGGCGACGGAATCGGCCGGCGCGGCGAGCTTCGCGGGACTGACGCCGAGCGCGACCGTGGCGTTGAAGAAGCGGGCGCCGTCGACATGGAGCGGGACGCCGTGCTCGTGGGCAATCGCTGCAACAGCCGCGATGTAGGCCGACGGCAGCGGCTGGTTCATCGAGTGGCTGTGGGCGTTCTCGATGACGATCAGGCTCGTCCGCGGCTGGTGGGCGTCCGTCGGGTCGCGGAAGGCGTCCCGGATCTCGTCCAGATCGAGCGTCCCGTCAGGGCGATCCTGAAGCTGGGCGACGCTCGCGCCGACGACGACGGCGTGGTTTGCGGCCTCGTCGAGGACGATGTGGGTGTCGCCGCCCGCGATGATCTCGCCGCCGCGCGGGACGTGGGCCATGAGCGCCACGAGGTTGGCCATCGTGCCGGAACTGACGAAGAGCGCGGCCTCCTTGCCGAGAAGCTCCGCGGCGCGCTCCTCGAGGGCGATGACGGTCGGGTCCTCGCCGAAGACATCGTCGCCCAGCTCGGCCTCGGCCATGGCCCGGCGCATTGCCTCGGTGGGCCGGGTGACGGTGTCGGAGCGCAGGTCGATGAGGGCCATGGCGGGGGAGTATAGGCGGCGGCTCGCGGGTTGGCCGTCCCTCGATTCCTCGGGCGACAACGGCGACCCCAGGTGCTATCCTCCGCACTCGCCGCAACGGACCCGTGGTGTAGCGGCCCAACATGCCAGCCTGTCACGCTGGAGATCGCCGGTTCGAATCCGGTCGGGTCCGCCATCAACCTGCATCAACCCTACGCCCCGTCCGCCCGCCCGGACGGGGCGTTCTTCATTCCCCGCTGGCATGATTGGCCGCCGTGAAGCGACTCCCCCTCGTCACCGTTCTCGGTTTGGTTGGCGCTGCCGTCCTCATCTCGGTCGGGTTCGCGGCCGGCGCTCCTTCCGGGAGTCCCCGACCCAGCGGAAGCGCCGTTGCCCAAGAGCGGTCGGCCAAGCCGTCGAACCAGACTCCGCCAAGTGGACCGGCCTCGACGCCCGCGCCGACGCCCACGCCGACTCCGGCGATAACGCCGACGCCGCTCGCGGCCGTCCCGATCGTCCCCGTCACGCAGTTCCGGACGACTGCCGAGCGTGTCACGAGCAAGGAGGTCGCGGCGACACTGGCGGGTACCGGCAAGGCGTACGACGCCCTCGAGCTCGTCGAGTCGGACGCCGACGCGATCCTCGCGGCGCTCGGCGCCGAACGAGCGGCAGCGGGCGACAAGCACCTCGTCCTCGCGCCCGATCCGGCAACGCTGTCGAGCGACCTCGCGAAGAACCGCAAACACCTCGCGTTCCTCCGCGCCGATCAGGTCGGACCGAGCGTCCGGGCCCTCGGCTGGGGGGACGCCCGGCTATTCGGGGTCGGCCGCGTGACGGCCACCGCCGACTGGCCGCTCACCGCCCAGCTCCCCGAGGACGGCGCCGCTGAGCCGTTCGACGCGTCGAGAACGTGGACGCTCGTCGCCGGCGGCGACATCCTCCTCGACCGCGGCGTCGCGGAGACCGTGAAGGTCAAGAAGAAGGGCGTGGACTTCCCGTTCGACGGGGGCACTGCCGATATCACCGGCCACACCTGCTGCTCGGGCTTCGGCTGGGAGGTTCCGCGGAGCAAGCGGACCGGCAACCGCGGCGCGATGCGCGAGCTCCTCCACGGCGCAGACCTCGCGATCGCGAACTTCGAGAACCCGGCCCCGGATCGGTTCCGGTATCACACGTCGGGGACGTCCTTCTCGGCGGATCCCAAGCTCATCAAGGGGCTCGCGAACGCCGGCATCGACTGGGTCTCGCTCGCGAACAACCACATCGGCGACGCTGGCCGCAACGCGATCCTGCAAACCATCGACAACCTGGCCGACTACGGCATCAAGTCGGGCGGCGCAGGCAAGGATGCTCGAACCGCCCGCCGGCCGACGATCCTCGAGGTGAACGGCATGAAGGTCGGGATCGTGGCCTATGACACGATCGCGCCGGGCTACCGGGCAGGCAGCACGAAGCCCGGCAGCGCGTCGTTCACGGCGAGCAACGTCAAGTCCGACGTCAAGAAGGCCCGCGACGCGGGCGCCGGCGTCGTGATCGTCTTCCCCCACTGGGGCACGGAGTACGACCCGACGCCGTTTGGCGGCCAGCGGACCCTCGCCCATGCCGCGATCGAGGCCGGGGCCGACATGGTGATCGGCAACCACGCCCACTGGGCGGGCGCGGTCGAGGTCTACGAAGGCAAGCCGATCTGGTATGCGCTCGGCAACTTCGTCTTCGACCAGACATGGTCGGAGCCGACGATGGAGGGGATGACGCTCGAGCTCACGTTCGACGGCGCGACACTCGTCCAGGCCCGGATGCGGCCGCACATCATCCTCGACAAGGCCCAGCCGAACTTCCTCGACCCGGCAGGCGATGGGCGCGTCATCATGGGCCAGGTTTTCGACGCTTCGAAGCGCCTGCTCCCCTGGTGAAGTTCGTTCGCGTGGTCGACGCCGTCGCCTAATCCAGGCCGGCGAAGACGTCACTCTCCGGGATCGCCGTCTCGACCATCGACTCGCGCAGCACGAACGTCTCGCGGGCCCAGAACTCCCGCCAGCCGTCGAGTCCCAGCTTCATGAACGGGAAGTCCATGTTGATCTGGGTGACGTGCTTCTGGATCGCCTCCCACTTGATGTCGAGGACATCCGAGATGTCGACCCAGGTCGTGACCTTGTCGTCGGGTGTCAGCATCTGGGTCATCCGGGCTTCGTACTCGGCAAGTTGCTCCGGCGTCGCGTCCGTCGGCGGCAGCCAGGCCGTGTCGGCGCCCAGCTCGGCAAGGCGCTCGTTCATCCGCCGCCGGATCGACTCGGGCGTCGCCTGCTCGTAGAACTTCTTGGCCGTCCACGGCTCGAGGCCGGCCTCGCCCTGCTCCGGATACCAGTTCGGGTCGGCGGCCCGCGGTACGGCGCGGATCGCGACATCGTGGACGCGGATGTGGTCGGGGTGGCCGTAGCCGCCGAATGCGTTGTATGTCGTGACGACATCCGGCCTGTAACCCCGGATCAGCCACGTGAGGCGTCGGGCGGCCTCGTCGAGATCGGCCTGCCAGAACGACCGCGGGTCGTTGTTCCCGGCCCGGCCCATCATGTCGGAGTCCCGGTAGCCGAGGCTGTCCCATTCAGTGACGCCGAGGACGCCCATCGCGGCCTCGAGCTCGGCTGCCCGGGTCTCGGCGAGCCGGCGATGGTTGTCGGGCGTATCCATCTCGCTCACGACGATCTCGCCCATCTCGCCGCGGGTGCAGGTGACGACGACGACGCGATGACCGGCCCGGACTGCCTTGGCCATCGTGCCGCCTGTGCCGATCGTCTCGTCGTCGGGATGGGCGTGGATCGTCATGAGGGTGTGAGCCATGGCCGGAATCGTAGCGATCTCGGCGGTTCGAGGCCGCGACATCGCGCCGGCCGTGGTCCGCAATCGCTGCAGTCATCCGCAACGATGTGGACGCCGTCGCCCAGTGCCCGGTCGACCCACGTCGTTGCGCGTGAGCGCAATCAGTTCGATTCGACGTTTGGGGACGGCAACGCCGCTTTGTCGGACGAGGTTTCGAGGATCACGATCGGGATCCGCCGGCCGTGGACTCGGGCGCGGTACTCCTCGAACTCGGGATACGCGGCGTAGAGCCGCGGCCACAGCCCGTTGGCTTCCTCCGGCGTCGCGGCGCGAGCGCGGACCGGGCTCCGGTGCGTCCCGAGCTCGACCTCGGCGTCGGGCAGCGCCTGGAGGTTCTTCCACCACTGCGGATCGACGTTCTCGCCGGCGTTGGAGGCGACGACGACGAGGTTCGTCCCGTCCTCGATGTAGTAGAGGCCGTTCCTCCGGACCTTGCCGCTTCGGCGGCCCGTCGACAACAGGAACAGCGTCCCGACTCCGCCGCGCGGCGGGGCGGTCCCGATCCGGCCGCCGCTCAGCGAGAACAGCAGCTTGTGGATCGCCCATTTGACCTGGAGGAACGGTCGCGACGACGTCACGCCCGCAACCTTACGGCGTCCCGCCGCGCCGCCGTCGTTACCATCCGCGAATGGCCGCTGACCCCGATCGATCCACCGCGCCCACGGGACCGCTCGCCGGCATCCGGATCGTCGACTGCTCGACCGTCCTCGCGGGGCCGTACGCGACGATGCTCCTCGCGGATCTCGGCGCCGATGTGGTCAAGGTCGAGCCGCCAGAGGGCGACAGCACGCGGGGCTGGGGGCCTCCATGGGTCGGCGACGAGGCCGCTGGGACGCGAGTCGCCGCCTACTATCTGGCCGTCAACCGCAACAAGCGCAGCCTGCGGCTCGACCTCAAGGCGTCGGGCGGCGGCGACGTCCTCCGCCGGCTCCTCGCCGATGCCGATGTCTTCGTCGAGAACCTCCGGCCCGAGAGTCTCGAGCGCCTCGGGTTCGGGGAGGAGGCGATCGCCGCGATCAATCCGCGCCTGATCCACCTCGCGATCAGCGGCTACGGCCGGACGGGCCCGCTCGTCGGCCGACCGGGCTACGACTTCCTGCTGCAGGCCGAGGCGGGCCTGATGTCGATCACGGGGGCGGCCGATGCCGAGGGCGGGGGCCCGACCAAGGTCGGCGTCGCGATCGCCGACGTCGCGACCGGCCTCCACGCGGCCGTCGGGATCCTCGCGGCGCTGGCGGGCCGTTCGCGCGAAGGCTCGCCCGCCCACGGAGTCGGCCAGCGCGTCGATGTGTCGATCTTCGAATCGACCCTTTCGATCCTCGTGAACCAGGCCCAGAACGCGTTCGTCGACGGCGCCGCACCCGGTCGGCTCGGGAACGCCCACCCCAACATCGTCCCGTACGAGACCTTCGAGACCGCCGACGGCCAGATCGCGGTGGCCGTCGGCAGCGAGCGCCAGTGGCCGCGCTTCTGCCGAGCGGTCGGCCTGCCGGTTTTGGCCGACGACCCCCGGTTCGCGACGAACGGCGCACGCGTCGAGAATCGCGCCGAGTTGCTGATCACCCTGCGCGAGCGGCTCGCCGAGCGTACGTCCGCGGAATGGCTAGAGGCGCTCGACGCCGCGGACGTCCCCGCCGGGCCGATCAACGACATCCCGACCGCATTCGGCTCCGAGCAGGCACGGGCCCGCCGGATGTCGGTCGAGGTCGACCACCCTCGTCTTGGACCCACGATGCAGGTCGGCTTGCCGTTTGAGCTGGCGGCGACGCCGGCGTCGATCCGGACCGCGCCGCCGATGCTCGGCGAGCATTCGGACGAGATCCTCGCGGAGGCGGGCTACTCTGCGGCCGAGATCGCGGCACTTCGCGCAGACCGCGTGATCTGAGCCTTCAGAGCTCCTGGCGCCGGAACGACAACCAGGCCGTGGCGAGGCTCGCGGAGACGATCGCGACATTCGCGAGGACCGGCCGGAGCACATCGTCCACGGGCTGGCCCAGGGCGAGCGCCCTGGCCGGCGCGCCGAGCCCGACGGGGAGGAATGGCGCGATAGCCGGAAACACGCTGAGGACGCCGATCACGAGGAACGCCGCCACGCCGAGTCCCGCCGCCGCGAGCGCCGAGCCACTGAGCGTGGACCCGAGGAACGTGATCGCCGCGAATGACATGAGCGCGAGCCACTGGAGCACGGCCGACGCCGCGAACCCTGCGACCGGGAGTGGCTCGAAGAGGACCAGCGTGTAGAACCACGCTGCTCCCGCGGCGAAGACCACCGCCACCAGCAGCGTCGCGCCGATCGCGATCAGCTTCGAGGCCAGGAAGGCGCCGCGACTCGCCGGCTTGGTGAGGATGAGTCCGGCCGTGCCGCGCTCCTTCTCGCTCGCCACGGAGCCCATCGCGAGGAGGACAGCGACCAGGATTCCGAACTGGCCGACGTTCTTGATCAGCTGGTCGACGGCGTCCGCGGTCGTCGGCGTCGGCAGCACGATCTGGAACTGGCCTCCGCCAAGCGCCTTCAGCAGTTCCGGCGTGAACCGGGCGAGCAGCGGCGAGCCAAGGCCGATCAGCACGAAGACCGCCGCGACGACCGGCAGGCGCAGCGTCCGCCATGCCTCCAGGAGCTCCTTGCGGAGCAGGACGCCGACCCCGGCCATCATCGCTCGACGCCCCGCGACCGGAGGAAGCCGCGCCCGTCGAGCTCGTCGGCTGCCGCGGGCCCGACCAGCTCGAGGAAGACGTCCTCGAGGGTTGGGCGGGCCTGCTCGAACGAGCTCAGGACGACCCCGGAGCCGACCACCAGCGGCAGGATCTCGCGGGCGGCCACGGCCGCGTCCGAGACCGTCACCCGAACCGTGCCCACAGCGACGTCCACGGCCTTCACCCACGCCGCGGCCTGAAGCCGCTCGACGAGCGCCGCCACCGCGCCCTGGCCGGGCGCCGGGACGAGCTCGAAGATCGGCCGCGCATGTGCCTCGAGGAGTTCGGCGAGCGGGCCCTCCGTGACGAGCCTGCCTCGATCGAGGATCGCGACCCGGTCGCAGATCCGCTCGACGTCGGCGAGGACGTGAGTCGAGAGAACGACCGTCGCCGAGCCTCGGAGCCCCTCGATCAGCTCGAGGAGGTCGCGCCGGCCCTCCGGGTCGAGCGAGCTCACCGGCTCGTCGAGAATCAGCAACTCCGGCTCGTGGATCACGGCCTGGGCGATTCCCAGCCGCTGCCGCATCCCGCCCGAGTAGGCGCCGATTCGCCGCTCGCCGGCGTCGGCGAGGCCTGTCCGGTGGAGCGCCGCAGCGACGCGGTCACGGAGGGCAGCGCCGTCGATCCCCGCGAGTCGCCCGGCCAGCTCGAGCAGTTCCCGGCCCTTCATCCAGCCGTAGAACCGCGGATCCTGGTCGAGGTAGCCGATCCGGCGTCGGGTCCCCGGCCGGTCGTCACCGACGTCGACGCCGGCCACGGAGGCCGAGCCGGACGAGGCCCGGGCAAGGCCGGTGAGGATCCGGATCGTGGTCGTCTTGCCTGCTCCGTTCGGGCCGAGCAGGCCGAAGATCGAGCCAGACGGGACGTCGAGGTCAAGCCCATCGAGCGCCACGACCGAACCGAACCGCTTCGTCAGCCCGCGAGTCATGACGGCCGCTTGGCTCGCCGCGATCGTCACGCTTCGTCCCGCCCGACGGTGAAGTAGAGGATCGGCCCGACGATGTTGACGAACACGATGATCAGCGCCCAGACGACCTTCCGGCCGCCGCGCACCCGCCGCTCGTCGCGCTCGAGGTCGATCAACGCGGCGATCATCAGGCCGAGCTGGATCAGGATGACCGGCGCGAGCAGAAGGAGGATCTGCTCGGTCGTCAGCGGGTTCACGGGCGGAGCGTAGCCGGTCCGGCTTCGAGACCGTACCGACGCGCGGCACGGGTGTTGGCTGCGGTCGTGCACTCATTTCCGGTCGATCCGCCACGTAGCCGCTGCTAGACTCCGGCGAACCCCACGAGCACGATCCCACACGCGGAGCGACCCCATGACCGACGACCGCGAGCGCTGGGCGCTCATCCTCGGCGCATCGAGCGGGATGGGTGAGGCGACGGCCCTCGCGCTCGCGGCGAACGGCTACAGGATCCTCGGGATCCATCTCGACTTCCGGGCGGCGCTCGCCCACGTCGACGAGGTGAAAGCCGGGATCGCGGCGGCCGGCACCGAGGCTCTCTACATCAACATGAATGCGGCCGACGACGAGAAGCGGGCGGCCGCGATCGAGACGTTCCGAGCGCGGTTCGAGGAGAGCCGGTCGGCCGGCCGCCATCCGTACATCCGCGTTCTCATGCACTCGCTGGCGTTCGGCTCGCTCGTGCCGTTCATCGCCGACGACGCCAAGGACGCGGTCGATCGCAAGAAGATGGAGATGACGCAGGACGTGATGGCGAACAGCCTCGTCTACTGGGTCCAGGACGTGTACCGCGCCGGGTTCCTCGAGCGAGGCTCGAAGGTCTACGCGATGACGTCGGAGGGGACGAGCCGGGTCATCCCGTCCTACGGGGTCGTGTCCGGGGCGAAGGCGGCGATGGAGTCGCACGTCCGGCAGCTCGCGATGGAGTTCGCGCGGCGGGGCGACGGGATCGCCGTGAACTCGATCCGGGCGGGCGTCACGGATACGCCCGCGCTCCGGAAGATCCCCGAGAACCAGCGGATGGTTGATGTCACGCTCGCCCGCACCCCCCACGGCCGCCTGACGACGACGGCGGACGTCGCCGAGGCGATCGTCCGCCTCTCCGAGAGCGAGTCCGACTGGGTGAGTGGCAACATCATCGGCGTCGACGGCGGCGAGTACGTAACGGGATGACGCGATGAGCGGTCGGGTGATCGTCGTGGGTTCCGTCAACGTTGACCTCGCCGCGCACGCCGAACGGCTCCCGGCACCCGGCGAGACGCTCACCGGCGCGACGTTTTCCGAGCACGATGGCGGCAAGGGCGCCAACCAGGCGGTCGCCGCCGCCCGGCTCGGTGCGACGACGGCCTTCGTCGGCGCGGTCGGCCGCGATGCCTACGGGCTCCGGGCGCGCGCTGCGCTGGACCGAGAGGGCATCGACCTGACCGGCCTGCGGACCCTCGACGGCCCGACGGGCGTCGCCCTGATCCTCGTCGATGCCCGGGGCGAGAACATGATCTCGGTCGCGTCGGGCGCGAACGCGGCGCTGACCGCGGCCGACGTCACCGAGGCCCTGGAGGCGCTCGCCCCCGAGGTCGGCGATGTCGTTCTCGTCGGTCACGAGATCCCGACGCTCGCGGCGAAGCACGCGCTTCGGCTGGGACGCGCGGCCGGCGCGACGACGGTCTTCAACCCCGCGCCAGCGAACGGCGTCGACCGCTCGACGTTCGGCCTCGCGGATGTCCTGACCGTCAACCGCATCGAGCTCGCGACCATCGTGGCGGATGACGCCGCGCTCTCTGGTCGGGCGGCCGGCGCCGACGCGCGACCGCTGGAGGCCGCGAGGACGCTGCTCCAGCCGAACGCCGCGGGGGACGGCGTCGCGGATGCGGTCGTCGTGACGCTCGGCTCGGCTGGCGCGATCGTCGTCACCCGCGACGCCGAGCCGATCGACCTCGCGGCACGCGAAGTTGGCGCGATCGACGCAGTTGGCGCCGGCGACACATTCGCCGGCGCGGTCGCGGCGGGACTCGCCGCGGGCCAGGATGTCACCGGCGCCGCTCGCCGGGCGGTGGCGGCGGCGTCGATCTCGACCAAGCGCGCCGGAGCCCGCGAGGGTATGCCGACGGTCGAGGAGCTCCACGACTTCCTCGACATCTGAACCGCCGGGGGCGGACGCTTCAGGGAATAGCCGGGGACCGATTCAGCCTGCGACTCGGTCGCCGGCGCCGATCGCCATCGACCCGACTGCACTCCGCCGACGCGCCAGCAGGCCCGACCGCGGGCCGAGCCCCAGCGCGGCGAGGAAGAGCCCGGTCTGGACGAGCACGATCGTGGCGCCCGTGGCGACGTCGAGCCAGTAGGAGAGGTAGAGGCCGACGACGCTCGAGCCGATCCCGATCGCGACGGCCAGCACGACAAGCGTCCCGAACCGGACGGTCAGCAGCTGGCCGGTCGCCGCCGGCGTCACGAGCATCGCGACGACGAGGATGATCCCGACCGCCTGGAGGCTGACGACGATCGTCAGCGCGACGAGCGCGAGGAACAGGTACTCGAGGGCCTCCACGCGCAAGCCCGACGCGGCCGCGCCCTGGGGATCGAAGGTGGCGTACAGCAGCTCCTTCCAGAGCAGACCAACAGTCACGAGCACGATCGTCGCGAGGATCGCCAGCGCGACGAGATCCTCGATGCCGGTCAGCAACAGGGACCCGAACAGGAATCCGAACAGGTCGCCGACGTAGCCCTGGATCGTGCTGAACATGAACACGCCCAGCGCAAACGCGCCGGCGAACAGGACGCCGATCGCCGTGTCGCCGCGTATCCCCGCACGCCGCGTCACGAACCCGATCGCGAGCGCCGTCCCGACCGCGGCGATCGCGGCGCCGACGAGGATGGGGCCCGACAGGATGTACGCCGCGACGACGCCCGGGAACGCGGCGTGGCTGACGGCATCGCCGATGAACGCGAGACCCTTCAGGACGACGAATGTCCCGACGACCGCGCAGACGGTCCCGACGAGCGACGCGGCGACGAGCGCCCGGACGAAGAACGCGTGCGCGAGCGGCTCCGTGATGAGGTCCATCAGGGCTCGGGATGGTCGTGGCGGGCGCCGCCGGATCCCGCCCCACGGCCTTCGTGGAAATGGCGCTCGCCGGCGGGGGCGTCGTCGTGATGGTGGGCATCGTCAAGGACGACGGTCTGCCCGCCGAGCACCAGGAGGTGGCCGCCATAGGTCCGTGCGAGCACGTTCGGATCGAGGATCAGCGACGACGGCCCGTGGGCGATGACTGTTCGATTGACCGTCGCGACCTGCTGGAACCGCTGGGCGGCGCAGGCGAGGTCGTGGGTCGTTGCCACGACGGTCTTCCCGCCTCGGGCCTCCGCCTCGAGGATGTCCATGAGGTCCTCCTGGGTCGTGGCGTCGACCCCTGTGACGGGCTCGTCGAGGAGGAACAGGTCCGGGCCGGCAGCGAGGGCCCGGGCCAGGAACACGCGCCGGCGCTGACCGCCCGACAGCTCGCCGATCTGGGTCGAGCCGTGCGCTCCCATGCCGACCTGCTCGAGCGCCGCGGCGACCGCTCGCCGGTCGTCCGGTCCCGGCCGCCGGAACCGGCCAAGCGCCGGGTAGCGGCCCATCATTACGACGTCGTTCACGGTCACCGGAAACGCCCAGTCGACGAGCTCCGCCTGGGGCACATAGGCCACCCGGCGTGCCTGCTGGCCTGCTGGGTGGCCGAGCACTTCGACGCGCCCGTGCCACGGCTGGATCAGGCCGGCCATGAGCTTCAGCAGCGTCGACTTGCCGGCCCCGTTCGGGCCGACGACGGCGAGCAGCGAGCCCGCCTCGACGGCGAGGTTGACGTTCTCGAGCGCGACCCGATCGCCGTAGCCCGCCGTGACGTCGCTCAGCCAGACGTCGGCGTGAGCGCGGGCGTGGCCGCTGTCGAGGCCGGCGTCCACGGTCGCCAGGTGCCGCTCGACCGGGTGGGCATGGGGATGGGAGTGCGGGTCGTAGGCCATCGGCGCGATCCTATCCCCGTCCGCCGAGCGCGGCGACGATCCGGTCCGTGTCCCAGCGGATCAGGCCTTCATACGTGTCCGCCGGCGGGTCGCCCAACGAGTCGTTGTAGAGGTTGCTCTCGACCTCGACCCCGGCCTCCTGGGCGATGGCGCGCGAGAGCTCGGGGTTGAAGCCGGCCTCCGTGAAGACGGCCTTCGCCCCCGAGCGCTTGATCGCGTCGACGAGGGCGGCGACCTCGCCGGCCGACGGGTCCTGGCCGGGGACCTGCACGACCGAGCCGACGATCTCGAGGCCGTAGGCGTCCGCGAAGTATGGGAACGCCTCGTGGAAGCTCACGAGCTTGCGGTTCGCCAGTGGGATCGTCGCGACCCGGTCGTGGACCTGCTGGTCGAGGCGGTCCAGCCGGTCGGCGTATTCGGTAGCCCCCGCCCGGAACCGATCGGCCTTCGCGGCGTCGGCGGTCGCGAGCGCGTCGCCGATGCGTTCGGCGTACCGGGCGGCGTACGCGACGTTCAGCCACAGATGTGGGTTTCGTGCCTCGCCGTCCCCCTCCGCTACGTACTCCACTCCGGGAAGATCCTCGGCGAGACGGACCACGGGAACGCCCGTCGCAGTCGCCTGGATGACCGGCTGCAACCAGTCATCGAGCCCGACGCCGTTCATCACGACGAGGTCGGCGGCGCTCACCGCGGCGATGTCGCGGGGTGAAGGATCGAATGTCTCGACGACGGCGCCCTTCGGGACGATGCTCGTGACGTCGACGTCGGCGCCGCCGACCTGCCGGACCATGTCGGCGAGGACCGTCGTCGTCGTGACGACCTTGAGTGCCCCGGGCGCTGGCGTCGGCCCCGATGGCGCCGTGGACGCGTTTGCGGTGCACGCCGCCACCACGAACACAACCGACAGGCTCGCGAGACCGAGTCTCAGCACGGGGGATGCCGGACGAGGATACGACCGGGGCATCGATCAGGCCGACGCGCAGACCGGGCAGCGCCCGAAGAGCTCTAGCCGGTGGCTGTCGATCCGGAAGCCAGTCCGCCGCTCGACGGAGCGGACGATGTCGCGGACGCCTCGATCGTCGATCTCCGTCGTCCGGCCGCAGCGCTCGCAGACGACGTGGTGATGATGGGCCGGCTCGCAGGCAACGTACGCGTGATCGCCGCTCGGCAGGTCGATCCGCTCGACGACGCCGACCTCGTTGAACGCGTCCAGCGCCCGAAAGACGGTGGCCCTGCCGATGCCCAGGCGGCTCGCGCGCGCCGCCGTGAGGACGTCCGCCGCGGTGAACGGGCCGTCGCGGTCGGCGACGAGGCCGGCGACCGCCCGACGTGCGTCCGTGAGGCGGAAACCGCCCGTGTCGAGTGCGGCGAGCAGAGTCGCGCGGTCTGCCATGAGGCGAACGATACCGGGTCTCAGTGACACTGTCGAGACCGAGTCTCAGCGTGGCGTCGATCCGGTCCTCGAACGTACCCCCGTCCCCTGACCTTCGGCGGGCGGTCCTGCCGCGCGTGAATGACCACACTCCGCCTGCGGCTGCGCGAAGCAGATGCGTCGTGCCGTCGCCGTGTGGGGAACGAGCCATGACCGTCGACGTCGCCCGCCGTCGGACGCGCAGGAGCACGAAGATCACGTCGCCATCTGCCGCGTCGCCCCTCGTCACCGAGTCGCTCTCGATCGGGGAGATTGAGCCGACCGTCTTCTCCTGCCCGAACTGCCAGCGTCCGCTCGCGATCGGCGCCCGGCAATGCCCGGGCTGCAAGACCCGTCTCATCGCCCGGGTCCAGTTCGGCAAGGCTTCGCTCTTCGTGGCGTTCGGCGTCGCGGTCGGGCTCGCGATCGGCGGGGCAGTGGGCACCGCGGCGATCGCCGCCGGAAATGCGTCGCGAGACGCCGAGGTCCAGTCGCGCGTCGCGGCGGCCCTCGCTGCCGCCAACGTCCGTCCTGCTGCTGTCGCCACGACGTCGCCCGTCGCATCGAATCGGCCGATCGCCACGGCCGTTACCGGCGGAGGCGGCGTCGCCGTCCCGCCTCTGGCACAGTCCGCTCTGAACCAGGCCGCGACCGTCGACGCGCAACTTGCCGCGGCCGCCCCCGTGCTGCGGTCGGCGCTTGCGGCGAAGACGTTCGACACGTACACGGTCTTCCAGGTTCTCCGCTCGGTTTCGGAGGAGGCCGTCGCGGGGCGGCAGCTGGCAGCGCACATCGGTGACTGGTCGGGCGGGACGGAACTCGGCCCGAGCCTCGCCGCCTACTACTCGACACTCCAGGAGTCGGCCGGACAGGGCCTCGACGCGTCCATCCGGAACGCGCCCGCCTACAAGGCCGCGGCGCGCGAGATGCTCAAGCTCCTGGAAGGGCTCGGCCCGGTCGACGCGCAGCTCCGCTCCGTTGCCGAGGGCGCCGGCGTCACGATCCCCGACCCGAAGGCGCCCTGATCTAGGGCGCGGCTGGCAGCGCGCCAGGCGTGACAGGCGAACCGGCCGGCCCGTAGCCGGTGAGCTCGACATAGCCCTCACCGCCGAGTGTTCGCCCGGCGCGGGTCGCCTGGACGACCTGCGACCCTTCCCAGTACACAACGCCAGTCGAGGCGCGCGTGTCGAGCTCCTGATCGGCGACCGTCGGGTGAAGGTCGACCACGACGTCCTCGCGCCCGATCGTGACGCGCCAGCCGGCCGGGTACGTCGCCCCCGTCGCGGGGCTCGTCCACCGACCCGTCTCCTGGACGTCGAACTCGTCCCGGTCGAGGCGTAGCGTCGTGCCGTCGGCGTCGACGAGCGTGCCGTAGACCAGGGGGTAGGAGCCGTCGCCGTCGTGCACGAGCGACAGCATCACGTCGGTCCCGTCCGACAGACTTACCGCGAACCAGTCCCAGCCGCCACCGCCGATCGCGATGAAGTCGCCCCACTGGTGGTCGAACCACGCCGTCCCGGTCACGTCGAGGGTCTTCCCGTCGAGCACGAGGTTGCCGCTGGCGGCCAGCGTCGTCCTCGAGTAGTAGTAGGAGCCGCCGGCCGGTCCGAAGTCGATCCAGCCGTCGGTGTCGTGGAGCGCGGCAGGCTTGGTCGCGCGCAGTCGCAGGTCGATCCCGAGTACTCCCCGCGTCGGGCTCGCGGGGTCGGCCGGCGCGAGCGCGCTGATCGCATCGTTGCCGTCACCGCCGTTCATTCCCCAGCCGACTGCCTCTGATCCGTCAGGACCTGGCGCGAACGCCAGCGCGAAGCGCCCCGGGGACGAGGCGTCAACCTGGCGTCCGATCTCTGTCCGCTGGGCGAAGCGGAACGCCTCGCCCTTCTCGTCGGTCACGGCGAGGTGCGATGCCCACGAAACGGGCAGCCCGCCGCGCTCGGCGCGGAAGGTCACGAATTCGAAGCCGTAACGGCGGCCGGCGTCGTCGCGGAGGTGCCCGGTGTAGTACCACCACTCGGTCAGCCGGTCGTGCGGCGCGTCGTCGGCGGGGAGCGAGATCGCGACGGGGTCGGAAGGATGTGAGGCGGGCGTCGCAGCCGGCGGCGTCGTCGGATGGGGTGCCGCCGGCGCCGCGAGGATCGGGCCGCCGCACGCGGCCAGAACGACCGCGAGGAGCAGCGCGAGCATCGCGGTTCCCAGCGCCGGCACCCGCCGGGCCCAGGACGGCGCCCACCAGTTCCAGTCGCCCAGCAGCCGCATCGTCGCCGGCACGAGCAGGGCCCGGACGACCGTCGCGTCGAGGGCCACCGCAAGCGCCATGCCGATCCCGAGCGCCTTGATCAGCACGATGTCGGCGAACGCGAACGAGGCGGCCACAACGACGACGATCAGCGCCGCCGAGGTCACGATCCGGCCGCTCCGCTCGATCCCACGGGCGACGGCCTCCTCGTTGTCGCCCGTCCGATCCCAGACCTCCTTCATCCGGGACAGCAGGAAGACCTCGTAGTCCATCGAGAGGCCGAACAGCACGCAGAACAGGATGACCGGCTGGGTGGTCTCGACAAACCCGACCGGTTGGAAGCCAAGGAGCGCCGAGAGGTTGCCGTCCTGGAAGATCCACACGAGCGCCCCGAAGCTGGCCGTGATCGACAGTGCGTTCATCACGAGCGCCTTTGCCGGGAGGACGACAGACCGGAGCAGAGCGAAGAGCACGAGGTACGTTGTCACGACGATGAACGCGGCCGTGCGCGGGAAGTCCGCGGCCACGCCATCGACGACGTCCGACACATCGGCGGCACCTCCGCCGACGAGGATCGCGCTGCCGGCGGGCGCCGCGAGGGGACCCGTCGCCGCGCGGAGATCGCGGACGAGCGCGCGACCCTCCTCGCGATTCGGGCCGAATGGCGTCGTGATCGTGAATGCAGTGAGGTCGGCTCGCGTCGTCGCGGCGAGGACGGTGGCGGTGAACCGGTCGCGAGGACCGTTCGGGTCGGCGTACAGCAGCTGGTACTGGGCCAGCGTCATCCGCGGGTCGACGTTGACGAGGCTGTCGACACGGGTAACCCGCGGGTCCCCGGCGATCCGCCGCGAGTAGTCGTAGAGGGCAGCGAGGTTTGCCTCGCTCGTCGCCGGGCCGTCGGTCCGGATCGCGATCGCGATCGGAGCGAATTCGCCCTCCCCGAAGGCGTCCCGCAGTCGATCGAAGGCCGCGCGTGACGGGACGTTCGCAGGGAGGATGCTCGCGTCGGGCGAGTTGAACCGGACGTGGAGGAAGGGCGAGCCAAGCAGCAGGAGGAACGCGAGTGTCGGGATGAGCACGGCGACCGGGCGGCGCATCACCCATCGTGCGAGCCGTGCCCAGGAGCCGTCCGCCTCGGGCCGCGCCTTGACCTGCCGGATCGAGAAGCGATCGAGATGGCGACCGAACAGCGTCAGGAGCGCCGGGAGGAGCGTGAGCGCGGACGAAACGGCGAACGCGACGACGACGGCGCCCGCGATCCCGACCGACCGGAGGATCATGAACTCGAAGAGGACGAGGCCGAGCAACCCGAGCAGGACCGTCAAGCCGCTGAAGAAGATCGCGCGGCCCGCGGTCGCGACCGTGATCCGGACCGCCTCCTCGACCCGATCCTCGTCGTCGACCGGGCGTCTGAAAAGCTCCTCGCGGAAGCGACTCGTCAGTAGCAACGAGTAATCGACGCCGAGCCCGAGCCCCAGAAGCGTGGCGAGGTTGAGCACGAAGATGCTCATCGGCGTGAACTGGGCTACCACGAAGATCGCCGCCAGCGCGACGAGGACGCTCGAACCGCCGACGACGAGCGGGACACCGGCCGCGACGAGCGACCCGAACACGATCAGGAGCGCGAGCGCGGCGAGCGGCAGCGAGATGATCTCGCTGCGCTGAAGGTCCCGTTCGCTGACGTGTTGGACATCGCCGTAGAACGCGGGACCGCCGGCGAGCTCGACGGTGAGACCTGGCGCCTGGCCGAGCCGTTCGCGCAGGATCGGCAGCGCGGCAGGGGAGTCGTCCGCCGGCAGGTCGAGGAAGACGATGTCGTACGCCGTGTGGCCGTCGGCGGAGGTCTGGCGAGGCTGGATAAGATGCGAGATGACGCGCATGACGTGCGGGGCGCTCGGCACGTCGCGCATCGCCGTCGCAGCGGCGGTCTCGAACGCCGGAGTGCCCGCGACGAGCTGATCGCTGTGGAAGGCCACGACGAGCGCAGACGGCGGTGAACCGAGCTCCTGCTCGAGGAGCGCCTTGGCGCGGGCGGACTCGAGGTCGTCCCGGATGAATCCCCCGGCCCGGAGCGCACTCGGGGCCTGTGGTGCGAACGGCAACGCGACGACGATGAGCACTGCCCAAGCCGCGACGACGAGGCGTGCGTGGCGCACGACGAACCGGCCGAGACGATCGAAGGGACCCATCAGGGCCATCGTATGCGGCGCCCGGATTCGGGGCCGCTGAGGGCGGGTCGCGGCAGCATGTTCGCGACCGTGCCGTCTGCTAGCATCGGCCGGCGATGCAGCTGTTCCTCGTGGCCTTCCAGCAGCCGATCCCGTTCGGGATCAGCGCCGCCGTCGTCACGCTGATGATCGTCATCATGCTGAAGGCGGCGTTGTCGAGCGAAGGTGGCGCCCGCTGGGTCCGCCGGGTGACGAATACGAACGCCAAGTTCCTCTTCACGTTCCTGTTCATCGTGTGGGCGGTCGGCTTCGGGATCGTCCTCCAGCTGGTGCCGCACGTCGGGGCCAGCACGCCCTACGGCGGCCTCGGCTTGATCGCCCTGTTCACAGGCTTCTTCATCATGATGGGGTTGCTCTGGGCGGTGATCGGGGAATAGTCGAGACGGTCTCCCGCCTGGAGACCGCGCTCTACGTCGCCGTCGCCTTTCTGGCGGCGGCGCTCGCCTTTCTCGTCGAACCTCTGGTCGCGCGCGCGTTGCTGCCCACGTACGGCGGGACGAGTGCCGTGTGGACGACGGCGTTGGTGTTCTTCCAGTCGGTCCTGTTATGCGGCTACGCCTGGGCCCACGTCACGTCGACCCGGCTCCAGCTCCGTCGGCACGTCGTCGCACAGGTCGCTCTCATCGTCATCGCGCTGGTCGTGCTGCTTCCGACGCCCCTCGCGGTGCCGTCCTTCGCACGTCCGCCCGAAACCGCGCCCACCGCCCTGTGGCTCATCCTCGTCCTGACCACGATCGTCGGGTTGCCGTTCTTCGCGTTGTCGAGCGCGAGCCCGACGACCCAGCGCTGGTTCGCGGCACTCCCCGGCGGTGTCGAGCCGTACCGGCTCTTCGCGGCCTCGAACCTCGGCAGCCTCATCGGTCTCGTCGCCTACCCGACGCTCGTCGAACCGAATATGGACCTGCCCGACCAGGCGCGCTGGTGGTCGATCGGGTTCGCTCTATTCGTCGTCTTGGCGGCCGCCAGCGGCGTCGTCGTAGCGCGCAAGGGCCGGCCGCTCGACGTCGTGCATGAGACCGACGAGGTGCGGCCGACATCGCGCCGCCGGATCTCGTGGATCGTTCTCGCTGGTATCCCGGCCGCGCTGCTGCTCGGCGTGACGACCGACATGTCGACCGACATCGCTGCCGTCCCACTGCTGTGGGTCGGACCGCTTGTCGTGTATCTCGCCACGCTGATCCTCGCGTACGCGCGGGCGACGCCGATCGCACCACGCGCTGCGGCACTGGCGCTGATCCCGCTGGCGATCGCCGTTGCGCTTCGAAGACTCGGCGTGATCACGCCGCCGATCGGCGTCTCCATCGCGCTGTTGCTTGCGACGCTCGGCGCTGCTGGTCTGGCACTCCACGGACGTCTCGCCGCGGATCGCCCGTCCCCCAGGTATCTGACCGGGTATACGCTGCTCGTCGCACTCGGCGGCGCCTTGGGCGGGATAGCGGCCGGCATCGTCGCACCGGTCGCGTTTCCCGTGCCGCTCGAGGGGCTGCTCACCCTTGCGGCTGCTGTCGTGCTGGCGACGCCGCGCGACTGGCGGCGCGTACTCACGGTCCCTGCCGCCGCCGCGCTCGGGCTCGCGGTCGTTGTCACGGTCGTCGGCCCGCCCGGGACGATCCGGGTCGATCGCAGCTTCTATGGCGTGTACCGCGTGGCGGCCCCGACGCCGGAGCTCCACGTCCTCTATTCCGGGACGACCATCCACGGCCGCGAGACGTTCCTCGGCTCGTATGCCGGCGAACCGTTGAGCTACTACCACCGCGCCGGGCCGCTCGGCGACGTCTTCGCGTCGCTCCAGCAGGAGCATCGGACCATGCGCGTCGGAGCGGTCGGGCTCGGAGCCGGCGCGATCGCCGCCTACGGCCGCCCGGGCGACTCATATGCGTTCTTCGAGATCGACCCGACCGTCGTTTCGATCGCCCGCGACCCAGCCAGCTTCACGTTCCTCGCGGACTCCGGAGCGTCGATCGGGATCAGCGTCGAGGACGGCCGGCTCGGCCTCGAATCGACGCCGGACGGCGCCTTCGACCTTCTCGTGCTCGACGCCTTCTCATCCGACGCCGTCCCCGTCCATCTCCTCACGGTCGAATCGATGGCGACCGCGATGCGGACCGTCGCTCCCGGTGGAGTCATCGCGCTCCACATCTCGAACCGCTTCCTCGACCTGGAGCCGATCGTCGCCGCCGCCGCGCACGCGAACGGGTTCGTCTCGATCCTCGGGAGCGACTTCCCGGCCGCGGAGCTCACGGACCTCGCCGACCCATCGCAGTGGGTGATCGTCGGCCGACGGTATTCGGATCTCGCGGACCTCGTCACCGGAGACCGCTGGCGTACCGCCCATGCCGACGGGCGACGGCCCTGGACGGACCGCTACAGCGATCTGATCGGCGCGATCCGGGACTGACGCTGGACCGGGCTGGTACCTCGACGCTATCATCCGGCGACTTGCAGAGTGCATAGACTGTATGCATCGCCTGCCTCGAACGGAGGGTCCTAAGCCCTTGGACGCCCAGGAGATCAAGAGCGCGGTCGCGCACCAGGACACCCAGCGAGCCGCCGCTGAGACGCCGTTCGTGAACCTCGCCGATCCCGCGCGCGCCCTCGGTGCAGATGGCAAGCCGGCCGTCAGCCGCCGGGCGCCGATCTATGACGACGTCCCCGACGAGAAGTGGAACGACTGGCGCTGGCAGCTGTCGAATCGGGTCAACGACCTCGAGGAGATCGAGCGGATCCTCGACCTGACCGACGAGGAACGCGAGGGCCTGTCCGCCACCGACAAGTTCCGGGTCGACATCACGCCGTACTTCATCAGCCTGATCGACCCGAAGGACCCGAACGATCCGATCCGGCGGCAGGTGATCCCGACGGGCCGCGAGCAGGAAGCCTTCACCGCGATGATGGAAGACTCGCTCGCCGAGGACCGCCACTCCCCCGTGCCGGGACTCGTCCACCGGTACCCCGACCGCGTCCTGATGCTGGTGACGACGCAGTGCGCAAGCTATTGCCGCTACTGCACCCGGTCGCGCATCGTCGGCGACCCGACGCAGAACTTCAACCGGAAGGAGCACGAGGCGCAGCTCGAGTACCTGCGACGGACTCCGCAGGTCCGCGACGTCCTGATCTCCGGCGGCGACGGCCTGACCCTGGCCCCGAAGCTCTTCGAATCGATCCTTCGCGGACTACGCGAGATCCCGCACATCGAGATCATCCGTATCGGTTCACGGGTCCCGGTATTCCTGCCGCAGCGGATCGACGATGAGCTCTGCGAGATGCTCGAGAAGTACCACCCCCTGTGGATCAACCTGCACTTCAACCATCCGAACGAGATCACGCCTGAGGTGTCGCGCGGGGTCGACAAACTGACGAAGGCAGGGCTGCCGGTCGGCAACCAGAGCGTGCTTCTTGCGGGCGTCAACGACTGCGTCCATATCCAACGTGCGCTCGTCCACCAGCTCGTGGCCAACCGGATCCGGCCGTACTACCTATACCAGTGCGATCTCGTGGAGGGCTCCGGCCACTTCCGGACGCCGGTCGGGAAGGGCCTCGAGATCATCGAGGGGCTGCGCGGTCACACGTCCGGCTACGCCGTGCCGACGTATGTCATCGACGCCCCCGGCGGTGGCGGCAAGATCCCGGTCATGCCGAACTACCTGATCTCGTACTCGGATCACAAGGTCGTGCTGCGCAATTACGAGGGCTACATCACGACCTACGAGGAGCCGGAGACCTACTCCAAGCACGATGTGGGGGCATGCGCCTACTGCCAGCACGAGCGCCCTGAGCCGGGGCAGTCCGGCGTGCTCGGCCTGCTCGAGGGTGAGCGGATGTGGATCGAGCCCAAGGGCTTCCAGGAGATCCATTCTCGCGGCAACACCGAGGCGCATCGTCTCCAGGATCCGTCGAAGTGGGTGCCGTTCGGCGTGGGCGCGATCGAGGGGACGGCCGGTGCGCCGCTCCGTGTGCTCGAGTCAGGGAACGGGTCCGGCGAGGCCGCGACTGAGTACGCCCCCGGCGAGGAGCCGCGACCACGCGACGGCGAACCGACGGGTTCCGCCCACGGGGAGCTGCTCTAGCCGTCAGTCCGTGTGGAAGACCTCCTTCAGGGTCTTCCACCATGTCCCCGGATCGCGATCGGGACGCGGCTCCTGCATCGCGTCGGTCAGCGTCCACCAGCGCTGGGTCTCCGGATCCGCGGCCATGGCCGCCATGTCGGCTTCGAAGTCATCGCCCGTGTACTCGAAGTAGGCGAACAAGTCGGTCCCGTCACGGAAGATCGAATAGTTCCGGATGTTGGACCGACGGATCTGGTCGAGGACCGCGGGCCACGCCGCCACGTGGAGCCGCTCGTAGGCGTCGATGCGGTCGGGGCGGACGCCGATGCGCTGTCCGAAACGCCGGACCATCATCGCGCGCTCGCCGCTACCTCGGCGCGGATCGCCTCCCATTCGGCGCCATCCGGGAAGCGGAAGCGGGTGAGCGAGTCCGGGCGCATCTCGGCGCTGTAGCCCGGCTCGCCCGGGAGGACGTAACGCGCGTCCCGGATCTCCACGGGGTCGATGAAGTGTTCGTGGAGATGGTCGACGTATTCGATCATCCGACCCTCGAGCGAGCCGCTGATGGAGATGTAGTCGATGGCCGACAGGTGTTGGACGAGCTCGCACAGTCCGACGCCGCCGGCATGTGGACACACCGGCACGCCGAATTCCGCGGCCATGAGGAGCACCGCGATGACCTCGTTGACACCCCCGAGCCGAGCGGCGTCGATCTGGCAGATGGAGATCGCGTCGGCCTGCAGCAGCTGCTTGAACATGACCCGGTTATGGACGTGCTCGCCGGTCGCGACGCGTATCGGCGCGACACCCCGCGCCACGGCAGCATGCCCAAGGATGTCGTCGGGACTCGTCGGCTCCTCGATCCAATAGGGGTCGAACTCGGCCAGGGCGTTCACCCAGGCGATCGCCTCGTCGACGTCCCAGCGTTGGTTCGCGTCGATCGCCATCATCGCGTCGGGGCCGATCTCCTCGCGGACGATCCGTGCCCGCCGACGGTCGTCGTCGAGATCGGCGCCGACCTTGAGCTTGAACCGCGTCCATCCCTCGGCGAGCGCCTCCCGGCACAGCCGGCGGATCTTCTCGTCGTCGTATCCGAGCCAGCCGACCGACGTCGTGTACGCCGGGTACCCGTCGCGCCGGAGCTCGGCTTCACGCTCCGCGCGACCTGGCGCGAGCGCCTGGAGCCGCTCGAGCGCTCGTCCCGGAGGCAGTGCGTCCGAGATGTATCGGAAATCGACGAGCCCGACGATCTCCTCCGCCGTCATCTCCGTGATGAGCTGCCACAGGGGTTTGCCGGACACCTTCGCGTAGAGGTCCCAGACGGCGTTCACGACCGCCGCCGTCGCGAGATGGATGACGCCCTTTTCTGGCCCGATCCAGCGCAACTGACTGTCACCGACGAGATCGCGCCAGAAGGCGCCCATGTCGCCGAACAGGTCGTCGGTGGAGCGGCCGATCACCAGCGGCCGCAGAGCGCCGACCGCCGCCACGACGACCTCGGTCCCGCGGCCGATGGTGAACGTGAATCCATGCCCCTCGAGCCCGTCCTCGGCGTCGGTCCGGACGATCACGTACGCGGCCGAGTAGTCAGGATCAGGGTTCATCGCATCCGACCCGTCAAGGTTGCGTGACGTCGGGAAGCGGATGTCGATGACCTCGAGTCCCCTGATCGTGCTCATCCGTCAGCCCTTCAACGCGCCCACGAGGATCCCCCGCGTGATGAACCGCTCGAGGGCGATGGCCATCGCGACGACCGGCGCGATCATGATGATGATCAGCACCGACATCGCCCACCACTGCGGGCCGCGCGTGGCGTTCTGCGCAGCGACCTGGAGCGGCATCGTCTGCGCGTTCGCGCTCGTGAGCACCAGCGCGATCAGGAACTCGTTCCACGCGAAGATCAGCACGATGAGGAACGTCGCGACAAGCCCCGGCACCGAGATCGGCAGCACGATGGAGCGCACGATCTGGTACACGGTCGCGCCATCGACCGCAGCGGACTCCTCCAGCTCGCGCGGTAGCGAGGCGAAATACTCGCGCATCAGCCAGACGACGATCGGCAGGTTCGCCGCGACATACGTGATGATCAGCGCGGCGAGGCTATCGAGCAGCCCGACCTGCTGGAACAGCACGTAGAGCGGGATCGCGATCGCGATGGGTGGCAGGATGCGCTGCGAGATCAGCCAGAACGCGATGTCGCTGTTTCCGAGCGAACGGCGGAACCGGCGGCCGATCGTCTGAGCGAGCAGGATGAAGACGCCGATCGCCGCGGCGAGGGCGACCGGGACCGGGACGCCGAGCGCGATCGTCACGAACGCCAGCGCGATCGAGCCGATCGCCACGGCGATGAGACCGATCCTTGGCCGATAGGTGAACCGGACGAGCGCGTAGGCAGTGAACGATCCCATGACAAGCGCGATCGCGGAGCTGGTCAACCCGACGATCACGGTGTTGATGTAGGGGCGCAGCGTGTCGTTCCCGAGCTCGACGAGGATGTAGCGCCACGCATCGAGCGTCGGCTGGAAGTCGACGAAGGGCAGGTAGAAGGGTCCCTTGTCGACGTCATACGGCCGCTTGAACGAGGTGACGACAAGCCAGTAGATCGGGAACAGCACGACGACGGACCAACCCACGAGCAGGCCGAAGGCTGCGACCTTGGCGGGGGCCGACAGATCCGTGGCTGATCGGCGCCGGAACGGATTCGTCATACCGTCTCCGTCACTCCTCTCCGTACGACGTTCACGTAGAGGGTGGCCACGATCGTGACCAGGATCAACAGCAGGTAGGCGACCGCCGCCGATCTACCGAGGTTGAGGGTGTTCCAGTCGATCCAGGCCTGGAGCGTCATCGATTGTGTCGCCGTCCCGGGCCCCCCGCCGAGCAGGATGTTCGGCATGTCGATGATCTTGAAGCCCTCGATGAGGCGGATGAGGATGATCGTCGTCGTGACCGGCAGCAGCGCCGGGAACGTGATGTGGCGGAACGCCTGCCAGCGGCTGGCGCCGTCGGCGAGCGCCGCTTCGCGGACCTCCTGATCGAGGCTCTCGAGCGCCGCCAGCAACACGATGAACACGAACGGCGTCCACTGCCAGGTATCACCGATGATCACCGCCGCGCGGGCGAGCCATGGGTCGGTCACCCACGTGAAGTCGCGCAGGCCGAGCGTCACCCACAGCGGCTCCAGTGGCCCCTTCGAGGTGTCCGTGAGCATGAGGAACATGTAGCCGACGCCGACCGGCGTGATGGTCAGGGGAATGAGGAACACGATCCGGAAGAATCGCCGGCCGGGCACCTGTTGGACCGCAAGGAGCGCAAGCCCGAGGCCGAGGACGTACTGGAGGCCGATGCCGACGACGACGAAGATCAGCGTCACGATCAAGGAGCCCGGCCGGCCGCCCTCGCTCACCATCGCCTGCACGAGCAGCCAGACGAAGCCGACGAGCAGGACGCCGGCAAAGAGGCGCAGGATCAGACCGAACGGTCCATACCGCCCGCTGCGGACGGCGCGGGTCCACGCGTAGGCCGTGAGCAGGAGCGTCCCGATCACGATCGCCCACCCGAGTGGCGACGGTGACTTGAGGACACCGAGGAAGTGGCTTCGCTCGAGTCCGAGCAGGAGCTGTTGGTAGTTCGCGAAGCCGATGAACTTGAGGTCGATACCGCCTTGGCGGAATGACAGCTTCGACAGCGAAAGCGCGAGCGATGCGACGAGCGGGAACAGCGACAGGACGAGGATGAAGAGGACGGTGGGCCAGATGAACAGCCATCTGGCCGCGCCGTCGGAACGCCACGCGCCGAGCGATGCGATCGCTCGGCGCGGTGGACGGGTCTCGGACGCCTGACCCTCGGCGGTCAGGCCATCGGGGTCGGCGGTGACGGAGTTACCGCTGGACGCCAAGGCTGGCGACATACGCGGCGAGCTGGGCATCCTTCCCGGCTTCGTCGGTGATCGCGTTCCAACCGTCGGCGATCGCCTGCTCCGCGGCAGCAGCGTCGAGTTCGCCGGCAAGGTACTGCGACACAGCCGTGTCGAGTACGTCCTGCTGGTAACGCTTGGTCAACGGGATCCGCATGTCGAGGACCATATTGGTGTTCTGGAGGCTGGACTTGATCGCGCCGAGATAGTTGTCGGCGGCCCCCTGGCTCAGACCGGCGTCGAGCCACGGTTTCGTGTCGGAGAAGTGAGAGGTCCGATATGGGTTGTACCCGGTCTTGCCGAGCGTGACGTCGATGCCCGATTGGGCCGGCGCGCTCATGTACGACAGGAAGTCATAGAGCGCGTCCTGGTTCGCCTTGGGTGAGGCGGCATTGATGGCTCCGGACCAGCCGCCGAACGATGCGAAGGGCGCGTAGTTCACGCCGTCGACGGCGTTCGGGCACGTGTTGGCGTCACACGGAACGAGCTTGCCGCTCGAACGATCGAGGACTTCCTTCCATCCAGGCGTGATCGTCGCGCCGGTCTTGTCCTGCGCGTATGTCCCCGGCGTCAGCGTGCCGATGTCTCCCCAATCCATCGAGAGCGCGCATCGGCCCGTCGTGAAGAGGCCGCGCGTCCCACCGACGTCCATGTTCAGCTCGTCGGGCGGCCCGACGGTCGCGGTCTTCGCGTACATGTCGAGCGCCTTGTTCATGGCGTCGTTCTGACCGAACAGCGGGTTCATGTTGCCCGTGTCGAAGAAGGCGCCTTCGTTGGTTCCCTTGCCCTGCAGGAGGCCTGCGGCGATCGAGATGATCCACCAGTAGCTCTGGGCACCCTTCTTCTTGGCGATGCAGGAGCCGTAGTCCGGCTCATTGTCGCCATTGAGGTCCTGCCCGTTGTACTTGGTGGCGATCGTCATGTAGTCGTCCCAGGTCGCCGGCGGCTTCAGACCGTCCTTCTGCAGGAGGTCCGAGCGGTAATAGACCATGTGGAAGTCGCCGTCGAGCGGGATCGTGTAGACCTTGCCGTTGTAGGTCGCGTTGAAGTCCCGGAAGAACGGACCGATGTCATCCCACTGCAGCTGGGTGTCGCCCTTCACGCGGTCGGACAGGTCAAGCAGATAGCCCGGTCCGACGAAGTCGCCGAGCCACTGGGGATCGAACACGTAGCCGTCGAACGAGTTGGTCCCGGTGGACGCGTCGAGGATGGCCTTGTCGTAGATGGTCTGGAAGCCGACGGCGACGACGTTGACGTGTCCACCAGTCAGCTGTTCCCAATCTGGGGCGCGCCGCTGGAGCGGCTCGGCGACTTGCGGCCCATTGAAGGTCAGGAGATTGACGCTGACCCCCTTGAACTTGTCGCCTTGCGACGCGGCCGGCGTCGCCTCGGCAGAGGCGGAGGCCGACGCTGACGCCTCGGTCGATGGAGCGGCCGACGACGGAACAGCCGACGGGCTGGCGGCGTTACATGCCGTCAGGACGAGAATCGGGATGATCGCTGCCGCGACCAAGCGGTACCGCGACACTGCGTGAGGCCCTCCTCTTGACATCCGCCGCGCCGTGTCCAGCATACTGAACAGCTGGCGGTATGCTGGCCAGTATGCCAACGACGACAGCAAAGTCAAGATACCGCACGCGGTTCAGTATGCTGTCCAGGTCATCAGGAGCAAAAGCGTGGCAGACGCCGTCCATGCGATCGACGAGCCCGTCGAGAGTGAGTCCCTCGCGCCGGCAGTGACTCGTGCAGGCGCGATCCTCGACCTCCTGGCCGAGAGTCCCGGGCAGGCCGCGGGACCGAGCGAACTGGCCCGCCGCCTCGGCCTACCGAAGTCGTCCATCGCGAACATCTGCAACGCGCTTGCCGATCTTGGCCTGGTGCGCCGGATCGGGACCGGGTTCGCGCTCGGACGGAGATTGGCGGAACTCGGCGGCGCCTATCTCGCCTCCGTCGATCTCGTGCAGGAGTTCTACGAGGAGGCCGCCGTGCTGCCGACCGCTTCCGAGGAGACCGTGCAACTCGCGGTCCTCGACGGGCTCGAGATGACCTATCTCGCCCGACATGACGGGCGCCAGCCGGTGCGGCTCACGTCGCAGATCGGCCGTCGCCTACCGGCGACGGTGACCGCGACCGGAAAGGCGGCGCTCGCGTCGCTGGCCAGTGACGACCTCGAGACGCGCCTTACTGGGATCCGCGACCTGCCCGTGCTGACGCCGCGATCGCTGGCGACGGTCGACGCGCTTCGCGAGGAACTGGGGACCGTCCGTGCACGTGGCTATGCCATGGATGACGAGGAGACGGTGGAGGGCGTCGTCTGCTTCGGCGTGATGATCCCTGGGCGCCGGCCGTGGGAAGGGCCGTACGCGGCGAGCATCACGGTGCTCAAGGCACGCGCGACCGACGAGCGCGTCCCGCTGCTGATCGGCGATCTTCATCGTCTGGCCGACCGATTGTCCGATCCGCTTCGCGCCGGTCATCCATCCCGGCCGGCCGCGCCTGTGTCGAGCGCGTAGATCCGCCGGGCGTTCCCGCCGAAGACTTCTCCAAGTTCCGCGTCGCTGAGCGTCGCCGTGAGGGCTCTTGCCGTCGTCAGGACATCGGCGTAGGACCCGGCGAGCAGACACACCGGCCAATCCGATCCGAACGTCAGCCGGCCGGGCCCGACCGCATGGAGCGCGCGGTCGACGAACGGGGCGATGTCGTCCGGAGTCCATTGCCGCCAGTCGGCCTCGGTGATGAGGCCGCTCAGCTTCCAGGTGGCATTGGGCAGCTCTCGCCACGTGCTCACGAGTCCCGTCCAGGGCTCGAGTCGACCGGTCTTGATCGGTGGTTTGGCGAGGTGGTCGACGACGAAGCGAGCGTCCGGCATCGCGGCCACGAGTGACCGCGCGGCCGGCAGCTCACGGGGACGGACGAGGAGGTCGAAGGCCAGTCCCGCGCTCGCCACGGCCGCGATGCCACGACGGACGTCTTGTCGGCTGAGCCAGTCGGCATCGGGTTCGTCGTGGACCTGGTGACGGATGCCGACGAGCAGGTCGCCACCAGGCGCGTCCCGGAGACTGGCCAGGACGTCGGCGACGCCTGGATCCGTCAGGTCGACCCAGCCGACGACGCCGCGGATGAACGGCGTCTCGGCCGCCGTGGCCAGGAACTGGCGCGTCTCGTCGAGACTCGATCGCGTCTGGACGAGGACGGTCGCGTCGACTCCTACCTCGGAGAGGAGCGGAGCCAGGTCGGTCGGCGTGAAGGGCCGCCGGATCGCGGCAAGCTCGTCGGTCAGCCACGGGTAGTCAGCGACCGCAGGATCCCAGAAATGATGGTGGGCGTCGATGATCACGGCACGTCCGCCGCTGCTACTCGGGGGACACGGGCGTCGTGCGCCAGGAGGCCAGCCGCTCGAAGGTCGTCCCACAGCTGCATCGGGATCTCGCGTTGCATCGCCGCGGGGTATTCATCGAGATGGTCGATGCTGCGCACGCCCGCGATGAGCGAGATCACGGCGGGATGCGCGAGAGGGAACTGGATGGCGGCATCCCGCACGGGGATCCCGTGACGCGTGCAGATCTGCGCGATCCGGCGTGCCCGCTCGATGACGTGGTCCGGCGCGGGGAGGTAGTCGAAATGCGTACCGGGACGCGGATCCGCCAACACCCCGCTGTTCATCACGCCACCGACCATGACCCCGATCCCGCGAGCGTCGCAGATGGGAAGCAGATCGGTCAGCGCCACCTGGTCCAGGAGCGTGTAGCGACCGGCGACGAGGAACACGTCGAAGTCACCCTCCGTGGCGAAGCGCGCGAGCATCGCCGACTGGTTCATGCCCGCTCCGACCGCCTTAACGATCCCTTCTTCCCGCATCCGCGCGAGCGCCGGCCAGGCCTCGTCGATCGCCTGGCGCCAATGGTCATCGGGATCATGGATCAGCGCGATGTCGATGCTCCCGAGGCCGAGCCGCTCGAGGCTCTCCTCGATCGATCGCCGCACACCGTCGGCCGAGTAGTCGAAGACCATCCGGACCGGTTCCGAGCGGGCGTAGAAGGCATCCTCCCGATCCCCGAGCGCCTGTCGGTCGATCTCGGCACCGGGTGGGAGCGCATCGGTCGAACGAACGAGTCGGCCGACCTTGGTCGACAGGACGAGATCGCCTCTCGGTCGACCTGAGAGCGCCCGTCCGAGTCGGCGTTCCGCGAGACCGTAGCCGTAGAGGGGCGCGACATCGAACGTCCGCACCCCGAGCTCCCAGGCCCGGTCGATCGTCGCGACCGCCTCATCGTCGGTCACCGCGCTGAACAGTCCTCCGATCGAAGCCAGGCCCAGGCCCAATCGTGTGAGCATCAGTCCGGTGTGCCCGAGCGGGATGCGATCGGCAGGGTCGAACGGCAATGAACGCCTCCGTTTCGACGCGTTGGACTTGCGCCGCATGGCGCCGGCCGCGTGTTGACGTCGCTGGTCACGCTATCGTACTGTTCAGTCCTCCGTCCACCGGACAGAATACTGAACGCTGGGAGCGCGAGTGCAGCTGATCTCCGTACGAACGAGCACCGGCGAAACCCTCGGCGTCGCCGACAGCGACCGGTGGCTCGCGGCGGCGGACCTCGTCTCGGACGGACCCTCGACCATGTCAGCACTCATCGATGCGGGTGGCGCGGCCGTCGCTGCGTTGCGCAGTGCGCAGGCCATCGCCGACGTTGGCCGACGCGGACGCCCCCTTGACATGGCCGACCGGCTTGCGCCGCTCTCGCGGCCCGGGAAGATCGTCGCGATCGGTCGGAACTACCGTGACCACACGACCGAGGAGGGTGTCAAGCCCCCTCCTGCGCCGCTCGTGTTCGCCAAGTGGCCAAGCTCGGTCGTCGGCCCCGGTGTCGAGGTGTGCTGGGATCCCGATCTGACGCGACAGGTCGATTACGAGGCCGAGCTCGCGGTCGTCATCGGTCGGACCGCGCGGAACGTCGCAGTGGCCGACGCGCTCGGCCACGTGTTCGGCTACACGTGCCTGAACGATGTATCGGCGCGCGATCTGCAAGCCGGCGACGGCCAATGGGTCCGCGCCAAGTCCCTCGATACGTTCTGCCCGATGGGCCCGGCCATCATCACCGCCGACGAGATCGAGGACCCACAGGACCTGGCGATCAGGTGCTTCGTCGGCGACGAGCGGCTCCAGGATGACCGCACATCGTCGATGTTCTTCAGCGTCGCCGAGATCATCAGCTTCTGTTCGCGGTCGTTCACACTCGAGCCCGGCGACGTCATCGCGACAGGCACGCCGGGCGGCGTCGGGGCGTTTCGCGACCCGCCGCGATTCCTGCGTGATGGCGACCGGATGACCGTCGACATCGAACGCATCGGACGCCTCGAGAACACCTGTCGGTTCCTGTCAGCCGAGGCCGTCGCGTGACGACCGAACGCTTCCTCGTCACCGGCGCGCTGGGTTGTATCGGCGCCTGGACCGTCCGCGAGCTCGTCCGCCAGGGCGTCCCCGTCGTTGGCTTCGACGTCGGCCAGGATCGGCGTCGCCTCGGGCTCGTCCTGACACCCGACGAACTCGCGGAGTTCCCGCTTTTCGCCGGGGACATCACCGACCTCGCGATGCTCGAGCGCGCGATCGCCGATCACGGCATCACGAACGTCATCCATCTTGCGGCGCTGCAGATCCCATTCTGCCGAGCCGATCCTCCGCTCGGGGCTCGGGTGAACGTGGTCGGTACGGCGAACGTCTTCGAAGCGGTCCGGCGACGGGTCGATGCCGGGGACTCGATGGCGCCCGTCGTCTACGCCGGATCGATCGGGATGTTCTCGCCGGACGACGTCGATGCCGAGAGTGGTCAGCTCCGGGAGGATGCCGAGCCCCATCCCGCGAACCACTACGGCGTCTACAAGCTGGCGAACGAGGGGACGGCGCGGATCTATTGGATGGAGTCGGGCATCGCGAGCGTCGGGTTGCGGCCGATGACGGTGTTCGGCGCGGGGCGCGATCAGGGGATGACGAGCAGTCCGACGGTTGCGATCGCGGCCGCCGTTCTCGGGACTCCGTATCGCATCACCTTCGGTGGGAGCACCCTCTTCCAGTACGCCGATGACGTCGCAAGGACACTCGTCCTCGCGAGTCGTGCGGCGCCCGTCGGCGCCCGGGTCTTCAATCTCGGCGGCAGCCCGGTGTCGATCGAGGATTGGATCGCGGCGATCGACATGGCCGTCCCTGGGACCTCGAGCCTGCTGACGTACGAAACCACACCGCTCCCGTTCCCGGCCGAGATCGAGCACTCCACGTTGGCCGAGCTGGGCGATGTCCCGGTCACGCCGTACCGCGATGCGATCGCCGCGACCGCGCGGATCTTCGAGGATCGCGCCGCCGACGGACGGCTCGACCCGCGGGAGCAGGGGATCCATGATGCTGCGTCGCCCGTTGCGACAGGCGCTGCCCCGGCCGCGGCGACCGGCTCGGTCGGACCGGCATCGGCCTAAGCGCGTCGCCCACCACCATCGATCGTACCGACGGCCTCGCTGTCCGGGCCAGCCTCCTCCGGCCCGGACGGCAGGCCCCTCCCGACCAGCCTTCACCGCGAGGCAGTCCCGGCTAATGTCCCTGTCATGGGTGCGATGCTGAGGGTCGTGATGCTCTGATGACCGCCGGCTACGACGTCGTGGTCGTCGGCGGCGGGATCCTCGGGCTCGCGACGGCGCTCCGCCTCGTCGAGCGCCGACCGGCGCTCAGGATCGCCATCCTCGAGAAGGAATCCGAGCTTGCGACCCACCAGTCCGGTCACAACAGCGGCGTGCTCCACGCCGGTCTGTACTACAAGCCTGGCTCGCTCAAGGCCCGGCTCTGCCGCGACGGGAAGGCCGAGATGGAGGCCTTCGCCGACGCGCATGGCATCCCCATCTATCACTGCGGCAAGCTTGTCGTCGCCGTCGACCCATCCGAGCTCGGGCGGCTTGATGCGCTGCGCGACCGCGCCATCGAGAACGGGGTCCCAGGCCTTGAGGACGTCGATCGCGAGCGGATCCATGAGCTTGAGCCACATGCAGCCGGCATCCGTGGGCTGTGGAGCCCGAGGACCGGCGTGATCGATTTCCGGCGGGTCTCGCTCGCGATCGGCGACGACCTGCGGATGGCGGGCGTTGACATCCGGACGGGACACGCCGTGTCGGCGATCGATGTCCGGTCGTCCGAAGTCGTCATCTCGACCGGGCACGGCGATGTCAGCTGCCGCGTGGTCGTCACATGCGCGGGCCTCCAGGCCGATCGTGTGGCGGCGTTCAGCGGCGAGACCGGCGGCCCGACGATCGTGCCGTTCCGCGGTGACTACTACACGCTGTCACCGCAAGCCAGCGGTCTCGTCCGCGGTCTCATCTACCCCGTGCCGGACCCCCGTTTCCCATTCCTCGGCGTGCATCTCACGAAGCGGATAGACGGCACCGTGATCGCTGGCCCCAATGCGGTGCTCGCGTTCGCCCGCGAGGGCTACCGCCGCCGCGACGTCGACGCGCGCGACCTGCTGGCCGCCGTGACCGATCGAGGCTTCCTCCGTCTGGCCGGGCGCTACCTGCCGACGGGCGTCGCCGAGATGTGGCGGGACTGGTCGAAGAAGGCGTTCGTCCGCCAGCTCCAGCGGTACGTTCCTGAGCTTCCGCCGGACCAGCTCACGTTCGGGCCGTCGGGCGTCCGTGCGCAGGCGCTGGCGCGGAACGGCAGCCTGGTCGATGACTTCGCCTTCAGCGGTGGCCCGCGCGTCCTTCACGTCCGGAACGCGCCGTCGCCTGCCGCCACGAGCTCGCTCGCCATCGGATCGGTCCTTGCCGATGAGGCGTTCCAGCGGCTCGACGCCGTATAAGCGACTGGACGCTCTTGGACCGAAAACGGTCGTGGGCCGGATGACGGAGGTCTCCACGACCTCGGTCACGAGTAGCATCCGGTGATGCGCCGGGCGTTCTTATACCGCTGGGTGGTCGTCGCCGTCTTGTCGATCGTCGTGCTCGTGACCGCCGGCGTGCGCGCGGCTCCGGGCGCCTTCCTCCCCGACGGCGAAGTCACCGCTGCGGCATCGGCGACCGCATGACGAGGAAGCGCCGGCGACCGGTCGGCGAGACGATCGGCGGGATCATCGTCGGCTTCGATCAACAGATCATGCGGAACCTCCCGCCGGCCCACGAGCTCGTCCAGAAGGCGAAGCCTGTTCGGGGTCTGTCGGGTCAGGCCGCTGGACTCGAAGTCGTGTTTCCGGACGACGAACCCGCCGACGAGCGGGCGTCTCCCGATCCCCGCCAAAGCGAGGCGACCTAGCCCCGATCCCCGCTCCATGTACATCACGTACCGTTGACGCGCGGACATATATACGTATACTCACACGCATATCAACCCGTACGGGATGAAGGTTACGATGTGGCCGTGCCGAACAAGACGATCTATGTCTCCGATGGGGACCTCAAACTGTTCACGCGAGCGCAGGAACTCGCGGGCGGCAACCTCTCGGCGGCGATCAGCAAAGCGCTTCGGCGCTATGTCGACGCGCAGGAGGGTCTCAAAGAAGGCTTCGACGACGTGGTGGTCCGCGTGGGTATGGGCTCCGGGCGCAAGGTCCGCTTCACGGCCGCGCTCGTCGGCGAGTACCACGACACCATCGGGACCCGCGTCGAGCACTTCCGCGTGTGGCGCGGCCGCACCGGCAAGTACGTCCTCCACATCGACCGAGAGCCCGCCTACTGGCAGCTCGACGCCGACGGCAATCCGGTCGGTGGCTGGAAGGGCGGGCTGGGGATCGGCGTCGCGCGATTCGGCGGCAGCCCGAAGGAGCAGGTCCTCGAGGTCTTCGCGACTCTCGAGGAGCTTCGCGACAAGATCCCGCCCGAGCTCTACGACATGGTCGCCAGGTCCGCGCGCCAGCCGACCGTGGAGGACCTCGACATCTGACCCGCGGCGCCACGCGGCGAACAGCCGGCGAGGCGCGCGATGAACGCGATCGAAGTCCGGGACCTCCGGAAGTCGTACGGCAAGCAGGTCGTCCTCGACGGTATCGACCTCGACGTTCCCGAGGGATCGGTCTTCGCCCTCCTCGGATCGAACGGCGCGGGCAAGACGACCGCGATCCACATCTTCTCGACGCTCGTCTCCCTGGACGGGGGCGAGGTACGGGTCGGCGGCCACGACGTCCGCCGCGAGCCCGCAGACGTGCGCCGCGTCATCGGGCTCACCGGCCAGGTGTCCGCGGTCGACGGGCAGTTCACCGGGGAAGAGAACCTCCGTCTCATGGCCGACCTCCAGCACCTTGGCCGCGAGCGCGGCCGCGAGCGCGTCCAGGGCCTCCTCGAGCGCTTCGATCTGACAGAGGCGGCCCACAAGCCCGCGCAGACCTACTCGGGGGGCATGCGTCGACGGCTCGATCTCGCCATGACCCTGCTCGGCGAGCCGCGGATCATCTTCCTCGATGAGCCGACCGCCGGGCTCGACCCGCGCAGCCGGCGCGTCGTGTGGGACATCGTGCGGACGCTCGTCGCGAATGGCGTGACGATCCTCCTCACGACGCAGTACTTGGAGGAGGCCGACCAACTCGCGAGCCGCATCGCGTTGCTCGACGGCGGGCGCATCGTGGCCGAGGGAAGCGCGGCCGAGCTCAAGCGGCTCGTGCCCGGGGGCAGTGTCCGGCTCGAGTTCGGCGACCTCGCGACGCTCGACCGGGCCGCCGCCGCCATCCCGACCGGCGCCCGCGACGACCAGGGCCTTGCCCTCCGACTGCCGGGCGGCGGGGGCGTCCATGCGCTGCGGGCCCTTCTCGACAGGCTCGACGACGCCGCGATCGACGTCGAGGGGCTGTCGATCAAGTCGGCCGATCTGGACGATGTCTTCCTCTCGCTCACGGGCCGCGCTCACGGCCAGGAGGTGTCGCGATGACGGCGTACCTGCTCATCGACTCCAGGACCATGCTGCGTCGGAGTCTCCGGCGGATGCGCCGATACCCCTCCCTGACGTTCTTCGTCGCCGCGATGCCGGTCCTGTTCCTGCTGCTGTTCGTCTACGTGTTCGGCGGAGCTCTCGGGGCCGGGCTCGGAGGTGCGCTGCCGCCCGAGGCGCCGAGTGCCGACGCGGGGCGCGACGCATACGTCGCCTACGTGGTGCCCGGAGTCCTGCTGGTCACCGTGGCCGGAGCGGCCCAGGGCACCGCCATCTCGGTGGCGATGGACATGACTTCTGGCATCATCGCCCGCTTCCGGACGATGTCCATCGCGCGAGCGTCCGTGCTCGGCGGCCACGTCCTGGGGGCAGTCATCCAGACCCTGCTCGCGGCGGCGATCGTGACGGCCGTGGCCGTGATCATCGGCTTCCGGCCGACCACGGATCCCGCCGCATGGCTCGCGGCGCTCGGACTGCTCGTGCTCGTCGCGGTCGCGATCAGCTGGCTATCCGTCGCGCTCGGCATGGTGTCTGACAGCGTCGAAACGGCGAGCAACCTGCCGTTCTTCCTTGTGCTGCTGCCGTTCGTGAGCTCGGCGTTCGTCCCTGCCGCGTCGATGCCCGGGCCACTCGCCTGGTTCGCCGAGCACCAGCCGTTCACGCCGATCATCGAGACACTTCGCGGGCTACTGCTCGGGACGCCGATCGGCGACGCCGGGTGGATCGCGATCGCGTGGTGCGCGGTCATCTCCGCCGGTGGGTTCCTGTGGTCCCTGCGGCTGTACGAAAAGGTGCCGCCCCGAGCGGTCGGATAAGGCAGACGGCAGGGGCGTCCAAGGCGGGCTCCTCCGATGAACGACCGGCGATCGGTCAGCTCGCGCGGTCTCCATACCTCGCGTAGTAGTCGGTCTCGGTGTCTTCCGCTTCGGCCGTCGGCACGAATCGATCAGGCAAGAACGGCCGCAGCATGTCCGGAGCCGAGCCGGTGACGATGTGCTCGGCGAGGAGCTCGGTCAGGTACGGGGCGAGGAGCATCCCCCGACCGCTCCAGCCGACCGCCTGCCACCAGCCCTCGAGCTGCGCGGTCGGGCCGACGATCGGCACGTGGTCGGGCGTGATGTCGTACATCCCCGCCCATTGGCGGATGACGGTCACGTCCCGGAGGGCGGGCGCCTTGCGTGTCATCAGCTCGGCCGTCCGCCTGAGGAATGCCCACGACGAGCGCTGGTTGACGCCGACGGACTCGTCCGGATCGACGGCGCCCATGACGAGTTCGCCCCGGAGCGTCTGATTGAACCAGCCCTCCGCCGGCCGGTAGAACGTCACGGCCGCCTCGATCGTCCGGCGTAGCGGCGCGGTCACGAGGACCTCGCGGCGGCGCGGCCGGTTCGGCATCCGGACGTCCGCCATCGTGTTGATCTCCGTCGACCAGCCGTCCGTCGCGTTGAGCGCGACGGGCGTCTCGATCCGGCCGTGATCCGTCACCACGGCGCGGACACGCGAGTCGTCACGCTCGATCGCGGTCACGTTCATATGCGGATGGACGCTGACCGATGACCCGAGATGGTCGAGATGCGCCCAGACGACGGCGTCGTGGTGCACGATCGCATCGTCGCTGAGGACACAGCCAGTGACGGGGTCCCCACCCGTCAAGACCGGGAGATGGTGGAGCGTCTCGTCCGCGGAGAGCAGCGCGCTGCCGATGCCGAGCCGGTTGTGCATCGCGACGATGTCGCGCATCCGCTCGACCTCGTCCGCCTCGTACAGGACCCAGGCGTACCCGAGTCGGTAGAAGAGGACGTTCGACCCGAGTTCACCGCCCATACGCTCGTACTTGTCCTGGCAGGCCATCGCGACCCGTGACAGCTCCTCGGTGAGCTGCATCCGCCGGATCCGGGCGACGTTGCGGCCCGTCGCGCCAGCGCCCGGGTAGTCGCGCTCGACGACGACGATCCGACCCGCGCCGCGGGCGGCCAGCTCCCGGGCAGCGCCGAGCCCTGCGATCCCGGCTCCGATGACCACGACGTCGGCGGTCGCGGGCAGCGTCACGCCTCGACACCCTCCTCGGTCGCGACGAGGTCGCCGAGGCGGACCGGGCGGAGCGGCGGCCGGCCGGTCGTCGGCGCGCCCCGGACGGCGTCCGCGCCGGACGCGTCGGCGAGCACCGCGCAGAACGCCTGCAAGCAGTACTTGCCCTGGCACGGACCGGTCAACGCGCCGGTCCGGCGCTTGACCAGCTCCGGGTCGCCGTACCCAGCCGTCACCTGTGCCCGGATCTCGTTGGCGTGGACGTCCTCGCAGAAACACACGAGGGCGCGGCCCGCAGTGACGGTCGGGGCGGCACGCACGTCGTGGCCGGCAGCGGACCCGACGACCGACAGCGCTGGAAGGCTGGAGCGACCGGTCGCATCGAGGACAGGCACGAGGACGCCCTCGCGGCGCTCCGTCGCCGCGCCCGCGGCGAGGATCAGGTCGAGGTTCGGCGTCCGATCGCCGACCACCACGAGGTCGACGTCGAGCTGCGTCGATGCGCCGTCCTCGCCGACGACGACGGCGCCCGTGACATGTCGTCGCCCAAGGACTCGGCGGAGCGACGGCGTAGGGACGCGGCCGACGACTTCGGCACCTGCGCCGCGAACACCGGCATCAGCGGCTTCGAGGTCGGCAGGGTCGCCGACGAGCAACGCGCGTTCGCCGGGCAACACGCGATGCCTCTCGACGAGGTCGGCGACGCGTCGCGCACCGATGACCCCGGGACGATCGGCCCCACGGACCGTCGGGATCCGCTCGTATGTGCCCGTCGCCGCGATCACGGAACGAGCCTGGATCGACCACAGCGTCGAATCGTCGATGGCGGTGACGACGCCGTCGTACCAGCCGACGGCCGAGGCGCCGTCAAGAAACCGGATCTCCGGGTGGCGCGGACGGGCACGACCGGGCACGGCTTCGAGCAGGGCCACGCGCGCGCCCCCGGACGCTGCCTCCTCGGCGGCCGCGAGACCGGACCGACCGGCCCCGACGACGAGCACGTCGACCTCGAGGTCGCGCGCCACACGCGATCGCGCCGCGGACGGTCGCCCGACCGGTAAGCGGCCGCGGCCGCCGAACCCGCGGATGACATCGAGATATCGCTGTCGAAGGCGTCGGGGACGCAGGAACCGATGGTGGTAGAAGGTCGGCGCGACCAGCCGCGACCCGACGTCGAGGAGCCCGAACAGGTCGCGATCGGTGGACGGCCACGCGTGCTCGCTCCGGACGACGAGTCCATCGCGAACGGGGATCTGGCAGGAGCGCACGCTCGGTCGGCCGTCGACCTCGCATTCGCACCAGCCGCATTGGCCGGTGTCGCACATCAGGCCACGCGGTCGATGGAACCGGAAGCTCCGCGACACGATCGGCCGGCCCGCCGCGAGGAGCGCTACGGCGAGCGGCTCCCCCTCTACCACGTCGATCGATCGACCATCGACGTGGATGCGGACCCGGCGCCGCGGGGGGAGAGACGCCGGGTCCGCACGGGTCGATAGGCGACGTGGCGGCACGTCAGCGGATGTGGAAGGTCGGCGAGCTGTCGATGCAGACGCGCTTCGATTCGAGGTACTCGTCGAGGCCCTCCATGCCAAGCTCGCGGCCGATGCCGCTGCCCTTCACACCGCCGAACGGGCTTTCCGCGAGTCGGACGTAGTGCGTGTTCACCCAGACGTCGCCGACGCGCAATCGACGCGCGAGGCGGATCGCCCGGTCGAGGTCGCTCGTCCACACTGCGCTGCCGAGCCCGAGCGGGTTGTCGTTCGCGATCGTGAGCGCCTCGTCCTCGTCGTCGAACGTCAGCACTGACAGGACCGGCCCGAAGATCTCTTCCCGCGCGATCGACATCTGCGGGCTGACGTCGTCGAAGATGGTCGGGGCCATGTAGAAGCCGTCGGCCCACTCGCCGCCGAGGCGCTCGCCGCCGAGAACGAGCCGTGCCTGCTCGCGACGACCGCGGTCGACATACCCCAGGACCCGATCCAACTGCCGGCCGGAGACCATCGGGCCGAGTTGGGTCGACTCGTCGAGCGGCGAGCCGACCTTGAGCGCCGCCGCCCGCTCGATGAGCCCGTCGATGAACGCATCGTGGATCGAGCGATGCAGCAGCAGGCGTGAACCCGCCGTGCAGGACTGACCGGCGTACAGGAAGATCCCGACCGCGACGGCGTCGAGCGCCTTGTCGATGTTGGCGTCGGGGAACACGATGACCGGCGCCTTGCCGCCGCCCTCGATCGCGATGCGCTTGAAGTTGCGCGAGCCGAGCTCCATCAGCCGGCGGCCGACCTCGCTGCTGCCCGTGAACGAGATCTTGTCCACCCGCGGATCGGCCGCGAGCGCCTCGCCGATGACCTCCCCCTGGCCGACGACGCCGTTCGCCACGCCGGCCGGCAACGCCTCGATCCGATCGAGCAGCTCGAAGATCGCCATCGACGATGCCGCGGCGTCGCTGGCCGGCTTGAGGACGAACGTGCAACCCGTCGCGATCGCGGCCCCGATCTTGCGCAACGGCAGGTCGACCGGGTCGTTCCAGGGCGTGATCAGCGCACAGACACCGACAGGTTCCTTCATGACGAGGTTCAGCAGGTGGCCTGGTGCGCTGCTCGTCACCTCGCCGTGGATCAGCCGCGCGGCGCCTGCGTAGAACAGGATCCGGTCGATGGCGGGTTCGAGCTCGCGCTCGCGGACGTAGCGGATCGGCTTGCCCATCTCGCGCGCCACGAGCTCAGCCAGACGGCCCGATTCCTCGCGCAGGAGGCCGGCAAGCTCGTAGAGGATCGCGGACCGTGCCTTCCCGGCGGTCGTCTGCCAGTCGCTCGCATCGAACGCCCGCCGCGCCGCCTCGATCGCGGCGGACAGGTCGTCCGTGGTCGACGCATGCGCCGTGGCGACGAGGTCGCCCGTCGCCGGGTCGCGGCTCTCGAACGATGCGCCGCCGCCGTCGCGCCACCCGCCATCGATGTAGTTGCTGACTTCGATCGTGCGCGTCCCTGTGTCGATCATCGACTCCTCCGGATGGCGTCGATCACGACATCGAGCGCCTCGTTCGCCTGCTGTTCATCGATCGTGAGTGGCGGGCTGATCTTCACGACCTGCTCGTAGCGCCCGGCCGCGGCGACGATCACGCCGCCTTCGAAGGCTCGCGCCCGGACCGCGGCCGCCATGTCCCGGTCGGGCTCCTTGGTGGTTCGGTCGCGGACGAGCTCGATCCCGATGAACAGGCCTTGGCCGCGGATATCACCGACAGCCTGCTCACCCTCGAGCCCCGACCCGAGGCGCGCGAGCAGGCGAGCCCCGAGGTCGGCGGAGCGCTCCCAGAGGCGCTGGCGGCACATCACCGCGATCGCCGCTCGGCCGGCGGCGAGGTTGACCGCGTTCCCGAGGAACGTCGAGGTGTGCGTGCCCGGCGTCCAGTGGCTCATGTGCGAGGCGCGCCCGACGACCGCGGACAGCGCCAGGCCACCGCCGATGCCCTTGCCTACGGTCATCAGATCTGGCACGACCGACGCATGCTCGGACGCCCACATCCGGCCGGACCGCCCGAAGCCCGACTGGATCTCATCGAAGATCAGGGTGATCCCGTGCGCGTCAGCAAGCTCCCGAAGCCCGGCGAGGAACGGATCAGGAGGGATGACGATCCCGCCGTTGCCCTGGATCGGCTCGACGACGATCGCGGCAAGCGGGCCGATCCCCGATGCCGGGTCGTCGAGCGCCTGACGGACGAGATCGAGGGCGGCTGCACCGGCGCCCTTCGAACCCCCGAGGGCCTCGGGCCACCGGTAAGGATCGGGGTAGGGCAGGAAGTGGGCATCGCCGTCGATGCCGACCCTCGAGCGGAACGCCGACTTGCCGTTCAACCCGACGACCCCGCCGGCGCGGCCGAAGTAACCACCCGAGAAGGCGAGCACCTCGTGTCGCCCGGTCAGGCTTCGGGCGAGGCGGATCGCGATGTCGTTCGCGTCGGCGCCGCTGATACCGAGCAGCACGCGGTCGAGCTCGCCCGGGACGATGGCCAGCAGTTCCTCCTCGAAGCCCACTCGCTGGTCGCTAACGGCCGCGGTCGAGACGTGGCTCGCGGCGCCGATCTGGGTCGCGACAGCCGCGACGACCTCTGGGTGGGTGTGGCCGATCGTCGCGGCGGCGAAGCTGCCGGCAAGGTCGGTGAATCGGTTGCCGTCGGGATCGACGAGCGTGGCGCCAGACGCGTGGTCGACGACGAGCGGCTCGCCCGCGCCCGTCCTCGGGCCTGCGCCCTCGACCCGGCGCATCCGCTCGATGATCGCGCGAGCCTTCGGGCCCGGGTAGGCAGCGCGCTCGTCAGCCATCGACCCCGCCGGCGTAGAGGTGGCGACCATCAGCGACGACGTCACGACCGTCGAACGCCACGGTCGGCGACATGACGAGGCCGTCGAGATGGACGTCGCATTCGACGGTGCCGCCGTACTCGTTCGCCGAGTCGCCGAGCGCGAGATGGAGGGTCCCGTAGGCCTTCTTGGCCTCGGTGATCTCGTCGGCGATCCGCGCAGCACGGTTCAGCCCGATGCCGATCTCGCCGATGTTGTCGGCGTCCCGGACGGTCGCGACGATGTCGCGCAGCCGAACAGCGGCCGCCCCGCCCTGGATGTCGATGGCCCGCCCATCGCGGACCTCGATCGTGACGGGCTCGTCGAGCGCGCCGAGGTCCGAAGCCACGCGCTCCCACACGATGACGCCCTCAGCCGTGCCCTCGAGCGGCGGCAATGACACCTCGCCACCGGGCAACGCGGACACTTCGCCGGGCGCGAGGCAGATCCCCGTCCGCCACGCGACGGGTTCGCGACCGGTGACCATTGCCCGGAGGTCCGTCCCGGCGGGGGACGTCACTCGGACCTCGCGAACGCCGCGCCAGAGTGCGGCGAGAAGCTCGGCCTGCTTGCGGATCGCGAAGAAGTCCGCCGTCATCGCGCCGTTGCGCCAGGCATCCGCCCGGTACGGTGCGTTGAAGTCGCCGCGGGCGCCGGCCCGCTGCGCCGCTGCCTTGGCGGACGTGTGGTAGAGCGAGGTGCTCGCCGCGCACAGCACTGCGTCGGCCGCACGCATCGCGAGTGCGGCGTCGGGCGGCGGCTCGGCCCCGCTCCTCGCGAGCGGTTCGATCGTGATCACGGATGGCTCGGCGCCGAGGTCTGCGGCCGCCGCGGCGAGCGCATCGGGGATCTCGCGATCCGTCCGGGTATCGACGACGATGACGAAGCGTTCTCCGGTCGTGAGCCCGAGGTAGTCGGCGGCGACGCGCCTGGCGACCGACGCGACGGTCGGCGCGGCGACCGTCACTCGCCCGCCTCCGGGTGGTCGACGTCGACGAGCTTCCACCGCCGCCACACGTCCTCGGCTTCCCCTGCATCGTGCTGTTCGTGGCGCTGGTACTGCCCGGCCCGACTGATCGAGTACTTGCCGGCCTTGTAGAGATCGGCGAGCGTCTCGGCGGCCTTGAGGGCAAGCAGGTTGGGGTTGAGGATCGGCAGCTCGCGGTGGCGCCCCGTCGTCATGATCTCGCGCTCGAGGCAGCCGGCGATGATCGTGCAGCCGAGGATGATCACCTCGGAGCCATCGTCCTCGAGCCACTTCATCGAGAGCGCCGCGGCATCGTCGGCGACCGCGGCGGGTTCCTTGATCATGTCGGTGACGTACCAGTCGATGCAGCGCACCGCGCGGCAGTTCCCCGCTCCGTGGAGGCGGACGATGTCCTCGAGCCACGGGACCGCCTTGCGGTGGTCGGTGAGCACCGTGAACCGGTGGCCGAAGTACGACGCGTGGTTCATCGCTGCCTCGAGCGGTCCGACGACGGGGATGTCGACGAGCTCGCGCGCGACCTTCACGCCCGGGTCGTAGCAGCAGCCGACGACGACGGCGTCGTAGCCGTCCTTTTCGAGCCGTCGGACGACACGGAAGATCGCCAGCTCCATCAGGTGCTTTGGGTAGTAGTAGTCGATGTTCTCGGGGACGCCGTCCAGGTGGATGACGTCGACGTGCGTGCCCGATCCGGCGTACGGGACGAGCGTGTCCTCGATGATCTGGTCGAAGGACGCCGTGCCGAACGGGTTGATGAACGCGATCCGGCGGGTCGACCGATCCGCAGGCGTCGCCGGGCTGGTCGCGGGGCGGGTCTCGGTCTGCATGGTCACCACACGCTCGTGTCGACGGGGTCGTGAAGTCCGGGCCGGTCGGCACGGAATGGCGAGATGTCCATGATCGGGTCACCTCCGGTGATGAGATCGGCGACGATCCGGCCCGTCGTCGGGCCGGCCGCGTTCCCGAACACGTGCCCCGCCGCGACGACCACGTCATCGAGACCTGGGACCGCATCGATGATCGGCAGATTGTCGGTCGTGTACGGGAGGATCCCGGCCCAGGCCCGGGCGAACTTCGCCGACCGAAGCGCGGGGATCGTCGCCGGCAGGCTCTCCGTGATCAACGCGACCCCCGAGAGGTCGGGCTCCCAGACGAAGCCCGGGTAGTCCATCGCACACCCGAGCAGGTAGGACCCATCGGCGCGCTGGCAGACGGCTTCCAGGAGGATCTTGCCGTGACGATCCTCCGCCTCGTTGAGCCAGTCCTCGCGACGGAAGGACGAGAGTTCGCGAAAGATCTTGTACTGCTTGACCGCACCGGGCCCATACAGGATCGGACCGAGGCTTCGCTCCATCGGTGTCGTCTGGACGATCTGCAGCCGCATCGGGTGGATCGGGATGTCGACACCCACGTGCCGCAGCAGCTCGGGGGTCCAGGCACCACCCGCGACCACGACATGCCCCGGCGTGAAGGTCTCGACGTCCGTGACGACACGCGCGATCCGATCGCCGTCGCGTTCGAGCGACCGCACCTTCGTCCGCTCGAGGATCCGCGCGCCATCCCGTTCGGCGGCGGTCGCGAAGCCGCGGACATAGCGGTCCGATTCCATCTGAGCATCCAGCGGGCAGTACGAGGCGCCGATCACGCTGTCCGGCAGGATCGGCGCAAGCGCCCGCGCCTCATCGCCGTCGAGGAGACGGACGTCGACGCCGTCTGCCTGGCGGCACTCGACGAACTCGCGCAGCGTCTCGAGCTGCGCCTCGGTATGAACGTAGAGGAGGCCTCCCTCCGTTCGCAGCCCGAAGTCGTCATCGAAGACGCCCGGCAGCTCCTCTAGCTCCCGGCGGAGGTGCATCACCAGGTCCACCTCAGGCCCGACGCGTCGCGTGTGGAGCCAGATGTAGCCGAGATTGCGACCCGTCGCACCGTACGCGAGCTCGTTCGCCTCGACGAGCGTCACCGACAGACCGCGGCGGGCCAGGTGATAGGCAGACGCCGCTCCGACGATCCCGCCACCGATCACCAGAACGTCGGGTGCGGTCGTGTCGTCTAGGGAAGCGGTCACCTGGCCTCCGGATGACGGCCGCGCTGATGCGGCCCGGATCGATCGGGTCGGGGCCTCGACGCTACCAGCAGGGGGTTGGGAGGCGTATGTGGCTCGACCACGAAAGGGCGGCAGGAACGCTGTCACTGGACCATAGTCCGTCAGACGCTCCCGGCGCTATGATGCGGCCTTGATGCGCGCGCAAGCGTCAAGCGTGGAGGGGCGCTCGCCGGAGGGTGGGTCAGATGGTGCCCCGGAGCCGGCGACAGCTGCGCTCGGCGAGGCGATCGCCGCGGCTGGGCTGAAGGGCCGCGCGGCCGAGCAGCTGCTCTCCGCCGTCAGCAGGATCACAGACGACGCCGTCGTCGCGATGGGACGGCGGCGTGCCGAGCAGGTCGAGCGTCTCCTGGCGACCGCCGTGCGCATCACCGAGTCGCTCGATCTCGACACGGTCCTGTCGGCGATCGTCGAGGATGCGCGCGCGCTGCTCCTTGCCGACAGCGGCGACATGCTGTTGTGGGACCGGGAGCGAGACCGTCTCCGCGTCGTCGCTGTCTCGCAGCGGCCGACCGATCTGCTCGGCTTCGAGATGGCCTTCGGCGAGGGCCTCTCGACGCAGGCGATCCTCGCGCAGCGCGTGATCTGGGTCGACGACTACGCGACCTACCCCCACCGCGCCCAGGGCCTCGAGCGGTATCACTTCGGGTCGGTCATCTGCGCCCCGCTGCTGTTCCGCGGGCAGGCGATCGGCGCGCTGAACCTCCATGCGACCCAGGGCGGGCACCGCTTCCGGCCCGAGGACGCCGACCTTCTCGCGGCCTTCGCTGGACACGCGGCGATCGCCCTCGACCACGCCCGGCGCTATGAGAACGAGGTCCACCTCGGGCGCGTCCTGGCGGAAACGAATGCTGACCTCAGCCGGTCATTGGTCGTCCAGCAACGACTTGCGGAACAGGTGCTGCTCGACCGTGGACCAGCGGGGATCGCCGACGTGCTCGCCGAGCATCTGGGTCGGCGGGTCGTGATCCAGGACCACATCCACCGGGTGATCGCCGGCGCGTCGCCGACGGGCGGGGACGACTGGCGGGCACTCGTCGAGGGCCATCCGGAGCCGGAGCCCTTCTCCGTCGCGATCCGCGTAGGGCGTGCGGTGGCCGGACACCTCGTGCTGTCAGCCGAGCACGACCTCGCCCCGATCGATCGAGCCCTCGTCGACGTCGCGGTCACAGGCGTCGCCCTCGAGTTCGCGAAGATCCGTGCCACGCTCGAGGTCGAGGAGCGTCTACGGGGCGAGGCGATCGCCGACCTGCTCGGGGGGACCTACCCCGATGAACCGGCGATGGCGGCACGGGCCGCGAGGCTCGGCCATGACCTCGGGAGTCCGCACGACCTGATGCTGATCGACGTCGCCCGACCGGAGGCTGGGATGCCCGTCGAGGTCGACGCCGGTGGCGCGACGTCGGGCGGCGGACCCGATCCGGACCGACGCTTCGTCGCAGTCATCCGCGACGCGCTCGCGAATCGGGCGCCTCGTAGCCTGACCGTGCTCCACGCAGGATCGATCGTGGTACTGGCATCGAAACGGGGACGTCCCGAGCGAGATGCGCGGGCGATCGCGGCCGACGTCCTCAGCGCTCTCGAGGCGGTCGCGGGTCCCGGCACGGTCACCATCGCGCTCGGCGACACGTGCCGCCGACCCGGCGACTACGGCGAAGCCTTCGCAGGGGCACGTCGTGCGCTCGACCTGATGCTCAAGCTCGGGCGTCGGGGCGCCGTCGTCGGCGCTCGGGAGCTGGGGCCGTACGGTCTGCTCCTCCAGGCTTCAGAGCGCGAGGACCTGGAGGCGTTCGCGCGGACCGCGCTCGAGCCGCTCGTGGAGCACGACCGCCGGCACGGCGCCGACCTCCTCGGGACGCTGCGGGTCTACCTCGAGGAGGACCGCGTCCAGCGACGGGCCGCGGCCCGCTGCTTCATCCATGTCAACACCGTCGTCTACCGGATCAACCGGATCGAGCAGCTGCTCGGCCGCTCCCTCGACGAGCCAGCGACCGTGTTCGACCTCACGCTCGCGCTCCGCATCCTGGACGTCCTCGATGGCACGACAGCCCAACCGGCGGCCACTCGTATGACCACGGTGATCCCCGGCTGATGCCAGCGGCCTTACCCGGCCGTGAACGTCACGTCGCGAACGCCCGACGTTGGCGACACCCGAACAAGGACGCCCATCAGGACGCCGTCCTGGTACTGGCTCCCGGGATTGATCCCGACGCTTCGTCCGATCTTGTACCGACCGCGGCCCTCGTGGATGTGGCCATGGAGTGCGAGTGTCGGCTGGCGCTCCTCGACCAGGCGGCGGATCGAATGGCTGCCGACGGGGCGCATGCGCGGCTCGCCGCCCGAGTCGTACTGGACCCGTAGGCCGCCGTCGAGCTCCGGGGCGGCGTCGATCCCCGTCGCGTGCGGGGGCATGTGCAGGTTCCAGATCGCCGTGCCCTCCGCCGGGAGGCGCGCGACCGTATCGGCGACCCGGCCGCCCAGATCCTCGTCCGGGAGTTCGCGCGGCGTATGCCAGGGCGTCGGTGTCGACTCGCCGACCGACGCCATGTGGATGCCGGGCGCGATCTCGACGACCTCGCCACCGATGTCCTCGAGTCGCGTCGATGTTGCGAGGATGGCGTCGATATCGGGCGGGTCGTCATTGCCCGCCATGACGAGGGCGCGGATGGAGCCATCGGCGAGGCGCTGGTCGGCGAGGCGCATCCAGTCGGCGAGGGCGTCCAGCTTCAGCCTCGTGAACGTCGACCGCTCGAGAGCGGACGATGCCTGGATCGCGGCGACCTCATCGACCGTCGTCACGTAGCCATACGAGCCCTCGTCCCGTGCCGTCCTGATGAGCCCATCCACTTCGGTACGCGTCTCGAGCTGGACCTGCCGACCGCGCCACGTCGCGATCCACGAGCCGTTGCCACCGGGTGCGGGGTAGATCGGAAGCAGGATCTTGCCGGTCAGGTCGCCGCCGATGACGAGGACATCCGCTCCGTAGAAGCGGCCCGCGTTGAGCCACTTCCTGAAGCAGACGTCCGAGCCATGGATGTCGGCGACATAGAAGATCGTCCGTTCCGCGCCAGGAGTCACTCGGGCGGGATCTCCTTGAACGCCGCGTCGATCGGCAGTCCCTGGCGCTTGCGGTAGTACCGGACGACGAAGAACAGCACGAGCGGGATGCCGAACTGGAGACCGGTCGTCAGGAGCTGCTGGGGGCTGTTCAGGAACAGCAGGTCGTTCGTCAGCATGAAGTACAGCCCGATCGTGAAGAACAGCAGGCCGATCGCCCCGCAGATCGACATGACCGGGATCCCCGCCACCCGCCAATCGACAGCGCTCCCCTTGAGGAGGGCGCGAGTGCGCGGCAGGAACGGGAAGACCAGACCGCACAGCGCGACGAGCCAGAACACGAAGTAATACGCCAGTGCCGGGGTGAGGAACTGGAACACCCCGATGTGGTACAGGATCAGGAACAGTTCGCCGATCACGGCCACGACGAGCACCGCGACCCACGGCGAGTTGTAGCGGGAATGGACTGCCGACAGCTTGTCAGGCATCACTCGGTCGAACGACCAGGCGAACATCGCGCGCGTAGCGATGAGCATCGCCGACGGGATCCAGAGATAGCTCCACAGGACGAGGCCCGCCCCGACGAGCAGGAAGAGCGCCAGGTTGTCGATGAGCACGCCGGCGTACAGGATGAATACCGGGTACGCCTCGACGGTCTGGTCGCCCGCGTAGTTGTAGCTGAGCCACGTGAGGGCCTGGTTGAACTCGGTCGTGACCGGCCGCGAGATCGCGAACCACAGTCCGACGGCGATCCCTGCGTACAGCAGCATGCCGCCGACCGTCGCCCGGAGCTGTGTCTTCACCGGCGTGCGCACCTCGCCGCCGATGTACGTCGACGCCCAGGCGACCAGCCAGATGATCGGGATGATCCCGAGCGTGTCCTTCAGGCTGAAGCCCGTCGGCATGCCGCTCTCCTTCGCGAGGTCGAGCGTGCCCTGGTACGTCGGGATGCCGGTCGCGGCAGCGTATCGGTCGAACCCGGCCTGGAACGCGGTCTGTGACGCGAACAGGAAGATCACGATCAGGAGCAGACCGGTCAGCGTGCCGATGATCCAGTTGATGTCCTGGAACCGCAGGTACGCCTTGAGCCCGAGGATGTTCAACGCCGCGACGAGGACCACGAACAACGTCCCGAAGATGAAGTGCGTCTGCGGATCGCTGGCCCACACGCCGATCGACGAGATCGTCGCGTTACCGCTGACCGCGCCGTACGACGTCAGCAGCGGGCCGAGCACGTACTGGCTGATCCAATATCCGCCGATGCCGACGTAGAACGCCTGGCTCGTCGCGGCCGCGAAGCTGGCCATGAACCCGATCGCGGGATGGAAGGTCCGGGAGAGGAAGACGTACTCGCTACCGGTCCTCGGCATGATCGCGGAGAACATCCCGTACAGGAGATTGAAGAAGATCGCCATCGACGCGGCGACCGGGATCGCGATCAGCAGGTTGCTCTCCGGGAAGACCGCGGGGTGCGCCCAGTAGGTGAACATGATGTAGACGACGCCGATGTTGGCGACGTTGAGGAGCAGCATCCGCCAGGGCGAGCCCACCCGGACGAGCCCGGATGACTCCCGGCTGAACAGCTGCGCGGGTGCCTGGCCCGCGATACCCGGTGTCGCGATCGCCTCGCCCATCCCTGCCTCCTCCTCGCGCGTCCCGCACGTTCGGGCGGACGCTAGGGACGCCGACGACGGCCGCCAATGGCGGCGAGCGACAGATACGGGCCACTGACGTTGTCGGTCACCACCGAGAGCCCTATTGCGCGGTGAGACCGCCATCCACGACGACGACTGCCCCGGTCATGAGTCGTGCATCGTCCGAGACGAGGAATGCGACCACGTCGGCGACCTCGTCGGGCTGACCCTGGCGGCCGAGCGGAACCATCACATCGATGAACGGGGCGAGGGCCTCGCGGCCACCGGCGCGGTCGATCGCCGGATCGTTGAAGGGCGTATCGATCCAGCCGGGACAGACGACGTTGACCCGGATGCCGTTTCGGGCGTAGTCGACGGCCATCTGTCGGGCGAGCATGACGACTCCGCCCTTGCTTGCGCAGTACGCCGCGATGCCGGCCTCGGCGACGACGCCGGCGGTCGAAGCCATGTGGACGATCGCGCCGCCCCCCTTGGCGAGCATCACGGGGACGACGTGGCGAGATGCGAGGAACGGGGCCGTGAGATTGGTCGCGAGCGTCCGATCCCAGTCCTCGAGCGAGGTCTCGGTCACGGACCCAGGCGCAAGGACGCCCGCGCAGGTGAACAGCACATCGATTCCCCCGTGCACGCTGACGACCGCGTCGGTGAGGTCGCGGACGCTGGCATCCGAGGTCGCGTCGAAGACGTGGGTCGTAAGACGATCGGGGCCACCATCGGCGAGGTCGTTGGCAGCCCGCTCCAGGGCTGCCTCCGCGCGGTCCGCGATCGCGACATGCGCGCCCTCGTCAAGCAACCGACGCGCGGTGGCGCGACCGATCGCGCCGGCGCCACCGGTGATGAGCGCGACACGGCCGTCGAGGCGCCCCACGCGGCGATCCTAGGCGGCACGTTCGCGCTCGGCGTCAGTGATCACCCACGAAGCGCAGTCCACAGGATCATGGGTCTGCCACGATCGCACGTGCCCATGAGGCGCAGCCGCGCTCGACCGAGGCGCGGTCAGCGGGTCGAGGCGACGCGTTCCGCGGAGACGAGCTCGAGGGCCTTGGCCAGCTGGGAATCCGGGATCTTCCCGACGCCGGCTCCGGTCAACCGACCGATATCGTCGGGGGTGAGCGGCTGGACACCGTTCGGCAGCAGGATCGAGACGTCCGGGGCGATGCCCTCGTGCCAGATGCGCCGGCCCTTGGGGGTCAGCCACTCGACCGTTCCGACTCTCAAGGCGGATCCGTCGGACAGGTCGAACTCGCCCAAGACCGTGCCTGTTCCGAACGTCGTCTCGCCGACGACCTTCGCCCGACCGGCGTCCTGCAGCGCGCCGGACACGATCTCCGCTGCGCTCGCGGTGTTCCCGTCGACCAGCACGACGAGCGGCAGGTCCGTCGCTGCGCCGCCCGCGGACACGGGGTGATCGGTCGTCTGGCCCTCGGCGTTCCGCTCGACATAGACGAGCCCTGACGTCAGGAACTGGCTTGCGACGCCGACCGCCTCGTTCACATAGCCGCCCGGATTGCCGCGCAGATCGAGGACGATCCGGTCCGCCCCGGCCGCCCTCGCGACCTTGAGCGTCTTGACCATCGTGTCCGCCGCGCCGTTCGAGAACTGCTCGAGCTGGATGAGCGCCGTCTTCGTGCCAGGGACCATCGTCCACGTCACGGCCTGTACCGGGACATCCGCGCGCGCGATCGACAGCGTCCGTTCCGCGCCATCCGTCCCGTGGCGGATCGTGATCTTGACGGTGCTGCCGGCCTCGCCCCGGACCCAGCTGGCGACATCGTCGATCGAAGCCCCCTCGGTCCGCTTGCCGTCGACCGCGACGATCACGTCGTCGGGGACGAGCCCCGCCTTCTCGGCCGGGCTGCCATCGAAGACGCCGATGATCTTCGGCTGGCCCGCATCGTCGGGTTCGATGCGAACCCCGATCCCGACGTACGACCCGGACAACGAGTCGTTGCGCTGTTCGCGCTCCTCGGGTGTCATGAAGTCCGTGTGGCCGGTGTCGCCGACCGCGTCCGTCATGCCTTCGATCGCACCGTAGATCAATGCCCGATCGTCGAGCTGGTCGCGTCCCACGAAACGCTGGTGAAGCGTGTCCCACGCCTCCCTGATGAGGCCGAACGTCGTCGGTGCCGTGCTGCTGGCAGGGTTCGGGGCCGAGTTGCCGAAAGCGCCGTCAGGCGCGACCAGCCGGCCGACCCCGATCCCGGCCGTGAACGTCACGACCAACGCGAGAGCGACGATCGCGCCGACGACGGCCATCCGGAAGCCGCGACCCCCCGCCGGAGACGCCGAGACCTGGGAGGACCCGGGCGTGACCGAGGTCACCTCGGGTGGTTTCGGGTCGGTGGTCGGCGGGGTCGGGCTCTGATCGGTATCCATCGGTGGCATCGGGCTCGTGCGGCGGGAACGCTCGCCCGCGCGGAAGCCGCACGGACTGCGCCGGACGTTCGTCCGGCACGGCAAGGATGCCGCAACTCGGTTCAGGGCAGGGATGGCGAGCGGTGAAGGTTCGACCACGATGCGATAGACTCGCTAATCCCTAGTGCTCCACTCGGAGATGACGCACGTCGTGACCGACGCCCCTTCAGCGACCATCGGCCTGGGTCCGTTGCGACCCGCGCCGACGGGCATGCCCGACCCGGCGATCACCCCGCCGACGGTCGGTGAGGCACGTGATCCGTTCACGACCGTGCGTGTCGTCGATCTCATCTCGAGGATCGAGCGCGGGCGCCCGATCCGTCTCGCCGACATCGCGGACCGGCTGAACGCGTCGTATCTCGACTGGCTGTTCCCGGTGCCGGTCGTCACCGACGTCGCCCTCCAACTCCAGGCCAATTGGATGGCGGATTACCGCAACAGCTCGGGGATCCAGGTTGACGAGGGCCCCGTCGGGCCGACGTTGACGATCGAGGACTCGAGCCGAGTCGATCCGTGGATCGTCCGTCAGGCCATGCGCGCCGCCGCCGACTGTACCGAGCGGCTCGCCGAGTTCAGCCGCCGGGACCGACCGACGTCCGCGGACTGAACCCGACCGCCGCGACCCGACCGCCGATCCCCACCCCCCAGTCACCTCGTTCCCGAGGGGAGGTCTTCTTCTCATGAGCAATCAAGGTTCCGCGTCCGGCGCGCTCGTCGACGCCACCTGGGCGCAGCAGCATCTCGACGACCCGACGGTGCGCTTCGTCGAAGTCGACGTCGATACGACGAGCTACGAGCAGAGCCATCTGCCGGGCGCCGTCGCCTGGAACTGGACGAGCCAGCTGTCGGACGGGGTCCGCCGCGACATCGCCTCGCGCGACGACTTCAGCACGCTGTTGTCCGAGTCCGGCATCGGGCCTGACACGACGATCGTCCTGTACGGCGACAACAACAACTGGTTCGCCGCGTGGGCGTACTGGCAGTTGAAGCTCTACGGACATGAGGACGTCCGCATCCTCGACGGCGGGCGCAAGTACTGGCTCGACCAGGGCCTGCCGCTCTCGACCGACGTGCCGTCCTACGACGCGACCGGTTATCAGCTGCGGGAGCCTGACTTCGCGCTGCGCGCCTACCGTGACGACATCCTGCCGCGGCTCGGCGACCCTGAGCTCGCGCTCGTCGATGTCCGATCGCCGGCGGAGTTCAACGGCGAGATCATCGCGCCGCCGAACCTGCCCGAGACCGCCCAGCGGGCCGGCCACATCCCGGGCGCGGCGTCGATCCCGTGGGCCCAGACGGTGCGCGAGGACGGCACCTTCAAGTCGACCGATGAACTCGCGCAGCTGTACGAGGCCAAGGGGGTCACCCCCGACAAGGACGTGATCGCCTACTGCCGGATCGGCGAGCGCTCGAGCCACTCGTGGTTCGTCCTCCATGAGCTCCTCGGCTACGAGCGCGTCCGCAACTACGACGGCTCCTGGACCGAGTACGGGAGCCTCATCGGGGTGCCCATCGAGAAGCCCGTCGCGGTGGGGGTCGGCGACTGACCTCCGCCTTTCCAGGAACCACGAACGGGCGCCGGATGGCGCCCGTTCTGCGTGTTGCGGCGCGCGGTCGCGTCACACGAGCGCGACCGCGCCGCGTCCCGGGGATAGCGACCGTCCAGCCACGTCGCTCGCCCCGAGGAAACGGCCGATGAAGGTGAAGTTCATCCTGCCTGCCCTGCTCGAAGCGACGGATCCGGGCTTCCGTCCGATCAAGTACGCCCTCTTCCCGCCGCTCGGGCTGGCCTCGCTGGCGGGTTATCTGCAGCCCGACGACGACGCGGCGCTCGAGGACGAGCACGTCATGCCGCTCCACCTCGACGACGCGCCCGACCTCGTCGTCATGTCCGTGTACATCACTTCCGCCAGGCGGGCGTACCAGCTCGCGGACCACTACAGGGCTCGCGGTAGCCACGTCGCCCTCGGCGGACTCCACGTGAGCTCGCTGCCAGACGAGGCCGCGCGCCACGCCGACACGGTCTTCGTCGGGCCCGGCGAGGACACCTGGCCGGCGTTCCTCGCGGACTTCCGCCGCGGTTCGCCGGCGAGACGGTACGTCTCGCAGCAACGCACGCTCGTCGGCGCCCCGCCGATCCGGCGCGATTTCATCGACCGGCGCCGCTACCTGTGCCCGAACTCGATCGTCGTCTCGCGCGGCTGCCCACACCACTGCGATTTCTGCTACAAGGACGCGTTCTACAGGGGCGGGATCTCGTTCTACACGCAGGCCGTCGATCAGGCCCTCGCCGAGATCGAGCGTATGCCGGGCAAGCACGTGTACTTCCTTGACGACCACCTGCTCGGCAACGCACGTTTCGCCCGAGCCCTGTTCGACGGGATGCGCGGCATGGGGCGCGTCTTCCAGGGCGCCAGTACGGTCGACGCGATCCTGCGTTCCGACCTGATCGCACACGCTGCCGCTGCCGGGATGCGGAGCGTGTTCGTCGGTCTCGAGACGATCAACTCGGAGAACCTGCGGCTCCACGCCAAGCGCCAGAACCTCGCCCGCGACTACGACGAGGTCATCCGTCGAGTCCACGATCTCGGGATCATGATCAATGCGAGCTTCGTCTTCGGCCTCGATGATGACCGCCCGGATGTGTTCGACCGGACCGTCGACTGGGCCGTATCGCGCAGCATCGAGACCGCGACGTTCCACATCATGACCCCCTATCCCGGCACAGCACTGCACGAGCGCGTCTCGGCCGAAGGCCGCATCGTCGACCTCGATTGGGATCACTACGACACGCGCCATGTCGTGTATCGGCCGCTCAGGATGGAGCCCACAGCCCTTCTCGAGGGCTACCAGCGCGCCTACCGCGAGTTCTACACGTGGGGCTCGATCGCCCGCGGCGCGTTCGGCCAGTCGACGGCTCACGGGACGATGCGCCACCTCGCGTACGCCGGCGGCTGGAAGCGGTTCGAGCCGCTGTGGGACGCGATCATCCGCTCGCATCGGGTCAGCGCGATGCTCCCCCTTCTGGAGGCGACCCTCGATGCGTTCGGGCGGGCGCGCCGCGGCCATGCCGAGCCCGACGAGCAACGCTCAGAGCAGGCCCGGGCTGGGGAAGATGGGGCGCGCGTCGAGGAGATCACGATCCGTGGCGCAGAACGTGTCCGTGCCACCGATCCGGACTCCGGCATCGAGCAGGTGCGGGACGGCGGGATGTGGGCCGGGAACGGCCGCGCCGATGCGACCACCGGAGCCGGCCGCCCGCAGGATCCCGAACGCCGCGCGGACAGGGTCGGCGTCGGGAGCGATCGTCGCGTGATTCAGCCAGCGACCTGGCTCGGCGATCTCGCGGCAGGCCCATCCGACCGCCGCGTGCTGACCGTCGATCGTCACGATGAACCCGACGGCATCCGGCAGGGAGGCGTAGTGCGCGAAGTCGTCGGTCCGGTCGATGCCGGTCCAGGCCCGCGATAGCCGCGCCGTCCCCGCGACATCGGCCGATCGCGCTTCCTCGCCGGAAATCGCCGCTGGGAGTCGCGCGACGTCCACCTCGAGGTAGAGGAGCGGCCACCACGGGCGCATGCCGTTCCTGATGTACGCCGCGAGGGCGCGTCGATCGCTCGACGAGAACGTCATCCGCTCGGTCGCGCCCTCCATCGCCGCATCGAGCATCCGTCGTCCGAGCCCTTGCGACTGACGTCGGGGGTCGACATAGAGGTCGGTCAGGAATCGACGATCGGGTCGGCCGAACGCGATGGAGCCCGCGATACCGGCGACGGTTCCGTCGAGCTCGCCCACGACGAGCCGGAGACCAGGGCGGGACAACAGGTGCTCGACATACGGAGCGCGATCAACGCCCGGCCACGTCACCGGTTCGTCGTTGGCCTCGAGGATCGCGGTGATCGCGGCGAGGTCGGCGCGCGTCGCCGGTCGGACCGTCATCGGCCGGCCGCCCGCATCACCTCCACGAGCCGGTCGTGGGGGAGCGCGTGGGCGACGATCCCGTCGCGGCCCACGACCGTCGTCGCGGCCACCAGCGTGTTGACGATCGCCTCCTCCGTCGCCTCGATCACCGCATCGAACAGCTCGTCGACGACGATGTCCCCGACGACCCGAACGTCGTACGTCGATAGGCCGACAGGATCGAAGTCCTCGCCGGTCCCCGCCGGGAGCTCGTTGCCCGTCGAGAACGCGATGAACAGGTCGCCGCTGGTGTGGCCGCCGGTGCCACCGACCCGCGCGATCCCGAGCCCGGCGCGCTGTGCCAACCGCTCGCACTGGTGCGGCAGCAGTGGCGCATCGGTCGCGACGACGACGATGATCGAGCCGGACCCAGCCGGCGGTGTGCGGCGACTCTCCTCCTCATCCCAGGGACTCGGCACCTCGCTGACGGGGATCGCCTCGCCGACGCGGACGCCGTCGATCCGTAGCCACGATCGCTTGCCGTAGTTGGCCTGTACGAGGACGCCGACCGCGTAACCGCCCGCCGCTTCGCGGAGCACACGCGACGCCGTCCCGATGCCGCCCTTGAACTCGTGGCAGATCATCCCTGTCCCGCCACCGACAGCACCCTCCTCGACGGGGCCGCCGCGTGCATCGGCGAGCGCCGCGTGGAGATGGGCGCCAGTCACATGGAAGCCGTTGATGTCGTTGAGGAGCCCGTCGAACGTCTCCCCGACCACCGGCAGGGACCAGCGGGCGTCGGTCCCGTCGATCGACGCCGCCACGAGCGCGTCCCGAACGACGCCGACACTATGCGTGTTCGTGATCGCGATCGGCGTCGTCAGCAGTCCCGACTCGCGGACCCACTCGAGTCCCGTCAGTTCACCGTTGCCATTGAGGCGATGGCAGCCGGCGAAGACGGGACCGCGACGCGCGGCGCCACGAGGGCAGACGACGGTAACCCCGGTCCGGACCGGACCCTTGCCGACCACGAGAGCGCCGGCGCCGCTGATGAGCGTCGTGTGTCCGACGGTGACGCCGGGAACGTCGGTGATCGCGTTGAGCGGCCCTGGCGTGCCTATGCCGATCCGGACGCCGAGGTCTCGTGCTCGCATCGCGAGAGGGTAGCCGGCCCGCGGGGCTGTCGGGAGCCGACTCGGCCGTATCATCCCGAGCGTGATCCCGACCCGTCCGACCGAGCCTGCTTCGCCGTCCCCGTCGGTGCGCGCCCGGCGGCTGCCTTCACGGGTGACGGCCGCACGGGCGATCGATGTGGCCGAGGCGTTCCGCGACCTCCCTGGTCTGGCGCTGCTCGAGAGCGCTCGACCCGGCCGCAACGCGCGCTGGACATACCTGACGGCCGACCCGGTGGCGGTACTCGAGACCCCCGCAGCAGGGGCGGATCCGTTCGCGGTCACGCGGCGGCTCCTCGCCAGGCTCGATCCGTCGCGGCTCGACGACCCCGACGCGCCGCCGTTCCTCGGCGGGTTGGTCGGTTTCCTCGGGTACGACCTCGGCCACGCCCTGGAACGACTGCCCTCGATCGCACTCGACGATCAGGGCCTGCCGCCGATGCGGCTCGCGCTTCATGACTGGGTGATCGCCTGGGACCGCCGAACGGGCGTCGCCTGGCTCGCCGGCCGCGCCGTCGACGGTGACGTCCGGGGTCTCGCCCGCCGGCTCGACGATGTCCACGCCCGTCTGACGATGCCTGCCGTCCCGCAGCCGGCGACCGACCAGGATGACGATCGCCGCCTTCGATTCCGATCGGGGCTGTCGCAGGCGGAGTACGAAGCCGGGGTCGAGACCGTCCGGCGGCACATCGCGACCGGCGACATCTATCAGGCGAATCTGACCCGACGTCTCGAAACGCCGTTCGGCGGCGACCCGTGGGCGCGCTACCGCCGGTTGCGGACCGGCGATCCCTCGTTGTTCTCGGCTTACCTCGACCTCGGCCCCTCGCCCGAGACGGGACGACCGCGCGCCGTCCTCTCGGCGTCCCCCGAACCGTTCCTGTCACTCGATCCGAACGGGGTCGTCGCGACGGATCCGATCAAGGGCACGCGGCGTCGCGGCCGAGACCGTGCCGAGGACCGTGCGTTGGCGTGCGAGCTGTTGACGAGCGCGAAGGATCGCGCGGAGAACGTGATGATCGTCGACGTCCTGCGGAACGACCTTGGTCGGGTGTGCGTTCCGGGGACCGTCCGCGTGCCCCGGCTCTGTCGGCTCGAGCGCACCGCGGCCGTCCAGCACCTCGTATCGACGGTCACCGGGCGGCTGACGCCCGGCCGAGATCCCTTCGATCTTCTCGGGGCCAGCTTCCCTGGCGGGTCGATCACCGGGGCGCCGAAGATCCGCGCGATGGAGATCCTGGAGCGGCTCGAGCCCGTCCGCCGCGGGCCATATACCGGTGCGCTCGGCTGGATCGGGCCCGACGGGTCGATGCAGACAAGCATCCTCATCCGAACGTTCGTCGCGGATGGAAGGCGCCTCACGTTGCATGTCGGCGGTGGGATCACGTGGGGTAGCGACCCCCGAGCCGAGTGGGAGGAGACCGTCGCGAAGGCCCACGGCCCGCTCTCGGCGATCGGTGGCGAGGAGATCTCATGATGGCGCCGTCGAAGGGACAGGCGGGCCACGTCTGGGTCGACGGACGGCTTCTGCCGGCAGATGACCGTCACCTCTCCGTGTTCGACCGAGGGTTCCAACTCGGCGACGGGATCTTCGAGACGCTGCGCGCCCGTGGCGGCACCCCGGCCGAGCTCGACGCGCACCTCGCGCGACTTCGCCGCTCTGCCGCCGGTCTCGACATCGAGCTGCCACCTGACATCGACCAGACGCTCGGCGAAGGGATCGCCGCGCTCCTCGCCGCTGACGGGCTCGACGGTCCCGACGCCGACGCGTCGATCCGGATCACCGTGTCGCGCGGCGTCTTCAAGGCGCGGGGCGTCCTTCCGCCCAGCGAAGGTGCGACTCCGACGATCGTGATCCAGGCATGGCCCGTGATGCCCGCGCCGACCGACCACCTTGAGCGTGGCCTCCACCTTGTTACCTCGAGGGTCCGCCGCGACCCGCAGAACCCGCTGGCAACGCTGAAGACGACATCGCGAGCCGAGTACGTCTTCGCGCGGCTCGAAGCACGTCGCGCGGGTGCCGACGATGCACTGTTCATGACCGTCAGCGATCACCTGTCGGAGGGGACGTCCGCGAACATCTTCCTGGTCCGGCGGGGGGTCGATGGCAGTCAGGAGCTCGCGACCCCGTCGCTCGACTGCGCGATCCTGCCCGGTACGACTCGATCGTGGTTGCTCGAGTGGGCGGCACGGGTCGGGTTGCGGCCTGTGGAAGCACTGCTGCGGCACGAGGACCTCGCCTCCGCCGACGAGGCGTTCCTGTCGTCGAGCGTCGCGGGCGTCCTTCCGGTCACGGCTTTCGACGGCGCGCCGATCGGTGAAGGACGGCCCGGGCGATGGACGCAACAGGCGCGCGCCGCGCGCGAGGCGATGCTTCAGCAGACGGGCGAACGCACCGACGCTGAGCGCGACCCTGCATGACACGCGACGAGCTGATCAGGCGGACACGACAGCTCGTCGACGAGGGCGACCGGCTCATCGCGGTCCCGTCGATGGGCGCGCTGCGCGTCTGGCTCCAGCTCTCGGACGACCTCCTCGCCACGGCGTGGGGCAGCATGGATCGTTATCACCTCGCCTGGCTGATGGTCGGCAAACCGACGGCGATCGTCCGCGGCCGCGCGATGACGACCGAGGAGGAGGCCGCGTACGTCCGCGAGGTCGCCGGGCAGAAGACGGCCGCGTTGCGCATGAGCCTTGACGCCGTCGAGCGGCAAGGGATGCCCTTCCTTGGCGAGACCGGCGGGATCGGGCCCGGTGCGGCAGCTGAAGCGAGCCCGCGGTCGCCCGACCGTCCGCCGGACCGAAGTGGCCTGCCCGCCGACCCCACGCTCTCGGAGCGGCTCGCGGACGCGCGCCGGAAGGCGGACGAACATCGCGACCACGGGGAGCGCCGTGCGCCGCGGCCCGACAAGATGCAGCGGTGACGGCGCCGCCTGAACCGGTCCCGGCGCTGGGCGGGACGCGGCTGATCCCGGCGCCCGACCCGATCGCTGCGGACTACCTGTTACTCGGGCTGCGCCTGGACCAGCACATGCCGGGCATCGTCGACGCGTATCACGGCCCCGCGGACCTGAAGGCACGCGCCGACATGGAGCAGCGCCGGTCGCCGGCCCGATTCCTCGACGACATCGCGGCGCTGTCCGAGCGCGTCGAGCGCGAGATCGAGGAGGTCGACCGGCGAGAGTGGCTGTTGGCGCAGCTCCGAGCGCTCGACGCGCACGCGCTTGCGCTGGCGGGCGACCCGCTCGACTACCCCGCGTACGTCGAGCGTTGCCTCGGCTTCGGGCCGCGACGTCACGCCGATGCCGTCTTCGATGCTGCCGCCGCCGAGATCGACGAGCTGCTCCCGGGCTCAGGCCCGATCCCGGATCGGCTCGATGCATGGGATCGAACGATCGAGATCCCCACGGACCGCCTGCTCGCGATCGCCGAGTGGTTGCTGGGGCGCTTCCGCGATCGCGCGCGCGAGCGGTTCGGGCTGCCCGAGGGGGAGTCGATCCGGCTGACGACCATCACCGATCAGGCATGGATCGCGTACGACCGCTACCTGGGAGGAGGCCGCTCGCGGGTCGAGCTCAACGTCGACCTGCCGGTCACAGCACACGATCTGGTCATCACGCTCGGCCACGAGGCGTACCCGGGGCATCACCTGGAGGCTAGCTGGCGAGAGACCGATCTGGTCGAACGCGATCGTCGGCTGGAGGTCTCGATGATCCTGACCAACACGCCGGAGGGGCCGGTCAGCGAGGGGCTGGCGCGGTATGGGACGCGCTTCGCCGCACCGCTTGACGAGCGTCCCGACCTGCTCGTCGAGATCTTCGAGCGAGCGGAGCTACCGATCGCCAGCGACCCGGTTGCGGCTCGCGATGTCGCGGAGCGGACCGTACGGCTGCATGGCCCACGTGACCGTCTCGAGGCCGCGACCGACGAGGCCGCCCTACGCCGGTACGTCGACGGCGCGTCATCGGAGGACGTCCTCGACTACCTGCGCGATGTCGGTCGCTACAGGCCGCGGGTCGCGGCCAAGCGGCTCGCGTTCCTCGAGGACCCGCTCTCGCGCCTGTATGTCTTCGCGTACGAAGGTGGCGAGTCGCTGGTGGCCGCCTGGGTCGAGACAGCCGGAGCGCCCGACCGGCTCGGGCGCTTCGGTCGCCTCCTCCACGAACAGGTCACGCCCGGTCGACTCCGCCTGGAGTCGGGCTGAGCGTCCCCGCGGTCGCCTCGGTCCGGGGCGCTCGACCCGATAGCCAGGCCATCGCGAAGCCCGCAGCTGCCCCTGCCAGCACGGCGACGCTGACCACGGCCAAGATCGGGAGTGCCGCCGACCCTTCCGAGGAACCGACGCGGGCCGCGACGGTGTCGCGCTCCTGCATGAGTGCGCGGACCTGTGCGTTCAGGTCGTCGATCCGGGTCCGATCGGCCTCAGCCTGGCCCTGGAGCTGCTCGACCTGCGGACCGTAGCGGTCGTTGACCTCGGTCACCGCCTCGGTCTTCGCTTTCTCGATCGCGGTCAGGAGCGCCGCGGTGTCGAGGGTCGGCGCGACGCCCGACTTGCTCAATACGGTGAAAGGCACGGGTGCCTGCGATGTCGCGAGGTCCGCCAGCGTGACCTGCCAGGTCCAGAAGCCTGCCTCCGGGACCCTGGCCGTGGCGACGAAATGGCCGTTCGGGTCGTCGTTCCTTGCGATGACGTCGAACGTCGCTCCCGTGCTCGCATTGGCGAGATGGACGGTCGCGGTTTCCCACGGCGCTGGCGTCACCCCGTGCTGCATGACGCGGAACCCGATCTCGACCGAGCCGCCCGCGCGCGGCGTCGTGGTCTGACCATCGGCGACGATGTCGGCCCAACCGCCGGCCATCGCCGGAAGGGCAACGATGAGCAGCATGGCTATCGCGGCGACGACTGCGGCGATCCTCTGGATCATCTGCGACTCCCTTCGGCGAGCAGGCCGTTTGCGACCTTGTTGCCCGACTACACCGCCGGGGTCTCGCGGGTTCCCGCGGAAGATCCGGATGTCACAGGTCCCGGGTGAACACCACCCGATCTTCGCCCTCGCCGTCGTAGTCGGCGTAGGCAGGAGTGCCGTACAGGTTCTGGGTGCCAGGGCCATCGTCGACCGTAAAGCCGATCGACGTATGGAACGCCACGCTCTGCCGATTGCCGGGCCACGTGATCGCCTTCATGCGTCGGACACCTCGCGCCGCCAGGTCGTCGAAGACGTGCTGGTACAGCGCGCGACCGACCCCGCCGCGCCGCCGATTCGGGTCGGCGGCGACCATGTGGATGTATCCGGTCGTCGGATCGTCCTGGCTGATGAACGCGACCACGAAGCCGGCGAGTCTTCCGGTCCCATCCTCGGCGATCCACGACGTCGCCGTGAAGTGCTGGAACCACAGCCGCGGCAGCAGCGCGCGCATCTTGCGGCCGCCCCACCACTCGTCGACCAGCCCGACGATGCTCGGATGATCCTCCTCGGTCGGGCGGCGGAACGTCAGCGGCGCGCCGTCCGTCATCGTGCCCTCCACCACGCCACGGCCGCGGCGAGCACGAATTCGGCAGGCACGAGGAAGCCGAACACTTCGCCAAGGTAGTCGACCGGCGCGAGGACGCCGCCCTCGTTCCGCGCGATCATCCACAGCCCGACCTGACCAAGCGCCACGCCGAGCACGGCGATCGCCACGGCTGTGCCGCGCCGGGCGCCGCGCCTCATGGAAGGGTTCGTTCCGAGCGCGACCGTCAGCACGACGGCTACGACCCAGCCGAGGACTCCCGCGATGACGACCAGCCCCGCCGTGATCTTGAGGATCTCACCGGCGACTGCGATCGCGAGCGCACCGATGATCGCCGCGAGCAACGCCAGGACGAGCGCGCGGACGACGGGGGGTGACGGCGTACTGTCGTCCTCCGACGCCTCAGCATCGATGTAGCGCTCCGACGGCGCGCGTTCGAGCGGTCGCGCCGGCCGGCGCTCGCCGGGATCGTTCGTCGTTGGCGTCTCGCCCACCGCCTCATCGTAGCCACGCACGGCCTCGCCCACGGCGGTCGCCGACGCATATCGGCGACGTCCCCACCGATGACGACCGCGTCGAGCTGACGCTAGACTCCGCCCGTGAGCCACCCAAGCCTGGGCCGCCCGCCCCGCGACCTTTCGGTCGGTTCGCCGACCGCTGCGCGGGACATCCGGGCCGCGATGGACACGCTCGCGGCGCGCGCGCTCGAGTCCGCTGTCGAGCGTGACCCGGCCTTCATGACGCGCTATGACGAACTCGGCCTGCGCGAACGGCTCCATGATGCGGCGCTGCTCGCCGACCGGATCGCGCTCTCGGTCGCGGCGGGCGACCCCGGGCCGGCCAGGGAGTACGCCGACTGGACCGCTCCGGCGTATCGCCGCAAGCGCGTGCCACTCGACGACCTGATCAACCTGCTCGAGGGGTTGCGGTCGGCTCTGCCGTCGGTCGTCGATGGCCAGGCAGACGTCGATGGCAACGCCGCGATCGACGCGGCGATCACCGTCTACCGCTGGAACCGGCGGCTTGCCGGCGATGCCCGCAAGCGGAACGCCTTCCTGCAGCTCCTGTACAAGGGCGCGTGACCTCGTGACCATCAAATGGGTCCAGCAGGACCCGCTCGTCATGAACGGCGAGCCGTTCTGTTACGGCTCGCGCCTCACCGTCCGCCAGCTGCTCGAGCTGCGCTCGAGCGGCTATGACCTGGCGCGTATCCTCACGGATCATCCCGAGCTGCGGACCGTCGGCGTTGCCGCAGCGTTCGCCTACGCAAGTGACAACCGCGACCGGTACTCGGAGTTCTTCGAGGCCGACGGGTCGCTCCGGGGTCCTGGCTACAGCGAGACCGAGGCTGCCGGCCTGCCGGCACAGTTCCGGCTCCCAGGCGTCGTCGTCAAGACCGTCTGAGCGGGAGGCGCCTCACGTCCGGGCGGGACGCGCCTGAGCGGCGCCCGATCCGTGACCGGGGCGCACGATCGGGTCCTCTCGCGCTCGGTGCTACGCTGTTCCGAGCCCTTCGGAGAACCACCCGCAGATGACCGACACCCGAACGACCGAACCGACGACCGCCGCCGCCTCTGCTGATGCTGTGCAGGATGCGCCTGCGCCCGCCTTCGATCCTGAGCGGCGCGCTACCGAGCTCGCGATCCTCGACGCGCTTCGCGCCGTCGTCGACCCGGAGATCGGGATGAACGTCGTCGAGCTGGCCCTGATCAAGCAGATCATCCTTGGGTCGGATTCGACGGAGATCAAGATGATCCTGACGACGCCCTTCTGCCCCTACGCTGGGTCGATGATCAACCAGGTCAAGGAGCAGGTGGAGTCGGTCGTCGAACACGACGTCAAGGTCACGTTGCTGGCCGAGCGCTGGGACCCGCGCGATGCGGGTCTGATGTGGTGAGCCCGACGACCGTCGGGTACATGAGGAGCGACGCATCGTGAGCGATCCGCGATCCACCAACCCATACACCTCGTCGACGTCGGCCGTCCCAGGGACGCTGCCGGCCGAGCAGCAGGTGGGCGCACCGCCGATCCAGGTCGACGCGCGCACGCAGCAGGCGTTCCTGACGCAGGCGTTCATCTGGATGTTCGTCGGGCTAGCCGTTACCGCGGCGATCGCATACATCGTCCAGAGCAATGAGCGCCTGCTCGAGTTCGCGGCGAACAACCTCTTCGTCCTGATCATCGCCCAGCTCGGGCTCGTGTTCGCGATCGGCCTCGGCATCCGCCGGATCAGCGCGACCGTCGCACTCGGTCTGTTCTTCGTCTACGCCGCGTCACTGGGCATCACGATAGGTCTGATCGTGACGGCCTACACCCAGGCGTCGGTCGTCTCGGCGTTCCTGTCGTCGTCGGCGATGTTCGGTGCCGCCGCCATCTACGGCCACGTCACCAAGCGGTCGCTCGCGCGCATGGGCAGCCTGCTGTTCATGGGCCTGATCGGGCTGCTGGTCGCGATGGTCATCAACCTGTTCCTGCGCAGCGACGTCGCGTCGTTCGCGATCTCGGTCATCGGCGTGATCATCTTCACGGGTCTGACGGCGTGGGACGTCCAGCGCATCCAGAACGGCCAGCTCGCGGTGTACACCGGCTCGGTCGAGAAGGCGGCGGTGATGGGCGCGCTGACCCTCTACCTCGACTTCATCAACTTGTTCCTGTTCCTGCTGCGCATCTTCGGCGGACGCAACTAGCCGCGTCTTCCTGAAGACGGTCAGTCGAGGAGCGCGTCGACCGAATCGACGATGACGTCGGCCGCCGCAAGATCCTCCTCCGAGCCCAGGCCGCTCCGAACGCCGATCATCATCCCCGCGCCTGCTTCATCGGCCATCGCAATGTCCGCCGACGTGTCGCCGACCACGGCGACGCGAGACGGTTCGGTCAGGAACGCGTGGCACACCGCGACCACGGCATCGGGCGCCGGTTTCACCCCGAAACCGTCATCACCGCACACCATCGCCTCGACTGACTCGCGGATGCCGAGCGCGCGGAGGGTCGCGTCGGTCCGGGAGCGGTCGTCTGTCGTGATCACGGCGAGCCGTCGTCCGTCGGCCCGCAACCGGCCGAAGACCGAAGGGAGATCGCCGAGCGGCACGGCGAGCGCCGCTGGGTCCGGCACGAGCCATGCCGCAGCCGTCGCACGTCGTGCCGCGGCGATACTCGGACACCACCGGCGGAGGACCCGAGCGACCGTCTCCTCGATCCCGGCCATGGTCCCGGTCGCGAGCAGGCCGCCAGCCGCGACGCGGCCGGTCGTTGGGTCGAAACCGATCGTCGCGTAGACGTCCGGTGAGACCGGCCGCCCGATCACATCGTCGAGCCGGTCACCGAGTCGGCGTGCCCAGCCGCCCCACATCGCGTGAAAATCGATGAGCGTGCCGTCCTTGTCGAAGATGACCGTGTCGATGCCGGTAAGGTCGATTCGCGGCAGGCGGTCGGCGCCTGTCCGATCCTCGGCGGCAGACGTCACGCGCTAGCTCCGCAGCCGAAGCATCTGGGGATCGAACAGCGGTTCCCTCGCAACCGTTGCCGGGACGTCGTCGCCGAAGTAGCGGATGGTCACCGGTTGCCCCGGATGCCCGACCACCGCGGGCAGCCATGCGTACGCGAGGGCCGATCCGATCGTGTACCCGAAACCGGCGCTCGTGACGTAGCCAGCGGGGCGGCCATCGACGTGGACCGGCTCCTTGCCCATCACCACCGCCTGCGGATCGGGGATGAGGAGCGGGACGAGTCGCCGTTGGACGGTGTCCGCGCTCTTCCCGACGAGTGCGTCGCGCCCGACGAAGTCGCCCTTGTCCATCCGGACAGCGAACCCGAGACCGGCCTCGTACGGGTCGTGCTCTGTGGTCATGTCGACGCCCGAGGACCGGTAGCCCTTCTCCAGGCGCAGCGACCCGAAGGCGCCGCGCCCGCCAGCGATGAGCCCGCGCGCACGCCCCGCCGTCCACAACGTGTCCCATAGCCGCAGACCCATGTCGGCCGACGTGTAGAGCTCCCAGCCGAGCTCGCCGACGTACGACAGCCGCAACGCGGTGACCGGCACGCTGCCGACCCAGATGTCGCGCGCCCGGAAATAGGGGAAGGTCTCGTTCGAGACGTCGGCGTCGGTCACCGCCGACAGGACGTCGCGAGCGCGCGGTCCCCAGAGGCCGATGCAGCAGGTGCCGCTGGTGATGTCGCGGACGGACACGCTCCCGTCGTACTGCGCGTGGCGCTCGAAGACGTCGAGGTCGAGCGGGCCGTTCGCGCCGACCTGGAACCGATCCTCGCCAAGCCGCGCGATCGTCAGGTCGCTCCGGACCCCGCCGCGCTCGTCCAGAAGCAGGCTGTACACGACGGTGCCGACCGGCCGATCGACGCGGTTGGTCGTGAGCGACTCGAGGAACGCCGCCGCGCCGTCCCCCTCGACCGCGATCCGCTTCAGCGGCGTGACGTCATACATCGCGACGCCTTCGCGCGTCGCGCGCGCCTCCGCGCCGATGATCGGGTGCCAGTACTGCGCTGCCCAGGCGTTCCGGCTCGGGATCTCATAGCGCCCGAGCAACGACTCGTTCACTCCGTACCAGTGCGGACGTTCCCACCCGGCGCCCTCCAGGAAGTAGGCTCCAAGCTCGCTTTCCCGTTCGTAGAACGGCGAGGTCCGCAGTGGTCGTGGCTCCTCCATCGGCTGGAGCGGATGGACGATGTCGTAGACCTCCACGTAGTTCTGGACGCCGCGATCGTGGATGAACGACGGCGACAGCTGATGGGCCTCGAAGCGGTTCAGGTCGCATTCGTGGAGGTCGAAGGTCGAGCCACCGTCGACGAGCCACTCGGCCATGGCGCGGCCGACCCCAAGGGCGTGGGTCAGCCAGACGGCTTCTGCGAGCCAGAACCCGCCGACGTCACGCGACTCACCCATCAAGGGGAAACCGTCGGGCGTGAACGAGAAGATCCCGTTGATGCCGCGTTCGATGCCCGTACCGGCGCCGCGCAATGCCGGGACCAGCTCTTCGGCCCACGACCACGTTTCGGCGAAGGTTTCCGGCGTGAACTCGAGGACCGATGGCATGACCGGCGCTTCGGTCGGATGGAGGAGATCGTTCGCGTCGACCGGGAGCGGCACGTGTCCGTAGCCGCCGACGGCCAGCCGATCCGGGTATTCGCGGAAGTACATGTCGCGGTCCTGGACACGGATGTTCGGGTGGATCGCCTCCCGATCGGGCGGGATCGCGTATGCCTGGACCTCGGGGAGTGGCGTGGTCCACGTCAGCTGGTGAGCGAGCGGCTGGAGGGCAGTCGTCATCCCGACCATCGCGCCGATCCGTGGGCCCCAGATGCCCGCCGCCGCGAACACGATGTCCGCCGCGAACTCGCCGCGGTCGGTGATGACGCCGCGGACCCGACCGTCGTCAGTCCGGATGCCAGTCACCGTGTGCTCGCCAAGGAAACGCGCTCCAGTCGCGGTGGCGCGTCTGGCCTGTGCCTCGGACACCCGAACGGCATCGGTGAGGCCGTCGGTCGGGACGTGGTACGCACCCACGATCCGCGATCGATCGATGAACGGCCAGAGCTGCGCCGCCTCGTCGGGACCGATCACCCGGCCCGCGAGACCCCACGACTCGGCGAAGTCCCGACGCCGATGCAGCTCGGCGAGGCGTTCCGGGGTGAGTGCCAGCTCGAGGCTACCGACCGGGTTGAGGCACCACCGCCCATCGAGCTCGAGCGACGCCGCCTTCTCGATCGTGTAGGTCGCGAAACCCTGCATCGTCTTCGACGCGTTCGTCTGGAAGATGATCCCGGGGGCGTGACTCGTCGAACCGCCCGTCCTGAACAGGCGGCCCTGTTCCACGACGGTCACGTCGCTCCAGCCGCGCAGCACGAGCTCGTCGGCGAGCGAGCAGCCGACGATCCCGGCCCCGATGATCACGACGCGTGGCGTTCGAGCCATGGTGCCGGTCAGGATACGAGGCGCGATGAGGGTGGGACGCGCGTCACGGCGGACCTATACTCCGGACCGACGCTCGCCCCTTGGCGACGTCCGCGCCACGAGGAGGGGTGGATGGCCTCCGACCCCGGCGTCACTGCGCAAGGTCGAACGCTCGACGATCCGCTGGCGGAGTCGCTCCGCTTGGTCGAGATCGCCGACGCGCGCGGCCTGACCCTGCGTCTGATGGGCGGGATGGCCGTCCGGGCACACGCCCCGCGGTGGCCGGCACGGACGCGCCGTACGGAAGTGGATCTCGACTTCGCGACCACGTCGAAGGATCGCTCGGCCATCTACAAGTTGCTCGAGGCCGAGGGCTATACGCCCGATCGGCAGCAGAACGCGCTCTTCGGCCAGAAGCAGGCGTACTTCGTGGATGTGGCGCGCCGGCGGCCCGTCGACGTGCTCGTCGACGCGCTCGAGATGTGCCACCGGATCGAGTTCGGGAACCGGCTGACCAAGTCGCGCCCGACGCTGCCACTCGCTGAGCTGCTCCTGTCCAAGTTGCAGGTCGTCAAGATCAATCGGAAGGACGTGCTCGACGCGTTGATCCTGCTCGCCGAGCACCCGCTGGCCGACGATGACGGCGTCGACGCCGTCCATGGGCCAGGGGCGATCAACGTGCCGCGCATCCTCGCCATCATCTCGAACGACTGGGGCTGGTGGCGGACGGTGACCGGCAACCTCGACAAGCTCGAGCAGTACCTCACGACGGAACTGCAGCCCGACGACCTGGACCTCGGGACGGGCGTCGCGATCAAGTTCGACCCGGGCACCCAGATCGCGGCGTTGCGTGCGGCGATCGAGGCTGCCCCGAAGTCGACGAAGTGGAAGCTGCGGGCCCGGGTCGGCGAGCGCGTCGCGTGGTATGCCGAACCCGAGGAGATGGAGCACGCAGGGATATGAGGATCTTCTTCGCGACCGATATCCACGGCTCCGAGGTCTGCTGGCGCAAGTTCCTCAATGCCGGCGCGTTCCACAAGGCCGACGTCCTGATCATGGGTGGCGATATGACGGGCAAGGCCATGGTCCCGATCGTCCGCACGAACGGCAGCTGGGAGGTCACACTCCAGGACCAGCGTCACGTGCTGTCCACGGAGGAGGAGGTCCGCGCCGTCGAGAAGCGGATCTCGGACCGCGGCTACTACCCGATCCGGTTGACGACTGACGAGGTCGAAGCGTGGAACGCCGACGCGTCGTTGGTCGACGAGCGATTCAAGGCCGAGATGCTCGGAAACGTCGAACGCTGGATGGCGCTTGCGGACGAGCGGCTCGAGGGCAAGGGGATCCGCTGCGTGGTCTCCCCCGCCAACGACGATATGTTCGAGATCGATCCGATCATCGCTGCCGCCAGGAACGTCGAGCTCGGCGAGGCGAACACCATCCCTCTCGACGGCTGGTCGTTGGTATCGACGGGCTGGGCCAACCCGACGCCGTGGAACACGTTCCGTGAGCTGCCCGAGGACGAGCTGCGGCAGCGGATCGATGGGCTCGTCGCGAACGTCAGCGACCCCAAGCGGGCGATCTTCAACTTCCACGCACCGCCGTACGGCTCGAACCTCGACAACGCCCCGAAGCTCGACGCCGACATGCGCTACGTCTCGGGTGGGCAGGCGCTCATCCCGGTCGGCTCCAAGGCGGTCCGCGAATCGATCCTGGCCTACGGGCCACCGCTGTCACTGCACGGCCACATCCACGAGGGCAAGGGTGCGGTGAAGCTCGGTCCCACGTTGGCGGTCAACCCCGGCAGCTCATACGAGGACGGCGTGCTCCAGGCCGCGATCGTCGACCTGGACGAGAAGAAGGGCACGGTGAAGCGCTATCTGCTGATCAACGGCTGACGGTTTCGGGTCCAGGGGATAGGAGGGAACATGGCAAGCACAACTGCCCCGTCACTCTTCCTGCGCAACGCGACGGGACTCGTCAAGGGTTGGTCCGGCTTCGACGCGTTCGCGTACTCGTTCATGTCGGTCAACCTCGTCACGTTGGGCATGTTCTACAGCCTGGCGATCTTCGCGTACGTGCCCGATGGATCGGCGATCGCATCGATCATCGTCACGGCGATCGGGATGACCTTCATGGTCATCGCCTACGCGGGCCTGATCGCGGTGATGCCCCGCGCCGGCGGCGACTACGTCTGGCAGACCCGCGTCCTCGACGGCATCCCGGGCGCTGTCACCGGCGGAGCCTTCGGGGCGATCGCCCTCTTCCTGGTCGGGACCGCGCTCGGCCTCGGCGACGTCGTGACGTACGGTGGCGCGATCGTCGGTGCGCTCATCGGCGCGACCATCGGGTTGCGGCGTGGTGGCGTCGGATTCGTCCTGTCCGCGACAGGGTGGTGGTTCATCCTCGCCCTCTGGGCGCCGATCTACGGCTTCATCCTCAAGATCGAGTTCGTCCAGCCGCTTGCCGCGCTCCTTGGCTGGAAGGCCGGGGTCGATTTCTTCGGGACAGCGGATGGCACGTTCGCCGTGTCGATCGCGACCATCGTCATCACGTCAGCGCTGGTCGCCCTCGGGATGGCGGGCTACGCGCGCATCCAGCGCGTGTGCCTGTGGATCGGCCTGGCGGCGCTCGCCGTGATGTTCGTGCTCATGCTCATCACGACCGTCGATACCTTCAAGCCCGCCTATGACAAGGCCGTCCAGGGCATGTTCGGCGTCTCCAACGCGTACCAGGCGACCATCGACCAGGCTGCCGCGGATCCGGCGTCGGCCTATGCGGGCAACGAGCTCGATCCGCTCTCGTTCGGTCCCGGCACGCTCGCCCTGGTGCCGTTCATGCTGTTCTTCCTGCTGTATCCGAACTGGGGCGCGACGCTCTACGGTGAGGTCCGCGGAGCGGGCGATTTCCGGAAGGTCCTGCGCGGGATGATCGGTGGTCTGTGGGTCACGGTCGCCCTGGCCGTGATCTTCCTGTTGCTTGCGTCCCGGGCATTCGGCTGGACGTTCTTCAACGCGTCCAACGTCACCTACGTGAACTACGCCTATGCGTATTCGACGACGGCCCCACCGATGCCGATCTGGGGTTATCCCCCGATGCTGGCCTCGTTCATCATCGACAGCAACATCATCCAGGCGATCATCGTGTTCGCCTTCGGGGCATGGTGGCTGGGCTGGACCGGGACCCTGTTCCTGTCGTCCACACGGATGATCTTCGCGGCCGCCTTCGACCGGATGCTGCCCGAGTGGGCGGGTCGCGTGTCGGACACGCGTGCGGTTCCCTGGGCGGCGCTCGCGCTGATCATGATCCCGTCGATCTTCCTGAGCTGGCTATACGCCTACAACTCGGACTTCTACGGGCTGACGCTCGACGCGACGCTGGTGATCGCGGTCACGTTCTTCGGGACGTCGATCGCGGCGATGATCCTGCCCTTCTGGAAGAAGGACCTGTACCAGTCGTCGCCGATGGCCCGCTATCAGATCGGCGGACTGCCGATCCTGGCCGTCGCCGGTGGGGTCTCGACGATCTTCCTGGGCTGGACGCTGTTCCAGTGGCTGTCCAACAGCCTGTACGGGATCGGCGTGGGCAATACGACCTCGATCGTGTTCCTCGGCCTCCTGTACGGCGCTGCTGCGCTGCTCTACGTCGTCGCACGGTTCGCGCGTCGATCGCAGGGCATCGACCTCGACGCGATCCATTCGGAGATCCCGGCGGAGTAGCGGTTGCAACGTTCGCCAGCTGAGCGCCCGGACGCCGTCCGGGCGCTCTTCATGTTCGAGGAGTGCGCAGGCGCGCCGGTGACAGGCGGGGCGTCAGCCGGAGAACCAGCCCGTCGGGGCCGGCGCGTTGTTCTGCCAGATGTGCTTCGCCTCACGGTACTCGTCGAGGCCCGTCGGCCCCAGCTCGCGCCCGATCCCGGAGCGCTTGAAGCCGCCCCACTCGGCGTGCGGCACGTACACGTTGTAGTCGTTGATCCACACCGTCCCCGCCCGGAGTCGGTTCGCCACGCGCTGCGCCCGTGACGCGTCGGCCGTCCAGACGGCCCCCGCCAGTCCGTACTCCGTGTCGTTGGCCAGCTCGACGGCCTCGTCCTCGGTCTCGAATCGCTCGACGGTGAGGACCGGCCCGAACACCTCCTCGCGGATGATCCGCATGTCGCGACGCACGTCGGTGATCACGGTGGGCCGGTAGTAGAACCCGTCCGCGAGCCCCGGCTCATCGGGACGGCGGCCGCCCGCGACGACGCGGGCGCCGTCTGCGACCGCCCCCGCGACGTACCCCTCGACCTTCGCGCGGTGCTCCGCGGAGATCAGGGCGCCCGTCTCGGTCCCGTCGTCCGTGCCACTCCCCACCCGGATCCGGTCCGCGCGCTCGGCCAGCGCCGCGACGAAGCGGTCATGGATCGGCGCCTCTACGATCGCGCGGCAGCCCGCGGAGCAGACCTGCCCCGAATGGACGAAGCCAGCCGTAAGGGCGTTGTCGACGGCCGTCTCGAAGTCCGCGTCGGCGAAGACGATGTTCGGACTCTTGCCGCCAAGCTCGAGCGCGACCTTCTTCACGTTGACGGCAGCCGCCCGCATCAGCGCCCGGCCCGCCTCGATCCCGCCGGTCAGCGAGATCAGGTCGACGAGAGGTGAGTCGGCGAGGGCCTGGCCGACCCGCTCTCCCTCACCGAGGACCAGGTTCACGACGCCCGGTGGCGTACCGGCCTCCTCGAGCAGTCGCGTCAGGTGGATGGCCGTCAGCGGCGTCAGGTGCGCAGGTTTCATCACGGCGGTGCAGCCGGCGGCGAGGGCAGGCGCGATCTTCCAGGACAGCTGTAGCAAGGGGTAGTTCCACGGCCCGATGAGCCCGCACACCCCGACCGGCTCGTACACGATCCTGCTGAACGCGGTCGGCACGCTCGTGTCCACGAGTCGTCCAGCGTCCTTGTCGGCGAGGTCGGCGTAGTACCGGAAGACGCGCACGACATCGGCGATATCGAGGCGGCTCTCGCGCATCGCCTTGCCGGTGTTGAGCGTCTCCTCGCGCGCGAGCTCCTCGAGGTCGCGCTCCAGGAGGTCGGCGACGCGGTCCAGCAGCGCCGCTCTCTCGGCCGTCGGGGTCCGTGGCCAATCGGTCTCGTCGAAGGCGCGGCGCGCGGCCGCGATCGCCTCCTGCACCTGCTCATCGGTGGCGACGTCGACCTCGGTCACGAGCGAGCCATCGCTCGGGTTGACGACCCGACTGCATGTGCCGTCGCCTGAAGCGACCCATGCCCCGTCGATGAAAAGGCTCGCCACTCAACCCTCGCTCATAGCCTGACCCGGCGGAGCGCGAGGATGCGGCCCGGCTCGTCGGCGGTCAAGGAGCGTGCCACGGTCCGGGTCGATGTCGCGGTATCCTCCGCGGGCACGTCACAGCAAAACGAGGGTGGAGGAGGTCGCCATGGGCGCGGTCCCGGCGCGGGCGGATGTCGTCGTCATCGGCGCTGGCATCGTCGGCAACAGCATGGTCTACCACCTCGCCGAGCAGGGCTGGCGGAACATCGTGCTGCTGGAAAAGGGCCCTCTCCCGAGTCCGGGCGGGTCGACCGGACACGCGTCGAACTTCATCTTCCTGACCGATCACTCCAAGGAGATGACCGCCTTCACGGTCGACAGCGCGCGGCAGTATCGCGACCTCGGCGTGTACGACGAGACGGGCGGCATCGAGGTCGCGCGCACCCGAGAGCGGATGGACGAGCTCAAGCGCCGGGTGGCGTCCTCCACGTCGTGGGGCATCGAGGGCGTGCGCCTCGTGACCCCGGCCGAGGTCAAGGAGATGGTCCCGTTCATCGACGAGAGCATCATCCTCGGCGGGTTCTACTCGCCGGGGGTCGGCATCGTCGACTCCCTCCAGGCCGGAACGCTGATGCGCGAGAAGGCCCAGGCGATGGGCGCCCTGACGATCGCGGCGGGCGTCGAGGTCACGGGCATCGACGTCGTCGATGGGCATGTCCGCGGCGTACGCACCGATCAGGGCGACATCACGGCGGACACCGTCGTCATCGCGTGCGGCGTATGGAGCCCGCGGATCGCCCAGATGGCAGGGGCGTCGATCCCGCTGACGCCAGCGGTACATCAGATGATCGATATCGGGCCCGTGCCACAGTTCGAGAACACGACCAAGGAGGTCGGCTTCCCGATCGTGCGCGACATGGATACCAACATGTATGAGCGCCAGCACGGGACCGGCTTCGAGATCGGCTCGTACGCTCACCGCCCGATCCTCATGGACGCTGACGACATCCCGTCGATCGAGGCCTCCGCGCTGTCACCGACGATGCTGCCGTTCACCAAGGAAGACTTCGACCCACAGCTCGAGGACTCGCTCGAGCTCTTCCCGGAGATCGTCGGCGACGAGTCGGTCGGCGTGAAGCTCGCCATCAACGGGCTGCTGTCGCTCACGCCCGATGGGAACCCCATCATCGGTGAGACGCCGGAGGTCAAGGGCCTCTGGTCGGCAGCCGCGATCTGGATCAAGGAAGCGCCAGGCATCGCCAAGGCCGTCGCGGAGTGGATGACGACCGGGACGCCCGAGATCGACCCGCATGGGTCGGATATCGCCCGCTTCTACGACCATCACAAGACCGACCAACACATCAAGGCGCGGGCCAGCGAAGGCTTCAACAAGACGTACGGGATCGTCCATCCACAGGAGCAGTGGCTGTCGAACCGGCCGATCCGGCTGTCGCCGGCGTACGACCGCCACGTCGAACTCGGGGCGGAGTTCTTCGAGGCCGCCGGGTGGGAGCGACCCTATTGGTACGGCACGAACGAGTCGCTGCTCGGCGAGTACGGCGATCGGGTGATGCCGCGCGAGGCCGAGTGGGAGTCGCGCTGGTGGTCCCCGATCATCAACGCCGAGCATCTCGCGCTGCGCGATCGAGCCGGGCTGGTCGACCTGTCGGCGTTCGCGATCTTCGACATCACCGGCCCCGGTGCTCTGGCCGCCCTCGAGCGACTGTGCGTCAACAAGATCGACGTAGCACCCGGCAAGACCGTGTACACGCCGTTGCTCAACGCGGCGGGCGGGATCCTCGCCGACCTGACGGTCATGCGGCTCGCCCACGACCACTTCCGCGTCGTGACCGGCGGCGGCATGGGCATGCGCGACCGCAAGATCTTCCAGGACGCGATGCCGGCAGACGGCACGGCGCAGCTCCACGACGTGACCAACGCCTACACGACGTTCGGCTTGTGGGGACCCCGCGCGCGCGACATCCTCGGTGCCGCCTCCGATGGCAGCGCCGACATCAGCCACACGGGCTTCCCGTTCCTGACCACGAAGACCGTCGACATCGACGGCGTCCGCACGCTGGCGTCGCGGATCAGCTACGTCGGTGAGCTCGGCTGGGAGATCTACGTCCCCATCGAGCAGGGGCTGCGGGTCTGGGACGCGATCTGGCGAGCGGGCCAGCCGCACGGCCTCGCGCCCGTCGGCATCGGCACATACGCCGTGACGTCGCGTCTCGAGAAGGGCTATCGCGCGCACGGTGCCGAGCTCGAGCTCGACTTCGACCTCGTCGAGGCCGGGATGGCTCGGCCGTCCGTCAAGGACGCCGACTTCGTCGGCCGCGATGCCTACCTCAAGAAGCGCGACGAGGCGCCCGCCGCGGTCCTGTGCACGCTGACGGTCGACGACAACACCTCGACGAGCGGCGTCAAGCGATACATGCTCGGCCGAGAGCCGATCCTGGCCGAGGACGGCAGCGCGGTGGTCGACGCCAAGGGCCGACGCTCGTACGTGACGAGCGCCGGGTCGGGGCCGTCCGTCGGGAAGCACCTGCTGATGTCCTACCTGCCGCCGGACGAGGCCGTCGAGGGCAACAAGCTGCTGGTCGAGTACTTCGGCGAGCGCTACCCGGTGACCGTCGCCGTGGCCGGCAGCCGCCCATTGTTCGATCCCGAAAACGAGCGGATCCGGAGCTGACGTCGGGCATGCGCATCCTCGCTCTCGTCAAGCGCGTACCGGCGACCGGCGGCCGGATCGCGCTGACCGACGATGGCCGGGCCATCGATACCCGCTTCCTGGGTTTCGTCGTCAGCCCGCATGAGGAGTGCGCGGTCGAAGAGGCGGTACGGCTGATCGAGGCGAACGGCGGTGAGTCCGTGGTGATGACGCTCGGCCCTGCGGAGGCGGCCGATCAGCTGCGCGACGCCCTCGCGATCGGCATCGATCGCGCCGTCCTGCTCGAGACCGATGGCTCCGACTGGGACCCGATGGCCACCTCGGCGGCGCTGACCGACGCCATCCGGCGCCTCGAGTCGGTGGACGGTCCGTTCGATCTGATCCTCGTCGGCAACGAATCGGCGGATTCCGGTGGGTACCAGGTCGGCATCCGAGTCGCTGTCGCCCTCGACCGCCCGGTGGTCACGGGCATCAAGGCGCTCGAGGTCGATGGCGGTGTGGCGCGCGCTCGCCGTCAGGTGTCGGGCGGCTGGGATGTCTTCCAACTGCCACTTCCCGCAGTCGTCGGTGTCCGCGAGGGGATCAACCTGCCGCGCTACCCGTCGGTGCCGGGCCGACTCCGGGCGAAGAAGAAGGAGGTCGACACGACCAGCCCGGAGCGTGCCTCGGCTGGCGGACCGACCCTCGACAAGCTCCGACTGCCGGTCGAGCAGGAGGCGCAGGTCGAGATCCTTGGCAACGGACCCGAGGCGGCGCCACGCGTCGTCGAGGTGCTCCGGGAGATCGGCGTCGTATGAGCGGCATCCTCGTCTTCGTGGAGACCGCCAACGGTGTGGTCGATCGACTGAGCGCGGAGGCCCTGGGCTTCGGCGCGGCCTTGGCGAAGGCGTCCGGTGGCGCGCTCGATGCGGTCGTCGTCGCCGGCGCCGAGGACGCGTCGAGTGCCGAGTCGGTGGCCAACGGGCTTGGCGGGTATGGCGTCGCGACCGCGCATCTCGTCAGCGGCGACGGATTGGAGGCGTACGCGCCGGCTGCCTGGGCCGCGGGCGTCGCCGCGGTCATCGCGGCGGGTTCGTACGACGCGGTCGTCGCGCCGGGAAGCGACCGTGCCACCGAGGTCGTCGCACACGTCGCCGCGCGGACCGGACAACCGATGGCAGCCAACGTCGTCGCCGCGGAGCCCGGCGGATCTTGGCACATCACCCGACAGCGATGGGCCGGCAGTCTCCTGGAGGATGCCGTGCTGGAGGGAGCGCCCCGGTTCATGACGGTCGCGCCCCACGCGGTCGCCGCGGCGGAGCCGGCTCCCGCGGCTCAGGTGACCGTGGCGCGTGTCGCCGCGCCGGTCACGGATGCCGATCTCCGGGTTCGGGTCGTCGGGCGCGATGTGGCGGCTGGCGCTGGCGTGTCGCTGGCCGACGCCAAGGTCGTCGTCGGCGGTGGGCGCGGGATGGGCAGTGCCGAAGCGTTCGCGATGCTCGACGAGCTCGCATCTGTACTCGGCGCTGCGGTGGGCGTGTCTCGTGTCGCGACGAGCCTCGGCTGGCGACCGCATACCCAGCAGATCGGCCAGACCGGGACCCGCATCGCTCCCGATCTCTACATCGCCTGTGGCATCAGTGGCGCGATCCAGCACATCGTCGGCGCCAAAGCAGCCAAGCGGATCCTCGTCATCAACACGGATCCGGAAGCGCCGATCTTCCGTCGGGCGAGCTACGCCGTGATCGGCGACGTTCACGCCGTGGTCCCGGCGATCACGGCCGAGGTGCGGCGCGCGAAGGGCGCCGGTTGACGGCATCCGCGCGCCGGTCGATCCCGGCCCTGATGGCACAGCCCGGCGCTACACTCGGTCCGACGCGATCCGCGCCGCTTCGCCGTTCCTCGTGACCCGGCATCGACATGGAGGTGACTAGATGGGCTTCATCCGTGGTGTGATCACCGGCATGGGGATCGCAGCGGCCGCTGCCGCCTGGTACATGTCGCGTGCCGGGCAGGAGTTCCGCGACCGCTATCGCGTCGACCGCAAGCTCGGTGACTTCGGCGACGAGATCGAGGTTCGGACGCGTGACGTCCGGGCCAAGGTCGGCCCGATGGTCGCCGACGTCCGTTCGCAGGCTGAAGCGCAGATCGCCGAGATGCGCTCGGGCACGATGGGCGACAACGGCGCGATGACGGCGTCGGACACGCTCGACGACGCGACCGCCACCGCGGCCGAGATGGCCGCCGATGTCGAGGCGAAAGCGGCCAAGGTCAAGAAGGCCGCCACGGACGAGGCGTCGTCCGCGACGGAGTAGGAACCCGCAGCAGCAGGAGACCCAGTGCCCAAACGGAAAGTCACGTATCCGCCGCCCAAGACCGCCAACCGACCACCGCCGCCCACCGGGCTGCCGGATGACGCACCGTATGTCCGCCCGACGGTCGCCACCATCGATGTCAGTGCGGGCAAGGGCCGAGCCGGACTTTCCGTCGGGGCGCGCGTCCGCATCACCGGTTCGGGCCTCTATTCAGGCGAATTCGCGGTCATCGAGCGTCTAGCGAACGGCGTCATCCCGTCGGCGGTCGTCCGCACCGAGGCCGGCAAGACGCGCCAGGTCAGGACGATCGACCTCGAGCCAGCGGGACCGCCGCCGGCCGGGCCAGCGTCGGCAGGACCAGCGCCCGCGGGGGAGTAGAGCCGAGTCGCGAGGAAGCCCTAGCCCCGGAGGCCAGCCGCGATCCGCGCGGCAGCGGTCACGACCATCTCGGAGAGCGTCGCCTCTCGACCCGCAGGCGGGAATCGATACGACGGCCCGTGGATATGGACCGCGGCGATCACCTCGCCGGACGAATCCGCGATCGGGGCCGCGACCGACGAGATCCCCGGATCGAACTCCTCGATCGCCCAGGTGAAGCCACGGCGCCGCACGTCGCGCAATCGCTCACGGATCGCCTCCGGATCCGCGAGTGTCGCGGCGGTGAATCGCTCGAGCGACGGTTGGGCCAGGTAGCGCTCGATCCCCGCCGGGGTGCGGAAGGCCAGCAGCACCTGACCGGACGAGACCGCGTGAAGTGGCGCACGAGCACCGGTCCAGTCACGGACGACGACCGGGTTCGGGGTATCCACCTGGTCGATGTAGTGGATGAGATCGCCGTCTGGGACGCCCAGCCCGGCGGCCTCGCCGGACGCCGAGGCGAGATCGGCAAGTACGGGTCGCCCGACTGCCGCGAGTGACCGGATCAGGCTGAAACCGCCACCGAGTGTCACCAGCCGGGGTCCGAGTCGGTACGAGGTCTCGCCAGGGACCTGCTCGACCGCGCCTTCGCCGACGAGCGTCGCCAGGAGTCGCGCGGCGGTCGACTTGGGGAGCACGGCTCGATCGGCCACCTCGGTCACGCCGAGAGGACCCTCGTCGAGCGCGTCGAGGACGGCAAAGGCCCGCCTGATGGATTGGACGCTGGACATCGGTACCTTCGTGCTCTAGATTCTGGGTTCCAGAGTTCCATCATACGGCACGGTTCCACGATGTGGAACCATCCGTCGCGAAACTTCCCCACATCCCCACAACGCGTTTCCGGAGCTCGACAACCATGACGGACGATTTCCAGGACATCGACCTCAATGCGCTGTCCGACGACGAGCTCGTCGAACAGATGCACAACGACCTCTACGACGGCATGAAAGACGAGATCGTCGAGGGGACGAACATCCTGCTCGGACGCGGCTTCAGCGCCACGAAGGTCCTCGATGACGCGCTCGTCGCCGGCATGAAGATCGTCGGCATCGACTTCCGCGACGGCATCCTGTTCGTACCCGAGGTCCTCCTCGCCGCGAATGCGATGAAGGCGGGCATGGCGATCCTCCGGCCGCTCCTCGCCGAGACGGGCGCGGAGCCGGTCGGCAAGGTCGTGATCGGGACCGTGAAGGGCGATATCCACGACATCGGCAAGAACCTTGTCGGGATGATGCTCGAGGGCGCCGGGTTCGAAGTGGTCGACCTCGGGATCAACACGGACGCGGACAAGTTCCTCAACGCGCTGAGCGAGCACAAGCCCGACATCCTCGGGATGTCGGCGCTGCTGACGACCACGATGCCCTACATGAAGGTCGTCATCCAGACGCTCAAGGACCGGGAGATGCGCGACGACTACATCGTTCTCGTCGGCGGCGCGCCACTGAACGAGGAGTTCGGGATGGCCGTCGGCGCGGACGCCTACTGTCGCGATGCCGGTGTGGCCGCGGAGACGGCTCGGCGCCTGATCGACGAGCGACGCGCCCGTGCCAGCGTCCCTGCCTGAGATCGACCGGCAGGACCAGCCCCGCGTCCTCGTCGTCGGCTGTGGTGCCCTCGCACGGGAGCTCGTCGCGCTGACAAAGGACCTGCCGAACGTCGACATCACCTGCCTGCCCGCGACGCTCCATAACCGACCGGGCGGCATCCCGGCCGCGGTGCGCGAGCGCATCCGCCGACGTCGTGCGGGGTACGACCGGGTCTTCGTGGCGTACGCCGACTGCGGGACGGGCGGGCTCCTCGATCCCGTGATCGCCGAGGAGGGCGTCGAACGGCTCGCCGGCGCGCACTGCTACGAGTTCTATGCCACGAGCCCAGAGTTCGCCAAGCTCGTCGACGACGAACCGGCGACGTTCTTCCTCACCGATTTCCTCGCGCGCAACTTCGACCGGCTGGTCATCAAGGGACTCGGTATCGACCGGCACCCCGAGCTGCTCGAGCAGTACTTCGGCAACTACCAGCGGCTCGTGTACCTCGCGCAGACAGACGATCCCGCCCTTACGGCCACTGCCAGACGGGCGGCGCGGCGGCTCGGTCTGCGCTACGAACGGCGTCGGACCGGCTACGGCGAGCTGGCCACGACGATCGAGGCCGTCGCCTCCGGGCAACCCGCGCCGGCTGTCACCTCACTGCTCGACTTCGGAGGACGCTGAGATGGGGACCATGACCGTCATCTGGTGGCGCGATATCCCGGCCCAGGTGACCGCTCGCGAGGGCCGCAAGCAGAGCAAGATCGTGCTCCATCCCCGCTTCCAGGTCGCGATCGACAAGGCCGCCAGCCGCGCGGGGAAGCGCGCCTACAACGACTACATCGAGGAATGGCGGCGGACGCAAACGCGCTGCGGTGAGGACATCGACGGGGAGGTCGCGGCCGAGGCCGAGCGCCTCGAGGCCGACTACGACAAGCACCGCCTCGCGATGCTCATCCAGACCGGCGGCGTCGAGGGCGGCGCGATCTTCCCACCGGCGCATGACGAGACGCAGGGCAAGGCGGTCGACGCGTGACCCGAACGGTCGTCAGCTCGGCCACCCGGGAGGTCGTCATCGGTGACGACCAGCCGTTCGTCGTGATCGGCGAGCGGATCAACCCCACCGGACGAAAGATCCTCATGGAGGAGATGAAGGCCGGTGACTTCTCGCGGGTCGAGCGCGACACGATCGCACAGGTCGAGGCGGGCGCCCAGATGCTCGACGTCAATGCGGGGATCCCGCTGGCCGATGAGCCCGCGATCCTCGCCGAGACGATCAAGCTCGTCCAGTCGCTGACCGATGTGCCCTTGTCGATCGACTCATCGATCGTCGAGGCGCTCGAGGCCGGGCTCGCCGTCTACAAGGGCAAGCCGCTGCTCAACAGCGTGACTGGTGAGGAGGAGCGACTCGAGCGCGTCCTTCCGCTCGTGAAGAAGTACGGCTGTGCAGTCGTGGCCATCAGCAACGATGAGACCGGGATCTCGATGGACCCTGACGTCCGCTTCGAGGTCGCCAAGCGGATCGTGGAGCGTGCCGCGGATCATGGGATCCCGCGCGAGGACATCGTCGTCGACCCGCTGCTGATGCCGATCGGCGCACTGTCCGGCGCGGGCCGACAGGTGTTCCGCATCCTGAGCCGGCTTCGTGACGAGCTCAAAGTGAACTCGACGTGCGGCGCCTCGAATGTGAGCTTCGGACTCCCGAACCGCGAGGGGATCAACGGCGCCTTCCTCAACATGGCCATCGCTTCCGGGCTGACGTCCGCGATCACGAATCCGGTGTCGGAGGGCGTGCGGACGTCGGTCATGGCGAGCGACGTGCTGATGGGCAACGATCGCGACGCCGCCCGCTGGATCCGCCAGTTCCGCGTGGAACCGGCGGCCGGTGAGGTCGGTCGCCGCCGGGTGAACCGCCGACGCGGGCCGGCCAGCGATGGCAGCGGCGAGAGCAACTCGGCGGACGTGCCCGGCGTCGATGTGCCCGGACTCGACGTCCCGGCTGCCCGCTGACGCCAGAGGCGACGGCGATGGCGACGGCTGATCCGCAAGTCATCTTCACGCCCTCGGGGCGGCGGGGCCGGGTGCCGGCCGGGACGAGCGTGCTCGACGCCGCACGGTCGCTCGGCGTCGATATCGACTCCGTGTGTGGCGGTCGCGGCATCTGCGGACGTTGTGCGGTCACCCCGTCGTTCGGGACCTTCGCCAAGCACGGGATCACCTCATCGGCGGATCACCTGACGGAGCCGAATGCCGTCGAGTCGGAGTACCGCGAGGTCCAGGGCCTCGCCGAGGACCGTCGGCTGTCCTGTACGGCGTGCGTGCTCGGCGACCTCGTCATCGATGTCCCGCCCGAGAGCCAGGTCCATCGCCAGGTCGTCCGCAAGGAGCTCGCTGCTCGGGCCTTCGAGATGGATCCCGTCCTGCGGCTGCACACCGTCGACGTGACGGAGCCGGATATCGCAACGCCGACGGGCGATCTCGGTCGCCTGTTCGACGCGCTCCACCGTGAGTGGGGGCTGACCGACCTTCGCGCCGACCTTCACGTCATCCAGTCGCTGCAGAAGACCCTGACAGACGGGAAGTACCGCGTGACGGTCGCGGTCCACGGCAGCCACGAGGTGATCGCGATCTGGCCCGGCTATAACGACCGGGCCTATGGCGTCGCGATCGATGTGGGGTCGACGACGATCGCAGGCCACCTCGTCGATCTCGGTGACGGATCCGTCATCGCCAGTGCCGGCGTGATGAACCCGCAGATCCGGTTCGGCGAGGACCTCATGAGTCGCGTCTCGTACGTGATGATGCACGAGGGCGGCGACGAGGAGCTGACGGCGGCAGTGCGCAAGGCCATCGACGGCCTGCTCGCGAACCTCGCGAACAAGGCGTTCTGCAAGCGGGTCGAGATCCTCGAGCTCACGATCGTCGGCAACCCGATCATGCATCACCTGCTGCTCGGCATCGACCCGACGCCGCTCGGCTCAGCTCCGTTCGCGCTCGCGACCGACACCGCCGTCGAGACGACTACGTCCGAGCTCGGGATCCGGGCCAACCCGGGTGCCCGCATCTACATCCTGCCGTGCATCGCCGGTCACGTCGGCGCGGACACCGCCGGGGTGATCTTGGCGGAGGAGCCGCACGAGGCCGAGGCGATGACGTTGGTCGTCGACGTCGGCACGAACGCCGAGATCGTGTTGGGCAACCGCGACCGTTTGCTGGCAGCCAGCAGCCCGACGGGGCCCGCGTTCGAGGGCGCCCAGATCAGCTCGGGCCAGCGGGCGGCGCCCGGCGCGATCGAGCGCGTCCGTATCGACCGGACGACGCTGGAGCCGCGGTTCCGGGTGATCGGCGTCGATGCCTGGTCGGACGATCCGGGGTTCGACGAGGCCGTCCGCCGGCGCGGGACCGGCGTGACCGGGATCTGCGGCAGCGGCATCATCGAGGTCGTCGCCGAACTGTTCCTCGCCGGGGTCATCACCGCGGACGGCGTCATCGACGGATCGGTCGCCGACCGGACACCGCGCGTCATCGCAGACGGCCGGACCTTCAGCTACGTGCTGCACGAGCCGGCAGGCGGTGAGGACGGCGCTGGCGGCCCCCGGATCGTCATCACCCAGAACGATGTCCGCGCGATCCAGCTCGCAAAGGCGGCACTGTATGCCGGCGCGCGACTGCTGATGGACCAGCTCGGGATCGACGCCGTCGACGAGGTCCGCCTGGCCGGGGCATTCGGCAGCCAGATCGACCCACTCCACGCGATGGTGCTCGGGCTGATCCCCGACTGCGATCTCGCGCGGGTCCGCGCTGCCGGCAACGCCGCCGGGACTGGCGCGCTGATCGCGCTCCTCTCCGGGGCCGCGCGGACCGAGATCGAAGGCGTCGTCCGGCGGGTCGAGAAGATCGAGACCGCGGTCGAGCCGCGCTTCCAGGAGCACTTCGTCGAGGCGATGGCGATCCCGCACCGGACCGCCTCGTCGACGCATCTCGACCGTGTCGTCCCGCTGCCAGTCCGCACGGCGGGGGCCGACCGTCGTGGCGCCGACCGGCCGCTCGACCGGCGACGTCGCCGCGCGGCCCTTCGCGCCGTCCCCGGAGATGACGCATGAGCGAGCCAACGCCGAGTCGACGCAGCGGCGGCCGCGACGCCCGTCGGGCCGCTCGCCTCCAGTCGCACCTCGAGCGCACGCCCTTCCTCACGCGGACGCTGGCTCCGTTCGAGGTCCTCGGCGAAGAGGGGCTCGCGCTGATCGAGCACAACGCGGACACGATCCTCGAGGAGGTCGGCGTCGTGTTCCGGGGCGATCCCGAAGCGACGCGGCTCCTGCACGACGCCGGCGCGGACGTCGACGGCGAACTCGTGCGCTTCCCGCGGGGGATGTGCCGGCGGATCGTCCAGGCCATGGCGCCGAAGCAGTTCACGCAGTACGCGCGGAACCACGCGAACGACGTCGAGATCGGTGGGATGCACACGGTGTTCGCGCCGAACTACGGGTCGCCGTTCGTGCGTGACCTCGACAAGGGTCGCCGCTACGGGACGATCGAGGACTTCCGAAACCTCGTGAAGCTGACGTACCTCTCGCCGCATCTGCATCACAGCGGCGGGACGGTGTGCGAGCCCGTCGACATCCCGGTCAACAAGCGGCACCTCGACATGGTGTACGCCCACATGCGCTACTCGGACAAGCCGTTCATGGGGTCCGTGACCGCCCCGGAGCGGGCGCGCGATACCGTCGAGATGGCGCGGATCCTATTTGGTGCGGAGTACCTCGAGGACCACGCCGTCATCCTGTCGCTGATCAATGCCAACTCCCCGCTCGTCTGGGACGCCACGATGCTGGGCGCCGCCAGGGCATATGCGGAAGCCAACCAGGCGACACTGCTCACCCCGTTCATCCTCGCCGGGGCCATGGCGCCGGTCACGGCCGCGGGTGTCGCCGCTCAGACCCTCGCCGAAGCGCTCGCGGGCATGACGTTCGTGCAGCTCGTCCGGCCGGGTGCGCCGGTCGTCCTGGGAAGTTTCGCGAGCTCGATGTCGATGCAGTCCGGTGCGCCGACATTCGGTACCCCCGAACCCGCACTCGTCCTGTACACGATGGCGTCGCTCGCGCGCCGGCTCGGCGTTCCGTTCCGGTCCGGTGGCTCGCTGTGCGCCTCGAAGATCGCCGACGCGCAAGCCGCGTACGAGAGCGCGGCCACCCTCCAGCCGACGGTCCTCGGCGGCGTCAACTTCGTCCTTCACGCCGCCGGCTGGCTCGAAGGCGGGCTCACCGTCGGCTACGAGAAGTTCATCCTCGACGCCGACCAGTGCGGGATGATGGCCGTCTTCGTCAACGGCGTCGACCTGTCGGAGAACGGCCAGGCGATCGACGCGATCCGCGACAATGGGCCGGGCCAGCACTTCCTCGGCACGGCGCACACGCTCGCCAACTTCGAGACCGCGTTCTACCGGTCTGAGGTCGCGGACAACAACTCGTTCGAGCAGTGGACCGAGGACGGTGGGCTCGATGCCGCCCAGCGGGCCAACACGATCTGGAAGCGGATGCTCGCGGGATACGAGGCACCGCCCATGGACCAGGCGACCGATGAGGCCCTGCTCGAGTTCATGATCCGCCGCAAGGCCTCGATGCCGGACTCGGAGGTCTGATGGCGACGCTGCTCGGGCGTCGTCGAGGGCTGGATACCGAAGCGAGCTCCGCGCTGGCAGCTGCGCTCGACGATCCGATCTTCGAGCTGCTGCCGCTCAAGAACCTGCCCGACCAGATCCCCCATCTTCCTGACCGCGCCCGCGTCTCCGTCACAGCGTCTCCCGCCAAGGGGATCGACGCGACGCTCGATTGGGCCGTCCGACTCCAGGGCGACGGCTTCCGCGCGATCCCGCACTTGTCCGCCCGCATGATCCGCGACCGTGCGACGCTGGCCGGGCTGCTCGACCGCGCTCGCGAGGGGGCGTTGACGCACGCGTTCATCGTCGGTGGCGACGCCGACGAGCCGGGCGAGTACCTGGACGGGCTATCGCTCCTCCAGGCGATGGACGAGCTCGGCCATCCGTTCACCACGCTCGGCTGCCCGGGCTACCCGCAGGGGCACCCCCATATACCCGACGACGCACTCGAGTCTGCCCTGCACGACAAGGCGCGCTATGTCGACCACGTCACGACCCAGATGGACTTCGACGTCAAGGCGATCGCGGCGTGGGTCCATCGCGAGCGCGATGCGGGTCTTCGGCCCGACGTCGTCGTCGGCGTGCCAGGTGTCGCGGACCCGCAGAAGCTGCTTTCGATCGCTGCCCGGATCGGGGTCAAGGACGCCAAGCGATTCCTGGTGAAGAACCTGCGGTTCGTGACCGGCCTCGCGAAGAGCGGCGGGTTCTACAAGCCCATCGCGTTCGTCGAGGGCATCGCGCCGTTGCTCGCGGATCCCGACGCGCGGGTCACCGGCTTCCACCTGTACACGTTCAACGCGGTCGCAGCGACGGAGGATTGGCGTCAGTCGACGTTGGAGTCGCTGACGCGCTGATGGGAGAGCGGGACGAGCGTCTCGAGCGTCTGGCTTCGTTTCCTGACGTCGTCGCCGACGCCGCTCATGCTGCTGCTGCGCGGCCCACGCCCGAAGGCGAGTGGACGCCGGAGCAGGTCGCACGCCATCTGATCGCGGTCGATCTCGAGGTCCACCAGCGTCGACTGCGTGACATCGCCGCTGAAGACGAGCCGAGCTGGTCCTGGCAGGAACCCGGTCCCTGGCCCCACGAGCCGGGGCTCGGGCTGGACGGCGTCCTCGAACGGTTCGCGGCCGTCCGGGCTGACACGCTCTCGATGTACGGCGCGCTCGACGACGGCGGGTGGGCAAGAGTCGGTCGGCACGCGACGTTCGGGCGGCTCGATGCGGACGGCTTGTTGGGGCTGGTCGTCGATCATGACGCCGAGCATCTCGAGGGGCTGACCTAGCCGCCGGACGCACGGCCGTCGACGCCACGATGCCGACCTGCAACCGTCGCAGCTACCGTATCTGCGCTCCGCGCTGAGGCACCGATAGGCGGTCCACGTAGGACGTTGGTACCTCCTCGACGGTCGATTTCGAACGTTCGACCGGTTCGTGACGTGGCAGAATGCCGGAAGGCGGGGGCCTAGATCCTCGCAAAACGAGGAGGGGAACCCTCATGGCGTCCGACCCCAACGCGCTTCGATCCCGTCGTGCCCTATTGACGGCTGCTGCCGGAGGCGCCGCAGCCGTCGCAGCATCGGCGGCGATGCCGCTCACGACGCTCGCCGCTGACGGCGACAGCCTCGTCATCGGTGCTACCGACAACGCGGGCGATTCCGAGACCACGCTCACCCAGGCGACTGACACAGAAGTCGCGCTCCGCGTCGTCAATTCGACCCAGGGTGCGGCCGCGCTAATCGGCGGCGCCGGCGATCAGACCAACGTCGCCGAAGACACGAGCTTCACCGGCATCTACGGGTTCACCCCGACGTCGAACGACGCCAACTTCTCGTCGACCGCCATCTGGGGCGACAGCGAGGATGTCGGCATCGTCGCGACCGGCGGACAAGCTGGCGTCATCGGCTTCGGTCCGTCGGGGGTCGTCGGTCTCGGCGACATCGGCGGCGCGGGCGTCGAGGCCTGGGGCGCGACCGCGACCGATGTCGCGCTGACGGTCCACGGGAAGGTCATGTTCAGCCGGTCGGGCAAGAGCACCATCGGCGCTGGCAAGTCTGCCCTGAAGGTCACGCTCACCGGTGTCACCTCCTCCAGCCGGATCTTCGCCGTGCTCCACTCGAACCGCGCGGGACGCTACGTCCGCGCGGTCGTCCCGACCACCGGCTCGTTCACGATCTACCTGAACACCACGGTGACCAGTGCGACGTATATCGCCTGGTTCATCATCAACTAGGTCACGACCATGGAGCGCCAACAGCTCAAGGCGATCGCCGCTTCGCGTGGTCGGCCGGTCGGTGCGAAGCAGACCGCGAGTCGGGTCGATGCCAAGCTCCGGGCGTCGATCGCGGCGCGCGGGAAGGGACGCTCGACCCAGGCGAAGTCGATCGAAGCGGTGCTCGGTACGTCAGGCCGGCGTTCGATCATTGCGCTGAGGCCGAACGCCAAGACTCGGAGCTGACAACGGTCGCTTGCGACGTCGTCGCCTATCCGTACGCCGGACGCCTTGCCGACGGCAAGGGGGTCGATCGTTCCTGCTTGTGTGATCGCTGTCCGCCCGCGTCGCGTTGACGCCCTGACCCGCGCACCCTAGACTCGATATCCGACGAACTTACTCGGATATCGAGGACTTCCCCTGACCGCGACCACTGGCTCCGACCCCCAGCCGATCCAGCCTCAACCCGTCCAGCGCCCCGCCTATCACGGTTCGGGTGCCGTGGCCTTCTCCACGAAGGGGGAATACGGCGTGCGCTTGATGGTCCAGCTGGCCCACCACTACGGGTCGGGGCCGGTGAGCCTCGCGGGCATCGCCGCGGAGGAGGATCTCCCTCGCGCGTACCTCGAGCAGCTCGTCGTCAACCTGCGAGAAGCTGGTCTCGTCGTGAGCACGCGTGGGGCGCACGGCGGCTATGAGCTCACGCGGACGCCATCGCTCATCCCGATGAGCGAGGTTCTGCGCGCGCTCGAAGGACCGATCGCTCCCATGTTCTGCGCCACCGACGACCCCGAGCACGCGATGACGTGTGACCGCTCGTCGCGCTGCACCGTCAACGTCCTGTGGGTACGCGTTCGCGACGCGATCACGGCGACCCTCGATTCGATGACCCTCGCCGACCTCGCCCCGTCGCGGCTCGGCGCCCTCGATGATCCCCAAGGAGCCTTGATCAGTCAGTGAACGACCAGTCGACCGCCGCCCCCGACCAGCACCTCGTCATCCGCGGCCTGCGAGTCGCGCCGCTCGGCCAGCGCGACCGGGAGATCCTCCAAGGGATCGATCTCGATGTGGGGAAGGGCGAGGTCCACGCGATCATGGGCCCGAACGGGTCGGGCAAGACGACGCTCGCGTACGCGCTCATGGGTCATCCGGCGTACCAGGTGACCGGCGGTCAGGTGTTCTGGAAGGGCCGCGACGTCCTCGCGCTCACGCCAGACAAGCGCGCACGACTCGGGCTGTTCCTCGCCTTCCAGTACCCGACGGCGATCCCCGGGTTGTCAGTCGCGTCGTTCATCAGGAGCGCCCTCAACGCGAAGCTCCAGGGTGTCGACAAGAACGCCGAGATCGACCCGACCGATCCGGTCCGCGGCGGTGTCTCGATGCGTGACTTCCGGGCGAAGATGCGCGAGAAGATGGCGCTCCTCCGGATGGACGAGAGCTTCGCCAGCCGGTACGTCAATGAAGGGTTCTCGGGCGGCGAGAAGAAGCGCCTCGAGATGCTCCAGATGGCGGTCATCGAGCCTGAGATGGCGATCCTCGACGAGACCGATTCGGGTCTCGACATCGATGCGCTGCGCATCGTGGCCGAGGGCGTCAACGCCATGCTCAACCCGAACCTCGGCGTCCTCCTCATCACGCACTACCAGCGACTGTTGAACCACATCAAGCCCGACGTTGTGCACGTGCTCGCCCAGGGGCGGATCGTCAAGACGGGAGGACGCGATCTCGCCATCCAGCTCGAGGAGGAGGGCTACGGTCCGGTCCTACGCGAGGCCGGTCTCGAGACGACCGTATCCGACGAGGCGCTCCAGGTCCCGAAGGGCCCCGACCTCGACGCCGAGGGTGACGCCGCCCGGACGCCTGTCGAGGCCGCTCGCTAGGCGGGCCACATGGCGATCGAAACCTCCAGGCCGGCGACCGCGCTCGACCCGCGCGCGCTGCGCCGCGACTTCCCGATCCTCAAGCAGGAGATCAACGGGCACCCGCTGATCTACCTCGATTCAGCGTCGACCAGCCAGAAGCCGCAGGTGGTGATCGACGCGGTCGACACGTACTACAGCGAGTACAACGCCAACGTCCATCGCGGGATCTACACGATCGGCGAGCGGGCGACGGCCGCGTACGAACGCGCGCGCGCGACGGTCGGTGGCTTCATCAACGCGCCGGACAGCCACGGCATCGTCTTCACACGGAACGCGACGGAGGCGATCAACCTCGTCTCGTACTCGTGGGGCAGGCGCAACATCGGTCGGGGCGACGTGATCGTCCTGACCGAGATGGAGCACCACGCCAACCTCGTTCCGTGGCAGCTCCTCGTCCAGGAGCGGGACGGCGACCTCGAGTTCATCCCGATCACCGACGACGGCCGACTGCGGCTCGACGTCTTCGAGGTGCTCCTCAGGCTCAAGCCGAAGCTCGTCGCCTTCACGCATGTCTCCAACACGCTCGGGACGATCAACCCCGTTCGCGAGATGACCGAGATGGCCCACGCGGCCGGTGCGCTCGTGCTCGTCGATGGTGCCCAGGCCGTGCCACATATCCCGGTCGACGTCCAGGACATCGGCTGTGACTTCTACGCGTTCAGCGGCCACAAGATGCTCGCACCGATGGGCTCGGGCGCGCTGTGGGCACGCACGGAGCTCCTGGAGGAGATGCCGCCGTTCCTCGCGGGTGGCGAGATGATCCGCGAGGTCCATCTCCGGCGTAGCGAGTTCAACGAGGTTCCCTGGAAGTTCGAGGCGGGGACCCCGGCGGTCGCTGACGCGATCGGCCTTGGCACCGCGGCCGACTACCTGATGGAGATCGGGATGGACGCCGTGCGCGAGCACGAACGCGGACTCGTCCAGTACGCGCTCGACGTCCTGCCGCGTGACGTCCCGCAGATCGAGCTGTACGGGCCGATGGACCCCGACGAGCGCGGCGGCGTCGTCCCGTTCAACCTGCCGGGGATCCACCCTCACGACGTGGCGCAGGTGCTCGACCGGTTCGGCATCGCCGTCCGAGCCGGCCATCACTGCACGATGCCGCTCCACGAGCGGCTCGATCTTGCCGCGACGGCCCGCGCGAGCTTCAGTGTCTACACGACGACCGACGACATCGACCGGCTGGCCTCGGGACTCAACGAGGTCTGGCGCGTCTTCAACGGCTAAGGGACCGGACACGGCCTCGAGTCAATCGAGACGGACGCCCTGCCGCTTGAGCTCGGTCTGGACCTTCGCCACGTCGAGGCCGTCGAAGGGGCGGTCGTCCCGGATCGACACCGCGGCAGCAGCACCCGCACCCTGGCCGCTGACGGTGCAGCACATCATGTTCCGCACGGATGCGTGGGAGATCTTGTCGCCGCCGATCGAGCGGCCTGCGACGATGAGATTGCCGATCCCGTTCGGGACGAGCGATCGATATGGCACCTGGAAATAGCGCCCGGTCGTCGGGAGGATCAGCACCCCGTATCCGTCGATGAACTCGGGAAAGATGCCGATCGAATCCTCGAACCGGCCCTGCTCGCGGACGTCCTCGGCGGTCATGTCGTAGAGCGCCTCGATCTTGCGCGTGTCCCGGATTCCGATGGTCATCCCGAAATTGCGTAGCGTCGCTTCCTCGCAGCCCGGCATGAAGGCGCGAAGCGCCTGGATCGCGTACATCGCCTGCTTCCGGCCCTCGATCTCGGCGCGCGTCAGCTCGTCGGCGCTCGTGCCGTCGACACCCGTTAGATGGATCAGGTTGAGGTAGGTCAGATCGCCTTGCTCGGTGACGGTCCCCCACGTCCCGGCGAGGGTGATCAGGTTCTTCGGGATCAGGCCTTCCGCGACGGCCCGCTGGAACGGCTTGCGCAGGAACGGCGAGAACATCGTGTCTTCCTTGCCGGTCGTCTCGATGTCCCACTCCTGGTTGCCGGCCCAGTCGCGATAGGTCTGCGGGTCGGCCTTCACCGCCTCCAGGAAACGGGTCTTGTTGACGCCCGTCATCGAGAACATCACCGACGCCGCCAGCATCTCTTCACGAGGAGTGACGTGGAACGGCGCGCCTGCGCGTGCGGCGACATCGGCATCACCCGTCGCGTCCACGATCCGCTTCGCGAGCACGGCCTCGCGGCCGGACTTGCTCTCCGTGATCACGCCTCGGACGACCCGGTCCTCGACGATCGGCGCGACCGCCAACCGGTGGAGCATCGGCGTGATCCCGGCCTCCTCGACGAGGACATCAGCCACGTACTTGAACCGCTCGCCGTTGATGCCCATCGAGAGCGACTGGCTTTCCGGCTGCGCGGCGCCCATCGCCGCTGAACGCTCCTCGAGCTCGCGGCCGATGCCGTTCGCTTCGACCGTCCCCTCGTGGCGGTACCAGCCGATGCTCTCCACACCGACCTGGGTCATGTTGCCGCCGAAGCAGCCGTAGCGGTCGAGCAGCGTCGTTCGAGCTCCCGCCCGAGCCGCGGCAAGAGCGGCGGCGAAGCCTCCCGGCCCGCTACCGACGACCAGGACGTCGGTCTCATGGACGACGTCGACCGTGCGGGCCGCCTCGGTGATCGCGTTCATCTCGCGAGGATGTCGAGCGAAGGTCCTGGCGGCGTCACGCCGCCACGGCGAAGACCGGAGCGGGCTCGACGCTGACGCGGACGGCGGCGCCCGGATAGAGCCCGCGGGCATCCGAGGCGGACATCTGGGCGACGACCAGCGTCTCGTCCGGGAGCGTCACCTGCGCCCGGCAGAGCGAGCCGAGGAAGCTCACCGCGGCGACTCGCGCGTCGCCATCGTCCGTCGGCGTGAGGCGCACGTTCTCCGGGCGCACGAGGGCGTCGACCGGGCCGCTCTGGTCCGACCCTTCGAGCAACGGGACGGCCATTCCCAACACGTTGACCGTGCCGCCCTGGGCGGTCGCGGCGATCCGGTTCGTTAGCCCGACGAACTCGGCCACGAAGCGCGTCTTCGGGCGGTCGTACAACTCCGACGGCGGCCCGATCTGTTCCAACCGTCCGGCCGACATGACGCCGACCCGGTCACCCATCGCCAGCGCCTCTTCCTGGTCGTGGGTAACGAACAGCGTCGTGATCCCGATCATGATCTGGATCCGGCGGATCTCCTCACGCAGCTGGCGACGGACCTTCGCGTCGAGCGCGGACAGCGGCTCGTCGAGCAGCAGCACCTTTGGCTCGATCGCGAGCGCGCGCGCGAGCGCGACACGCTGCTGCTGGCCGCCCGACATCTGGTGCGGGTATCGGCCGGCCTGCTGGCCGAGCCCGACCAGCTCGAGCGTCTCGTCGGCTTTGCGCTTTCGCGCGGCAGCGTCGATGCCGCGCAGTCGCAGCCCGTAGGCGACGTTATCGCGGGCCGTCATGTTGGGGAACAGGCTGTACGCCTGGAAGACGATGCCCATGTTCCGCTTGTTCGTCGGGACGTTGGTGATGTCCTTGCCGTCTACCAGGATCCTGCCCTGATCCACGTCGTCGAGCCCGCCGAGCGCTCGGAGGGCCGTCGTCTTCCCGCAGCCGGAGGGTCCGAGCAGCGCGATAAGCTCGCCCGGGGCGATGTCGATACTCAGCCCGTTCAGAGCGTGCACCGGGCCGTACCAGCGGTGCATGTCCTGGAACGCGACCGCGACGCCGTGTCCGTTGGAGGCGACGTTCGGGTTCGAGTCGGTCATACGGCGGGCTCCTCGACCTGACGGTTGGTTCGGCGGGCGGCGCCGACGCGCGCTATCACCACCAATAGGACGAACCCGAAGATGAGGGCCGAGAACGAGACGGCCACCGAGATGAACGGATCCTGCTTACCGAGCACGACGATCACGACCTGGAGGGTGTTGAACGAGAGCAGGGAGGAGATCGTGTACTCGCCGAGGACCAATGCGATGGCCAGGACCGAGGCCGACAGGATCCCTGCGCGGATGTTCGGCATGATCACCTGGACGATGGTCCCGACCCACCCGGCGCCAAGGCTCCGTGCCGCATCGGCGAGTGTGGCCGTGTCGATCGAGCGAAGGCTTGCATCGATGGCCCGATACGCGAACGGCAGCACCAGGACGATGTCGATGAGCGCGAGGGTGAGTGGCGAGGCCCCGATCTTGCCGAAATTCTGGCCCATGAAGCGATAGATCGGCGCGATCCCGACGACCAGGACGATCGCGGGGATGGCGAGCGGAAGCAGACACAGGAACTCGATCACGCGGCGCATGCGCGGGACTCGCACGATCGTCCAGACCATCGTCGGCACGAGCAGGAGAAGCATGCCCACGACGGTGAGTACGGCGATCTGGAGCGTCGTGGTCAAGCTGTCGATCAGGTCCTGCTTCCCGAGGATCGCGGCGAATGCGTCCAGGCTTCGACTGCCGAAGTCGCCGCGCGTCGAGAACTCGAGCATCGCGAAGAGCGGCAGGATCAGGTAGCCGAGCACGACGACGAGGATCGCGACGCGCGCGATGCTCTGGCCGCGAGTCATCCGTTGGCGTTGGCCGCCCCCTTTTGGTGCGACGATCAGCGCGCCACCTTCGGGTGCGGGAGCGCCCATCTGCGTCGCCGGTAGGCCGCTCACTTCACCCACCGCGACGCGCGCCGCTGGATCAACGCGTATAGGGCCATGACCAGCGACACCACGATGATCATGCCGAGGGCCAGCGCCTTGCCCACGTTCTCCTGGCCGATGACGACCTCGCTCTGGAGCGAGCCGGCGATCTGGAGCGTCACGATCGACGCGCCCTGGCTGATCAGGGCGGCGGCTGTCGCGTACGCAGAGAAAGCGTTCGTGAACAGCAGGAGCAGCGCGCCGAGGAAGGCGGGCGCGAGGATCGGTCCGCCGACGTGCCGCCAGAACGACCACGACGAGCCGCCGAGGCTCGCGGAGGCGTCGTACCACTCCTGCCGGAGTCCGTCGAGCGAGGGCAGGAAGACGATGAGCATCAACGGGATCTGGAAGTAGGTATAGACGACGACGAGGCCCGTCAGGCTGTACAGCCACGAGGCGTCCGTCAGCACGTCGACGTGCAGGGCATCCCGCACGAACATCGTCGCGAGACCGTTGAACCCGAAGGTCGCCAGGAAGGCGAAGGCGAGCATGACGCCGCCGAACTGGGCGAGCACGCCGGACGCAGCGATCACGAGCTGACGGAGAGGCCCATTCGGATCGCCTCGGACGACGGCCCACGCCAGGAGCCCGCCGATGATCGCCCCGGCGATGGCGGTGCTCACGGCGAGCTCGATCGACTTGGTGAACGCGTCGACGAACGTCTCGTCCGTGAACAGCCGCGTGACGTTGTCGACGGTTGGCTGGCCGGTCGCCGTGGTGAACGCGCCGACGGCGACGATAGCCGTTGGCAGGATCAGGAACAGCGCGATGTACACATGGAACGGGATGAGTGCGAGGTAGTTCCGCGCTCCGCGCAGGCGGCGCGAGCCGGCCCCGCCAGAGGCGAGGCCGGCTGTTTGTGCCGTGGGCTGGCCGGGCGCGCTTGCCGACGTGTCGGTCATCGCGGCGCTCCGGTCATCAAGGCTCGATGACTACTTGATGTCGATGAACTTCCAGTTGTCGGTCAGGTACTTCGTGCCCGCGTCGATCTGCGCCTGCGTCAGCTGCACGGGTGCGGTCGAGGGGGCGCCGACGGCGGCCAGCGCGGCCGCATCGGCCGTTCCGGCCGTCTGCATCGCGCCGAGGCGGACCGGCAGCGCGAAGCCCTTCAGCCAGGTGTTCTGGCCGGCGTCAGAGAAGATGTACTCCATCCAGCAGCGGGCGGCCGCAGGGTGCGCCGCGTCCTTGTTGATCGCTGAGTTGTAGAACGCCGCGACGGGCGGCGCATCCGACGGGATCACGACCTTCCAATCGATGCCCTTCGGCTTGAGCGACGCAACCAAGCCACCCTGGTTGTAGGTCCAGTCGATGACGATCGGGGTCTGGCCCGAGGCCACGCTGGCGTCGTTCGGGTCGACAGGCAGGAGGTTCCCGCTATCGGCCAGCTTCTTGAAGAAGTCGACGCCTGGCGCAAGGTCGTCGGCTGAGCCGCCGTTCGCCAGGGAGGCGAGGACGACGCCATTGAACCCGGCAGAGGCCTTGAGTGGATTGCCGTTGAGGGCGACCTTGCCCTTGTACTTGGGATCGGCGAGGTCGGCGACCTTGCTGATGTCGCCGAGCTTCGAGTCATAGGCGATCGATTCGAAGCCCGTGTAGTTGTTCACCCACAGGCCGGTGGCCTCTTTGTTGGCATCGGGGATGTCGGCCCATGTGGCGACCTGGTACGGAGCGTACATATCGGTGTTCGCCGCGGCGACGACGCTGCCGAGGTCGAAGATGTCGGGCTGGCGCCCGGTCCCGGCGAGGTCCTTCGCTGCCTTGATCTCGCCGGCGCTATCGGTGTCCGGCTGGTCGGACTGGACCTTGATCCCGTACTTCGTCTGGAAGTCCGTGATCATCTGGCCATAGTTGGCCCAGTTCGCAGGGGTCGCGATCAGCGTGACCTGACCCTCTTCCTTACCCGCTGCGCAGACCGCATCGACGCCGCCCGCGGCGGCAGCCGATGTAGCCGTCTTGGGATCACCCGCGGCGGCCGACGCGGACGCGGAGCCGGACGGGGCACCAGCGGACGCCGATTCGCTCGGCGCTGCGGCGCTTGGCGCTGTGGTTGCGGCGCCACCGCCGCTCGAACACGCCGCGAAGAGCAGCGCTGCCACGGCGGACAGCGAGCCCATACGGATCGATCTTTTCTGCACTTGACGCTCCTCCAACGAAGGGTTTGTCGGCTGGGACCCTGGACCGCGCGTCGCGCGTCCGTTCCTCCTCCATCGCGACGACGTGGTGCTGGGATCCCGCCTCTACGCAGACGTGCTTCGCTCCTCACAGCGCCACCCTTGGCGCCGACTCGCCGCCTGGTCGTACGTGCGGGAGCATACGCGCGTCGGCCGGATGATTGCACGCGGGCGACCTCGCGTTCTCGTGAACTCTTTGTTATCGATTGGAAAACGGATCGGAGGGAGCGGAGGACATGGTGGGGGCGCCAGGGGCAGCGTTGCGGGATTCCACCTGATGCCGTCCCCGGAGTCTCACTCCACGCTGTCCGCGTTAGGCTGCGCGCTCAGGGGAGGGGCCAACATCCACGAACGGCCGACATCCGGTAGGCGGATACGCGTCGGGCTTGTCGACGACCATCCCGTCGTCCTCGCGGCGATCGCGATGGCGATCGAGGATTCGGACGACCTCGAGCTCGTCGGTGTGGCAGCGACGATCGGCGACGCGGTCGATCTGGCCGCGCGGGTCGATGTCCTCGTATGCGACATGAATCTGGCCGATGGCGCGGAAGGTCTTCGTGTCCTGCGCGAGATCCATGACCCGCGTCGACCGCGGCACCGGGACCCAGCGGCCGTCCTGTTCCTGTCCGGCTTCGGCTATCCGTCGCTGATCCGCGCCGCTCTCGACGCCGGCGCATCCGGGTTTCTCGACAAGACGGCCGATATCGCCGAGATCCTCGGTGCCGTACGAACGCTCGCAGCCGGCGGCACCGCGTACTCCGCCGATGCATTGCACGGCTCTCGCGATGCTCGCCGCCGTCCGTCGGACCGTGAGATCCAGGTCCTCGAGCTGATCGTCGACGGTGCGACGAACGCCGAGGTCGGCGTGGCCCTCGGCCTCTCCGAGAAGACCGTCGAGAGTCACCTGCGACGCCTGTTCGATCGTTACGGGCTCCTATCGCGCACGGAGCTCGCCGTGCTCGCGATCGAGGAGGCTTGGGTCCCCGGCCGACGCGTCCGACCGTGAAAGCCGGGGTCTTCAGCACCCTGGCGATCGGGGCGGTGGTTTCCGTGATCGCGCTTGGCGTGCTGCGGATCGTGTTCAGTGGCTCGGCTCCATCTCCGTCCGCCATGATCCCGTTCCTGATCGCCGCGGGAGCGCTCTGCGTCGTCGGTCTGACGTTCCGCCGCCAGCCGACGATCGCGTGGCTCGCCGTGATCGTCTGCGGCGCGACGGTGACGATCGATATCGCTACCCTCGCCCGAGAGCAGCGTCTCCTGGTCGCCGACGAAACGTGGCGATGGCTTGCGATCGCGATCGGCCTCTCGGCCATCCTGTCGACGGGTGCGGCCGCCGCGTATGCCGCCGATCCGGCGCATCGGGTCGCGAGATGGATGCCTGCCGTCGCGGTAGCGGCCGTGACCGTCGTGTTCGTGATCAGCGCGTGGGCGCTGGCGACGCCCGATCCGGCACCGGTCATCGACGGCACGTCTCCGCTCGGCGATCTGGGTCTGGTCACGCGCGCGTTCCTGATCACCACCGTCGCGCTCACGACAGTCACTGCGCTCGGCGAGCTCCGCCCCGCGGCGCACCGTGCGACGAGGCGCCTCGAGATCGCGGGCTCGCCCAGGCGCGAGACCGTTGGCGTCGCCCGTTACGCCGGCTCTTGGCTGCGGGTGTTCCGCGATGAGTTGTCGCCGGGGCGTGAACACGCTCGCCGGGCGGCGATGACCGAGCGAGCACGTCTCGCACGCGACCTCCATGCGGTCGTCGTCCCTGATCTCCGTCGGGCCATCGGCGAGGCGGAGCGAGTCGGCTCGGCGGAGCGCCTCGCGACATCGCTTCGGGACGCGCTCGGCCAGGTCGAGGCCTTGATGCAGTCGCGCGACACGGTCGGCCTTGACATCGGCGGCCTCGTCCCCGCGCTCGAGTCGCTCGCGGAACGCACGGAGGAGCGCTCCGATGTCCGGGTGACGATCGACGTCGTCGATGACTCCGCGACCGTGGGCTCACCGCCGAGAGCGGTCGAAGCCGCGGCACTCCGGATCGCGACCCTCGCGCTCGACAACGTGATCCGGCACGCGCCTGCGGCGGACGTTCGACTGACCGTGGCGAGGCGGACCGACTGCGTCCGGCTGTCGATCGAGGACACCGGCGCAGGGCTGCCGGTCGTAGCGCCACCTCCCGGCGAGGGCGGTCGCGGACTGGCGGATATGGCGACCGAGGCGAGCCTCTGCGGTGCCAGCCTGCGATCGGGCCCCGGACACGCTGGCGGCGGCACGCTGATCGCGTTCGACTGGCCCGCCGTCTGACGCTGCGGGGTGACCCGCAACGCGTGTGCGGTCACGTCCCCGATTCCGCGCACCAGGTCACCGCCCGAATGCTGCGAGCGCCCGGCCCGAAGAGCCGGCTGCCGCCCCAGCGAGGGGCACGTCACGGAGAGAGTCATGCCAGGGATCAGGAACTTGTGGGCGAGCATCGTCGTCGACGACGACGGTCAGGGTCTCGCGGAGTACGCCCTCATCCTCGCCTTGATCGCGATCGTCTCGATCGTCGCCTTGATCTTCCTGGGGGGCGAGATCAGCACGATCATCTCGCACGTCGGCGATTCGCTCTGATCCGACCTGACCCGGGGGACGACCGCCGGTGCCCTGCCTGGATGGGGCACCGGCGGATGCATCGCCGGAGCGGATCAGCGCGCGGCAACACTCCAGACGTCCACGGGACCGACACCCTGCAGGTCGGTCGACCCGACGACTTCGACGCGGAACCGCTTGGCATCGAGCGTCGAAGCCACCTGCGCGACGGCGTAGACGCGTCGGTCGGGTGCCGCGTCGGCCAGCCGCGCCGCGATGTTCACCGTGCGCCCGAAGACATCGCCCTCTCGTTCGACGACAGGCCCGCTGTGGACGCCAGCATGGCCGCTCGGCAGATCCGCGGCGCCGAGCGCCGCGAGGAGCTCCAATGCCGCCGCGGCGGCATCATCAGCAGTTGGTGCGGCGAGCAGTGCGCCGTCGCCAAGCACCTTGACGAGCCGGCCGCCGTGGCGCGACGTCGTATCGCGGGCCAGGTCGGCCAAGCGCAGTGACATCCCGGCCGCCACATCGTCGCCAAGTCGTTGGGTGAGGCCGGTGAACCCAGTGAGGTCGACGAACGCGATGCCCGGCAGCGCGGCCTCGCGCACCTGAAGGTAACCTGCGAGCGCGAGCACTTGTTCGACAAGCTCGACGCTGAACGCATCGATCGCATCACTCATGTGGCGAGCCGCCAGCCACCCGGCGAGCGTCGGCAGGCCCTGAGCGAACCGCGTCCACTTCGCGAGTAGCGCGAAATAGTCGCTCTCCTCGATCTCTGCCAAGTCGGATCCCAGCGCCCGGACCGCTTCGGCATACGCCTGAAGGGTCGCAGCCGAGGTGCGCCGTGCCGCCTCGCCATGCAAGCGGACGACTCGCGACGCGAGCGCCGGGTCGCCGGTCTCGTCAGACAGCTCGAGGTATGTCTGGAGCAGCCGTTCATCTTCGACCGGAAGGCGCGCGCCGTGTGAAGGTTCCGCCAGACCCAAGGCCGTGAAGAGCGCTGCCAGGCGGGTCGCGTCCGGGTCCACGGCCTCACGGAACGCGCCGTACGTTCGGCCGGAGGTCGGCCCGAGATCGGCGTGCAGCTCGTCATATGCGTCGAACCGGATGCGGCCAGCCTGGGCGGCGGCGATCAACACCTCGAGCGGCACTCCGCTGGCCTCGAACGCAGCCACGAGTCTCAGGCGATGCCGGTCGCCCTCGACGAAGCGGCCGTCGGCTGTCCGGTGAAGGATGCCGACCGCGGCCAGGCGCTCGACGGTATCGATGGTCGTGTCGGTCGTCTCGGCCAGGACAGCAGCTGTCAGCGTCCCCTCGGTGGCAATGTCCATCGGGCGCAGTGTGCCGGATGGCTACCTGGGCCTGTCGGTTTCCGCTGATCAGCCCGGCGCAAGTGCCCGCCACATGTCGAGCGCCCACTGCCAGTCCGCTGGGTCGTCGAACTCGATCCGGATCGCCGCGCCTGATCCGGTGACGGCGGCGTAGCCCTCGAGGATCCCGACCTCGAGCCCCGATGACGCGTCGGTCATCAGACGCGCGCGGCCAAGGACGGGTCCTGACCGATGGGTCATCGCATCAGGCCCGAGCTCCACCGCGAACTGCTCGATGAACTCATGCGCGGTCATCGCCGTGCCGTCGGGATGTCCCGTGGCCGTCGCCGCCAGCGTGATGTTGCGGCCGGTGCCGCCTCCCCACCACTCCTCCGCGGATCGCCGCTCGGCGAACGAGCCCGGGATCTCGAGGGCCCAGCCCTCGTGGCTTATCACGACCGGGTCGCGCCGGTAGCCGATCGGGGGGTCCGGTTCCGGCGTGGTCGTAGCGCGGTTCGCCGCCTGGCGCGCCATCGGATCCGCGATCCCGCGCAGTGACGTCAGCTCCGCCCAGGCGTGCCACGGGAAGTCAAGGTCGGGATCGAACGGGTACGCCCGTGAGAGGAGGCGGTGGATCTCGTCGAAAAGGTCGGCCTCACCCTCCATCGCGGGCGTCCGCCAGCGGACGTGCAGCCACATCAAGACGAGGGCTCGACCGAGCAGATACAGCCCGTCGGTCGCGTCGGCCCACCACGGAGTCACATTCAGCGCGACGCGCGGATCGCCGATCGCCGCGTCAAGCCACGCCTCGTCGCGCGGACCGAGCACGGTCGCGAGCGCAGCATCCGTGGTGACCTTCAGACCGCCCGGCATCCCCAGCGACACACCACGCTCCCCGCGGCGCACGCGCGCACGCGCGCTGGCGAGCTGCGGTCCGAGCCAGCCGAGGTAGAGCCGCTCGGCCGTCTGGCGATCGGCGAACGCCGTCGCGCCGTCACCATCCGTCCACTCGATGGCGAGCTCGGCCCCGAGCCGTTCGAGGACGCGTCCCACGAACCGGTGGTAACCAGGTCCAGCGACGCCGGTCTCCCCAGCGGCCGAGACACGGCCGTCGTCGTTCGCGGTCACGACCAAATGAGGTGCGGCGGGATGAAGGTCGACGCTCAGCGCGGTCTCACCGGCGGCGGTCGTGTGCTGGTGCGTCGACCGGACGGCGTCGGGATACTCGCCGGTGAGCCACACCGCTGCGTCAGCCAGCAGTCGCTCGCCGTCCGGGACACGCGGGATCAGGCCACGCTTCTGCGCGAGCCCGCCGAGGGAAACACCGAGAACGTCCGCGATATTCGTCGTCACCGAACAGCGACGATAGACGTCGGTGAGGCTCCCGCGGCCTCGCCGCTTCGTACCAGCGAGAGGGCACAACGGTCCGTTGCGGCGGCGCACCCCCGATGGGCGGTGGTCGTCAGATCGGGCGGGATCGCAATCCCGAGCGCGCTGGTCGGGATTGGCCATCCGCGGTACACTCGAGGCTCCCATGGACGACCTGTATCGCGATTACATCCTTGAGCACTACCGGCAGCCGCATAACTTCGGGGTGGTCGAGGATGCCGACGCCAGTTACGAGGGCTCGAACCCGCTGTGCGGCGATCGGATCACGCTGATGCTCGGCGTGAAGGACGGCGTCATCGATCGGGTCGGCTTCACCGGCCGCGGCTGCGCGATCAGCCAGGCCAGCGCGAGCCTCCTTACGGATGAGATCAAGGGCAAGCCGCTCAACGACGTCGCCTCGTTCCGCGCCGATGACCTGCTCGACCTGCTCGGCATCGACATCAGCCCCGCTCGGCTCAAGTGCGCGATGTTGAGCCACGACAGTCTCCAGCACGTCCTCGGCGACCTCGGGGTGGGCACCGACTCGCCGGAAGGCGCCGCTCCCCAGGGCACCGGGGCATGAACGGGATCGAGCGCCGCTGCAGGTGTCGCCAGCCGGCCTGAGCCGGCCCGCGTCGCGACCGCCAGCCCACACCGCCCTGGCCCGCCGTGGGCGAGCCAGCCCGTCGATTACCGGAGTCGAAACCAACCCCATGCCGAAGTCCTACGCCGACCTCCTTCGGGAGGCGCGCAACCAGATCCGCGAGGTGACCGCCCAGGAGGTCGAAGCGCTGCCCGCGGGCGCCGCCACGATCGTCGACGTGCGCGAGGCGTCCGAGTGGGAGCAGGGCTTCGTCCCGGGCGCCCATCACGTTTCGAAGAGCTATATCGAGCAGCAGATCGAAGGCGCTGCGCCGGACCGCGACGCGCCGGTGATCCTGTACTGCGCGGGTGGCATCCGGTCGCTGTTCGCCGCCCAGACCCTCGCGGAGATGGGATACACCGACGTGGCCAGCATGGCCGGCGGGTTCCAGGCGTGGAAGAGCGCCGGTTTCGACTTCGAGAGCCCAGTCGTGCTGAGCCAGGAGCAGAAGCAGCGCTATAGCCGCCACCTGCTCATCCCGGAGGTGGGGTCGGCCGGGCAGAAGAAGCTGCTCGAGTCGAGGGCCCTGCTGATCGGCGCGGGCGGGCTCGGGAGCCCCGCAGCCCTCTACCTCGCAGCGGCGGGCGTCGGGACGATCGGGCTCGTCGACTTCGACGTGGTCGACATCAGTAACCTGCAGCGCCAGATCATCCATACGACCGATCGGGTCGGGCAGCGCAAGGTCGAGTCCGCACGCATCTCGATCAACGCCTTGAACCCGGATATCAAGGTCGTCGAACACGAAGAGATGCTGACGGCCGACAACGTCGCGCGGCTGATCGACGGCTACGACGTCATCCTCGATGGCACCGACACGTTCGAGACGCGCTACGTCCTGAACGACGCCGCGGTCGCGGCCGGCATCCCCGTCGTCCACGCGAGCGTGTTCCGGTTCGAGGGCCAGCTGACCACGTTCGTCCCGTATGAGGGCCCGTGCTACCGCTGCCTCTATCCGACCCCGCCCCCGCCCGAGCTCGCGCCCGGCTGCTCCGTGGCTGGCGTCCTCGGCGTGGTCCCCGGCATCCTCGGGCTGCTCCAGACGAACGAGGCGCTCAAGGTGCTCCTCGGGATCGGCAACACGCTCGCCGGCCGGCTGCTGCTCTTCGATGCGCTCGAGACCGAGTTCACCGAGCTCCAGCTGCGGCGCGATCCGCAATGCCCGGCGTGCTCCGATGCCGCCCTCGAGGCGCGGAAGGCCGGCCGACCGCTCGCCGTCAGCAACGTCGGGGCCGATGCGCCGTTCACGCTCACAACGACCGGTCTCGCCGGCGCTGTCTCCCCGGAGGCGCGCGCATGAGCACCGTCCACATCCCGTCGGTGCTACGCGCGAACGTCGGCGGGGCGAAGTCGGTGCAGGTCGACGGCGAGTCGATCCGTTCGGTCGTGAACGGCCTGATCGAGCAGCACCCGACGCTCGGGGGTCAGCTGCTGACCGACGACGGCGATCTCAACCGATTCGTGAACGTCTACGTGAACGGGCAGGACGTCCGGTACCTGTCGGGGCTCGATACGCCGGTGACCGACGACGACGAGGTCCGGCTGTTGCCGGCCATGGCCGGCGGCTGATCATGGCCGTCCCGTGGCGGATCGACGAAGCCGCCCACGACCATCACCACGCGCACGAAGATCTCGCGCCGCATGGCGGCCGCTACGCCGACATCCTCGACGCGATCGGGCATACGCCGCTCGTCGAGATCCCTCGGATGAGCCCGAACCCGTCGGTCCGGATCTTCGCGAAGCTCGAGATGATGAACCCGACGGGGTCGGTCAAGGATCGCGCCGCGAAATACCTGATCGAGGACCTCGAGACGCGCGGCCTGCTCCGCGAGGACTCGATCATCCTCGAGCCGACGTCCGGCAACACCGGGATCGCGCTCGCGATGATCGGGCGACGCAAGGGCTATCGCGTCGCGCTGGTCATGCCCGACAACGTCACGAACGAGCGGCGGCAGATGGCGGCGCTCTTCGGTGCAGAGGTGATCGACTCGCCCGGCGCTCTCGGGTCGAACGGCGCGATCGCCGTCGCGAAGCACCTCGTCGAGAAGGACGATCGGTTCGTGATGCCATACCAGTACGGCAACCCTGCGAACCCCCAGGCGCACTATGAGACGACGGGTCCGGAGATCCTTGCTGACTGCCCGGAGATCGACGTCTTCGTCGCTGGCCTCGGCACGGCGGGCACGCTCATGGGCGTGTCGCGCTACCTGCGCGAACACAAGCGGGGGGTCCGCATCGTGGCGGCCGAGCCGCTCCCCGGCGAGAAGGTCCAGGGGCTGCGTTCCCTCGACGAAGGGTTCATCCCCGAGATCCTCGAGCCGGACCTGCTCGACGCGAAGTACCTCGTGTCGAACATCGACTCGCTGACCGCTCTCCGCGAGCTCGTCTTCCGCGAAGGCATCTTCGGTGGGCCGTCGTGCGGCGCCGTCCTCGTCGCCGCAGCCCGGGAGGCACGCAAGATGCGCTCGGGCACGATCGTCGCCCTGCTCCCTGACGGCGGCTGGAAATACCTCTCTGCTGGGACGTACACGACGGACTTCGACGAGATGCGCGACGCGCTTGACGGCGGCGTCAACTGGTGGTGAGCCCGGTCCACCCCGGGCCGGCGGCGACTTCCATCCCGGCGACCATGCTGCAGTCGATGATCGACCATGCCCGGGCGGGGGTCCCGAACGAGGCCTGCGGCCTGATCGTCGGCGAGCGGCCATCGGCGCTCGGTGGGCGAGCCCTGCGGTTCGAGCCGACGCGAAACGCGGCGGCGTCGCCGTATCGGTATGAGATCCATCCCGAAGACCTCTACCGGCTCACCATCGCGACCGACGACGCCGATCAGATCTTCTGGGGCATCGTCCATTCACACACCCACACCCCCGCCGTCCCGTCACCGACCGATGTCGGGCTCGCGTTCTATCCCGACGCGCTCTACATCCTGGTGTCGCTCGCGGAGGACGAGGCGGATGCCGCGACCGGTAGGCCGAGTGTGCGTGCCTGGCGGATCCTCGACGGCGTGAGCCACGAGGTCGAGCTCGAGGTCGTTACCGGATGACGACCGTCGCTCGCCCCCGCGCCGGGGCGGGAGTCGCCACCGTCCTCGGTCTCGTCGCGGTCATCACGGCGACGATCGTCGGCTGGAATGCCGGCTGGCTCGACGCGGTCGTCAACCCGCCACCCATCGTCCGGGCGTTCCTCGTCGGGCTTGCGGTGGCCGCCGGCGTGATGCTGCTGACGCGGTCGGTTGCGCGCATGAGTGCGTCCGGCGAGGCGATGGGGGGCGAGCCAGACGTCCCCGGATTGATCCGCGGCGTCCGCCTCGCGTTCATCGGCGTGGCGGCGTTCGCGGCTGCGGCCGGCTGGGCGCTCGCCCATCCGCTGCCCCTCATCATCGCGGCCGTCATCGCCGGGATCGACGTCATCGAGACGTCGTTCCTGCTCCTCGTCGTCGGGCGGGGCCGCTAGCGCGTCGCCTCGATCGCGTCGGCATCTCCGCGCTCAGCCGCGAGCCCACCGATCCGTTCGATCAGCCGATCGAGGAACCGGCCGATGTCGGCCGTCGCGGCCACATCGATGTTCGGCGGCTTGCCGGTAAGGCCTCGCCGGTCGGCGACCGTCATCCCGGTCGTCAGCTCGCCACGCGTCTCGACGTCGACGTAGAGCGCCTCGGTCATGATCAGGCCGGGGTCGAGGGCCGCGGCGACCGCAAGCGGGTCGTGGATGAACGCGCCGTAGAAGCCGTCGTAGCGCTCGTGGAACTCGTAGTACCAGCGCAGCGCATCGGCGATGAAGCGGATCACTGGATTCGAAGCCACCGACATCCGCGGTCCGAGCGGATCGTCCCCGACGGCTGCGCGACGCTCATCCGGTTTGCTCCCGGCTCGGTGGGCGAGGGCGACGACGTGCTCGGTGCCGATCCGAGCGCCCTCGGTCACGTCGAGGCCGAGCGCGACGGGTCGTGCCACCGACGGGTCCTTCGCGATCGCCTCGGCCCAAGCTCGGAACGCGATCTTCGCGGCCTCCGGGTCGCAGTGCAGGTTCCATTCCGACGTCGGGGTCGTGTTGCCCGACGCGCCGAAGGCGCCACCCATCAGTACGTGCCGCCGAAGCAGCCGCGGCAACCGCGGCTCACGCTCCAGCGCGACGGCGAGGTTGGTGAGCGGCCCGAGCGTCACGAGCATGATCTCGCCGGGGTGCTCACGGGCGGCCTCGACGATGACGTCGATGCCGTTTCGGTCGCTGACCGCGCGTTGCGGCGCCGGGAGCTCGGCGTAGCCGATGCCGCGCGGTCCGTGTGTTTCGGGTGTCGTCTCGAGAGGCCGCTCGAGTGGGACTTCGCGCCCGACGGCCACCTCGATGTCGGTCCGGCCGGCCAGTTCGAGGAGCGCCAGCGTGTTGATGGCGACCTGTCGCGCCTCGACATTGCCCGAAACGCACGTCACCGCCATCACGTCAGCCTCCGGCGAGCCGAGGGCATAGAGGAGCGCGAGGCTGTCGTCGATACCCGTATCGACGTCGAGGATCAGGGGCATCGGGGTGTCGGCCATGCCGCGATGCTAGCCGGAGCGGGCACCGTCGAGACGCCACACGCGTCGGTCGGCACCGAGGCGGCGCGCCCACGATGAGCGGGCCGCGTCCAGCTCGGCCGATGTCGCCTCGCGCATCGACGTGAGCTCCAGGCCGGCAGCCGCCCACGCCGTCTCGATCGGGTCGCGACATGACGCCTCGAGTCGCTCGATGCCCGGCACGCCATCCCATGGCATGACTGACGCGAGCGTCTCGACTCGACCTCCCGTGCGCGCGACCGATGCGACGCCGCACAGCGCGTTCTCGTCGGAACCGAGGACGCCGCGAAGCAGCGATCCCCACGGGAAGGTGACCGTCACGAGGTCGGCCGTCCCGGCGAGTGGCGAGGTCGGCAGCGTCTCGACGCCGGTGGCCAGGAACATCACATTCCGTGGACCGCCTCTGTCGGCCCGGCGGGAAGCCTCGGCCATCGAGGCGGCCGCCGCGTCGACACCGATGAAGAGCCCATCAGGCTCGTGCGCAGCACGACCGAGCACGGCACGGCCGTCGCCGGTGCCGAGATCCACGATCACCCGGTCGGCCCGGGCGATCAGCGTGACGAGTTAGCCGACGTCGACCTCGAGGGACCGTCGTCCGATCACGTGTCGCATGAAGCGGCAGTCTACACTCCCTCGGTGCTTCCTCCGATCGGCCCGTATGAGCGACTGCCTGCCACGGTCGAGCCGTGGGACCCGAGAGCGATCGAGGTAGCAAGAGCGGTCGCCGAGCTGGTCCACGAGCGGCGACCCGATCTCGCCGTCGAGCACATCGGAAGCACCGCGGTGCCCGGTCTGCCAGGCAAGGGGATCGTCGACCTCTCCATCGCCACGACACCGGAGGACGTGCCCGCTGTCGCGGCGATGCTCCGCGAGCTCGGCTTCGGACCGCAGCCCGGGCCTGACCCGTGGCCGCCCGGCCGGCCGATGCTCGTCGGCTCGCTCGTCCGTGCCGGCAGGACGTTCCGCATCCACTGTCACGTCCTGCCCGAGCAAGAAGAGCTGAAGCGCGACATCGCGTTCCGGGACGCGCTCCTCGCCGACCCGTCGCTCGTCGAAGGCTACGCAGCGCTCAAGAGCGGGATCGTCATGAGCGGCCCACTCGAGCCGCATCAGTACACGTACCGCAAGCAGGCGTGGATCTCAGACGTCCATCGGAAGCTCGGGGTCGAGCGGCGACCGATCACGCCTCCGGCCACCATCGGCATCCTTGGGGGCGGGCAGCTCGGCCGGATGATCGGGATGGCAGCGAGGGCGATGGGCTATCGCGTCGTGGTGCTCGACCCTGACCCGAACTGCCCCGCCTCCGCGATCGCCGACCGCATGGTCGTCAGCACATACGACGATGTCGGCGCCGCCCTCCGGCTCGCGAGCTGGAGCGATGTCGTCACCTACGAGCTCGAGCACGTCGCGACCGACGTGGTGGATGCGATCGACGTGGTGCGACCCGTACGGCCCGGCCGCCTCCCGCTCCACGTCACGCAGGATCGGATCGCGGAGCGACGGTTCCTCGAAAGCGCGGGCGTCGAGGTCGCCGACTGGCGCGAGGTCCGGACGACCGAGGACCTCCGGCAGGCCGCCGACGAGATCGGACTGCCTCTGCGACTGAAGGTGTCGACCGGTGGCTATGACGGCCGCGGGCAGCTCCGCCTGAATGAGCTATCGGACATCGACGGCGCGATCGAGCGACTCGGCCGTCGACCCGGGGAGGCGGTCCTCGTCGAGACCGAGCTCGCGTTCGCGGCGGAGGTGTCGATCGTCGTCGCCCGGAGTGCCGTGGGACGCATCGCGACGTTCCCGCTCGCGTGCAACCGCCACGACGAGGGCATCCTCGTCGAGAGCCTGGCGCCAGCGTCGCTCGATCCTGAGATCCCCGAACGCGCCATCGCGATCGGCGAGCGGCTGGCGGTGATGATGGGCATCACCGGCACGCTGACCGTCGAGCTGTTCCTCATGCCCGACCAGCGGCTGATCGCCAACGAGCTCGCACCGCGCGTCCACAACAGCGGTCACTGGACGATCGAAGGTGCCGCGACGTCGCAGTTCGAGCAGCACGTGCGGGCGATCTGCGGCCTCGACCTTGGGTCATCGGATGCGCTGACGCCGACCGCGACGGTCAACCTGCTCGGCACGGGTCCGGCGCGCGAGGCGCGTCTCGACTCGCTCGGACTGGCTCGCGCGATGGCGGATCCCACCGTGCACCTGCATCTCTACGACAAGCGCGAGGTGTTCGAGCGCCGGAAGATGGGTCACGTGACCGCGACGGGGCCGTCGACGGAGGAAGCGCTGGCGCGCGCTCGAGCTTCGGTCGACCTCCTGCACTGGCGGGACGACGACGTACCCGATCCACGCGACTTCGGGTCATGACGCCATCCGGTGCCGTCGTGGGTGTGGTCGGCGGAAGCCGCTCGGACTTCCCGATCCTCGAGGACGCCGTGACCATCCTCACGGAGCTCGGGATCCCGTCCGAGCTGCAGGTCGTGTCTGCCCATCGCACGCCGGATCACCTGTTCCGGTATGCGGAGGAGGCCGCCGGTCGAGGGCTCAGGGTGCTCGTCGCGGGTGCCGGTGGTGCTGCGCACCTGCCCGGCATGCTCGCCGCGAAGACGACGCTACCGGTCATCGGCGTTCCCGTCCCGACCAAGCATCTCGGCGGCCTAGACTCGCTGCTCTCGATCGTCCAGATGCCGCGTGGTATCCCGGTCGCGACGGTCGCGATCGGCAACGCGACCAATGCCGGATTGTTGGCCGCAGCGATCCTTGCCCTCAGCGATGACGCCCTAGCCGAACGGCTCTCCGCGTGGCGCGACCGCCAGACCGCGTCCGTGATGGACGATCCCTCGAATCCCGGCGACGCCGTCAGTTCGTGACGACGCCTCGCGGCGTCAGTTCGCCTCGATGCTCGGCCAGGTGCAGCCCGAGGTCGATCGCCGTCTTGATCGCGACGAGGACGGCCACCGCTGCCGCCGGTGCGCCGGTGAACATCACGGCGAACGCCCCGAATATGATCGTGATGTGGAGCGCCACGAGGCGCTTGTAGGGGGCGAACATCAGCGCGGCCGCGGTCGCGCGTCGATACTCGCCGCCGCGCAGGAAGTTCCACCAGAACGACAGGCCGTGGCTCACGGCCAGGCCTGCCGCGGCGAACAGCACGGGTCCGATATCGAGCGTCATCGCGCTGTCCGACATCAGGCTGAAGAAGGCCGGCAGCGTCAGCACGAAGATGCCGTGAACGAACCAGAAGATCCCATAGTGGATGATGAAGAACGGGATGAGTCCGACCTTCGTCATCGATGAGGACGGCCGGCCGTTCACGACGAAGGTCATGCCCGGCGTCGCTTCATCGCCGGTCGCCGCGGACATCTTGAGGACGTTGATGACGCCGACGATGCCGTTCTCAAGCCAGTAGATGACCAGGATGTTCCAGACACTCCAGCCGAAGAACAACACGCCGATGAGCGGGATGAGGTTCGCGACGACGAGCGCCGCGACCGCGCCGATCGAGGAGCCGAGTCGGTACCAGGCGAGGATCCGGTCCACGCCCGGATGCTAGCCCCTCAAGGAGCGGCTGTTGAGAACCTAGGGGTCACGACGGGAGCGAGACGATGGCTACGCGTCGCCGGGCGTTCGCTGCTGCTTCGCGCCTGAGATCGTGACCGTCTTCTCGTCCGCGCCCCGGACGAGGACGACGTCGAACGGAGGGTTCAACATGCCGAGCGCATCCTGTAGGTCGTCCGCGTCGGCGATCGCTCGCCCTCCGGCCGACACGATGAGGTCGCCGACCACGATCCCCGCGGCCGCAGCGGCGCTGCCGTCTTCGACGCCACGGATCAGGATCCCGTCTCGCTCGGGGAGGCCGACGGATCGGCGTAGGCGGCGCGCGACATGGTTGGGAGCGATCGCCACGCCAAGCCGCGGGCGCTCGACCGACTCGCCCTTGCCGAGGGACTCGATTCGCTCGCGAAGTGCGGCGTCAGCAGGGAGCGCCAGGTAGAAACCCTCGCCGATGCGGTTCGTGTTGAGACCGATCAGCCGGCCCTCGACGTCGAGCAGCGCCCCGCCGGACGAGCCGGGCGCGAGGGGCGCCGTGTGTTCGATGCTTCCCGAGATCCGGCGCCCGCCCGGACCGCGGAACGAACGGGCCACCGACGAGACGAAGCCGACGGTCACCCGGACGCCGCCACCGAACGTCGCCGCGGCGCCGAACACCGGTGTGCCGACCGACGGGGACTCCGCCGCGCCCGGATCGACCGCCTTGGCGCCACTCGTATCGACAGCGATCACGGCGAGGTCGCCATCGGGATCGACGCCACGGACCTCGCCGCGGGCCGAGCGTCCATCGGAGAACGTCACCGTGACCTCGCCGCCGCGCAGGTTGTGGGCGTTGGTCAGGACCTGGCCGTCGGCGACGACGACGCCAGATCCGCGTCCGTCGCGTCCGACACTCACGATCGACGAGCCGACCCGCTCTGCGACGGTCGCGATGGCTCCACTCAGTTCATCGAGGCTGCTCATTCGGGCGCTCCTGGGTTCGCGGGGTCTGGGTTGGTCACTAGCGACTTGCAAGTTACTACTGACTTCGTATCGATGCAAGCCCCCGGCGTTACCATCGGGGTGCCCATGACCGGATCGCGCACGACTGCAGGCACCACCGACCGCCGACCGCTGCCCCTCGAGGCGGCGCTCGACCGCGTCGGAGACCGCTGGAGCCTGCTGCTCGTCGAGGCGCTGCTCGACGGACCACGTCGGTTCGGCGATCTCGCCGACGCGCTGCCCGGCATCGCGCCGAACATCCTGACGGACCGGCTACGGCGCCTGGAGCGTGCCGGGATCCTTCGATCGAGTCCCTATCAGGAGCGCCCGACCCGCTTCGTCTACGAGCTCACCGCCGATGGGCGCGCCCTCGCATCGGCGCTCCGTCTGCTGGCCGACTGGGGGTCACGCCGTTCCAATGATGTCGAACCGCTCCGCCATGCCGTTTGCGGCACGGCAGTCGAAGCGCGCTTCTTCTGCCCGACGTGCAGCGTCGTGGTCGACGCCGCGGACGCACCCGAGGAGCGATTCCTCTAGCCGCACCGGCGGCGCGACTACACTCGGGGGAGTGAGCACCACGTGACGGACGACGAACGCTGGGAGCCCGGCATGCCCGTGCTCGATCGCCAGCCCGTGCGACCGACGACGCTGCCGCCGAGCCTCCAGGGACTGCCGCCCCGCTCCGTCCCCGAGGTCGCCCCGACCCCGCTGCAGAAGCACTACATCAACCTGTCGGTGCCGGTCCTGATCTGCGGCGCCATCGCGATCACCGCGCTCAACCTGGGCGCCCGACTCGGGGATCCGCTCGTCAAGCTGTGCGTCCTGATCGCCGCGCCGCTCCTCGTGATCACCACCGCGGACGCGATCCTCCGCATCTGGCGTTCGGCCTGGGCCTGGATGCCGGTCGACCGCGGCAAGGCCTGGTTCCGGCTGGCATGGGCTGCGGTCAGCGTGATCGGGTTGACGCTCCTGGTGGCTGCTGCCGCCGTCGTCCTCCTCGCCTAGCGTGGACCGATCCGACCTCGGCCCGGACGGCCGCTCGACCGACCTCCAGCCTGGTCGGGGTGTGCCGGAATGGATGGCGCGGACGCTCAACTTCTGTTCACGCTGCGGGTCGGCGCTGCAGTTCGGCGCGATCGAGGACGAGGATCGCGACCGGCTGTCGTGCCCGTCCTGCGGCCACATCACCTACGTGAACCCGCGACTCGTCGTCACGACGCTACCTGTGACCGCCGCCGGAGAGGTCGTCCTCCTTCGCCGCGGCATCGAGCCCGGCCGCGGGGCGTGGGCCCAGCCCGGCGGCTTCCTCGAAGTCGACGAGACCGTCCACCAGGCCGCGATCCGCGAGACGTTCGAGGAGACCGGGCTCATCGTCGAGCCGGGCGACATCATCGGCCTATATACGCGCCTGGAAGCCGCCGTCGTCACGATCGCGTTCGAGTCGAAGGTGGTCGGCGGCAGCGCGGCGCCGACGCGGGAGGCGCTCGAGATCGCGTCGTTCGCGCCGGACGCTATCCCCTGGACGGGCTTGGCGTTCCGGACGACCATGTGGATGCTCCGGGACTGGATCGACCACCGCCGGCCCGACCTTACTTGGCCGGCGGGGGATCTCGGCAGCTAGTCTCCGGCACGCTCCAGGACGGGATCCTCGATCCCGAGGTCCGCGTGGGGGCCACGATGCACACCACGAGCTCCTGCGTCGTCGGACGTCACGTCGGCAGTGGTCTCGATCCGGCGACGCATGGACTGCGTCGGGACGCCGTCCGGCCCGATCGCGGTCGCCGTGACGTACAGTCGACCGCTGGCGCTCGGCGAAGCGAGACGGAACCGCCCCTCGAACAGCATCGGCGCCCGGACGCTCAGGTCGCCGCGCTCGATCGTGCGTGTCGCGAGGATCTTGCCGTTCCGTGATTCGAGGCCGAGCCAGACCGCGCTCACGGCCGGTCCGACCTCGCCTCGGACCGTGATCGCGCGGCTCGTGAAGACCTCGTCCGGTCGCGCCGGCAGATCGAGCCGGACCCAGCTGGCTGCGGCCGCGATGTCCTCGGCGGGAACGATCGCTGATCCGACCGGCGCTGCCACGTCTGACGGAAGCGTCGGGCGGGCACCGACCCAGCCCACACCCACGATCCCGACAAGACCCACGATCCAGCCGGCGGCGACGACCGCGCCCCGCCGCGACCGACCTGCGCTCCGCTCCCCGACCTTGCCCGAGAACTGCGCCGACGACGGTGCGCGCTCGGCCGGGCCTGGATCAGGAGATGTCGATGAAGACGTTCTTCGTCTCCGTGTACAGATCCAGCGCGGCCATCCCGAGCTCCCGACCGACGCCGGACATCTTGTACCCGCCGAACGGCGCCTCGGTGTGGACCGAGCTGTTCGAGTTCACGCTGATCACGCCCGACTGCAGCGCCCGTGCAGCCCGCATCGCCTTCCCGATGTCCCGGCTCCAGATCGAGCCCGACAGCCCGTATGGCGTGGCGTTGGCGAGGCGAAGCGCCTCTTCTTCGGTATCGAACGGGATGATCGACACCACCGGTCCGAAGATCTCCTCGCGCGCGATGCGCATGCCGTTGTCGACGCCGTCGAACACCGTCGGTAGCAGATACGCGCCGCCAGACAGGTCCGGATCGTCGGGAGCCCCGCCGCCCACGACCACCGACGCGCCTTCGCCCAGACCGATCTCGATGTAGTCCTTGACTCGGTCGCGCTGCTTCATCGAAACAAGCGGCCCGACCTCGGTCGTCTCGTCGGCCGGGTCACCGACCTTGACGTTGCGGGTAGCGTTCGCGAACAGCTCGACGACCTGGTCGTGCGCCCCGCGCTCGACGAGGATCCGGCTGCGTGCGCAGCAGTCCTGGCCGCAGTTGTCGAAGACGCTGTAGGGCGACTCCTTCGCGAACCGCTCGATGTCGGCGTCGGCGAAGACGATGTTGGGGCTCTTGCCGCCGAGCTCGAGCGAGATCTTCTTCACGTTGCTCGAAGCGAGCCGCATGATCTCCTGGCCCGTCGTCGTCTCGCCCGTGAAAGCGACCTTGCCGATCCCCGGATGGGCCGCGATCGCTGCGCCGACCGTGCCCCCGGGTCCGGTCACGACATTCAGGACGCCGGCCGGGATGCCCGCCTCGAGGGCGAGCTCACCCAGCCGGATCGCGGTCAGCGGGGTGTACGACGCAGGCTTCAGGATCGCGGTGTTCCCTGCCGCGAGGGCCGGCGCCACCTTCCAGGAGGCCATCAGGAGCGGGAAGTTCCAGGGGACGATGAGGCCGACGACGCCGATCGGCTCGCGCAACGTCAGATCGATGCCCGGCTTCGAGACCGGGATCGTCTGCCCGAAGACCTTGTTGGCCGCCCCCGCGTAGTAGTCGAAGACAAGGCTCGCACCGATGACCTCGCCACGTGCCGAGGTGATCGGCTTGCCGCCGTTGCGGCTCTCGAGCCAGGCCAGCTCGTCGCTGTTCTTCTTGATCAGGTCGGCGAGCTTCGCGAGTGATCGTCCTCGTTTGCCGGCCGCCCAGTTCGCCCAGCCCTTGCGGTCCTCGAACGCGGCCTGCGCTGCCTCGACGGCAGTGTCGACGTCGGTGCGGCCACCGAGCGGCGCGGTGGCGATGGTCTTCCCGTTCGCCGGGTCGACGATGTCGAACGTCTGGCCGTCGGCGGCGTCGACGGACCGGCCGCCGATGAGCATCCGGGTCGTGGTGGGTGCGTCCGGCGCCGTCACCGCCGGAGTCGTGGATTCGGTCGTCATCGGGGTCCTCGGCTGGTGCCGTGTGGGCAGGAGATGGGCCCTCGATGATACGCCGCGATCCCTCCGGCACTCGTCTGCCGGCAGGATCCCTCATCCGGGCTCGGCGGGTGCCTCTCCCGGCGCCAGGTCGTCCCACGTCGTGGCCGCATCGCTCAGACCTTCGACGGCGACGACGGCGGCGCCGATGATCCCCGCGTCGTTCCGCAATCGAGCGGCGACGACCGGCGTACGCGTGGTGAGCCGCGGGATGAACTTGTCCCCGTTCTTGCTCACGCCGCCGCCGAGGATGAACAGGTTCGGCCACATCAGGTCCTCGATCCGTTGGAGGTGCTCGTCGAGGTCCTGGGCCCATGCCTTCCACGAGAGCCCCCGACGCGTACGGGCGACCGACGCCGAACGCCGCTCCGCCGGGCGACCGCGGATCTCCATCTGGCCGAACTCGGTATTCGGGACGAGCTTCCCGTCGACGAATACCCCGGACCCGACGCCGGTGCCGAGCGTCAGGAAGATCACGGTCCCCGGGCGACCGGCCGCGACTCCGAACCGCAGCTCGGCGATGCCGGCAGCGTCGGCGTCGTTCACGATCTCGATGCGTCGCTTCAGCAGGTATGACAGTCGCTCGGCGATCGGGTAGCCGATCCACGCTGGGTCGATGTTCGCCGCTGTCATCAGCACGCCGCCGATGGCCACGCCCGGGAGGCCGATCCCCACGGGCGTGTCCGGCGCGAGCTCGTCGGACTTCACGAGTCGCCGTACAAGCCGGCCGATCGACGCACTCACGCGGTCCGGCGTGGACGGCATCGGCGTGGGGACACGCAGCCGCTCCGAGACGAGCTCGCCCGTCGACGTGTCGACCACGGCGGCCTTGATGCCGCTGCCACCGACATCCACGCCCACGGCGAGGGGTCCGCGTGCGGCTGGGTCGATGGCCGCGTCGGTCGATGCGCTCGCTGGCCGCTCGTCGGTCGATGCGCCCTCTGGCGGCTCGTCGGTCATCCGGCGTCCCTCAGAAGTAATTGACGGTGATCCCGCCGTCGACGACAAGCGACGCTCCGTTGGTCCAGCGCGACTCGTCCGACGCGAGGTAGATCGCCATGTTCACGATCTCCTCGGGCTTCCCGAAGCGACCCGTCGGGTTCCGCGCCAGACGTATCCGCTTGGCCTCCTCGTCCTTGACCAGCCAGTCCATCAGGAGTGGCGTCTCGACGGGGCCCGGGCAGATCGCGTTGGTACGGATGCCCTTTGGCCCGAACTGGACCGCAAGGCTCCTGGTCAGGCTGAGCACAGCGCCCTTCGAGGCGGTGTAGGCATCCTGGGGCACAGAGCAGCCGACCAGCGCGACGAAGCTCGCGATGTTGATGATCGATCCGCCGCCGGCGATCTCCATCGCAGGGATGGCGTACTTGCAGCCCAGGAACACGCCGCGGACGTTGACCGCCATGACCTGGTCCCATACGTCGACCGACGTGTCGGTCACGGAATGGTCCGCCTCCGGCATGACGCCCGCGTTGTTGTACAGGACGTCGAGCCGGCCATACGTCCCAACGGCGTGGTCGACCATCTCCTTCGCGTCGGCCTCGTTCGACACGTCCGCCTTCACGAACGTCGCCTGCCCGCCGGCCGCCGTGATCTGGTCCACGGTCTCGCGCCCGGCCGCCTCGCCGAACTCCGCGACCACGACCTTCGCGCCTTGCTCGGCGAACATCCGGGCCGCGACGCGGCCCATCCCACCACCGCCCCCGGTGATGATCGAAACCTTGTCCGCGAGTCGCATCCTGGCTGGTCCTCCCTCTCGCGCGCATCGTACCCGCGGGCCGGGCGCTGGAGTAGGCTCCGTGGATGGCCAGCGCCTCGGACATGATGGCGGCGGTCGACGCTGGCGATAGCGACCGTGTGACGGCGTTGCTGGCGGAGGATCCGTCGCTCGTCAACGCCCGCGGCGAGGACGGCGTATCCGCCGTCCTGCTGGCGCGCTACCGGTTCGACCGTTCGACGATGGACGCGCTCCTCGCCGCTGACCCGGACCTCGATCTCTTCGAGGGCTCGGCGCTCGGCCGGATCGATCGTGTCCATGCCGCGCTCGACGATCACCCCGACGCGGTTCGTGCCTATTCGCCGGACGGGTTCACGGCCCTCCATCTCGCGGCGTTCTTCGGCAAGCCCGAGATCGCGCGTGCCCTGCTCGACGCCGGTGCACCGGTCGGCGCGTACACCACCAACTCGTTCGCGAACCAGCCGTTGCATGCGGCCGCCGCCGGCCGCCACCTCGAGGTCTGTCGGGTGCTGCTCGCTGCGGGTGCCGACGTCAACGCCACGCAACACGGCGGTTACACGCCGCTCCACGAAGCTGCCCAACACGGCGACGTCGAGATGGTCGAGTTGTTCCTGTCTGCCGGCGCCGACCCGACGGCGCGTGTGCCCGAGGGGACGCCTGCTGACCTGGCGGACGCGGCGGGACATCCGGACGTGGCACGCCGGCTCCGGGAGATGGCAGCAGCGCGCGTAGGACATTCGGCGCCTTCTGGATAGGACGTTCGTCCTACTCGCCTTCCGCAACCTGGGCCGTGAACATATCCCCACCAGGGGGAAGAGCGAGAGGGGGAACCGCCGTCGCGGCCGTCCTAGCGCGCCGCGCGCTCTGCCAGGAGCGCATCCCGGACCGCAGCGAACTCCGTCTCGACGCTCCTGACGCGCCCCGCGACGTCCGGTATGTCACCCGTCCGACCATCCGTCTCGAGTCCCCGCGCAAGGTCGCCCAACACCGTCGCTCCGACATTCGCGGCATTCGACTTGAGTGAATGAGCCGGCCGGACGATCGCCGCTGGCTGGCCGGCCGTCGCCGCTGAGCGAAGCGCATCGATCTGGCCGGTGGCGTCCTCGATGAACGTGTCGATGAGCTCGTCGACGAAGCCCTGGTCCCCGCCCGTGATGTCGAGCAGCCGGGTCATCGCTGCTGGATCCAGCGTCACGTCGTGCGCCCCGTCGCGAGCCCTTGACTCGTCGGTTGCTCGCGTGTGCCGGTGATGACGTGCGTCGGGATCGCGCGGCTGAACCCCTTCAGCGTTCGGTCGCCGCCGGGTTCCGCGACGAGATCTCCACCACCGACCTCCTCGGCCTCGGCGAACGTTCGCGCGGCGACGAGGATCTCGCCCGGTGCCGCCTCTCCGCTGAGCCGCGAGGCAAGGATGATCGCGTTGCCGATCGCGCCATAGTCGTAGCGACCCTCGAACCCGATCCTGCCCAACGTGGCAAATCCGGTTGCGATTCCGATGCCGATCTCGAGGACGTGCCCGCGCTTGCGCCAATCGGCGGAAAGCGTCGCGAAGTGCTCGCGCATCGCCACAGCGAGCCGGATCGCGCGTGCGGCGTGGTCGGGTTGGAGGACCGGATCGTTGAAGAACGTCATGAACCCGTCCCCGGCGAAGTGCTCAAGGGTTCCCTCGTGCTCGACGATGAGCGCGCCCATCACGGCGTGATACGCGCGCAGGAAGCCGAGGACTTCCTCCGGCTCCGCAGTCTCGGAGAAGCTCGTGAAGTTCCGCAGGTCGGTGAACATCGCGGTGATCTCGCGCCGATGACCGGCGAGTAGGGCCTCACCGTCCTCGCTCGAGACGAGTGCCGCGACTTGCGGCGACAGGAAGCGCGCAAGCTGGGATCGCTGGCGCTCGATCGTCGCGGTGAGCTCGCGCTCGTTGTCCCGCAGGTGCTTCTGGGTGAGAGAAGCCTCGACCCGCGCCCGCAGGATCTCCGGATCGACGCTCTTGGGCAGGTAGTCTGCGGCGCCGATACGGATGCAGCGCACGACGCTCTCGAGCTCGTCCACGCTCGAGACGACGATGACGGGGATATCGCGCAGTCCGTCGTCGGCCTTCAGCTCGGCGAGCGTCTCGTGGCCATCCATCTCCGGCATCTCGATGTCGAGCAGGATGAGGTCGACGGGTTCCGTGTCCGGCGCGCGCAGCACGTCGAGGGCCACGCGCCCGTTCTCGGCCTCCACCGTGCGATGGCCGAGATCCTCGAGCAGTCGCACGAGGAGGCGTCGATTGAAATGGGTATCGTCGACGACCAGGATCCGGCCGCCGCTCACACGGACACCCCATCGCCCGAGGGCGCCGCCATCAGCGACGCCTGCAGCGCCTCGGGCGCGATCGGCTTCGCGATGTAGTCGTCCATGCCCGCAGCGAGGCATGCCTCTCGGTCACCGTCCATCGCATTCGCGGTCATCGCGACGATCCGTGGCCGGTCACCCGGCCAGCGCCGACGGATCCTACGCGTCGCCTCCAGGCCATCCAGCTCGGGCATCTGGACGTCCATCAGGATGACGTCGTACGTGCTGCCCTCCACGGCCGAGATGGCGGCGAGCCCGTTCTCGGCGACATCGGCGCGATACCCCATGCGTTCGAGCAGGCGGAGCGCGAGCTTCTGGTTCACGGCGTTGTCCTCGGCCAGGAGGATCCGAAGCGGGTGGCGGGCGCCCAGGTCGTGGTCGATCCCGGCGCCGGTCGGGCGCATCGGGACGGCGGCCGCCTGGCCCGCGAGCACGGTCGCCATGGCGTCGTGCAGGGCCGACGGCTTGACCGGTTTGACGAGCGAGGCGGCGACGGCCTCGCTCTCGCGGTCGTGGACGCCGATCGACGAGAGCACGATCACCGGGGTTTGTGCACCGTTTTCGGACGCTCGAACCGCGGTAGCGAGCGATATCCCGTCGAGCTCCGGCATATGCAGGTCGGCGATGAGCAGATCGAACCGCTCCCCACCGGCGATCCAGCCGAGTGCCTCACGGGGCGACGCCGTGTCCCGAGCCGTCATGCCCCAACGCTCGATGAGCGTGCGGAGGATGCGGCGGTTGGTGGCGTTGTCGTCGACGACCAGGATGTGGCGTCCCGCCAGATCCACGAGGCGTACCTGCGCAGCGGCGACGTGGTCCGTCGCGGCGTCCGCCTCGAACGTCAGCTCGAACACGCTTCCTCGTCCAGCGACACCGTCGCTCGTGGCCACGAGTGCGCCGTCCATCAGCTCCGCGATGCGACGGCTGATCGCCAGCCCGAGTCCGGTGCCACCATAGCGGCGCGAGATCGACGCATCGGCCTGGCTGAACGACTGGAACAGCCGCGACATGCGGTCGGGCGCGATGCCGATCCCCGTGTCGCGGACACGGATCGTGAACCGCCATCGAGACGTCGGCCCGCCCCCGTTCGGATGGATCGGAGCACCCGCTGCGCTCAGCTCGACCTCGCCGCGCTCCGTGAACTTGACGGCATTCGAGAGCAGGTTGATGACGATCTGGCGTAGCCGACCCTGATCGCCGACGACCGTGCGCGGCAGGTCGTCGTCGATGGCGTAGAGCAGCTCGAGCTGCTTCGCCGCCGCGGTCGGCGCAAGGACGTCGACGGCGCGTTCGATCGACGCGCGCAGGTCGAATGGCTCGTGCTCGAGCTCGACGCGCCCGGCCTCGATCTTCGAGAAATCGAGGATGTCGTTGATGATCGTGAGGAGCGAATCGCCGGAGGTCCGGATCGTCTCGGCGTAGTCGCGCTGCTCGTCGGTCAGCTCTGTGTCGAGCATCAGCCCGCTCATACCGATGATCGCGTTCATCGGGGTCCGGATCTCGTGGCTCATGGCGGCGAGGAACGTGCTCTTGGCACGATCGGCATCCTGCGCCGCGTCCCGGGCCTCCTGGGCCTCGCGATACAGCCGGGCGTTGTCGATCGCGATCGTCGCCTGCTGCGACAGCCCGATCAGCAGCTGCAGATCGCTCTCGGTGTAGAGCTCGCTCGGGATCGGTCGCCAGACGGCCATCCCGCCGATCACCTCCTCGTGGGACATGAGCGGCGCGACCATCAGCCGGTCCATCTCATCGGGGTCGGTCCCGGGCAGGAGCCGCACGCGTGGATCGCTTGCCACGTCGTTGATGAATTCGGCTCGGCGCGCTTCCAGGACGCTGCCGATGACGCCCTGACCGAACGTGAGCGTGTCCGCCTTGAGCTCCGCCTCGATCGGCCCGCGTCCGACGATCGCCTTGAACGTCCGGCCATCCGGTTGGACGAGATACACCGCGCTCGACTGACCGGCAAGGAGGTTGATCGCGTGCTCGGCGATGCGTTCCAGGACCGCCGTCGGATCGAGCGTCGCGGAGATCTCGCGACCGACATCGGCGAGCGCCGCCATCTCACCGGCGCGCCGCTGCGTCTCGCGATAGAGCCGCGCGTTCTGGATCGCGACACCGACGTTGGCCGCGATCGTGCCGAGGAGTCGGACATCCGACTCGCCGAAACGTCCTTCGTCCCGGGTGCTCTGGATGCTGATGACGCCGATCGCGTGGTCGCCGGCGAGGATCGGTACGCCGAGCCACGACAGGGCAGGGGTGCCGATCTGCTGGCCTTCGAGCCGGTCGAATTGCGAGGCTCGGTTGAGGAGCAGGGGCTCGCGTGATGCAAGGATCCGCGACGACAGGCCGGTGCCCAGCGGGATCGGTTCCTGTGGCTCCCGAGCGCCGTGTTCGCTGTGGTACGGGAACGTGATCATCTGGGTCGCCTCGTCGAGTAGCGCGACGAAGGCGATGTCGGCCGCGAACGTCTCTCGGATCCGCTCACCGACGAGTTCGATGAGTGCGGACAGCTCGATCTCGGAGGCGATCGCCTGGCCGACTCGATTCATCGTGTCGAGTTCCGCGACGCGCTGGCGCGTCTCGTCGATCAGGCGGGCATTCTCGAGCGCGACGCTGAGACTGGCGGCGATCGTCGTCAGGAGCCGGACGTCGCCGTCGCTGAAGGCGTTCTCTCGGTCGAGGTTCTGCAGCGAGATGACACCCATGGCCTCATCCCCGACGACCAGCGGTGCGTAGACGACGGCAGCTGCCGGCTCTCCTTGCAGGACCGGCTTCTTCTGGCCCATCTCCTGAGTCCGCCGATCGGCGTCCTCGTTGATGACCAGGGGCTCCTTTGTCGTCAGCACGTGGGCGCGCGGACCCTCGATGGCCATCGGCTCGTCGGGAAAGCGCACCCCCCGCTCGATCGTGTACGGGAAGCGGATCTCGCCGACGTCGCGATCGACGATGCCGATGTCGACCACTTGCGCGTCGAAGATCTCCTGGATCTTGCCGCCGACGACCTCGTACATGGCCTGCATATCCAGCCGTTCCGCCAGACCGTGTTGGACCTCGTTGATGATGGCTAGTTCCGCGGCCCGTTCGTCGGTCTCCGTGAGCAGGCGTTTCGTCTCGTCGAAGAGTCGGGCGTTCTCGAGTGCCACGCTCAGGCTTGCCGCGATCGTCGAGAGCAGGTCCACGTCCGAGTCCGAGAATGCCGCCTCCCGGTCGAGGTTCTGGAGTGAGATCACGCCGCGCGCCTCATCGCCGACGACCAGCGGGACCCACACTGCCGATCTGGGCGTCTCGGTCCCCTCCTGGATGTACCACTCGACGCCGCGTTCGGCGGCGAATCCCTTGAGATCCCGGTCGACGCGGATAGCCCGCCGCTCGGACATCACCATGCCGCGAACGCTGCCTGCGATCGGGCGGGGATCATCCGGGTATCGGACCCCGCGCTCGATCGTATAGACGAAATGGATCTGTACGAACTCGGGGTCGGCGATCGCGATATCGACGACCTGGGCATCGAAGATCTCCTGGATCTTGTCGCCGACGAGGTCGTACATCGCCTGGAGGTCGAGCTCAGCAGCCAACCCCTGCTGCACGCTATTGATGATCGCGAGCTCCGCGGCCCGTTCGTCCGTCTCCGCCAACAGCCGCTTCGTCTCGCCGAACAGCCGCGCGTTCTCGAGCGCTACGCCCATGCTCGCGGCGATCGTGGTAAGGAGCCGCTCGTCGGCATCGTCGAACGCGTCGCGCTCGGTGCTTTCGAGGATGATCACGCCGGTAACGCGATCACCGGTCAGGATGGGGACGCCAAGCCATGATTCCGGAGAACTGACGCCGCCGGGTATCGCTCCGACGGCGTCCAGATCTTCACTTCTCCCTGCGCGGAACGGCGCCCCGGTCGAGATGACCCGGCTGGTGAGTCCCGGCCCGAGCTCCATCGGCTCGGTATGGATCCGCGTCCCCTCATCCAGCTCGTACGGCCACGTGATGACGGCGCCCTCCTCGTCGTAGCGCCCGATCGACACCGACGGTGCCCGGAAGATCGCTCGTACGCGCTCACCGACGAGTTCGCATATGTCGTGGAAGTCGAGCTGCTTGGCAAGTGCCGTCCCGATCTCGTTGATGACCGCCAATTCGGCGGCACGCTGGTCGGTTTCGGCAAGGAGGCGCTTCGTCTCGCTGAAGAGGCGGGCGTTCTCCAAGGCCACGCCCATGCTTGATGCCAGGGTCGAAAGCAGGCGTTCGTCGCCTTCGCTGAACGCATATGGCTCGGTGCTCTCGAGACCGACGACGCCGATGACGCGTTCCCCAGCCTTGATGGGCACGCCGAGCCACGACTCGGTATCAGTGCCACCGACCTGGATCGCCCCGCTACCGACCTGCTCATCGACCGTAGATAGGCGCAGGGGCCTGCCCGTGCGAATGACCGTCGAGGTGATCCCCTCGCCGAATCGCATCACGCCGCGGTCGAATGGCTGCCCCTCATCGATGTCGTACGGAAAGGTGAGCGTGGCGGTATCGGGGTGGTAGAGCGCGATGAACATCCCGCGGACGGCGAAGATCGAGCGCACCCGATCGCCGACGAGCTGGATGATCGCCTCGAACTCGAGTTGGTTGGCCAGCGCCTCGCCGATCTCGTTGATCAGCGCCAGCTCGGCGTTGCGTTCCCGTGTCTCGTCGATCGCGCGAGCCCGACTGAGTGCCGACCCGATGTGTTGGCCCACGAAGGCCAGCAGTCCGAGGTCGCTGGTGTCGTAGCGGTGTTCGTCGGTGTAGGACTGGACGACGATCACGCCGAGGGTCCGGCCATCCGCGACGAGCGGCGCACCGATCCAACCGCCGTGCTCCTGGATCGTCCCGACAGCATCGATCTCCCCGGCCCGCTCGAGTTCGCGGAAGGTCGCGATGTCGAATCGGAACGGTCGGCCCGTACGGAGGACGTAGGCGGTCGTGCCGCGCCCGAGCCGTGTCGCCCCGAGTTGATGCCACACCTTCGGGTCGAGGACCTCCGGGTCGACCGTGTCGACGTTGTAGGCGTACCTCAGGGCGTCGCGCTCCGGGTCGTACAGCGCGATGTAGAAGTTCTCGGCGTACATCAGTTCGCCGACGATGGCGTGCATCTCGGCGTAGAAGGAATCGAGGTCCTGCGCGGCGCTCGCCGCCGAGGCGATGCGATAGAGGGCGTCCTGCACACGCGCGTCGTGCGCTGGGGCGTCGCTCGCGAGACCAGCCGTTACTGTTCGCGTCGTCCCGGTCATATCGGGGAGTGACTCAGCCTCGCTCGAGATAGCGTTCTCGGTCCCACGGGTGGACGATCGAATCGTACGTCTCTTGCTCGACCCGGGCGGCATTGAGGTAGTGCTCGACCACCTCCTCGCCGAAGATCTCCCGCGCCGCCTCGGACCGCTCCAGTTCCCAGATCGCCTCGTACAGGGCGCGTGGCATCCTCGGGTGGCCCGTCGCGAGGTACCCGTTGCCCTTGAACTCGTCCTCGAGCTTGAGCCCGTGCCGGATGCCGTACAGACCCGCACCGACCATCGCGGCATATGTGAGGTACGCGTTCATGTCGCCGCCGGGGAACCTGTTCTCCACGTGGAGCGCCGGCCCGTGGCCGACGAGCCGGAAGCCCGTCGTCCGGTTGTCGCGACCCCACACGACATTGACCGGAGCCCAGGACAGCGAGGCGTAGCGCTTGTACGAGTTGATGAATGGGGCCACGAACACCGACAGCTCGCGGGACAACGCCATCATCCCGGCCATGAACTGCTGGCCGGTCTTCGATAGCCCATACGGCCCGGCCTTCTCCCGACCCGTCGCATGCATGAGCGGGACGCCCTTGTCGTGATCCCAGACGCTCATGTGCAGGTGCCCGGACGAGCCCGTCCAGCGGTGGTCGGGCTTCGCCATGAAGGTGATGCCCCATCCGTTCAGGTAGGCGATCTCCTTCGCGCCGTGCTTGAAGACGACGCTGCGGTCGGCCGATTCGAGGACGTGGTCGTAGCGGATGTTGACCTCGTGCTGGCCGTTCGCCGCCTCGCCCTTGCTGAACTCGATCGGGACGTTGGCGGCGCTCATCTGGGTGCGAAGCAGGTGGTGGAGCGGCTCGGCCTTGGTGGCCTGGAGGAGGTGGTAGTCCTCGTTGTAGTACCCGAAGGTGTGCGGGACGGGCCAGCCCCGCTCCGCGAGCGACTCCCATGAGTCCTTGAGCACGTAGAACTCGAACTCCGACCCAGCCTTGACATCGAAGCCGGCCTCGACCGCCGCGGCGACCTGGCGCTTGAGGATCGTCCTCGGCGAGACCGGGATCTCCTGGCCGGTCTCCTCATCGATCGTGTCGGCGAGGACCATCGCTGTGCCCGGCAACCAGGGCAGCAAACGAAGCTGGTCCCAGATCGGCTCGGCGATCCAGTCGCCATAGCCGGTCTCCCAGTTCATCAGCCGGAATCCCTCGGGCGTGTTCATCTCCATGTCCGTCCCGAGGAGGTACGTGCAGAAGTGAGCACCGTGCGCGATCACGCCGTCCAGGAACGCCTCGCCGTGGACACGTTTGCCCATGAGCCGGCCCTGCATGTCGGTAAAGGCGACGACGATGGTGTCGACCGTGCCGTCGCGGACCTGCCCCTCGAGCTCGGCGAGGCGGTGGTGCTTGGCGGCGTGGCCGACGTCCTGCCCGTGGTCGCTCATCGCTCTCCTCCGCGTGAACGTGTGACCGGTCCCCTCGGTCGGCGCATCGTACGTCGGCGCGAGCCGCCGATCGCGTCCTACTTGGCAGTCATCCCGCCGTCTGCGACGACGACCGAGCCGGTGACGAACGACGACTCGTCCGACGCGAGGAAGAGCGCGACGTTCGCGATCTCGCGCGGCTCGCCGGGACGTCCGATCGGCTGGAAGGAGTCGATCTCGGCGTAGACCTTATCGAGGCCGCCGAGCATCTCCGCGTGGGCGTGGTTGACCGGCGTATCCACCCACCCCGGAGCGATCGCGTTGCAGCGGATGCCCTGTTTCGCGTAGTCGAGTGCGATCCCCTTCGAGAGCATGATGATGGCGCCCTTCGACGTCGCGTAGATCGCGAGATAGGGCTCGGCGACGAGACCATTGACCGAGCTCGTGTTGATCAGCGAGCCGCCGCCTCCGCGGAGCATGTACGGGATCGCGTAGCGACAGCCGTAGATCGGGCCGCGGATGTTGACGCCGATGGTGCGCTCCACTGTCTCGTCGGTCGCCTCGTGGAACACGCCCGGCAGGTTGACGCCCGCGTTGTTGAACACCGCGTGCAGCCCACCCCACCGCTCGACCGTCGTATCCGTGTACGCCTTCACGGCGGCCGCGTCGGACACGTCGGCGGTCACCGCCCAAGCGGCATCACCGATCTCGGCCGCGGTCGCCTCGACGTTGTCGCGTGCGACGTCGACGCAGGTGACGCGGGCGCCCTCCTCGGCGAACCGGATGGCGGTCGCTCGTCCGATGCCCGACCCGGCGCCGGTGACGATGGTGACCTTGCCCGCGAGTCGATCGCCCATGTCACGCTCCCACACGTCCGTGCGATGCCCTGTCCGCGACGCATCTTGACACTCCGGACCTCGGTCGTATCGTTCCCGCCGGAGGGAGGCCGCGCGGACCGTCGGGACCCGCACCGCAGCGAGGGACCCTCGGTCGCGCATCGTCCTCGACTCCATGTCCCAGCGTCCTGATGTGGTCGAACGGGGGCGAGGAGGGCAGGGTGGCAACGAGCGACACCGATCGATTGCACGAGCTCGGCTACGCGCAGGAGCTGCGGAGAGGGATGAGGACCTTCTCCAACTTCGCAGTCTCGTTCACGATCATCTCGATCCTGTCGGGCTGTCTCACGCTGTTCTACTTCGCGATGAACACCGGCGGCCCGGCGGTGATGACGATCGGCTGGCTGGTCGTCGGGTTCTTCGTGACGCTCGTCGCGCTCGGCATGGCGGAAGTGGCCTCGAGCTACCCGACCGCGGGCGGCCTCTATTACTGGGCCGCGAAGCTCGCGCCGGAGTCGGGCGGCAATCCGGCGGCCTGGAGCTGGTTCGTCGGCTGGTTCAACTTCGTCGGCCAGGTCGCCGTCACCGCTGGCATCGACTTCGGCCTGGCGTTCTTCATCAACGCCTTCCTGAACATCGTGTTCGGCGTGTCGACCGCCCCGATCGTGACGATCGTGATCCTCGCGATCGTGCTGTTCATCCACGGCCTCCTGAACACGTTCGGGATCCGCCTGGTGAAGCTCCTCAACGACGTCTCGGTGTGGTGGCATGTCGTCGGCGTGGCCGCGATCGTGCTCGTCACCGTCGTGCTCAATCAGCACAGTCGGACCGATATCGGGACCGTCTTCTCGACGTTCGTGAACAACACCGGCAGCGGCGGCGATAACCCGGAATGGCCCGGGCTGATCCTGTTCGGGATCCCGCTCTACGTGATCCTGATCGGGTTCCTCAATGCCCAGTACACGCTTACCGGCTATGACGCGTCAGCCCACATGTCGGAAGAGACCCACGACGCCCACACCTCGGCCCCGCGCGGGATCGTGTTCTCCGTGGTCGTCTCGGTGATCATGGGCTTCATCCTCCTGACGGCGATGAATATCGGGATCACCCCGGACAAGGTCTTCCCGGCTGCCGACGGGACAGCGAACGCCGCCGCTGGCTACCAGCACGCGCTCGACTCGGCAGCCACGCTGTCGAATGCCGGTCCTCCCATCACGATCTGGATCGACGCGGTCGGCCAGACCGGCGGTCTGATCGTGCTGCTCCTGGTCATCGGGGCGCAGTTCTACTGCGGCATGTCGTCGGTCACCGCGAACTCACGGATGATCTACGCGTTCTCGCGCGACGGCGCGGTCCCCTTCTCGAGCTTCTGGCACCGGATCAACCCGAGAACACGTACGCCGACGAACTCGATCTGGCTGGCTGCCATCGGGGCGTTCGTCTTGGCCCTGCCGTACCTCTACAGCTCGGTGGCCTATGCGGCGGTCACCTCGATCGCGGTGATCGGCCTGTATGTGGCGTATGTCGCCCCGGTCTTCCTGCGCTTCCGCGCCGGCTCGAAGTTCGAGGAAGGCCCCTGGACGCTCGGGCGATGGAGCCGCCCGATCGGGATCACGGCGACGATCTGGGTGATCTTCATCGCGATCCTGTTCATGCTGCCGCAGGCCCAGCCGATCACCATCAACACGTTCAATTACACGCCGATCGTGTTCCTGGTCGTCCTTGGCGGAGCTGCGCTGTGGTGGTTCGTCTCGGCCAAGAACTGGTTCCACGGCCCGAAGGTCCAGGGAACGGAGGATGAGCTGGCCGCGATCGAGCGCGAGCTCGAGATGGAAGCCTGAACCTGGCGCGCTCCTGATACACGAACGCCCGGCCATCGGCCGGGCGTTCCGTTTCGATGCGTCCTGTCGGAAGTGACGCCGTCCTTGCCGACCCCTAGAAGAGCATCGTCGTCCCGGTCGGGAAGACGAATTCGAACGCCGACGGCGGGAGCGACGCATCCGGCTCGAGCTTGGTCACGACGGCATCGCGGGTCACCGACCCGCCGATGGTCTCGACGAGTCGGACGATGACACCCGTCGCCCGATCGACAGCGATCTCGATGGCGTGATCCGGACGGTCACCGGGGAGCTCGACCGTGCGGGGATGCTCACAGCGGACGTGGATGGATGCCCGACCGGCGTCGACGAAGCTGCCGGTGACGGTGCATCTCCCTGTCGCGAGGACGTTCTGGCAGAAGCCGGCGGGGTGCACGAAGGTATCCGGCAGGGTCTCGAACGGCAGCGCCGTCACGGGCTCGTAGACCCGCGCCATCCCCGGGAAGTCGGGATCGTCGAGGCCGCGCGGGCGGTTCCGGATCGGGCGCTGGGTCCCGAGCTTGTGCTTGGCGACGTACGTCCGGACGATCTCGCCGTCCGAGATCCAGATCTCATACGGCCCACCGACCTCCTCGCCCGGTCGGCTCGTCGTCACCCTGGCATCGCCTGGGTGCCGAAGCATCACCTCGATCTGGGTAGCGTCATCGCCGCGTGTCGACACCACCCGCTCCACGATCCGCATGCGGAGCGTGGCGAACCGCAGCTCAGCGTCCCGCATGAAGTCGAACAACTCCTGGACCGTAGGGTCGCCAGCGGCAAGCGACACGACGGCCGGGAATCGGCGGCCCTCGCTGACGACAGCGACACCGGCGCGGTCCCAGAGGCGGGTGGTCATCGGGCGGGATTGTACCCGGCGGGGTCGCGAGCGGCCGGGCTTGACACCGATCAGGCGAGGTATATCGTGACGCGGTATATCACCGCGCGACACTCGGAGCCCAAGTGCCGAACGAGATGCCAGAGCTCGGCCGCTTCGCCGAACCATCGCTGTACATCCTGCTGTCGCTGAGCGAGGGCCCCAAGCACGGCTACGCGATCATGGTCGATGTCGAGGCCGTCTCAGGGTCACCGCTCGGAGCTGGGACGCTGTACGCAGCGCTGGCTCGGCTCGAGCACCGTGGCCTGATCGAGGCTCTCGAGCCGGACGCCCGCCGACGCCCGTATCGCCTCAGCCCGAGCGGTGCATCGATGCTGCGCGGCCAGCTCGAGGGCATGCGCGTGTTCACGGACACCGCACTCGAGCGTCTGGGCGACGCTCGGTGAGCCACGACCTGCGTCCGAGCACCCCGTCGACGATGACGGGAGCCGCCCTTCGAACGCAGCGGGCCGCCGTCGGCCAGGGATTCTCGCGGCGCACGCTCCTGCGCCGCGGGCTGGGGGCGGCGCTGGCGCTGTGGGCGTTGGAGGCCGTCGCGGGCACGATCGGATTCGCTTGGTCTGCTGGGAAGGCCGGAGGGGGTGTCGTAAGGATCGGCGCGTTCCACGAGTTCCTTGCCGCCAACGGGTCGTTGCCGGTCGGCGACGGCTTCCCCGTGTACGTCGCGGAGGCCAAGGCGTTCATCGTCCTGATCGACCCGGGGCGTCTCGGCTGGGTCGAAGGGGAAGACAAGACCGGCGATGGGCGTGCCGTGAACGTGCGCGCCCTGTACCAGCGATGCCCCCATCTGGGCTGCAAGCCGAACCCCTGTCTCGAGGACTTCTGGATCCACTGTCCGTGCCACCAGTCGCGCTACGATCGCCTCGGGACGAAGGTCGACGGCGTCCGGTATGGACCCGCGGCGCGAAGCATGGATCGCTTCGCGACGCGGATCGACAGCGACGGCGTACTTTTCGTCGACCAGACCAAGCTCACGCTCGGACCATTGCCCGTCGCACTCGGGATGCCGGGCGTGATCCCGCCGCTCGTCGAGAACGGATGCGCCTGACCCATCGATCCGACACAGCACACGGCCGCGGCTGGATCCGCCTCTACCCGCGAGCCTGGCGCGATCGCTACGAGGACGAATTGCTCGCGGTGCTCGAATCGCGCTCGTTCACGCGGCGAACCAAGGTCGATCTGGTGCGCGGCGCCCTCGATGCACATGTCCATCCGCTGACGCCACCGTCGCCGCCGTTCGTCGCGGCGTTGATCGCCGGAACGGCCTGGATCGTGACGGGACTCGCAAGCTCGCTCCAGCCGCTGATGCCCGACTGGCCGGGTTTCCTGCTCGAGACGATCCCCATCGCGGTGATCGGGGCCGTGGCCGCCCTCCGCTCCGTTGCACAGGCGACGAGACGATTCGGACTGGACGCTCCGCCCCGGACGACGCTTGCCCTTGCGATCGCCTTGATCGGCAATGTCCTCTGGATCGTCGCTCTCGTCGCCGCGGCCCTGGGCGGGCCGTACGGTGCGATCACTGGCGCAACCGGCGCTGTCGCCGCCGTCGGCACGGCGCTGGTCGGCGTGGTTCGGCCGCGCGGCGACGACCACGCGACGGCGGACTGCCTCCTGATCGCTGGCGCCGCGATGTTGATCCCATCGCCGCTCGCGTGGGTCCTTGCAGGCGGCGCATGGATCGGAATGGCCGTGATGGGCCTGCGGCCGGTCGTGCCGCTTCGTCGCGCCTGAGGTCAGCTCCCCCCGGGGCGGCCGGCGAGTCCCGGCTCCGTCATCGACGCCGGGTCGAGCAGCCGGTCGAGCTGGTCGGCGGCGATCCCGCGTTCCGCGGCGAGCTCGCGGATCGTCCGACCGCTGTTGAAGGCGTCCTTCGCGAGCTTCGCCGCCTCGTCGTAACCGATGATCGGCGCGAGCGCGGTGGCCAGCATCAGCCCCTGCTCGACGAGGGCGGGGCCCCGATCGGTCGCCGCGAGACCCGTGACGACGCGGTCGGCAAGGTTCGCCGTCGCAGCGGCGAGGAGCTCGATGGACTCGAGCATGGTCACCGCCGCGATCGGCAGCATCACATTGAGTTCGAGGAACGAGCCGGTCTGGGCGAAGGCGATCGTCGCGTCATTGCCGACGACGCGGGCGGTGACCATGGTCAGGCTCTCGATGATCACGGGGTTCACCTTCCCGGGCATGATCGACGAGCCTGGTTGCGTCTCGGGGAGGGCCAGCTCGCCGATCCCCGCGCGCGGGCCCATCCCCATCAGCCGGATGTCGGAGCCGATCTTCCACAAGCCGAGGGCCGTCGTCCGTATGGCGCCGTGGGCGGCGATCGGCACGTCGAGCGTGGCCTGCGCGTGGAAATGGTTCGGTGCCTCCCGGACCGGGAGGGTCATGAGCTCGGTCAGGCGCGCGCACGTCCGCGGCGCGTACTCGGGATGCGCGTTGATGCCCGTTCCGACGGCTGTCCCGCCAAGGGGCACGGTCAGCAGCTCGTCACGAGCGGCTTGCACACGACGGATCGCCTCCTCGACCTGGCCGGCGTAGCCCTCGAATTCCTGCCCGAGGCGGATCGGCGTCGCATCCTGGAGATGCGTGCGGCCGGTCTTCACGATCGGCCAGAACTCCTCGGCCTTCGCCGCGAGCGTTTCCTGGAGCTGGACGAGCGCGGGGATGAGCGCTTCCTCGATCGCCAGCGCCGCGCTGAGCTGCAGGGCAGTCGGGATGTCGTCGTTCGAGCTCTGGCAGCGGTTGACGTCGTCGTTCGGGTGGACGCGCCGGCCGTCGCCCAGGCGCGCCGTCGCGAGGTGGGCGACGACCTCGTTCATGTTGGTGTTGGTCGACGTCCCCGAGCCCGTCTGGTAGATGTCGATCGGGAACTGGTCGTCGTGATCGCCGTCCGCCACGGACGCGGCGGCAGCCGCGATCGCGCGCGCGACGTCTGCATCGATCAGGCCGAGCTCGCCATTGGTCTCGGCGGCAGCCAACTTGATCAGCGCCAGGGCGCGGATGAACCGTCGCGGGAAGCGTTGACCCGAGATCGGGAAGTTGAGCACCGCCCGCTGCGTCGACGCGGCGTAGAGCGCCTCGGCTGGCACGGCCACCTCGCCCATCGAATCCCGTTCGATGCGGGTCGCGTCGGGTTGATCGGTCATGCGCCGATCGTAGCGTCCGCCGCGCCGCGCGGCCCGACGACGTACCGACGATGCGTCGCGCGACGCTCGAACCCGACGGATCGATAGAGCGCCTCCGGGGCTGCCTTGGACTCGTCAGAGTAGACCTGCACGAGATGCGCGCCGCGGTGGAACAGGCGACGGACGGCTTCCGTCACGACGCCGCGGGAAAGCCCCCTTCGCTGGTGGTCGGGATGCGTACCGACGGGCTCGAGCTCGCCCACGCGTCCTTCCGGGTCGTACCAGGCGAGCGCGAATGCCGCCAACGAACCATCCGGCGCCTCCACCACGAGGTCGTCCTCGAGCCGGTAATGGGGCACGGTGAGCAGCCGCTCGTATTTGGCGACGTTCAACCGCGAGGCCGGGAACGCCGCCCGGTGAAGCGCGACCCGCGCCTCGAACTCCGAGGGACCACCGAGGTTCCGGATCCGATAGCCCTCGGGCACGGCACCATTCCCAGGAGATCGGCCGTCGGCCCGCCACTGCCACTGGCTCAGTCGGCGCCCCTCGGGGCTGAACCCTCGGTCGAGCAGGACGCCGATGGCGGCCTCGTCGTCATCCGCGGCGAATGCGGCGAGTCCCTCCGTCAGACGCTCGTCCAGTGCTGCGTCGATGATCGCGGCGAAGACACGGGCATCGCCTGCGACCTCGCCCGTCCACACGTGGATCTCGAGCTCCGGTGGCTCGTGCCACGACCAGCCGACAGGTTCCGCGTCATCGAACCAGAGCCGGAGGTGGCGACTCAGCGGTTCAGGCTCGGTAAGGGCGTACCACCACTCGATCGCCGCAGGGGTCGCCGCGACGTGCGGCGCCTCTGCGCGCCAGGCCGCGGACATCGACGCGACTGCGATCCGGAGGTCGTCCACGTCGGACGCGCGGCGCTCGGTGAGCATCCGCCCGAGGATAGCTGGGCTAGCATCCGACCCGATGCCGACGATCGAGGCGAACGGGCGAACGACGGCGTACGCGGTCGATGGTGCCGGACCGCCGCTTGTGCTCCTCCACGGCGCGACCGGCAGCGGTCCCGCACACTTCGCGTCGCTCCTCCCGGCGTTGCGGGACGGCTTCCTCTGCTACCTGCCCGATGCCCGCGGGCACGGCGGTACCGCCTGGGAAGCTGGGGAGAGTTGGACGACGCCGGATCTCGTGGCAGACCTCGACGCGTTCGTCGACGCGATCGGGCTCTCGACGTTCCATCTGCTGGGCTACTCACTCGGCGGGATGACCGCTTTGCATTACGCGGCGCGGTTCCCGGATCGGATCCGGACGCTCGCCGCGATCAGCATCGCGCCCGAACGGGAACCGCGGCTGTCGGTCGGCCGCGCGCTGATGGACCCCGACCGGATCGAGCGCGACGACCCCGAGTGGGCAGCAGGACTGGCGGCGCGGCACGACCCGAACCACGGGCCGGGAAGCTGGCGACGACTCCTCGACGCCATCGTCGCCGATATCGCCGAGCAGCCGCTCCTGACCGCCGGCGAGCTTCGCGAGATCGACGCACCGACGCTGATCGTCGCCGGTGACCGCGACCCGTTCGTTCCGATCGCCCAGGCCTCGGGACTGGCCCGCCAGGTGCTCGATGGCCGATTGCTCGTCCTGCCCGACGTCGGCCATGACTCGCTGGTCGAGCACGTGTCCGTCCTCGCGGCGGCGTTGGCTGACTTCTATCGCTCCACCGAGACGCTCGCCCGCGCCCGGGCACGCGAACCATCGCCCACGGAGGTCCGCTCATGACCACGTTGCTCGCGCTCTACCGGCGGCCCGACGGCGGCGCCGAAGCCCTCGCCGAGTTCGAGCGGCGGTACGCCGCCGAACATCTACCGCTCGTCGCGGAGACGCCAGGGCTCCGTTCGACCGAGGTACGACGCGTGACGGACGCGCTCGGCGGCGAGACCGACCTCGTGCTGGTCACCGCGATGCGTTTCGACGACCGCGCGTCGCTCGATGCCGGGCTCGCGTCGGATGCGATGCGCGCCGCAGGCCGGATCCTGCGCGAGATCGCCCCGGGGCTCGCGACGCTGCTCGTCCTCGAGGATGCCGACGACCTCCTCGCCCTGATCGCCAAGCGCAGTCGGTGACGTTCCGGCAACACCCTTCCCACCTCGTCCATACTTTCCCGAACGAGCCGCGAGGAAGCCCGTGTGACCGACGCCATGCCGACCACTCGCCTCATCCGCGTCGACGCCCCGATCGAGGGGCACGAAGGCGTCGCGCTCGTCACCATCGACCGACCTGAGGCGCTCAACGCGCTTAGCTTCGCTCTCCTTGGCGAGCTGGCCGATGCCCTCGAGATGCTCGACGCGGACGGCCGGACCCGCGTGGTGATCATCACCGGCGAAGGTGAGCGCGCCTTCGCCGCCGGTGCCGACATCGTCGAGCTTGCCGATCAGACACCGGAACGGCTGCGATCCGAGGGTCAGTTCGGGTCGTGGGACCGCATCGGGGCGATCGGCATCCCGTTGATCGCGGCCGTCCGCGGGTTCGCGCTCGGCGGCGGCTGCGAGCTCGCGATGACCTGCGACCTCATCGTCGCCGGTGACGACGCCCGGTTCGGGCAGCCTGAGATCCGGATCGGCGTCATGCCCGGAGCCGGCGGGACGCAGCGGCTCACCCGCGCGATCGGTATCGCCCGGGCCATGGAGCTCGTTCTGACCGGCCGGACGATGGATGCATCCGAGGCGTTTGCCGCGGGCCTCGTGACCTCGGTCGTGCCGGCCGGTGACGTGATCAGCGCAGCGCTGACCCTGGCCGACACGGTCGCGTCGATGCCGCCGCTCGCCGTCCGGGCGGCCAAGCGTTCCGTGCTTGCGGCGGCCGAGCTGCCGCTGAGCGGCGGGTTGCGCGCCGAGCGTGACGCGTTCTTCGACCTGTTCGCCACCGAGGACCAGCGCGAGGGCATGCGCGCGTTCCGGGCGAAGCGGCCGCCCACATGGGTCGGCCGATGACCGGACCGATGCCGCACCATGACGAGGCTATGGACCGAGGGAGGATGACCGGCGATGGAGCGTGACCCGAACGAGGGCGGGATCGATGTCGGGCGCGACATCCAGCGCGACCTGTCCGACGAGCCACTGGCGGCGATCCGCGACGCGCCGCCTGACATCCTCTCGCCGATCGACCAATCGTCGCCGGTCAGCGGTCACGTCCCGGCTCCGGAACCGTCAGGTTCGCCGGCAGACGCGCCCGAGCACGACTGGGGCCTCGCCCAGTCCCTCGTCAGACCGGCGTTCCGTCCTGTCGGGACGACCGGTCTGCCGCTCGAGACCGTCGACAGGGAGACGCTTGCGCAGCATTCGATGCAAAGCCATTCCCAGCCGCTGCTCGACGAGGGACCGGCGGGGATCCCGGTGGTCTACGCGATGGCAGCGGGCGGGTTCGACATCCTCGTGAACGGTGACCACCTGCTGTCATGGGGGATCGAGCCAGCCGACTTGCAGTCGGCGGCGGTCGCGAACCTGCGAGCGTGGGCGGCGACAGCACCCTGGACCGACGAGACCGAGGGCGACCGGCGCCTCATCAGCTCGGATACGGGCGACGGCATGGACGCCGCTCGGATCATCCTGCCCGAGACGCTCGACTACCTGCAGCGTGAGCTTGGGCCGCACGGTCGCGTGCTCGTCGGCATCCCCGAGCGCCACCTTCTCGCCGCCTCGGCGCTCCGCCCCGACGATGCCGGTTTCGCCGCGATGTTCAGCGAGTTCGTGATCGAGCAGTCAGGCGGGGCGGACGAGCCAGTCGATCGGCGCCTCTTCGAGATCGTCGACGGCCGGCTGGTCGAGTTCAGCTGACCAGCAGCGCCGCCGCCGTGACCGACGGGCTCCGCCTCGATATCGACGGCGCGGTCGCGACGCTGACGCTCGACCGTGCCGCTGCACTCAACGCGCTCACCGTACCGGTCAAGGTCGCGCTGCGAGAGGCCCTCGAGTCGCTGGCCTCGGACCGGGACGTCCGCGCGGTGATCCTCACCGGTGCCGGGCGCGCATTCTGCGCCGGCCAGGACCTCGCGGAGCGTGAGCAGCCCGACGCGCCGCCGCTCGACGTCGAGGTCCGTGAGCGCTACAACCCGATCATCCGCGCCATCCGGTCGATGGGTCAGCCGGTGATCGCCGCCGTCAACGGCGTCGCCGCCGGGGCGGGTGCATCACTGGCGCTCGCGTGCGACCTCCGGATCGCATCCGAGGACGCCCGCTTCGTGCTCGCGTTCGGGCGGATCGGGCTCGTCCCCGACAGTGGCGCCACGTGGTTCCTGCCCCGGATCATCGGTCTCGCCAGGGCCGCGGAGCTGGCACTCGTCGGAGATCAGGTGGACGCCGCGGAGGCCCTTCGGATCGGGCTCGTGTCGAAGGTCGTGCCCGGCGACCAGCTCATGCTGGATGCCCGGTCACTGGCGGTCCGGCTCGCCGCGGGGGCACCGCTGGCCATGGCACTCACGAAGGAGGCCCTCCAGCGCTCGCCGACGATCGACCTCGACGAGGCGCTCGAAGGCGAGGCCAAGCTCCAGGGCATCGCCGGCTTGTCGGCCGACCACGCCGAGGGCCTTTCCGCGTTCCGCGAGAAGCGTCCGCCGCGGTTCACCGGTTCCTGACGCCACCGCCTATGAGGCGTACGCTGGCGTCATGACCGATCCGCTCGCGCTCGATCCGGTCCTCTCGCCGACCGAACGGTCGACCGGTGCGGCGCCTGCTCGGAAGCACGACGAGGCCTACGAGGCGTGGTTCGCGCGGTTCGAGGCCCACGTCATGAACGGTGGCAAGGTCGAGGCCGTCGACCCGATGCCCGATGAGTACCGGACGGCGGTGCTGCGGTTCGTCGAGATGCACGCGAACTCCGAGCTGATGGGCGCGCTGCCCGAGCGCGAGTGGCTCATGCGCGCCCCCACGCTGCGACGCAAGCTCGCGCTCACCGCGAAGGTCCAGGACGAGGTCGGCCACGCCCAGTTGCTCTACCGGGTGGCAGAGGACCTCGGCAAGCCGCGCGAGGCGATGTTCGACGACCTGCTCGCCGGCAAGACGAAATTCCACAACGTCTTCCACTACCCGACGGTCGGCTGGGCCGACGTCGGGATGATCGCGTGGCTCGTGGATGCCGCCGCGATCGTCGCGCAGCAGGCACTTCGTGACTCGAGCTACGCGCCGTACGCGCGGACGATGCGCAAGATCTGCTGGGAGGAGTCCGTCCACATCATGCACGGGCGAGACGTCGTCGTGACCATGGTCACGGGGACGGCTTCGCAGCGAGCGGCGATCCAGGACGCCCTCGATCGCTGGTGGGGACCGCTGATGCAGATGCACGGTCCACGCACGCCGCGCGACAAGGACATGGACCTGCGCTGGCGGATCAAGGCCAAGTCGTCCGAGGAGCTCCGCCAGGAGTTCCTGACGATCTACGTGCCCCGGATCCGCGAGCTCGGCCTCGTCATCCCGGACCCCGAGCTCCGCTATGACGACGAGGCCGGCGAGTGGCGGTACACCGAGCCCGATTGGAATGAGCTTCGAACGGTCGTGACGAACCACGGCCCGATGTCGGAGCAGCGTCTCGAGTTCCGACGGCTCGCTCGGGATGAGACGCGCTGGGTTCGCGACACGATCCTGGGCGTGCCCGCGGCCGCATGACCGACGGGGCGGGGAGTGACGCCCCGGCGCTCGAGCCCTGGGAAGTGTTCCGCCAGGAGAAGGACGGCGATCCGATGCGCCACGGCGGAAGCGTCATGGCACCCGACGCCGAGCTCGCGACCCACTACGCCCGCGAGCTGTACGGCCGCCGCCAGGAGAGCGTCCGGCTGTGGGTCGTCCGCCGCGCCGACATCGTCGACCTCGAGGACCCCGACCTGCTCCAGCCCCCGCTCGATCGGTCGTTCAAGAAGCCGGGCGGCTACGTGATGCGCGAGAAGCTCGCGGCGGCGCGTGAGGCCGCCGGTCAGGAGAAGCCGAAGGCGCGCGCCAAATGAACGCATGGCCTCGCATCGTGGATGGTGCGTGGGAGTCAGCACCAGCGGGTCGAACACCTCTCGATCCCCGTTCGACGTTCGCCTTGCGCCGGTCCGGTGACCCGAGGTCACCATGGCCCGCCGGATCCGTGGGCGCAGCGCACCTGACGGGCGTTCGACCCCGCTGTGCTGCCTCCGAGTCACCAACGTGACGACCGTCACCGCGCCGTCCGCGATCTCGGGGCTTGACGAGCTGCTCCTGACGATGGCCGACGACGAGTTCGTCATCGGCTTCAGCGACTCCGAGTGGACCGGTATCGCACCGATGCTCGAAGAGGACGTCGCGATGAGCTCGCTGTCACAGGACGAGCTCGGGCACGCCGCGGCGCTGTACGGGTTCCTCGGCGAAGCGACCGGACAGGATCCCGATGCGATCGCGTACGACCGTGAGCCCGACGCGTACCGTCACGCGCGGCTGCTCGATCACGGGCGTGGTGACTGGGCGATGACGATCGCCCGCCGCTATCTCTACGAGACCGCCGATTCGGTCCGGCTCGAAGCCCTTGCTCTTGCGTCCTGGAAGCCGCTCGCCGATCTGGTCGGCAAGCTCCGGCGCGAGGAGCGCTACCACTTGATGCACATCGGCTCGTGGCTCGAGCGGCTCGCATCCGACGACGGCGAGGGTCGAGACCGTCTCGTCACGGCCCTTGAGACGCTCGGGCCCCACGCGGGGACGGTGTTCACGCCGCTCGAGTCCGAGGGCTTCCTCGTCGAGGGTGGCGTGCTCGCGCGGCCGATGGCGGATCTCGAGCGAGACTGGCGGGCGCGCGTCGCCGACACCTTCGAACCGCTGGGGCTCCCGCTCACGCCGTCGACGAGGGACCCCTTGCGAGGGCGGACCGACCACGGCGAAGCGTTCCGCTGGCTGTGGGGCGAGTTCACCTCGGTCCGCCGGAGCGATCCCGGCGCGACATGGTGATCGACACAGGGGCAGCGGAGGGCGACGTTCGTGGCGTGCTCGCGACGCTGCCCGACCCCGAGATCCCCGTGCTGTCGGTCGTCGATCTCGGGATCGTCCATCGCGTCGTCGTCCGAGAGGACCGGATCGACGTCGTCATCCTCCCGACATTCGTCGGATGCCCGGCCCTCGACGTCATCCAGGCGACCATCACGGAGCGGCTCGAGGCCCGGTTCGGGCGCGAGGTGCGCGTCGAGACGACGTTCGAGGTCCCGTGGACGTCGGACAGGATCACTCCTGCTGGTCGCACCGCGCTTCGCGACGCCGGTATCGCACCGCCCGCCGACCCGTCGGACATGCGCTGCCCGATGTGTGAAAGCCCGAACGTCGTGATGGACAGCGCATTCGGCCCCACCCAGTGCCGCTCGCTGTTCTACTGCCGCTCGTGCCGCCAGCCATTCGAGGCGCTGAAGTCGGTGTGACGAGCGTCGGGATCGTCGGCGCCGGCGTGATGGGAGCGGGCATCGCCCAGGTCGCGCTCGAGGCCGACTGGGAAGTCGTGCTCAACGACGTCGACCTGGACGCTCTCGATCGCGCGGCGGCCCGGGTCCGCGATGGGCTCGCCCGTCGCGCCGCCCGTCTCGATCTCGACGCCGACTCGATCGATGCCTGGGTCGACGGCCGGATGGCGGGCCTGCGTCACGCCCACCTGCTCGACGGGCTCGCGACCGAGGCGACACTGATCGTGGAGGCAGCGGCAGAGGACCTTGAGCTGAAACGAACGATCTTCCGCGCGCTCGACGCCGAGGCAGGGCCCGACATCGTGCTGGCGACGAACACGAGCGCGCTCTCGATCAGCGCGATCGCAGAAGCGGCAGCGCTCCATCCGGAACGCGTCCTCGGCATGCACTTCTTCAACCCTGTACCGCTCATGGCGCTGGTGGAGATCGTGCCGGGCGCAGCGACCACGAGCGGTGTGACGGGACGCGCCGAGGAGATCGTTCGCGAGTGGGGCAAGACCGCGGTCCGCAGCGCCGATCGGCCGGGCTTCATCGTCAACCGCGTGAATCGGCCGTACACGATCGAAGCGCTCCGGCTCCTCGAGGAGGGCGCCGCGAGCGTCGCGGCGATCGACGCCGCGATGCGTGAGGGCGGTTTCCCGATGGGCCCGTTCGAGTTGATGGACCTCGCCGGTCTGGACGTGAACCTTGCTGCGGCACGCGGCGTGTGGGAGGGGCTCGGCCGCCCGGATCGACTTCGACCTTCGCCCGTCCAGGAGCGACTCGTGGCCGCCGGTCGGCTCGGCCGAAAGAGCGGGGGCGGGTTCTATCGATACGACGAGGGTCGCGGTGGCCAGGTGGACCCCGAGTTCTCCGAGGGGCCATCCCGAGAGATGCGGCCGGATCGGATCCGCGAGCGGATCGAGGCGGCCGTCGCCGATGAGGCGCGGATCGCGATCGATGAGGGCGTGGCCGGTCGCGACGACATCGTCCTCGCACTGCGGCTCGGAGCCGCGCACCCGGATCGCTTCCTGGCGACGTTGTGAACGCCGCGGAGGCACGCTGACGGCCCGAGAGCCGCCAAGCCGCTACGATCGATGGCGATGACACGCGACCAGACCCGGTCCATCCGCGAGGCGTGGATCGTCGATGCGGTGCGGACGCCGATCGGCCGCTACGGCGGCGCACTCGCCTCGATCCGCCCCGACGACCTCGCAGCGCTCGTCGTCCGCTGTGTCGTCGAGCGTTCCGGTATCGACCCCGCGCTCATCGAGGATGTCATCCTCGGCTGCGCCAACCAGGCTGGTGAGGACAACCGGAACGTAGCCCGCATGGCCGCGCTCCTCGCCGGTCTTCCCGTCGAGGTGGCGGGACAGACGGTGAATCGGCTTTGCGGCTCGGGCTTGCAGGCGGTGAACACCGCCGCCCACGCGATCGCCGTCGGCGATGGCGACGTGTTCGTCGCCGGTGGCGTCGAATCGATGACGCGGGCGCCGTACGTGATGGCCAAACCCGAGACAGCCTGGGACCGCGGGTCGCGCGAGCTCCAGGACACGACGCTCGGGTGGCGGTTCATCAACCCCAAGCTCGCCGAGATTCACTACCCGTACTCGATGGGCGAGACCGCCGAGAACGTCGCCGAGCGTTGGGGCGTGAGTCGCGAACGCCAGGACGCCTTCGCGCTCGAGAGTCATCGTCGGTCGGTGGCGGCGATCGAGGCCGGTCGGTTCTCGGACCAGATCATCCCGGTCGAGGTGAAGGGACGGAAGGGCGAGGTGACCCTCGTCGAGCGGGACGAGCATCCGCGGGCGGACACATCGACCGAGGCGCTGGGAAGGCTCCGGCCGGCGTTCAAGCGTGAGGGCGGTTCGGTCACGGCCGGCAACAGCTCGGGGATCAACGACGGTGCGTCCGCTGTCCTGCTGGTGGAGTCGGCCCGGGCGCGCGAGCTCGGCCTCCAGCCGATGGCACGGATCGTCTCGACGGCCGTCGCGGGTGTCGACCCAGCGGTGATGGGGGTCGGTCCGGTGCCGGCCACCCGGAAAGCGCTCGAGCGCGCTGGGATCGGCGTCGACGATCTCGACCTCATCGAGCTCAACGAGGCCTTCGCGTCGCAGTCGCTGGTCTGCATCGACGAGCTCGGTCTCGATCCCGCCAAGGTCAACGTGAACGGCGGTGCGATCGCGCTCGGTCACCCGCTCGGGATGAGCGGCGGACGCCTGATCACGATGCTGACCCACGAGCTGCGACGGACGGGCGGTCGATATGGGCTCGCGACGATGTGCATCGGCGTGGGGCAGGGGATCGCGACGGTCATCGAACGCATCGACGGGTAGAGCGGTCTCGTAACGTAGCTGTCGTCCGCAGGACCATCGGATTTCGGCGGGTACGCTTGTCGAAACCCGTTGCCCTGCGTACGATGTGGTCACGCGCCGCCTCGGCGGCAACACGAACGCGTATCCCCGTCCAAGGAGGACGAACCGACCGATGATCGACCAGCAGCCACAGGTCGTCTCCCTGACCGATGCAGCGGTCACGAAGCTGCAGGAGCTGACGAAGGAAGAGGCCAACCCGGATATCGGGCTGCGGGTGTACGTCTATTCCGGCGGGTGCTCGGGCTTCCGGTACGGGATGATGCTCGAAGACGCACCCACGCCCGAGGACAATGTCCTCGACGCCAGCGGCATCAAGGTCTACGTCGACGGCCAGAGCGTGTCGCTCCTGCAGGGCGCCCAGATCGATTACGTGGACACCCTGATGGGCGCCGGCTTTACGGTGAACAACCCCAACGCCGTCGCCGCGTGCGGTTGCGGTTCAAGCTTCCGGACAGCCGATGACGGGGGCGCGCCGCGCGGTTGCGCGCACTGACGAACCCCTGACCACCTCAAGGCGGAGCCGCCGGGCGACCGGCGGCTTTGCGATTCTCGGGGCCCGCGTCGGCCCGGCCGCATGGGAGACGAACGGCGGAAGCATCGCCCCGCGGCCTTCGGCCGGGAACGGGCTAGACTCGGGCGGCGATGGAGATCCCGCTCTTCCCGCTGCATCAGGTCCTCTGCCCGGGCATCGTCCTGCCGCTCCACATCTTCGAGGACCGCTACCAGGCGATGACGCGGCATTGCCTGGACACCGGTCAGCCCTTCGGCGTCGTCCTGATCCGTGATGGGCGCGAGATCGGGACGAAGGGTGTCGCCACGTTGGCAGGGGTCGGTGCGTTCGCTGAGATCCGCGAGGCTGGCCGATATCCGGACGGTCGCTACGACCTGCTGGCCGCGGCGACGGGCCGATTCGCGATCGACTCCGTCGATGCGCAGAAGGAGCCATACCTCGTCGCCGACGTGACGCCGCTGGAGGACGAAGTCGGCGACGAGATGCGCGCGGAGCGACTGGCCGCGAAGGCGATCCGGCGGTTCGTCCGATACCTCGACCTCATGCGCGCCCGCGACGGTGAGTCTTCGGAAGTGCTCGACATCCGCGTCGAGATCGAGGCCACCGTCGGGGAACCCGATCCTGACGCCGACCCTATGGCGACCCCTGAGCCCGAGCTCACCCAGGACTCCGATCCTCCGACGCGGAGGGACCTCGACATACCCGACGACCCGACGGTCCTCTCGTACCTCCTGTCGGGCATCGTCCAGGTCGAGCTCCCGCGACGTCAGGCACTGCTGGAGGCAGAGACGACGGTCGAGCGTCTCGACGGCCTCATCGCGCTGCTCGAGCGGGAGTTACTGCTGCTCGGGCGGCGCCTTCGCTACTTCACGCCCGACCCGGCGACGATCGGCGGCGCGCGCCGCAGTTAGCGCCTGATCGTGCCCACGATGGAGCGCCTCCGCAGTGAGGAACGGCGACGAGCATTGACGGCGTAACTACAGGTCACGTAGATTATCAATGTGACCTTGAATGTACGCGCCGGATCGCGACGCAACGCGCGGACCACCCGCCGTGACACGCTCAAGGGCCTCCTAGACGAACTGACGTCATGGGGCCCACGCGAGCGGGCGGGAGCATTCAAGCACTGGCTGCGAGGCTCGCTCAGCCTCGTCCATCTGCACGTGCTGACCGTCCTCCAGGTGCGCGGCCCGCTGCCCATGTCGAAGCTCGCCGATGAGCTCGACGTGTCGGTGGCGAGCCTGACCGGGATCATCGACCGGATGGAGGCGCGCGGGCTCGTCGAGCGTCGGCGCGAGCCAGACGACCGCCGCGTGATCCTCGTCCATCGCACCGATGCCGGGGACGCCGTCTTCGACGAGATGGCAGCCGAACGCCGGAAGCATCTCGAGGTGCTGCTCGACCGGATGTCCGACAAGGAGCTGGAGAGCTTCCTGGTCGGGCTCCGCGCCCTCCGGCGCGTGAGGGACGAGGCATCGGCCGAAGCTCGTGAAGGGGACGCGCCGGCATGATCGGCCTGCTGCGGACATACCTCGCGCCGTACCGGGCGCCGATCGCGCTCGCGCTCCTGCTCTTGCTCGTCGGCGCGATCGGGAACCTGTACCTGCCGGACCTGAACGCAGACATCATCGACAACGGCGTCGTCAAGGGCGACACGGACTACATCCTCCGGGTCGGGGCCCTGATGCTCATCGTGACGGCGATCCTCGGCGTGGCGTCGGTCGCTGCGGTATTCATCGGGGCGCGCGTCGCGATGGGCTTCGGCCGGGATGTCCGTCGTGCGGTCTTCTCGACGGTCGAGACGTTCTCCCAGGTCGAGGTCAACCACTTCGGCGCACCGTCGCTGATCACCCGCAACACCAACGACGTCCAGCAGGTCCAGACGGTCGTCTTCATGGGTCTGACGGTCATCGTGTCTGCGCCGATCCTCATCGTCGGCGGGATCATCATGGCCGTCAGGACCGATCCGACCCTGTCGGCGTTGCTCATCGTCATCCTGCCGCTGATGGCGCTCGTCATCGGGGTCGTCATGTCCCGGGCCATCCCGATGTTCCGGGCGATGCAGACGAAGATCGACCGGATCAACCAGGTCATGCGCGAGACGCTCGCCGGCGTTCGCGTGATCCGTGCGTTCGTGCGGACGCCGCACGAGGAGGCGCGGTTCGAGACGGCCAGCGCCGACCTGTTCGACACGACGCTCAAGGTCGGCCGGCTCTTCGCGGTGACGATCCCGATCATGACGGCGATCCTGAACCTGTCGACGGTCGCGGTGATGTGGTTCGGGGCCCAGCGGGTCGCCGACGGCGCGATGCAGATCGGCGCCCTCACTGCATTCCTGCAGTACCTCCTGCAGATCATGTTCGCGGTCCTTACCGCCGTCTTCATGTTCATCCTCGTCCCGCGCGGCGCGGTGTCCGCCGGTCGCATCAATGAGGTCCTCCACACCGAGCCGACGATCCACGACCCGGTCGAGCCGGTCCGCCCGACCGACGCCACCCAGCGCGGGATGGTCGAGTTCCGCGATGTGGAGTTCCGCTACCCGGGAGCCGAGGATCCGGTCCTGCGCGCGATATCGTTCCGCGCCGCGCCCGGCGAGACCACGGCGATCGTCGGAAGCACCGGTTCGGGCAAGTCCACGCTGATCAACCTCATCCCGCGCTTCTACGACGTGACGGGCGGACACGTGCTCATCGACGGCATCGATGTCCGTGAGCAGGACCGAGAGGACCTGTGGCGGCGGATCGCGCTCGTGCCGCAGAAGGCGTTCCTGTTCGGGGGCACGATCCGGAGCAACCTCCGGTTCGGCGACGCCGAAGCGACCGACGAGCAGCTGTGGCGCGCACTCACGACGGCCCAGGCCCGCGATTTCGTCGCCGAGATGCCCGACGGCCTCGACTCGTCGATCGCGCAGGGCGGATCGAACGTGTCCGGCGGCCAGCGCCAGCGGCTCGCGATCGCCCGTGCGATCGTTCGTGACGCCGACATCGTCGTCTTCGACGACAGCTTCTCGGCGCTCGACGTCGCGACGGACGCGCGGCTTCGCGCCGCCCTGGCCGAAGAGCTTCACGACACGACCGTGATCATCGTGGCCCAGCGGGTCGCGACGATCATGCGGGCCGACCGGATCATCGTGCTCGACAGCGGGCGGATCGTCGGGATGGGGACGCACCGCGAGCTTCTCGAGTCGAACGAGACCTACCAGGAGATCGTCTACTCGCAGCTGTCCGAGTCGGAGGCCGCGGCATGAGCGGACGGCCGAGCGGCGGCGCGCCGGGCGGCGGCGCCCCGACACCGGGCGGCGCTCCGGCCGGAGGCCCTCCGACGGGCGGTCCCGGTCGCCCGGGCGGTGGTCCCCGCGGCGGGATGATGATGGGCATGGGCATGGGCCTGCCTCCGGCCAAGGCCCGTGACTTCGGTGGCTCGCTGCGGCGCCTGCTCGGTGGTCTCCGACCCGAAGCCCCGCTGGTCCTCCTCGTGGTGGTGCTGGCCGTGATCAGCGTCACCTTCGCGATCCTCGGTCCCAAGATCCTCGGCGAGGCGACGAACCTGATCTTCGAGGGCGCGATCAGTGCGCAGCTACCGTCGGGCGTGACGGCACAGCAGGTCGTCGAGGGTCTCCGCGCGTCGGGTCAGGACCAGCTTGCGAGCATGCTGTCGTCGATGACGCTGACGCCGGGTCAGGGCATCGATTTCGACGCCCTCGCGCGCATCCTGCTCGTGCTCGTCGGGGTGTACCTGTTGAGCTCGCTGTTCGCCTGGATGCAGGCGTACATCATGACTGGGGTCACGCAGCGGACGGTGTTCCGGCTCCGCGCGGATGTGGATGCGAAGCTCGGCCGCCTGCCGCTCAAGACGTTCGACGGCCGGCCCCGCGGTGACCTCCTGAGCCGCGTCACGAACGACATCGACAACATCGGCCAGTCGCTCCAGCAGACCCTCACCCAGCTGATCACGTCATTGCTCACGATCATCGGCGTTCTGATCATGATGTTCACGATCAGCCCGATCCTCGCGGTCGTCTCGCTACTCGCGGTCCCGGCTTCGTTCGCCGTGACGATCCTGATCATCGGCCGCTCGCAGCGCCAGTTCGTCGCTCAGTGGGCCTCGACGGGCGCGCTCAACGGCCACGTCGAGGAGATGCATACCGGCCATTCCATCGTCAAGGCGTTCGGGCGGCAACGCGAGGCGATCGAGACGTTCGAGGCGGAGAACGAGCGCCTGTACCAGGCCAGCTACAAGGCCCAGTTCATCTCCGGGATCATCCAACCGGCCATGAACTTCATCGCCAACATCAACTACGTCGCCATCGCCGTGATCGGCGGCCTGCGTGTCGCGAGCGGTCAGATGTCGCTCGGTGACGTCGTCGCGTTCATCCAGTATTCGCGCCAGTTCACGTTCCCGATCATCCAGGTCGCGAGCATCGTCAATGTGCTCCAGTCGGCTGTCGCTTCCGCCGAGCGCGTGTTCGAGCTGCTCGACGAGCCCGAGGAGGTACCCGACCCGGTCGCGCCGGCCACGCTGCCGCGCGTCGCGGGGGCCGTCGCGTTCCACGACGTGTCCTTCAGCTACGACCCCGCCCGCCCGCTCATCGAGCACCTCGACCTCGAGGTCGACGCCGGCCGGACCGTCGCGATCGTCGGCCCGACCGGCGCCGGCAAGACGACGCTCGTCAACCTGCTGATGCGGTTCTACGAGATCGACGCAGGTCGCATCACCGTCGACGGCGTCGATACGCGGGCGATGACCCGCGACGAGTTGCGCCGCTCGTTCGGGATGGTCCTCCAGGACACGTGGCTGTTCCACGGCACGATCCGGGAGAACATCGCCTACGGGCGCCTCGACGCGACCGAGGACGAGATCATCGCCGCCGCCGAGGCGGCCCACGTCGACCACTTCGTGCGGACGCTGCCCGACGGGTACGACACCGTCATCGACGATGACGCCATGACGGTCTCGGCCGGCGAGAAGCAGCTCCTGACGATCGCCCGGGCATTCCTCGCCGACCGTCCGATCCTCATCCTCGACGAGGCGACGAGCTCGGTCGACACGCGGACCGAGGTGCTGATCCAGCGGGCGATGGGCCGCCTGCGCGCTGGCAAGACGGCCTTCGTGATCGCCCATCGCCTCTCGACCATCCGCGACGCCGACACGATCCTCGTGATGGACCATGGCGCGATCGTCGAGCAGGGCGACCACGCCTCACTGCTCGCGCGTGGCGGCTTCTACGCCGACCTCTACGACAGCCAGTTCGCGGAGCCGCTCGCCGAGGCGGTGTAGGGGTTCTCGCGAGGGCTTGACATCCGGCTCTGCGGCGGGATACTACGAAGCACGATATATCGTCTAGCGGAGTAGTTACGCATGACCCGGATCCCGGAATTCGGCCGGTTCGCTGAACCGGCATTGCTCATCCTCGTCAGTCTCAGCGAGGGCCCGAAGCATGGCTACGCGATCATGACCGACGTGGAGGCTGGCTACGGTCGGCCGATGGGCCCGGGCACCTTGTACGCCGCGCTCGCTCGCCTCGAGGAGCGTGGTCTGATCGAAGCCCTCGAACCGGTCGACCGGCGCCGGCCCTACCGCTTGACCGCGGTGGGCGCGACGGTCCTCGAAGAGCAGCTGCAGGACCTCGCCGGGTTCGCCCGTCTCGGCCTCCAGCGGCTGCGGGGATCCCTCGGATGACGCGCTTCCTGGTCCGTTTGTATCCCACGCGCTGGCAGGCCCGGTACGGGGATGAGTTCGAGGCGCTGCTCGAAGAGCGGCCTCTCGGCCCCTTCGATGTCGCCGACATCGTCCTGTCCGCGATCGATGCCCGTATCCGTCCGCACGGTTCGGCCGCTGCGAACGACCACACCAGAGGTGTTCTCATGACGCTGCGCATCGGAGGAGCCGCCGCCGTGGTCGGTGGCGTGCTCTGGCTCGTGTCCCTGGCGGGGGCGTCGGTGATCCAGGGACCCGACGGCCAACCCTGGCAGGCATTGTTCATCCTCGCCCTCGCCGCACTGCTCGTGGCGATGATCGGTCTCAGCGCGGATCCGGGCCGGCAGCAGCCGGGCCTCGTCTGGGCGGCAGTCGCGATACCCATCGTCGGAGCGGCGATCTCGGCCGTGGGCATGCTGGGGATGGCCGTCGTCGGAGACGCGCCGTTCCTCCTCGGGGCGAGTCCGTGGGAGATCTGGATCCTCGGGACCATCGCGATGATCATCGGCTCGGGGCTATTCGCGCTCGCCAGTCTTCGGGCCCGCGGCGTGTCGCGCGCCGGAGCGATCCTGCTGGTGATCGGTGCCGTCGCGGCGCTGCCGCTGCTGTTCGGGGTCGCGTACTCCGATGGCCCCGGCGATGCCGGGAGCATCATCGCGCTCCTCGGGATCGTGGCATTTGCCGGCGGCTGGGTGTGGCTGGGGATCAGCGCGATCCGGACGGATCGTTCCGGAGGGCTTGCCCAGCGCGAAGCGCTCCCCTGATCAGAGCCGGCTGGCAGTCGGAGCTTCCGCGGTGCCAGGGGATCGACGCGTCAGGGCGACCGTCAGGCGCGCAGGGATCGGCCTCGTCCTGACCGTCGTCGTCGCGTGCGGCGCCCCGACCGCAGGGCCGACCTGGGCTGATCCAGCCGCAGTCGGCGCGACGCTCGGGGCCTACCTCGAAGATGTGCAGGGGGCAGCCGGCAAGCGGTACGGCGAGCGCGATGACCTCGGCCATGAGCTCGATGGACTGGCGATCCTCGCGGGTCCAGGCGAGGAATTCGTCGGCGTATCGCATTGGTGGAACGAGCCCCACCAGGAGTTCCGGCTCGGGCTCTCGACGTCAGACGACCTCCTGGATTGGACATGGCGGGCCGAGCTGGCGCCTCAGGCTTCGATGCCGGCCATCGCGCCGGCGAGCGATGGCGGATACGTCGTGGCGTGGGAGCAGGAGCCCGACAACCACCTGGCGTTCGCTTGGTATCCATCCTGGCATGACCTCCTCGACGCGCGTCCCGCGAAGACGTTCGAGGCAGAGCAGCAACTGTCCGACTGCGCCGAAGGGACGCCGAACATCGTGTCCGCCAGTTCGACGCACGTCGAGTTCGGATTCCATTACTTCGCCGACTGCGATCTCGACCGCGAGGCGCACGGCACCATGGACTGGACGCACTGGTCTGCGACGAAGCGGCCCGAGCTCGACGCGGCCATCCTCGCGAATCACGTGTCTGGTGGCATCGGCGATCGCGACCTGATCCAGTTCCGGGACCAGGAGTTCACCCTGCTCGAGGCGATGAGCGTGCGCGACGACTGGAGCACGTGGAAGGTGTATCTGGTTGACGCATACCGGGCGACGCCGCTCGCGTTCGCTACCGACGGCGGGAGCAAGGCGTTCACGAACCCGACAGCCGAGATCGTCGACCTGCACGGCCAGCCCACGCTCGTGGTGACGCTGTTCGTCCCGCAGGAGGGCGCGGCGCCGGGCGAGACCGGTTCGCTCGTCTACTACGTGCCGATCTCGCGAACCTGAGAGTCTGTTGGAAACCGGCGACGTGACTCGCGCTGCGACTACTCGCTGAAGCGTTCTTCCTTCCAGGGGTCCGCGTCGTTGTTGTAGCCGTAGCGCTCCCAGAAGCCCAGCTGGTCGTGGTCGAGGAACTCGAGACCGCGGATCCACTTGGAGCTCTTCCAGAAGTAGCGCTTCGGGACGAGCAGTCGGAGTGGGTAGCCGTGCTCCGTCTCGAGTGGCTGGCCGTCGAACGTGTCGGCGAGGAGCACGTCATCGTCGTCGAGGACGTCGAGCGGCAGGTTCGCCGTGTAGCCCTGCTCGGCATGGCTCACGACATGGGTCGCCGACGGTCGCACCTGGGCGAGCTCGAGGACCTTCTGGATCGGGACGCCTTCCCAGGTCGTGTCGAGCTTCGACCAGCGCGTCACGCAATGGATGTCGGTATGGACTTCCTTGCGCGGCAGCTCCTTGAACTGCTGCCAGCTCAGCGTGAACGGCGTATCGACCTCACCCCACACCTTGAAGTCCCACGTCGCGAGATCGACCCGCGGCACGGAGCCGTAGTGGAGGACGGGGAATTTCTCGGTCCGGTACTGGCCGGGCGGGATCCGTTCGGCAGTGGCGGGATCGACGGCCGTGTTGCCGAAAAGGCGTTCGAACATGTGAAACGCGGTCCTTCCTGGGATGGGCCAGCTATGGTCGCATACCGTTCATGACGATCACGTGACCGCAGCGCGAGGCTGAGCGCGGAAATCGGCAGAAGTTGCGTGGAGAGACCGTCATGTCACGACGCGCGAACCCAGGGCTCGAAATCCGACCTAACGCGTCGTCGTGTGCACGTTCTGCCAGAAATCGTGGCAGCAGACGGCATAACCTTCCACGGGCGGGACTTCTGCCGCAAACGGAGCTCCGAGCTGCCATAACGGACCCCGGGCGCGACTTCTGCCAGATCAGCGCCCGAGCCCCGCACCTCGCTGTCGGCCGCGAAATGCAACGGCGACGCGATGTCGGAATCGGTAGCTGACCCGCTACCCTTCGCGCCGTGGCCCAGCCCAGACCCGACCCGCGCATCGTCATCGTCATGCCCGCCTATAACGCGGCGCGGACGCTCGAGCGGACGTACGCGGACATCCCGCACGACCTGATCGAGCGGATCATCCTCGTCGACGACGTGTCTCGCGACGAGACCGTGGATGTCGCTCGGAAGCTCGGCCTGCAGGTGATCATCCACGCCCAGAACCGCGGCTATGGCGGAAACCAGAAGACCTGTTATGACGCTGCCCTCGAGGCGGGTGCCGACATCGTGGTGATGCTCCACCCGGATTACCAGTACGACGCGACCCGCATCCCCGACCTCATCGCACCGATCGCCAGTGGGCGGCGCGACCTGATGCTCGGAAGCCGGTTCCTTGGCGATCCGCTCGCCGGCGGGATGCCGACCTGGAAGTACGTCTCGAACCGATTCCTTACGGGCGTCGAGAACATCGCGTTCGGGCTTCGTCTCTCGGAGTACCACACGGGCCTGCGCGCCTATAGCCGTCACTTGCTCGAGACGATCCCCTATCACGCCAACAGCGACGACTTCGTGTTCGACCAGGAGCTGATCGCCCAGGTCGTCGCAGCGGGCATGCGCGACCGGATCGGCGAGATCGCGGTCCCGACCCGCTATTTCGAGGAGGCCAGCTCCGTGGGGTTCAAGCGCAGCGTCGTGTACGGGCTCTCGACGTTGCGCGTGGTCGCTCGCTATCTGCTCCACCGTCTCCACGTCCGGGCATCGCCGAAGCTCACGGCTCGCCGGTGAGCCGCCGTACGGCGGCCCGCGGGATCCTCGGGATCGGCATCAGCGTCGTCGCCGCCTATCTGTTGATCCGCTCGGTCGATGTCGGCGCCGCGTTGGAGGTCCTCCGGCAGGCGAACCTCGCGATCGTCGCCCTAATGGCCGTCGCGGTGTTCCTGGACGTCGCCTCACGCGCGGCGCGTTGGCGGGGGCTCCTCGCTCCGATCGCGCACGTCCGATACCCACGCGTCCTCGGATACACCTTCGTCGGCTACCTCGCGAACAACGTCCTTCCCGCGCGACTGGGCGAGCTCGTACGCAGCCACGCACTCGGCGAGGGCGAGGGCATCAGCCGCACGACGGTGCTGGGCACCGTCGTCGTGGAGCGGATCGTCGACACGGTGATCGTGGTCGGGCTCGCCGCGCTCGCCGTCGTCGTGCTGCGCGTCGGCGGCATCGTGTCGACGGCGGTCATCCTCGGCGCGGTATTCGTCGGCATCCTCGTCGTCCTGCTCGGACTGTCGGTCGTCAGCCATCGACTGCCGGGGTCGGACAGGGCCACCGGGTTGATCGAACGGGTCCCGCGGCTGCTCGACCTGGCGCGGCGACTCCGGGAAGGCCTCGCGGTGGTCGGTAGCCCACGGGCGGTCGTCACGGCTGTGTTCTTCAGTGTCGTGGCCTGGACGTTCTCGATCTCGACCTTCGTGCTCGGCGGAGCGGCGCTCGGCATCGGCATCACGCCGATGCAGGGTGCGTTGATGACGAGCGGCGTCGCCCTGGCCACGATCGTCCCATCGGGCCCGGGGTTCCTCGGCACCTTCGAGCTGACGGCGGTCGGCATCGCGACGCAATTCGGCATCGACCGCGACTCCGCGTTCGCGATGGCGCTCCTGGTCCACGCGATGATCCTGCTGGTCACGTCGGCCGGTGGGGCGATCTCCGCCGTCCGGCTGGGTGTCGGGCTCTCGACCGGGAGCGATGAGGACGACGCGCCGGGCAGCGCGGCGTCGACGTCGACGAGTCAGGGGCGTGTAGTAGCCCCTACGCCGCCTTCGGCGCCTCCGGATCGATGACGGGTCGGTCGTATGGCTCGAAGCGCAGCGGCAGCCCTGACTCGCCGGTGACCTGCAGGAACTCGAGCGTGTAGCGCTCGTACATCTCGTCGAGCACGGAGACGGCGGTCACGTGGTCCGGCCGGCCGGCTGCAGCGCGCGCCTCCGCCCGAGAGTCCCACATGCAGAACGACAGACAGCTCCGATCGGTCGAGAGCGGCCCCTTGTAGTAGAAGACGAAGCCCGGCGACGAGCTTGCTTCCACGTGGGCGCGCTCGTCGATGTCGCACAGCCGGCGCTCATCGCAGCCGGCCCTCCGCGTCGAGCGGAAAGCGACGAGGTACCACTCGCCCGCACCGAGCTGCGCGCTGACCCCGGACCAGTCGAACGCGTCGGCGACGGGCACGTGCGCATACGCCTCGGAGACCGGCGCGAGGGTCTCGAATGCGTCCACGTTGCGCAGCATCGACATCACCGACGTGATTGTCAAATCGCGGGAAGTCCCGATGCCACATCACGATAAGTACCGGCGCGTCAATCGCGTGGCTGTGCACCCAGCGACGCCTCGATCTCGGATGCTGCCCGTCGTAAGGCGCCGCGTGTCCGTGCCTGCCATCGACGCCCCGCACGCTCAGCCGGCGCGGCGACGCAGATCGCCGCCACGATGCCGTCCGCGCGGATGATCGGCACGGCGACGGTGGTCACACCGAGGAAGGTCTCTCCCGTGTCGGTGGCAAGCGCCTCGCTCCCGACAGTCGCGAGCGCCTGATGGAGGATCGAGCCACCGGGTACGTCGGCAAGTGCTGCGTCCTGCACCTCGGGAGGCGCGAATGCGAGCAGGACCTGGCCGACGGCCCCGACATGCAATGGCCCGGCCTGGCCCGGCTCCAGGACGACCCGCAGGGCCTGGCCCGACGCGAACTGCGCGAGACACACGGCGGCGACGCCGATCCGCCGCGAGATGAACGCCGTCTCCCCGGTCGCCTCGGTCAACGTCATGAGCACGGGCTCGGCGGCGCGGATCAGTTCCTCCGCCGAGACGGCCGGGCCGGCGCCGAGCACGTGCAGTCGCGAACCGAGCCGATAGCCGGATCCGTGCCGTTCGACGAAGCCGAACTCGGTCAGTGTCCGGAGGTAGCGGTAGATCGTCGAGAGTGGCGTTTCGAGGAGTGTGCTGAGCTCGTCGGCGCGGATGTCACCGCGGTCCGCGATGGTCAGGAACACACGCAACCCGCGCGCGAAGGACGTGTCCTCGGCAGCTTCTTCGGGCGGGCGGTCGAGCGCCGTCGTCACGGGATCCTCCGGCGGGTGCGGGCGGTCAGGGTACCGCTTGACTCGTGATACGACCGGGATCGCCGGAGGGATGAAGCGACGACCGCGATACGTCGGCGATACTGGCGGCGTGAGGATCGGCGCCATCCGTCTCCAGCGTCTCCGCGTGCCCCTCGACCCGCCGTTTCCCGCGGCTTGGGATCCCGTGCCACGGACCTCGTTCGCAGTGACCATCGTCCGCGTCGAAACGGACGAGGGCTTCGTCGGCATCGGCTCCGGCGACACGATGGACGGCTTCGAGGCCTTCGAGCACCTCTTCATCGGCCAGGATCCGCTCGCCATCGCGCGGCACGTCCGCGTCCTGGAGACGATCGACTTCCACGCGGGTCGGTACTGGCCGCTCGAGGCGGCGCTGTGGGACATCTGTGGTCAGGTGGCGGGCCTGCCGGTCGCGACGCTGCTCGGTGGCGCTGTCGATGCGTTGCCGGCCTATGCATCGTGCGGGATGCTGCTGCCCGCACCCGAGCGGGCGGAAGCTGCCCTCCGGCTTCGGGAGGAAGGCTTCCGGGCGCTCAAGATCCGGGTCGACCCGCGGCGGCTCGAGGAAGGGCTCGCCGCCGTCACCGCCACGCGTGCGGCGGTCGGCGACGCGATGGCGATCATGGTCGACCTGAACCAGGGCTGGCGCATGGCCGGTGACACATCGCCATCGATCGACCTTCAGACGGCGCGCGACATCGCGGCGCGGCTCGCCGACGACGGCGTGCTCTGGATGGAGGAGCCGCTCGCGGGGACGGATCTGCGAGGGCTGGCGGCGCTGCGGGCGGGCTCGCCGGGTGTCCGGATCGCGGGCGGCGAGATGGCGCGCACGTTCGGGGACTCGCTGGCAGCTCTCGACGCCGACGCATTCGATGTGTACCAACCGGACGTGGTCCTTGCGGGCGGGTTGCTCCGCGCGCGGACGATCGCGGAGGTGGCGCTGGCTCGGAACCGGTGGTTCACGCCGCACACCTGGACCAACGGGCTCGGGCTGCTCGCGAACCTGCATGTGGTCGCCGGCGTGGGCGGTGGCCCGTTCGTCGAGTTCCCCTACGATCCCCCCGGCTGGACGTCCGAACGACGCGACGCCTTCCTTGCCGAGCCCATCCGGCCGGACGCGGACGGTCTGCTGCACGTCCCGCAGCGACCGGGTCTGGGTGCGATGCTCGACGAAGTGTCGATCAAGAGGTATGCCGCATGACGGCGACGATCGCGCCCGACTGGATAGCCCGAGCGCGTTCGCTCCAGCCACGCAACGAGGCATTCATCGACGGCCGGTTCGTGCCGGCGGTTTCGGGCCAGACCTACGACGACGTTGCCGGCCGGGACGGCAGCGTGATCACGCAGGTCGCGCAAGGCGACAGCGAGGACATCGATCGAGCGGTGGCCGCCGCCCGCGCGTCGTTCGAGGATCGCCGCTGGGCGGACATGTCGCCGGCAAAGCGCAAGGTCATCCTGCTGAAGCTGGCCGAGGCGATGCGCGCGAACCGCGATGAGCTCGCCCTGCTCGAGTCCCTCGACGTCGGGAAGCCGATCCGCGACACCCTTTCGGTCGATGTCCCGTCGGCAGCCAAGACGATCCAGTGGTACGCCGAGACCATCGACAAGGTGTACGGGGAGGTCGGTCCGACGGGCCCGGACGCCCTCTCGCTCGTGACCCGCGAACCGATCGGCGTCGTCGGCGCGATCGTGCCCTGGAACTACCCGCTCATCGTGACGGCATGGAAGCTCGGCGCGGCACTCGCGACCGGCAACTCTGTGGTGCTCAAGCCGGCGTCGGCGTCCCCGCTAACTGCCCTCGGGATCGCCGAGTTGGCTGTGGAAGCGGGCATCCCCGACGGCGTGCTCAACGTGGTTCCGGGGCCCGGCGCAGTCCTCGGTCAGGCGCTGGCGCGGCATCCCGGGGTGGACAAGATCGCGTTCACCGGGTCGACCGAGGTCGGCAAGTCGCTCCTGCGCGGGATCGGCGACACGGACGTGAAGGCGATCTCGCTCGAGCTCGGCGGGAAGAGCCCGCAGGTCGTGCTCGCCGACGTCGCGGACGTCCAGAAGGCGGCCGAGGGTATCGGCTGGGGGATCTTCTACAACAGCGGGCAGACGTGTAACGCGGGCTCGCGGCTCGTCGTCCATCGTTCCGTTCGCGAGGAGCTCGTCGAGCGCATCGCCGAGATGGGCCGCGGTATCCCCCCTGGCGACCCACTCGACCCCGACACGCGCCTCGGCTCGATGGTCGACGCTCGGCAACTGGACAAGGTGCTCGACTATGTCGAGCTGGGCCAGCGCGAGGGCGCACGCGTCGTCGCGGGTGGTGAGCGCGTCCGTGCCGAAACCGGCGGCTGCTACGTCCCGGCGACGATCCTCGACGGCGTCGACAACGATTGGCGGGTCGCCCGCGAGGAGATCTTCGGCCCGGTCCTGACTGTGACGGAGTTCGAGGACGAGGCCGACGCCGTCCGGATCGCCAACGACTCGCCGTATGGCCTCGCGGCCGGCGTCTGGACGCGCGACATCACCAAGGCGCATCGGCTGGCCCGGTCACTGCGCGCCGGAACGGTCTTTATCAACACGTTCGACACGGCCGACATCACGGTCCCGTTCGGCGGCTACAAGCAATCGGGGTTCGGGCGCGACAAGTCGCTTCACGCGCTCGACGGCTACACGCAGCTCAAGACGACGTGGATCGACCTGACATGACGGATCTGGACACGCCAGCGGGCGAGGCGCTCGTCGGGCGCCGCCGAGCTGGCGGCCGCGCGGGGCATGAGCGATCGCGGCTGCCTCAGCAACGGCCGTTCCGCCAGCCGCGGATGCCGTACGAGCCGACGCGCGCGATCTCCGACGACGAACTCGAGTCGATCCACCGCGCGTCGCTTCGGGTCCTCGCGGAGACCGGCATGGACTTCCTCGACCCCGATGCCCGCGAACACCTGCGGCGAGCCGGCGCGACGATCGAGGACGGCGGCCAGCGCGTCCGGTTCGACCCGGGGATGGTCGAGGAGGTCATCAAGACCGCCCCGTCCGAGTTCACGCTCCATGCCCGGAATCCCGAGCGACATCTGCGTCTCGGTGGCCCCTGGATGGCGTTCGGCACGGTCGGCTCGCCGCCGAACGTCGCGGATCTTGACCGCGGTCGGCGGATCGGCAACCGCGAGGACTACCAGAACCTTCTCCGGCTCGGACAGTCGCTCAACAGCGTCCACTTCCTCGCCGGCTATCCGGTCGAACCGGTCGATGTCCATCACGGCGTCCGCTACCTGCACGCCACGCACGACGCGCTGACGCTCATGGACAAGGCGATCCACTGCTACTCGCTGGGTCGGCAGCGCAACCTCGACGTCCTCGAGATGGTGCGCATCGCGCGCGGCGTCGACGACGCGACGCTCGACGTCGAGCCGTCGGTGTTCACGGTCGTCAACACGAGCTCGCCGCTCCGCCTCGACACGCCGATGTCGCAGGGGGTGATCGCCTTCGCCGAGCGGAACCAGATCGTGTGCATCACGCCGTTCACGCTGAGTGGCGCGATGGCGCCAGTGACCTTGGCCGGAGCCCTCGTCGAGCAGAACGCCGAGGCTCTGGCCGGCATCTTGCTGACCCAGGTCGTCCGGCCCGGCGCACCGGTCATCTACGGCGGCTTCACCTCGAACGTGGACATGCAATCGGGCGCCCCTGCATTCGGGACGCCGGAGGCGATGCGAACGTCGCTCATCGGCGGTCAACTGGCGCGGCGCTACGCGGTGCCGTATCGCTCGTCGAACGTCAACGCCGCGAACGCACTCGACGCACAGGCCGCGTACGAATCGGTGTTCTCGTTGTGGGGCGCGATCATGGGTCGGGTCAACCTGCTCATGCATGGCGCCGGCTGGATGGAGGGCGGGCTCCACGCGAGCTACGAGAAGATGGTCCTCGACGCTGAGCTGCTCGGCATGGTCGAGGCCTTCCTCGAACCCGTCGCCGTCGACGACGAGAGCCTCGCGCTCTCGGCCATCGCCGAGGTCGGCCCGGGCGGCCACTTCTTCGGCGCCGAACACACGCAGTCGCGCTTCAAGACCGCGTTCCACAAGCCGATGCTGTCGGACTGGCGGAACTACGAGACGTGGCAGGAGGCGGGATCGCCCGAGCTGCCCGCGAAAGCGAACCGGCTCTGGAAGGAGCTCCTGGCCGCGTACGAGCCGCCGCCGATGGACCCGGCCGTCCGCGAGGAGCTCGATGCGTTCGTCGCGCGCCGGGTCGCCGAGGGTGGCGTCCCGACGGATTACTGATCGTCGGCGAGCCCGGCGTGGATGGCTCGTCGCTACCGATCGGGAGAGTGCGTCCAGGTCTGGAGTGAGATGTCGAGTGGCGGACGAGACCTGAGGAGATCGGCCCGACTTGCTGTCGCTCTGACCGAGGCGGCGACGCGCGGACTTGACGATGAGACTAGTCTACGACTAGTCTAAACCGTGCGTTCGATCGGGGCATACGAGGCCAAGACCAACCTGCCACGACTCCTCGACGAGGTCGAGAAGGGCGAACGCATCACGATCACCAAACATGGACGGCCTGTGGCTGTCTTGATCCCGCCTGGTCGAGCCGAAGGAGCGGACGCCGAAGACCTGATTCGGCGGATTCGTGAGCTGCGACGCGGCAATCGGCTCAACGGCCTCTCGATCCGCCAGCTCATCGACCACGGACGGCGGTGAATGTTCGTCGTGGACGCATCGATCACGCTGGCGTGGTGCTTCGAAGATGCGATGACGACCGCCACAGAAGCAGTGCTCGAGCGCCTGGTCCTCGAGGGCGGGATCGCCCCTGCGCATTGGCCGCTCGAGGTAGCCAACGGCCTGCGCTTCGCGTGGAGTTCCGGCAGGGTCACCGATGACACGATCGGCAGAGCACGCGACATCGTCCGACAGCTCCCGGTAGAGGTCCGACCCGTCGAGACCTCCACGGCGTTGCATCTCGTCGAACCGACTCGACACCATGACCTGACCGTGTACGACGCGGCCTATCTCGGGATCGCCGAGTCGCTTGGCCTCGGCATCGCCACACTCGACGAGCGGCTCGCCGCCGCATGTCGTACCGTCGGGGTCCCGCTCATCGCGTAGCGGCGCGATACCGTCACATCGACCCGTGAGGAACGCGTGAAGAACCAGACCCAGGTCGTCGTCATCGGTGGCGGCGTCGTCGGCGCGAGCGTCCTGTACCACCTGACGAAGGCCGGCTGGACCGACGTGATGCTGCTCGAGCGACGAGAGCTCACCGCCGGGTCCACGTGGCACGCCGCCGGCGGGATGCACACGCTCAACGGCGACCCCAACGTCGCGCGGCTGCAGCAGTACACGATCCAGCTCTACGAGGAGATCGAGCGCCAGTCCGGGCAGGACTGCTCGATCCACCTGCCCGGCGGCTTGATGCTGGCGGACACCGAGGTCCGCATGGACTTCCTGCGGATGGCCCAGGCGCGTGGCCGTTATCTCGGGATGGAGCTCGAACTGATCTCGCCGCAGGAAGCAGCCGACCTGTTCCCGCTCATGGACCCGCAGTACTTCGTCGGTGCGTTGTACGACCCCGTCGAAGGACACGTCGACCCGACCGGCGTTACGCGCGCCTACGTGAAGTGCGCGCAGCAGCTCGGCGCGGAGGTCCATCAGCGCATGCCCGTCGTCGCGCTGACGCAGCGACCCGATGCGACGTGGGATGTCCGGCTCGAGAACGGCGAGTCGATCCACACGGAGCACGTTGTCAACGCCGGCGGGCTGTGGGCGCGCGAGGTCGGCCGGATGGTCGGGATCGAACTCCCCGTCCTTGCGATGGAGCACCACTACCTGATCACCGAGGACATGCCGGAGGTCGCGGCGCACGTGGCGAAGACCGGCCACGAGATGCCGATGGCGCTCGACTTCGCGGGTGAGATCTACATCCGCCAGGAAGGCGGCGCGATGCTGATGGGCACGTACGAACAGGCGTGTGTGCCGTGGTCACCGCGAGAGACGCCGTGGGACTTCGGGTCCCAGCTCCTCAAGAACGACATGGACCGGATCACGCCGGAACTGTCGGTCGCGTTCAAGCACTACCCGCCGATGCAGTCGATCGGCCTGCGGCGGACCGTCAACGGCCCGTTCACGTTCTCGCCCGACGGTAACCCGCTGGTCGGCCCGATCCGCGGACTCCGCGGCTACTGGGTGGCGTGCGCGGTGATGGCCGGGCTGTCGCAGGGCGGCGGTGTGGGCCTCGCCTTGGCCGAGTGGATGACCGCCGGCGAGGACGGCGACTCGGGGATGGATATCTGGGCGATGGACGTCGCTCGGTATGGCGACTACGCGACGCTCGGCTACACGAACGCCAAGGTCCAGGAGAACTACCGACGCCGTTTCCGGATCACGTTCCCGAACGAGGAGCTGCCGGCCGCCCGTCCCCTGCTGACGACGCCGATCTACGACGGCCTGACGGAGGCGAACGCCGTATGGGGGGCGACGTTCGGCCTCGAGCACGCGCTGTGGTTCCAGAAGGCCGGCCTCGAGCCCAAGGAGGACGTGACCTTCCGCCGCTCGAACGCGTGGGAGTGCGTCGCCGAGGAGGTGAACGCGGTCCGGGAGCGCGTCGGCATGACGGAGATCTCGAACTACGCGAAGTACCGGGTGACCGGCCCGGGTGCGGCGGCATGGCTGTCCTCGCTGCTCACCCAGCGGATGCCCAAGCCCGGCCGGATCACCCTCACCGCGATGCTCAACGAGGGCGGCCGGATCGTCGGCGAATTCACGGTCGCGCGCGCGAACGAAGCCGATGAGTACTTCCTCTTCGGGTCCCTGCCGGCGGAGGTCCACCATTCGAGGTGGTTCCGAAGTCACCTGCCGGACGATGGCTCGGTCCGGTTCGAGGTCCTTGGGCTCGGCTTGACGGGTCTCTCACTGACGGGGCCACGGTCACGGGACGTGCTGTCGTCCGTAGCGCCAGACCTCGACCTGTCGACCGAGGCGTTCCCGTTCATGACGTTCCGCGACGTCGACCTCGGGATGGTCCCCGCGCACGTCGCACGGATCAATTACTCGGGCGACCTCGGCTACGAGTTGTGGGTCGAGCCGCAGTACCAGCGTGCGCTGTACGACCGGATCGTCGAGGCCGGTCAGCCTCACGGGCTCCGGCTCTTCGGGATGCGGGCGCTGATGTCGCTCCGCCTCGAGAAGAGCTACGGGACGTGGTTCCGCGAGTACCGGCCGATCTACACCGCGCTCGAGGGCGGCATCACGCACTACATCAAGCTCGACCACGAGTTCATCGGGCGCGCCGCCCATGAACGAGAGCTCGCGGAGGGCGGGCCGAAGCGACGGCTGGTGACGTTCGTGGTCGAGCCACAGCCGGACGACCCGGCGGATGTCATCGGCGACGAGCCGGTGTGGCACGACGGCAAGGTCGTCGGCTGGATCACGTCGGGCGGCTACGGCCACAGCGTCAAGCAGTCGATCGCCCTCGGCTACGTGCCGACCGAGCTGGCGACGCCCGACGGCGCGGGCGGCGATGGCTTCGAGATCGAGATCATCGGCCGTCGCCGGCCGGCGCGCCTCCAACCGGAGCCGCTGTTCGACCCCGCGGGGACGAGGATGCGCCAGTGACCGATCGCCCCGGATCTGCGAGGTTCGTGGAAGCGGGACGCATCATCGTCGACGGGCGACCGGTCCCGTTCGCGGCCGGCGATTCCGTCGCGATCGCCGTGCTTCGGTCGGGCTCGTCACCGTCGGGACCAGGCACGCTCTGCCTCACCGGCGACTGCGGCAACTGCCTCGCCCAGGTCGACGGCATCGCCTATGTCCGAACGTGCCAGCAGCGCGCGCTTCCCGGCCTGTCGGTCGAGCGGTCGGCGATCGACGGCCTGCCGCCGTTGCTTGCGGTGACAGGACCGGACCTGACGAGTTCACCCGAGGGCCCGGATATCGAGGTGCTGCGGGCACACGTCGACGTCGCGGTCATCGGTGGCGGTGAGAGCGGGACCGAGGCCGCCGAGACGGCGGAGAAGGCGGGCAAGCGCGTCCTCGTACTCGACGCGGAGGAAGGCGACGAGGTCGTCGGTATCTATCCCGGGCCGCTCATCGTCGTTCGGACGCCGACCCTGATGCTTCACGTCTATCCGTCCGAGATCATCGTCGCGACGGGTGCCGCCGAGATCCACCCAGCCGTTCCCGGCAACGATCTCGAGGGCGTCGTCACGACCCGAGCCGCGCAGCGGATGCACAAGGCCGGCATCGAGCTCGGCGCCGCGGTCGCCATCGGCACGCCACCGCCCGGCGTGCCGTGCATCCCGGTCGCGGGCCAGCTCATCCGGATCGAAGGCGATGAACAGGGGCACGTCCGCGGTGTCGTCACCGCCGACGACTGGATCGGGGCGGAGACGACGACCCCCTGTGACACCCTGATCGTCGGACTCGGTTTCGCGCCACGCGACGTCCTCGTGCGTATGGCCGGCGAGGTTCCGATCAGCGTCGTCGGACCCGCTGCGGCGGCCGGCGTCCTGCCACCGCCACCCGTCGCCGGGATCGTCTGCGCCTGCAACGGCACGACCGTCGACGACTTGCAGACGGCCTGGGACCGTGGCTTCCAGGAGATCGAGCTTCTGAAGCGCGCCAGCCTTGCGTGCCTCGGCACGTGCCAAGGAGGGGCGTGTCTGCCGCAGGTCCGCGCGTTCATCGCGGCGCGGACCGGCGATGTGCCTCCGCCGTTCACGGCGCGGCCGGCTTCACGCCAGATCACCCTCGCCGAAGCCGCGGCCGATACCTACGTCGACGTGTTCCGGCGGACCCCCCTCCACGAAGAGCATCTCGCGCTCGGCGGCCGCATGGATCGCTTCGGGAACTGGTGGCGTCCGTGGCATTACGGCGACGCCGTCGCCGAGTACTGGGCGGTGCGCGAGGGCGTCTCCGTCGGTGACGTGAGCACGCTCGGGAAGATGGTGGTCTCGGGACCCGACGCCGTCGACTTCCTCGAACGGCTCTATCCGTGCCGTGTCTCTGACATCAAGCCCGGCCGCTCGCGCTATGCCCTCCTGCTCAATGAACGCGGCCACATCATGGATGACGGGATGATCCTCCGCGAAGGCGATACCCGGTTCGTCCTCACGTTCACGTCGGGCGGCGCCGCCAACGCGGAGATGTGGGTTCGTGACTGGGCCGAGACGTGGCGGATGCGGGTCCACATCATGGATCGGACGATGTCGCTCGCAGCGATCAATGTCACGGGGCCACGGGCGCGCGAGCTCTTGCAGCGCGCCGGGGTCGACGATCCGCCGACGTTCCTCGGCCACATCCAGGCGGACGTCGCCGGCGTGCCATGTCACCTGATGCGCCTCTCGTTCACCGGCGAGGCGTCGTGGGAGCTGCATCACCCGGTCGATCGGTCCGTCGAGTTGTGGCGCTCCCTGATGTCGCTCGGATCGGATCTCGGCATCCGGCCCCACGGGCTCCAGGCGCTGTTCGGCCTCCGCCTCGAGAAGGGCCACATCATCATCGGGATGGATACCGAGCTCGACACCACGCCGCGACGTGTCCGTATGCCCTGGGCGACCCGAATGGACAAGCCCGACTTCATCGGGAAGGCCGCGCTCGAGCGGACGGCGAAGCAGCCCGACGAACGCCTGCTCCACGGGTTCACGATGGATGGTGAGGCGCCGATCGAGGGGTCGCCGATCCACGTCGACGGATCGATCGTCGGCCACGTGTCGGGCAGCTGGGCGTCGCCGCTGCTCGGGAAGACCGTGATGCTCGGCTGGATCAAGCACCTGCCGTACCCCGACACGGTCGTGATCGGCGGCCGCGAAGCCGTGGTGACGCCGACCCCGTTCTACGATCCGGAGGGCGACCGTGCACGTGCTTAGGGCGCCGGGCGTCCGGGTGGTCGCGTCGCCGGAGTCGATCGACGCCGCCGCCTGGCAGGATGCGGGCCCCGGACCGGAAGAATTCGAGCCGCTCGTCCTGCGCTTCGCGCCAGACGAGGCGTTCGCGGTCGGCGCGACCGGCGTCCATCTCGATGATCCCGACGCCATCGTCGAGCCCGAGCTCGGCTACACGGCGGTCATGTTCCCGGTCGACGAGTTCATCGACGTCGTCCTGCCGCGGATGGAATGGGCGGTCGGTCCGACCCGTCCGGCCTTCTGCCAGGGGTCCATCGCCGGCGTGCCTTCGAAGCTGTACATCGACCCGACCGGCGCCGCCACGGTCTTCGTCATGACAGCCTATCTCGACGACTTCCTCGCTCGCCTGCCGGTGAACACTTGAGGCGCGGCGTTGCAGCGGGCTACGTCGCGTCGTTGCCTAAGCTGCGCTGGGCCGAGCCCAAGGACGCGTACGACGTCGTCATCATCGGCGGCGGCGGGCACGGCCTCTCGACCGCGTACTACCTTGCGACCCACCACGGGATCACGAACGTGGCGGTGCTGGAGGCGGACTACATCGCCTCGGGCAATACCGGTCGGAACACGACGATCATCCGCGCCAACTACGGGTTGCCGGAGGCGATCCGGTTCTACCAGCACTCGCTGGAGATGTACCGCGACCTCGAGGACGAGGTCGGCGCGGCGATCCTGCACCAGACCAAAGGCATCTTCTGGATCGCGCATACCGAGATGGCGTTGCGGACCGAGCGGGCTCGAGCGGTGATGAACACCGCCGCCGGCGCGAACACCGTGATGGTCACGCCCGCGGAGATCAAGGAGCTCGTCCCGCAGATCGACCTCACGGGTGGCCACCGGTATCCGGTGCTCGGCGCCTCACACAACGTGGAGGCCGCGACGGCTCGGCACGACCGCGTCGCCTGGGCGTACGCCGCCGGCGCCGCGAACCGCGGTGTCGATGTCGTCCAGCACACCCCCGTAACGGGGCTCGTCCGCGAGGGCGATCGGATCGTCGGCGTCCAGACCACGAAGGGGCGGATCTCGGCAGGGATCGTGATGTCGGCCGTCGGTGGCCGCGTGACGCCGCTGGCCGCACAGGCTGGGCTTCGGTTGCCGATCCGGACGCATCCGCTGCATGCCTTCGTCACGAACGACTATCAGCAAGGGTTCCCGGCGATCGTCGCGAGCACCGAGCTGAATTGCTACGTGTCGCAGACAGAACGCGGCCAGATGCTCATCGGCGCCGAGTTCGACGCGCAGCCCTCCTACTCGCGTCAGTCCTCATTCGCTGCGCTTCGGAGCTACTCGCACAAGATCACGCGGATCCTGCCGTTCCTGCGCGACCTGCGGATCCTCCGGACGTGGGCGGGCATCTGCGACATCTCCGTCGACTTCTCACCGATCATGGGCTTCACGGGCGTTGAGGGCTTCGTCATCACGACCGGTTGGGGAACATGGGGCTTCAAGGCGATCCCTGCCGGCGGCGAGGCCATGGCACAGCTAATCGCGACGGGGCGGACGCCGGAACTGATCCAGCCCTTCTCGCTCGATCGCTTCAAGCGCGACCATGCCATGGCCGACCAGGGGTCGGCGGGCACGCGCTGATGTTGTGGCTCGACTGCCCGCGGTGCGGGCACCGTCCGCTCGAGGAGTTCTCGTTCGGGGGCGAGGTCCGCGATGTGCCCGACTCGATCAGGGATCCCGACGAGCGCGACTTCGATGAGGTGTGGGTGTTCGAGAACCCCGTCGGCGTGACGACGGAGCGCTGGTTCCATGGGCATGGCTGCCGGCGCTGGATGACGATCCGACGCGACTCGAGCGTCGACCACGTCATCGAGGTGCTCGGCTGAGGGCGTTCGTGGTGACGGGTCTTGCGGGGCGGCGCATCGAGATGACACTGCGCAACCGCGTGTTGTTCGGGGTCGGTGAGATCCGGCGGTTGGGCGGGGTCGTCGGCGCCGCCGGAGGATCGCGCGTGTTCGTCGTGACGGATCCAGGCGTGGTCGCGGCCGGCATCGCAGATCGAGCGGTGGCCTCGTCGGATTTCCCCGCCAGCGTCTACAGCGATGTCGAACCGAACCCGTCCGGCGCGACGATCGAGAAGGGCGCCGCGGAACTACGGCGATATGGACTCCAGCGCACGGTGATCGTGGCGATCGGTGGCGGCTCGGCGATGGACGCCGCCAAGGCGATCGCGCTGTGCGCGGCGAACGAGCGACCCGTATGGGAGCTCGAATACGACGGCGCGGATCTCGCGCCGGGAGTTCCGATCGTCGCGATCCCGACGACGGCCGGCACCGGCTCCGAGGCACACCCGTTCGCGGTCATCACCCGCGAGGAGATCGGGCGCAAGGACTACATCGGCCACCGCTCGCTGCTACCGGTGACGACGATCCTCGACCCGGCTCTCACGATCGGGCTCCCGAAGGGCGTCACGGCGGCGACCGGGGTCGACGCCATGACGCATTCGCTCGAGTCACTGGTGTCGCGGAACGGCAACCCGTTCGCGGAGGCCACCGCGCTCGGCGTGATCCGGACGGTCCACGAGTGGCTGCCCCGGGCGATCGCCGACGGATCCGATCTCGAGGCGCGCTCGCAGATGCTCATGGCGTCGCATCTCGCCGGGGTCGGGCAGGCGAGTGGCACGGGCGTCGGGCTGGTCCACGCCCTCGGACACGCGCTCGGTACGCGCGGTCATCTCGCGCACGGGACCGCGCTCGCCGTCGTCCTTCCCGAGGTGCTCGCGTTCTACGTCGCAGACGGTGGGTTGCGGGACCGAGAGCTGGGACTCGTCGGTGTGACGCTCAAGGCCGCGATCGCGACCGAGCCGGCTGCTACGGCTGCGGGGGCGGCGATCGGCGAGCTCCGCCAGTTCCTCGCGAGTGTCGGCCAGCGCCATCGACTTGCCTCGCTCGGGTTCGACGACGCGGGCTTGGATGTCGTCGCGCAGGACGCCATCGACGACGTCGCCATCCGAAACTCACCGCGATCTCCGTCCTACGACGAGGCGCGTGCCATCCTTGCCTCTGTCGCCTGAGGGATCAGGCGGGCCGTTCGACTGCCGCCGTCACCCCGATCGAGGTCGCGTCGCGGATCGCTCGCGGGATCTCCGCCACCCGCTCGACCTCCGCGATCAGGGCGCGGACCCGCTCCTCGGAGGCCGCGGACCGCACGACGACGTCGACCGAGATCGGCGTCGAGCCGGAGCCACGTGACGGGAAGTCGCCGTCGACCGTGATCTCGACGCCGTCGAGCTCGATGCCCATCGTCGCCGCCTCGCGGTAGAGATCGTTCGACCAGCACGCGGCGATCGACAGGTAGAGCAGCTGGCCGCCGTTGAAGCCGAGACCTCGGCCGCCGGCCGCCGTCGGCCGATCGGTCACGAGCGTGAACGGACCGGCCTCACCGAGCGCTGTCGGGCCGTCGCCGACGCTCCATAGCCGGACGCGGTACGCCTCTGACATCGACCGACGACGCCTAGCCCTTTTCGATGAGCGGTTTCACCTCACCGATGAACCGTTCGAAGCTCTCCATGTCGTACGGGGCCGGCTGTTCCGAGATCACCGTCCGGAAGCCGAGATCGACGTACGGTCGAAGCTTGTCCGCCATCTCCTCCGGTGTCCCATTCCAGAACGTGTCGTCGTCCTCGACCTCCGACAGCGGCGTCCGGTTGTGTTCCATCGCCGCCTTCCAGACGCGGTCGGCCTCTTCTTTCGAGTCACGGAGCGTGAACTTGACGCCGAGCGTGAACTCGATCTCGTCGATGTCCCGCCCGACCTCGTCGCAGTGGCGCTTGAGGACGTCGACCTTGTGCGCCATCACGTCGAGCGGGCCCATCGCGTTCCACATGTCCGCGTATTTCGCGACGGTCCGCAGCGTCTTCTTCTCGCCGCTGCCGCCGATCATGATCGGGAGCTTCTTCTGGACGGGCAGCGGCGAATGACGGAGGTCGTCGAAGGCATAGCGACCGTCGCGGGTCGATGTCACGGATGTGCCATCCATCACGCCCCGCATCGCCGCGACGGCCTCGTCCATCCAATCGAGCCGCTGCCCGAAGCCTGACCCGAAGTCGATGCCGTGGGCCTGGTGCTCGAGGTCGAACCACGCGCCGCCGATGCCCAGGATCGCCCGGCCGTCGCTGATGTGATCGAGCGTCTCGGCGAGCTTCGCGGTCAGCCCCGGGTTGCGGAACGTGTTGGCACCCACCAGCAGGCCGAGCCGCGTGCGCTCCGTCGCCATCGCCCAACCGGCGAGTGCCATCCAGCCTTCGACGATCGGCTGGTACGGGTCGCCGAAGATCGCGTAGAGGTGGTCCCACGTCCACAGGTGGTCGTAGCCGAGCTCGTCAACGCGCTTGGCTGCGTCGGTCATCTCCGGCCAGGTCGCTGCCTGGCTCCAGAGCAGGATGCCGGTCTTGAGCTCGGTCACAGGTGGGCCTCCGAGTGGATGGGCGGGGCGTCCAGTCTAGGCCGCCGCAGGCGGGCTGCTAGGCGTTGTCGAGCTCGCGGTCGATGGCGCGCATGATGAAGCGGGCGGCTTCCGCGCTCTTGCCACCGAGCTTCATCCCCTCGTCCTGCTCGAGGGCCTGTTCGAGGTCGGCGAGATACTGGTCGAGCGACGCCGTCCTCACGAGGTCCCCGGCGCTGAACGCCGTCGCGAGGCGATCGACCACCGCCCGTGCGTTGTCGACGGCGTGGCCCTTCGAGGCGATCAGCTCGCGGACGTCGGCGCGCGCGGTATCAGCCGCAGGACCGGTGCTGATCACGTGAAGCGTCGCACGGTGCGTCGGATGAAGCTGCGGCCCTGTCCTCCGGCGCCGACCGCGTCGCGCTGAGCGGGGCCGCGATCGTCCGTGTCGGCACCCTCGGTCGCGTCCGTGTCGGGGTCCGCGGCCTCGGCACGCGGCACCTGCCGCTCAAGATGGTCGGCGGTCGCCTCGTCGCGTAGTCGCCGCCAGTCGCGCTCGAGCACGCTCATCGCGATCTCATCCCACCAGCGCCCGTCGCGGAAGATGGATTCGCGGGCGCGGCCTTCGATGACGAACCCGCAACGGCGATACGCTCGGATGGCGCGCTCGTTGAACTCGAATACGAACAGGGCGATGCGGTGCAGCCCGAGCGTCCCGAACGCGTGGTCGAGCATCAGCTGCGTCGCTTCGGTCCCGTATCCGAGGCCCCACGCGTCCTTCTCGCCGATCGTGATGTGGTACAGCGCGGATCCGTTGTCCCCGTCGACCTGGCTGAATGCGCACGTACCGACCAGGCGATCGGTCGCGAGCTCGTGGATCGCCATCGCGAGGCCGTCGTCGCCGACGACGCGAGCGGCGAAGAACCGTTCGATCTCGTCGGGTCGCATCGGGGCTTCCTGGTAGCGCGCGAGACGCGCGATCTCGGGATCCGAATACCAGCGCCGGAAGGCCGTCAGGTTCTCGGGGACATGCCGTCGCAGCACGACCCGCGACCCTTCCAGCACCTCCGGGAACCACGTTCGGGGTGCCATCGCCGGAACCGTATACCATCGCCGCCATGCGTCGCTGGAGCGACCTCGCTGAGCGCGTTGCGGCGACGACTCGCACGTCCGAGAAGACCGCCCTCCTCGCCGACTATTTCCGCAGCCTCACCCCGGACGAGCTGCCGGTCGCCGCTGTCTTCCTGACCGGCCGGCCGTTTCCCGAGGCCGATCAACGCACGACCGGCCTGGGCTGGTCGTCGATGATGGGGGCGATCAGCGCGCTCACAGGTGCGACGCGCGAGGACCTCGGTCAGGCGTACGACCGCTACTCGGATCTCAGCCTGGCGGTCGAGGACGTTCTCGTGCGCGCGGGCCACGCGCCGCCGCCAGAGGTATCGCCGACGCTCCCCGAGGTCGCCGCCGCGTTCGCAGCCATCGAGTCCACGTCGGGCCCCGCCGCCAAGGCGAAGTTGCTCCAGGACCTCCTCGCACGCGCCGACCCGCCGACCGCCAAGGCGATCGTCAAGGTACTCGGCGGCGAGCTGCGGATCGGGCTTCGCGAGGGCCTCGTCGAGGCCGCGATCGCCCAGGCGTTCGACCGTCGCATCGAGGACGTCAAGTGGGCCGGGATGCTCACCGGCGACATCGGTCGGCTCGCCGAGCTGGCACGTGACGACCGGCTGGGAGAGGCGGAGCTGGCGCTGTTCCACCCGCTCAAGTTCATGCTCGCCTCGCCCGCCGAGGACGCCGACGAGATCATCACCCGGCTCGGTCCGGAGGTGTGGGTCGAGGACAAGTACGACGGCATCCGGGCACAGCTCCACAAGCACGGGACCGACGTCCGGCTGTACTCGCGCGACCTGCACGACGTGAGCAACCAGTTCCCCGAGATCGTCGATGCGGCGCGGCCGCTGTCGTGGACCGGTGTCGTCGACGGCGAGATCCTCGCGTACAAGGATGGTCTCGTCCTGCCCTTCATCAGCCTCCAGGCGCGGCTTGGCCGCAAGTCGCCGTCCGAAGCGATCCGCGCAGATGTCCCGGTCATCTACGTGGCCTTCGACCTCCTCGCACTCGGTCCGGGCGATGACCGGGCGGGTGAGCTCACCGTCGAGCCGCTTCTGCGCGAGCCGCTGCGAACTCGGCGCGAACGCCTCGACGCGATCGACCTGCCACATGTCGATTCCGGCGGCGGGTTCCTCCGGTCGCATCTGGGCGTCGCTCGGGATCCGGATGCGCTCGAGGCGGCGTTCGCGGACGCGCGCGGCCGTCGCAACGAGGGACTGATGGTCAAGGACCCGACCAGTGCCTATTCACCGGGCCGGCGCGGGCTCGGCTGGCTGAAGATGAAGAAGGCGCTCGCGACGATCGACTGCGTCGTCGTCGGGGTGGAAGTCGGTCACGGCAAGCGCCACGGCGTCCTGTCCGATTACACGTTCGCCGTGCGGGACGATGAGACGGGCAGACTCGTCAACATCGGGAAGGCGTACAGCGGCCTGACTGACGCCGAGATCGCGGAGATGACCGATTGGTTCGAGGCGCACACGATCGCCCGCTACGGACGCTATCGGCAGGTCGAGCCGGTGATCGTCGTCGAGATCGCCTTCGACGTCATCGTCCGGAGCAAGCGGCACGGGTCAGGGTTCAGCCTGCGATTCCCGCGGATCCACGCGCTGCGTCGCGACAGATCGGCCGACGACATCGACACGGTGGCGACGGTGACCGCGCTGTATGAAGGGCTTCAGCACGGCTCCGAATTGCTCGTGACCGCCGGCGCGAGGACCGTCCCGGCCGATCGCGCCTGACGCCACGCCCCGACAGGCGCCGCGTATCCTGTGGCGATGTTCGACTCGCTCGGCGGCGTCGTCCAGCAGGTTCGACTCACGCTCTACACCGATTCGTTCGTCGTGCGCGGCGCGCTCACCACCCGCCAGCGGCGCGTGACGGACATGTTGAATCTCGCCGAGGACCGGTTCCTCGTGATGTCCGACGTGACCACGGATGAGTTCGGGGTGCACGGTGAGCAGAACAGCGCCGAGTTCGCGCAGGTCAACCTCGCGTCCGTCCTGTTCGCGGTCGTCAACGAACCCGTGACGCCCGCCCCCGAGCTGCGGACACCGAAGATCCCGGAGGAGGCGCTCATCTCGATCCCGCCGTTCAAGGTGACGGGTCAGATCCACCTGATGCCCGAGCGCAGCCTGCGCGACGCGCTGTCCGAGCTGACCGGGCAATTCCTGCCGGTCACCGAGGCGACGTACTGGTCGGACTCGCTCGGTGAAGCCCGCACGCAAGCAGAGCTGCTGGCCGTGAACCACGAGCGTGCCCAGATCCTCGCCCCGCATCGCGTCAGCGATCCATGGGCCGGGCTCGACTCCGGGAGCGGTGGCCCGTCGGAGACGCCACCAGAACCGACCGGCTGGTGACGCGCGTGCAGCGGTGCGGGCGGCGCTAGCGATCGACCGGCAGATCCAGCCGGTTTCCCCACTCCGCCCAGCCGCCGTCATACACCGCCACATCGTCATGGCCGAGCAGGCTCAGCACGAACGCGAGCTTCGCCGCCGCCACGCCTGACCCGTCGTAGGCGACCATCCGCGCGCCACGGCTGACGTTCGCGGCGTGGAGCCGATCGCGCAGGTCCCCGCCCTCGCGCAGCCGCTGACTGCCAGCCGTGTGCATCGACCCGACCGGGACATTGACCGCGCCCGGGATATGTCCGAGGCGTCGGGTGTTCCCCTCGTATCCCCGATATTCCGCCGGCGCGCGGGCGTCGAGCAGCGTCACGCCGGGCGCGCCGAGGAGCCCGCGGACTTCCGAGGTCGTCAGATGGAAACGATTCGGGCCGCGTGGCACGAACGAGGTCAATGGCTCCGGTGGTGGGTCGCCACCGCCCCGTTCGACGGGTCGCCCCTCGGCCTCCCAGGCCGGGAAGCCACCGTCGAGGACGCGGACGTGTTCGGCCCCGTACGCGCGAAACGTCCACCAGACGCGAGACGCATAGAGCCCCTGGGTGTCGTCGTAGACGACGATCGTCGTCTCGTCGCCGATCCCGGCGCGCGCGGCCGTCGCGGCGACGCGGCCCGGTGATGCGACGCGGATGGCGTCCCCGGCCTGGTCCATATCGACGAGGTCGGCGCGCCAATCGACCGAAACCGCCCCTGGGATGTGACCGGCGCGATGGACGTCGACGCCGGTGCCGTCCGGCCGCCAGCGGGCATCGAGGATCCGGACGCCGGGCCGCCCCACGTGTTCGGCGAGCCACTCGGTCGTGGCCAGGATCTCGGGTCGGGCCAGGCCGGACATCGTCGGTATGATACGGGCCGTGTCCGCCCCCTCATCCCCCGACGCGGACCGACTCGCCTCTGTCCGGGCAGCCCTGCCCGCACTCGAGGCCGGCATCTACCTGAACACCGGGTCCGTCGGCCCGCTGCCGGCCGAGACGGCGGCCGCCATGGACGAGCTCACCGCGTATGAGGTGCACACGGGTCGCGCCCACGTCGACTACTACCTCGAGACCGTCCAACGGATGGCGGAGGCACGCGCAGCGACGGCCGCCGTCCTGACCGCCGACGTCAGCGACATCGCGCTGACGCATGCCACGACCGACGGGATGAACGTGGGCATCTGGGGTATCGAGTGGCGCCCGGGCGATCGGGCCGTGACGACAAGCCTCGAACATCCGGGAGGGATCGGCGCGCTGTACAACCTTCGCGCGCGGCGAGGGATCGACCTCGCGTTCGTCGACGTCGACCCATCGCGTTCGGAAGCCGAGATCCTGGATGCGTTCGACCAGGCGATCGATGAGCGGACTCGGGCCGTCGTCGTCTCGCATGTCCTCTGGGCATCCGGTGCCGTCCTGCCGCTCGACCGGCTTGCCGAGATGGCCCACGCACGCGATGCGCTCCTCATCGTCGACGGCGCCCAGGCGGCGGGTGCCATCCCGGTCGACCTGTCGGCGACAGGCGCCGACGTGTATGCGATCGCTGCGCAGAAATGGCTGCTCGGCCCGGAGGGGATGGGCGCCGTCGCGGTAGCACCGGCGGCACGAGATCGCCTCACCCCGGCGTACGGTGGGTGGTACACGTTCGAGTCCGTCGACTCGTCGGGCCTCGCGGTGTGGTGGCCGGACGCGCGCCGCTACGAGTCGTCGAACTTCCACCGCCCCTCGATCGTCGGCATGGCTCGCTCGATCGGGTGGCTGAGCATGTTCGTGGGGCTGGAGTGGATCCACGCTCGAGGCACCGCGGCCGCCCGCGCGGCCGCCGAACGGCTCGCCGCGATCGATGGCGTCGAGCTCGTGACCCCGCTCGATCGAATGGCGACACTCATCACGTTCCGCATCCGAGGCTGGACGCCGGACGCAGCGCTCGAGGAGCTCAGCGCCCGGGTCTTCGCGGTCGCTCGGACCGTGCCGCTCGTCGACGCACTTCGGATCAGCGTCGGCTTCTTCACGTCGGAGGCCGAGCTCGACAGGTTCATCGGATGCGTCGAGCTTCTGGCAAGCCACGGACCGGACACCCTGCCGCCGCGCCGCACGTTGACGATCCTCAGCGGTGAATGACGACCGGCCGATCCGACAGCGATCCTGGGCTGAGATCCGTTGGCGTCAGTTCCGGAACGCGCCGCGACCCGTCGTCCGCGCCGTCGCCGCAAGCCTGTCGGTCGCGGTCATCGGTGCGGTCGCCTACCTCGTCTATGACGTGGCGGTGAGTCGAGGCGCCGCGCTCCCGGGCGGCGATCTCCGGTTGCTGGCGCTCGCCACGTACACGGTGCTCGTGCTGGTCATCGGGAGCCTCGTGACCTATCTCGTGGTCCCGCAGCCGACGGGATCGGGGACGCTGCGCCGCAGGTCCGCCTGGAGTGCCGCCCTGGGCTTCTTCGCGGCCGTGCCGATCGCGTGGCTCGTCATGGTGGTGGCGCTGCAGGTCGTCCGCCCGTGGCTCGGTTGAGCCCTGGTCCGGCGCGCCGCAGGGTGCCGGTCGGCACCACGAAATCCCGCCTCCTCGTCAGACCCCGTAGCCTATCCGTACCATTCCCCGGTAACCTGCGGCCGAGCCATCATCGCCTCGTCTTCCGGGGGGAGAAACCGGAGACGTTGCCCTCATCTCGAGGTATCGCGTGTCCATCGACGAGCAGCACGTCGCGCTCCCGAAGCTTTACGGAGCACCGGCCTACGCCCGTCCGCCGTCCTACGCATCGACGGGCGACCGGCCATACGATCCCGACGATCTGCCCATAGAGGCGTATCAGAGCGAGGACGACCGCGCATTCGCTGCGACGCTGCCCGCTCGTGCCTGGGCCCCGGGTGGTGCGCTGGTGGCGGGAGCCGACGCAGGGAGCAGCGACCAGCCCCACCTGAAGGGACGGCATCTCAGCCTCCGTTCGATCGCGGGCCGACTCCTGCACGAGGACTGATCTCGACCGCCACGCGACGCGTGCCGCCCCGCGGTGTAGCATCGGCCGCGGGGGAGTAGCTCAATGGTCAGAGCGGCGGGCTTATATCCCGCTGGTTCCAGGTTCGAGTCCTGGCTCCCCTACCACCGACGTCCCCTCGGGTCAGCGCGCCGCGTCGCGGATGTATTCGAGGACCCGCTCTCGTCGACCTTCGGTGAGGCTGCGCTGCGGCGGCAGTCCGGCGATCCACGGTGCGAGTTGGTCAGGCGTCAGGACGGCGCAGTCCGTCGTCCGGGAGATCGTGGGTTCGGATCCGACGACCGCGGCATAAGCCTTGACGATGAAGTCTGCGTCGTCGTGGGCGAGCCAGCGACGGACGCGCTCCGCATCGCGAGCGGACCGCTCCAGCGGGCTCTCGATGACGATCCACCCGCGGCGCGTCCGGAGCTGCCAGCGCCCCTCGCGGACGCGGGTCACGGCGGCGGGCGGTAGCTCGCGGACGACGGCGGCCCCGAACGGGCCGATGACGACGTCGGAGATCGGGCGTCCGTCCGGCATCGAGATCCCCGTCGCGACGATGACATCGTCGGGCAGGGAATCGAGGGCGCGGAGCGTCGCTGAACGCCGAGGCATCCGCCCGCGCGTCGCGGCGAGGATGCGGACGAGCCGGTTCGCCCCGATGAGGACGAAGGCCGTCGGCGCGACCAGGGCGATGGACCACACGATGATGCCGGTCGCAGTCTGACCGGCGTCCAGCCGACCCTCGGGGATGACGACCTGGAGGACGGGGGTCGCGATCGCCGTGTACGCGATGACGATGCCCAGCACGATCGAGAACGTGGCCACGACGGTCGCGCCGACCAACGGCGCGAGGGGCGGTCGTTGGGTCAGGTGAGCTGGCTGGATGACCTCCATGCCATCCATCCTCGACTCGACGCACCACCGCGTCGATGGGCGAATGGGGGATGCCGGGGCCACCGGTGGGACCACGAGCCCGACCGGACCTCACCAGACCGCCGCGCCTGACAGCGCGATCGTTGCAGGCGCGCAACGCCCCGACCGACGCCGGTCGGCGACGGGGTACCGGACCCCCGTACCATTGCTGGCCGTGTTCGGGGACCCGCATCCTCGCCGGCAGGATGCACCGCCCCGCCCGTCACCTTGGAACACGAGCGCGGTCCGATGTCTTCGGGGGACGCCAAGCACGGATCGTCGCCCTGATCGCGGCCGTCGTGCTCGTCGTGTCCGCCGTCGTGCCGGCGTGGGCGGCGGCCGGTCCGACGCAACTTTCCGACGCGGTCGTGTCTCCGCGTTCGGGCTACCCGACGACGACCGTCGTGATCACCGTCGCCTACCGGAACCGCGAGGGAACGCCGGCCAACTGGGTTCGCGTCAAGCTCGGCGGGACCGCGTACGCGATGACGAAGACCGCTGGTACCGACTGGAAGCGGGGCGTGACGTTCCGGTGGTCGGGAAAGCTCTCGGTGGGGTCTTACCCCGTGACGGTCTCGGCGCTCAGCCGCGATCGCTTCGCTGACCAGCTGGCGGCAGGGACGATCACGATAACGCCCACGCCCGCCCCGGAGCCGACGCCCAAGCCGACGCCGAAGCCGACGCCGAAGGCGACGCCAAAGCCCACACCGAAACCCGAACCACGCTCGACACCGAGGCCGACGCTCAAGCCGGTGCCCCGACTGACGCCGAGATTGACCGAACGTCCGACGCCGTCGACGGTTGCGATGCCCAGCCCGACGCCGGATGACGTGGCGATCGGTGGCGACCCCACCGCGACGGGGACCCCTTCGGCGGGCCCGTCGCCTGCGCCGACGACGAGCCCGACAGCGAGCGATGACGATGTCGCTGTCGTCATCTCCGGCCCGGGCGATCGGGGCACGGGCGGCACCAACGTCCCGACCGACGGCTCCGGCGGCTCCGGGGGAGGGGGCGGCAACGCCGGCGCCTGGGCTGCATTCGCGGCGGGTCTCGACCTTCTCACCGGCGGCCGCCCGACCGTGCCGCTCGGATTGGTCGCCACGTTGGTGACGACCTCCGGCATCGTCGGGGCGACACTCGCGTTCGGCCTGTTCGGCAAGCGGCGACGCGACGGCGACCCACCGGCTCCGGACGATGTGTTGGCCCACGCCGCCGCGAGCCCACTGGCTGTGGCCGCCGCCGTCGGATATGCCGACCGTCCCGGACGTGTGGCGGTCGACGAGATGGACCCGATCCCGGGGGTCAAGACGATCCCCAACCCGCACGACGCCGAGCTGGCGATGCCTCGCTGGCGCCGGCCCTCACTCCTCGAGGCCCGAAGGGCCGACCCCATCCGCGACGCGGTCGAGGTACCGAGGCTGACGTTCGCGCATGGCCTGGTCGGACCGATCGACGGACGTGAGCGGCGTCTGATCCGCTACAACCTCGTGCGTCTGCTCGACATCCCCGACGAGCTCCGCGGGACCGAGCTTGCGTTCCTCGACCAGGGCGACGAGGTCCAGCTGCTCGAGAAGCGTGGCGCGTATTGGCTGGTGCTGTGCCCGGACGGCCGACAGGGCTGGATCCACAAGATGACGCTCGGTGACCAGCTCGGCGATCCTCCGGCCCAGAGCACGCCGACCGCGACGATGCCGATCGCCGCCGATACCTGGACCATGGGCGACGACGTCGATGGCGACGTCCTCGCGGCCTACCTGGAGAGCCGCCGCCGCTCCTGACTCACGCCGCCGGGATCGCGACGCAGCACCAGGATGTGCTGGTGGGCGATGTTCGGGACGAAGACCCGTGGATAGCCGTACGGCCGCAGGCGCGTCCCCGCCTGATGCCAGATGAGGTCGCCCTTCGGCACGAGCCCGGTGACGTCCGCCCGCGCCGCAAGGTCGGCACCGACGAACTGGTAGCGACCGTTCTGATAGGCATCGCGAACGATCACGATGGCGTACCGACCGGGCTTGAGCACCCGTTCGAGTTGGGCGAAGGTCCGCTCCATCGCGTCGAGGTAGGCGGGGTAGTCAGCCGCGTTGGCGAGATCGGCCGGAGCATCGCTGACCATCGCGTAATCGGTGCGTCGGTTCGCGTGCGTCTCGGCGAGGGGTCCGCCCGCCATCGTCAACGGTAGCTGGATGTTGTACGGCGGATCGGTGGCAACGAGATCGACTGAGGCGTCGGCCAGCGTCGGCAGGACTTCGAGGGCGTCTCCCTGCCGCATCTCGAGCCCACCTGGGTCGAACGTCCGAGGCGTGCCCGGATCACTGGTACCGAGCTCAGCGATGGCGGGCCCCCGGCCGTCGTTCTCCGCGATCAAGCCGGCGACGACGTCCTCGTACAGACGCACCCAGCGCGGATCGAGCTCGATCCCGAGCGCGCGTCGTGGGCCTCGCGCGATCCCGGCACCGATCAGCGTGCCGCCGACGCCGGCGAACGGGTCGAGGACCAGCTCACCGGTCCGCGTGAAGAACTCGATGAGCCTTGCCATGAGCCGCGGCGGCTTGTTCGCCCCATGCGCCTTGCGTGCCACGTGACCGAGCTCGGATGGATAGGCCGTCGTGAGGACGGACTTCGTGAAGTAGAGCCATTCCTCGCCGGTGAGCTCATTGAGCGTGTTATCGGGATGCGGGGCGGGCCGGGCAGGGTCGGTCACGTTCCGCAGCGTAGCCGGTCGCGCCGCCGTACCGGAACCGGACGACCGACGATGGTGCGCGCGGGAAGCGGTGTTCGGTCCAGGGTGGATGAGGCGGCCCCCCCGCCGTGTACGATGCCAAGCGATGCCCGCCAGGTACACGAGCGCGCGCTTCGTGGGACGGGAGGACGCGTTCGCGAAGCTCGCCACCGTCATTCGTTCGTCCGCGGTCGGCGACTCGGCGACGCTCCTGATCGACGGGACGGCCGGGGTTGGAACGAGCCGCTTCATCGACGAAGCGATCCGTCGCGTGTCGGGCCTCCAGGAACCCATGACCGTCATGCGCGGGGCGGCGTACGGGACGTCGACCGACGCGCCGTATGAGCCGCTCGTCCGTGCGCTCCGGCCCGCGCTCGAGGAGTTGTCGGACGACGACCTTGCCGAGGTCCTCGGCACCGCGACCGAGGAGATCGTCGGCCTGATCCCTGCCCTGGCGGGACGCATCGACGGAACGCGCGGAGCAGGCCATAGGCTCGGGACGGTCGTGCCTGAGCGCCGTCAGCCCCGCCTCCTGGAGGGTGTCCTCGGTGTCCTGGGGCGGCTCGGCGAGCGCCGGCCTGTCCTGCTGATCATCGAGGACCTGCACCGGGCCGACGCCGGGACCCGCGCCCTTGTCACGTTCCTCGCGAGGATCGCCCGCTCACACCGGCTCGCGGTGGTCGGTACGTATCAGGCCGACGCGATCCGACGCGAGGACCCGTGGTCGCTCGACCTCGCCGGCCTCGCGGCCGCGCCACGCCCGCCCTCGACGCTTACCCTGCCGCCGCTCACGCGCGACGAGCTGGCTCGGCTGATCGCCGCCATCGAGGAGGAGCGACCGTCGGCGAGCGTCCTCGTCGTCGTAGCCGAGCGATCCAGCGGTCGACCGCTGGTCGCCGAGGAGCTGCTGGCGGCCCGCCGAGAGCTCCCGGGAGTCTCGCTGACCTCGTCATTCCAGGACCTCGTCCTGGCTCGGATCGCGGCTCGGTCGCCCGAGGCACGCCGGGCGTTGCGCCTCATCGCCCCTGCCGGCCGCCCGTTGCGCCGCGCCGGATTGGGGGCGATCGCCGAAGAATTCGAAGCCGAGCTCACCGGCGGGCCGCCGCGCTCGTCGAATGCGCCGCGTCGCGGCGACGGGGTCCTGGACGCCGATCTCACCCACGGGCTCGACGAGGCGATCGAGTACGGGTTCGTCCGCGAGGACGACGACGGCCTGGCGCTGCGTCACGAGCTCGTGGGGCGAGCGATCGAGGCCGACTTGCTGCCATCGATGCGGATCCGGCACTACATGGCCGTGGCGCGAGCGCTGGCCGACCAGCCCTTCGTCGGGATCCACCACTTCGACGTCGCCCTCGACCCCGTCGCTCTCCGGCACGCCGCGATCGCCGCGGCGGACGCCGCGGCAGCGGTCGATGCGCCGGTCGACGAGCTGCGCGCTCTCGAGCTCGCGATCGCGGCTGGCAGCGCCACAGGGGTGACGTCGCGTCAGGGCGGGCGGCGAAAGAGCGATCCACCGGTGCTTCCACCGGCGGAGCTGAACGCTCGCGCGGCCGAGGCTGCATTCGCCGCAGGACGCCCTGTCCGCGCCGCGGCCTATCTCGACGCAGCGATCGCCGCGACCGACGGGCGGCGCGAACGCGTCCGGCTCGGGCTGCTGTACGACCGTCTCGCCAACGTCCGGCGGGCCGCCGGCGATGCCGAGGGCTCGCTGGCGGCCCGGCGCCGAGCCGTCGACCTCGTCCCGCCGGCGCCGTCCGTCGCCCGGGCGACGGTCGTCGCGGGGCTCGCCCAACTCTTGATGCTCGAGGGGACGTTCTCTGAAGCCGAGAAGCTCGCGCGCGAGGCGATCCGGGTCGCCCGCGAATCGGACCCCCCCGCGCGGCGCTGGGAGCTGCATGCGACCACGACCCTCGGGGTGTCGCTCGGCTGGCGCGCCGACCCGGAAGCCGCCCTCGCCATGCTGACGGAGGCACGCTCGCTCGCCGAGGAGCTCGGCGACCTCGACGAGCTGTTCCGAGTCCACGCGAACGTGACGACGGTGCTCGAGCTGGCCGGCCGGCACGAGGAGGCGGTCGAGGTCGCCAAGGCCGGCATCGCGGTCGCGAAGGACGCGGGTCTGGAGGCCGTCTACGGCAATGTCCTGAGGGGCAACGCGGCGGACTCGCTGTTCCTCCTCGGGCGCTGGGAAGAGGCACGCTCGATGAGCATGACGGCACTCGAGTGGCTGCCCACGGGCATCAACTTCCTCAATGCCCTGGTGTCGCTCGCCACCGTCGAGATCGAGCTGACCGCCGGCGAGGCGGCCGGGCGCCTCCTCGGCCAGACACTGCTGGAGCTCGAGGCGGTCCGAGATGCGCAGCAGGCCGTGCCGCTGCACCTCGCCGCCGCGTCGTTCGCGCTCTGGCGCGGCGACCTCGCGGATGCGCGCCGCGCGAGCGAGCTCGGCTGGAAGTTGGTCCGCGAGACGGAAGACTGGATCCTTGCGGCGCGGACGGCTGCCTCCGCCATCGAGGTGGAGGCGGCGAGCGCGGCCGAGGCGCGCGAAGGTCGCGATCTTGCTGGGCTCGCGTCGGCCCGAGAACGGGCGCGGGAGGTGATCCGCGCCGCCGATACGATCGTCAGGAAGCACGGTGTCGACCCGGCACTGGGTTCGCGGCGTCTCGCCGACGCGTGGCTTGCGACGGCTCGCGCCTACCGGCGCCGCGTCGAGGGCCGCGACGACCCCGTCGCCTGGCATGACGTCGGCGATGCCTGGGGATCGCTCCACATACCGTACGAGCAGGCACGGGCCCGATGGCGCGAAGCCGAGGCGCTGCTCGGCTCAGGGGCGGGCCGCGCAGGGCGAGCCGACGCCAAGGCTCCGCTATCGGACGCGGTCGGGATCGCCCTCCGACTCGGTTCCCTGCCGCTGCTGAGGGAGCTCCATGAGCTGGCCGGTCGTGCGCTGATCGCGCTCCCGACCGACGTTGACGCTCGACTTGCCGGGCCGGAGGACCGCCCGCGTGAGCTTGTCGGGGTGATGGCGGTAACGGCGCCCGTCGCCGTTGCGGCGCCGAGGGCAGACGCGGAGGGCCAGAGCGATCGGTCCGAGCTCGTCGATGCGCTGAGTCAGACGGGCATCGACGCCACGCCGAAGCGCGACACGTTCGGTCTCAGCGGCCGCGAGCGGGAGGTGCTCGTCCAGATCGCGCGCGGGCGGACCAACCGCGAGATCGGCGAGCGGCTCTTCATCAGCCAGAAGACCGTCGGCGTGCACGTCGGCAACATCCTCTCCAAGCTCGGGGTGTCCGGCCGGGTCGAGGCCGCGGCGGTGGCGATCCGCCTCGGGCTCACCGAGAGCCGGTAGGCACGAGGCGCATAAGAAGAGACCCGGAGGGAGGTCTCCGGGTCTCGATGAGGACGATCGCCGGCCAGCAACGTCCGGCGAGCGAGATTCGGATTCGGTGGTCGCGGCGGCGACCTTCGTGCGGCCTCCTCGGCCGCTGGGATCACCAGCGGCGAGCGGCGACCAGCACGATGGCGATGGCGATGATCGGGCCGAGCGTCACCATGAGGTGCCAGGCTCGATCGACGGCGTTTCGCTTCATCTGGGCGGGGGCTCCAGTCTTTCCTGTGGTGCGTCGGCCGCACCCGTCTGGGGAAGGTGGAGGCTAGTCGCGATATGGTCCCGCGACAATCCGGACGATGGTACGGGTGGGGTACTAGTCCCCTCGTACTGGTCGGGACCCGTGCCACGCCGACGCGGTAGCATCTGCCCCGAAACCCCGAGCGCGGTCATCCGCGCCCATGTGATGAGGTCCCCCGAACCGATGCGAAGCGTGCGCTCCCTGTCCGTCATCGCGGCGCTCCTGCTCGTCGCGGCTGCCTGCACCTCGGCGAAGCCGGGCTGGACGTACGCGCCGGCTCCGTCTGCGACGCCGCTTCCCAGCGTCTCCGCAAGCGGGTCGGCCGGTGCGAGTGCCTCGGCCTCAGCCTCGACGGCCCCGTCGGCATCGGCGTCTGCCCCGGCATCCGCATCGGCGTCGGCATCGGGCGGTGGTGCCGGCGAGGTGCTGAAGATCGCGGCGCAGAACATCGCCTTCGACACCACCCAGGAAGCGGTTCCCGCGAACACGGCGTTCCAGATCCAGTTCACCAATAACGACGCCGGGGTCCCCCACAACGTCGCGATCCACGACTCGTCGAACAGCGAGATCTTCAAGGGCGAGATCTTCCCGGGTGTCGCGGAGAAGACCTACGACGTGCAGGCCCTGCCGGCGGGCGAGTACACCTTCGTGTGCGACGTCCATCCCAACATGACCGGGTCCCTCACCGCCGAGTGACAGCACCCGGCGACCAGATCGCCTATCGCGACGCCTACGCGAGGTCGGTCGAGGCCACCGTCCGCCGCGTCGACGCCGGCGAGACGACGCTCGTGGTCCTCGATCGCACCGTGTTCTACCCCGGTGGAGGTGGACAACCCGCTGACCGGGGGGTGATCCTCCGGACCGCCGACGGTCGGGGCTGGCCCGTCCGGAACGCACGGAAGGCGAGCGGAGACATCGTCCACGAACTCGAGGCGGGATCCGGCGACCCGCCCGTGGTCGGTGACGTCGTCCAGGTCGACCTCGACTGGACGCGCCGGTACGCGCTCATGCGCACGCACACGGCCCTCCACGCCCTGTGCGGGGTCGTGTGGCGCGACCACGGGGCGCAGGTCACGGGCGGCAACATGGAGCCGGGTGCGGGCCGGATGGACTTCGAGTTCGCCTCGATGTCCGGTGATCTCGTCGATGCGATCGAGACCGCGGTGAACGTCGAGCTCGCCGCCGAGCGCGATGTCCGGGTCGATGTGCTGCCGCGCGCGGAGGCGTTCGCGATCCCGGACCTCATCCGGACCAAGATCAACCTGCTCCCCGAAGGCATCGAGGAGATCCGCACGATCGAGATCGTCGGGCTCGACCTCCAGGCGGACGGCGGCACGCACGTCGCGAACACGCGGGAGGTGGGCCGGATCCGGGTCACCGGCTACGAATCGAAGGGGCGCATCAACAAGCGGATCCGGATCGAGCTCGTCGACCCGGACTGAGGTCGTCGTGGGCGGTATCGTCCGCCGTCGACAGGTCCGCAGAGGAGGGTGGCAGGGGCGTGGATGGCCTGATCTTCGGTGCCGTCGTGGCCGCGCGGATCGTCGTGCCGCTTGCGATCCCGAAGTTCCCGCTGCCGGCGATGCTCGCTGCCCTCGTGATCGACGGGCTGGATCAGACGATCTTCCAGACGTTCACGAGCCTCGACCTCGAGGGGTACCAGAGCTATGACAAGGCCCTGGACGTCTACTACCTCTCGATCGCGTACGTCGCGACGCTCCGGAACTGGACGAACCACACGGCCGTGGGCGTCAGCCGCTTCCTCTACTACTACCGGATGGTCGGTGTCGTGATATTCGAGGTGACCCAGATCCGCGCTGTCCTCCTGATCTTCCCGAACACATTCGAGTACTTCTTCGACTTCTACGAGGGCGTCCGTGCCAGGTGGGACCCGCGCAAGCTGACCAAGGGTCTGATCGTCGGGGCCGCGGCGTTCATCTGGATCGTCATCAAGCTGCCCCAGGAGTGGTGGATCCATGTCGCGCAGCTCGACGCGACCGACCTCATCAAGACGGAGATCTTCGGCGTCGCGAAGGACGCATCATGGATGGACGCGATCGCGAACCGACCGCTCGTCATCGTCGTGCTGGTCGTCGGCTTGATCGTCCTCGCGCTCCTTGTGCGCTGGCTGTTCGCCAAGCGCCTGCCACCTGCCGACCACCCCTGGACGTTCGACGCTGATAAGCGCCAGCCGGCCGTCGACCCAAGGCGTGTCGAAGCGGCGCGACGTCGGCTCGCCGAGCGCCTTTTCGACCGCGAGCTCGTCGAGAAGTCCGCCCTCATCGCGCTGGTCATCATCATCTTCGGGCGGATGTTGCCGGGTGTCGACGCGACGCCGTTCGAGACGACGATCGGCATCTTCGTCATGATCCTCGCGAACACGTTCATCACGGAGGCGCTCGTCCGACAGGGCGCGTCGTGGAGGTCGGCTGTCCGCCAGTTCCTGGTGATGCTCGCGATCAACCTGCTGATCGTCGCTGTCGGACAGTTCATCGTGGCGTCGCTTACCGATCGGCGATTGGAGCACGCACTCGTCTTCGCCGCGCTGATCACACTGATCGTGACGCTCTATGACCGATACCGACCGATCCATGTCGCACGCTTCCCGACGCATGATGAGTGACGCTCGGCCGCTGGACGGCCACGTCGCCCTGGTGACCGGCGCAGCATCGGGCATCGGGCGAGCGACGGCCATCCGTCTTGCCGCGGACGGCGCAGCGGTCGGCTGCTTCGATCGCGACGCCGAGGGAGCGCGCGTCATCGCTGCTGCGATCGCTGTCGATGGTGGGCGAGCGGTCGCGGCCGCTGCGGACGTGAGCGATCCTGAGGCTGTCGCCGCTGCCGTGGACCTGGTCGATGCGGAACTCGGCCCTCCGAGGATCCTCGTCAACAACGCCGGGATCCCCGGTGGCGGCCAGTTCGCGGACGTCACGTTCGCGGCGTGGCGGCGCGTGCTCGACGTCCACGTCGACGGGACGTTCCACGTCACCAAGGCCGTCGTGCCCGGGATGACGGAGGCCGGCTGGGGCCGCATCGTGAACATCTGCTCCGAAGCCGTCTGGCTTGGAAACCAGAGCGTCGAGTACGTCACCGCCAAGGCCGCGCTGGTCGGCTTCACGCGCGCGCTCGCGTACCAGCTCGCCCCCGCCGGCATCCTCGTGAACGGCGTTGCTCCCGGGCCGGTCGACACGCCCATGCTCCGCGACAACGACCCCGACGCGATCGACGCGGAACTCGCGAGCATCCGGATCGGCCGGTTCCTCGAGCCGGACGAGATCGCGGCGACCATCGCGTTCCTCGTCGGGCCGGGCGGCGACGGTTATGTCGGCCAGGTGCTCTCGCCCAATGGCGGGACGGTGTTCATCGGGTGATGGATCGCGATGGACGCTGAGACGCCGGCGACGGCAGCGATCGCTGCGGCGGGGATCGCGCACCGCGTCGTCCGCACCGAACGCGCCGGAAGCGCCGAGGAATCGGCGAGCCTCCAGGGGATCCCCGTGGAGGCCCTCCTGCGCACGATCGTCGTGCGGCGCGGTGACGACGACTATCTCTTCGTGCTCCTACCGGCCGGCCGCCGCTTCGACTGGCCCAAGTTGCGGTCCCACCTCGGTGTCCGGCGGATGACGTTGCCCGACGCCGACGAGGCGCAGTCGGCCACGGGCTATGAGCGCTACACCATCACCCCGTTCGGTTCGCAGCGGGCGTGGCCGGTGATCGTCGACGCGTCGGTGCTGGACCAGCCCGTCGTGTCGGTGGGCGGCGGCGCTTTCGGGGTGAACCTTCACGTCGCGCCCGCGGACCTCATCCATGCGCTCGGCGCCGACGTGATCGACGTCTCGGAGGCGGATCAGTAGGGAGCGACCGCCGGCTCGTCCAAGGTGGCGGTCCCCATCCGACGACCGGCCGATTCGCCTCTGCTCGCCACCGGCGCGATGCCGACGGCCGCAGCCAGCCCGAACGGCGGCATGTTGCCGTAGAACGACTCCGCCGTCCCCGGTCCGACGCGATACGTCTCGTGGAAGATCCCGACGTCACCGTTGTCGCGGACGAGTCGGTTGAACTCGCGCCAGGCTGGGAGATGAGCGTGGTCGCGCGATCGCGCGAACGCCTCCAGCTCCTCGAACGAGCTCCAGTACTGGACGCCCATCAGCACGCGCCCTGCCCAGAAGCTCTGGACGCGGAGCAGCCCGAGGTCGGGATCGGCACGGAGCTCTCTAAGCATCCGTGGCATCGCCCGGAATGCCGGTAGCCAGGAGCGCAAACGTCGGAGGCGGTTGATCCGCATCCCGATGATGAAGACGACGACGTTGTCGTCGAGGGCGGCGGTGTGTCGTCCGTTGATGATCTCGGCCATCGTTCCTGACTTCCTGTGCTGGGGCATGTTTGCCGCTTCGATAGCTGATGTGAACACCGTATACTTTACACGAGATGTGAACGATGTCAACATCGCGCCACGATGACCACGACGCCAGCCAGGCCGTACCACCATGGCGACCTTCGGCGTGCGCTCGTGACGGCCGCGACCGAGCTCGCGGCAGCGGGAGGGAGCGACGGGATCGGGCTGCGTGAGGCTGCGCGGAGGATCGGCGTTTCGCCGAGCGCCGCCTATCGCCACTTTCCGAGTCGTGACGGGCTGTTGGCCTATGCGGGCTCGGAGGCCCGGGAGGCGCTGGCGAAGCGCATGCTCGCCACGACCGCCAAGATCCGCGGTTCGTCCCCCCGGGCGGCTGGCGCCAGGTTCCGCGCGACGGGGCGCGCGTACATCGAGTTCGCACTCGATGAGCCAGGTCTGTTCGAGATCGCCTTCCGCCGCTGCGCACCCGACCTATATGTCGCGGACGACCCATCGCCGTACGCCGTGCTGTCGGATGCGCTCGATGCCCTCGACCGCGCCGGCCTTCTCGCCGTGCCGCGAGCCGCCGCGGAAGTGCCGGCGTGGGCGGCCGTGCACGGCGCCGCCATCCTGTTGGGCGAGGGCATGCTGCCGCGCGACGACCGCGAGGCGATCATCGAGGCGACCATCGACATGGTCGGGGACGGCCTCTTGAGGTCCCAGCCCCGCGCGTAGACTGCGCCGATGATCGAGTTCGGCCTCGATTGGGCGTATGCGTTTCGGCTGATCGTCGCGGCCGCGCTCGGCGCGCTGATCGGGCTCGAGCGCGAGATCCACGACCACCCGGCCGGGATGCGCACGCATCTCCTGGTGTCACTGGGGTCCGCCGGCTTCACGGTGCTGTCGATCGCCGCGTTCCCGGCACCGGGCGCCGACCCCGCGCGGATCGCCGCGCAGATCGTGACTGGCATCGGCTTCCTCGGAGCGGGCGCGATCCTGAAGGAAGGCGCGACGATCCGTGGGTTGACGACGGCGGCAAGCCTGTGGGCGACCGCGGCCGTCGGGATGGCCGCCGGCGCCGGGGCCTGGATCACGGGCGTCTCGATCACGGTGATCGTCATCGTGTCGCTCTGGCCCCTGCGACTGGTGGCGGATCGGGTCATCGGGCGTGACCCGCACATCGTCCGGATGCGTCTGCTGGTCGACGACGCCGAGGCGTTGTCCCGCGTCGTCACCGTCATCACCAAGAACGGCGGCAGCGTGTCGCATCTGGCGACGACCGTCCAGAAGGGGTCTCGACTCGTCGCCGAGGTCGAGGTGCGGGCGCGGGATCTCGCGTCGGGCGCCGCGGTGACAGCCGCCGTGGCAGAGACAGCCGGCATCGACATCGCTGAGAGCAGCTCGCAGGCGGAGTGAGCTGTGGCACGATCGGAGGCATGAGGAGGCCCCGCGTGCCGCGGTCGGTCCCGCGGTCGCGCCCGTTCGTCGACGCTCCGGTCGTCCGGCGGGTCGCGTGGCACGTGAAGCGGATGGTCGGCCAGCTCGACCGACGCTTCTTCATGTCGCTCGCGCAGGGCATCATCGGGTTCGTCCTCGCGGCCGCGGTCCTCATCACGCTATTCGAGAAGGCGTGGACGGTCGAGTCGGTCTTCGACTCATTCAACTGGGGGATCGCGACGGTCCTCGGGCAGGGCGACTCGAGCTACGTCACGTCACCTGCGGGGCGACTCATCGGTTGGTTCCTGATCCTCTTCGGCGTCGCGATGCTCGGCATGATCACCGGCGCCCTCGTCGCGATGGTCATCGATTTCCTGCTCAAGGAGGGCCAGGGTTTGGGTGCGTCCGGTTACAAGGGTCACATCGTCATCTGCGGCTGGAACTCCACCGCGCGCGACCTCGTCGACGAGCTCCGCGGCGACGAGTACGCGACGAAGGTGGTCGTCCTTGCGGACGTCGACAAGAACCCCGCCGGTGAGGGCGTGTACTTCGTGCGCGGCGACTCGACCAGCGAGGACGACCTCGAGCGCGCCGGGATCGAACATGCCACCGCCGCACTCGTCTTTCCGCGCGACGCGTCGGACGAGGCCGACATGCACTCGATCCTCACGGTGCTCGCCATCGAACATGTCGCGCCAGGCGTCAGGACCGTCGCCGAGGTGAACAACCCCAAGCTCGAGCCCCACTTCCGGCGCGCCGACGTGGACGAGCTCCTCGTCACGTCGAAGATCGCGTCGCACCTGCTCGCGCGTTCGGCCTTGTATCCGGGCCTCTCGGGGATCGTCACCGACATCGTGTCGGGCGGCGAAGGCTCGGAGCTTTACCGGGTGTCGCTTCCCGACGCGTACTGCGGCATGTCGATCGATGACCTCGCGGCTCGGCTCCGGCGGGACCATCGCGCGACGCTGCTGTCCGTCAACCGCGGCGGGCATTCGTTCGTGAACCCCGACACCGCGTTCATCCTCCAGCCGGGTGACGACGCCGTGGTGGTCGCCGAATCGCTCGGGTCACTCGCGCCGCTCGAGGTGGCCGATGTGACGGTCATGCCTGTAACAGCCGCCGTCGTGCCCTCGGCGTAACGCTCGGACTAGAGGGCCCTACTAGAGGGCCTTGACCGCCGCGGTCAGCGAGGCAAGCCCCTCCTTGGCGTCGGCGAAAAGCATCCCGGTCTTCTCGTTCGTGTAGAGCTCGTTGTCGATGCCGGCGTAGCCGCGACCCATGGATCGCTTGACGACGATGATCGACTTCGCCTTGTCGACGTCGAGGATCGGCATACCGGACACCGGCGTGCCCGACCGTCGAGCGGCTGGGTTCGTGACGTCGTTGGCACCGATCACCAGCGCCACGTCGGCTCGCTCGAACTCGGGGTTGATGTCCTCCATCTCCTTGAGCTGGGGGTAGGGGACGTTCGCCTCGGCGAGCAGGACGTTCATGTGGCCCGGCATGCGGCCCGCGACCGGATGGATCGCGTACTTCACGTCGACGCCGCGCTCCTCGAGCAGATCGGCGAGCTCGCGGACGGCGTGCTGGGCCTGGGCGACGGCGAGGCCGTAGCCCGGCACGATGATCACCCGTTCGGCGTACCCCAGCAGGATCGCGACGTCCTCCGGGCCGGCCGAGCGCACCGGCCGGTCCGAGGCCTCGCCGGCGCCGAGCGTCGACCCGCCCCGCAGCGCGCCGAAGAGGATGTTGGCCACCGAGCGGCCCATCGCCCGCGCCATCAGCAGCGTGAGGTAGGTACCGGAGGCGCCGACCAGGGTGCCCGCGACCAGCAGCACGACGTTCGAGAGCACGTAGCCCCCGGCCGCGACCGTCAGGCCGGTGAACGCGTTGAGCAGGGAGATCACGATCGGCACGTCAGCGCCGCCGACCGGGAGGACGAGCAAGAGGCCGAAGGCCAGCCCGACGACGGCAAGCAGCACCGCCCACGACAGCGACGGGTCGACCACGATGGCCACCGAGAGCCCCAGCGCCGCCAGCAGCAGCGCACCGAAGGCGACCGGCAGGCCGGGGAACACCACTGGACGCGAGGTCATCAGGTCCTGGAGCTTGGCGAACGTGACGATCGAGCCGGCGAACGACACAGAACCCACCACGATCGTGAACGCGGTCGCGGCGAGGTTGAACCACGGCGCGTC
>JBJMMR010000057.1:0-16823 GCA_045804645.1 Chloroflexota bacterium | reverse complement strand
TGTCGTGGGCGCCGACAGCGTGGACGAGGAGGTGCTTCGCGCCGCCGCATTCGCTTGCCCGACTGCCGCGATCGTCCTCGAGGACACGGAGGAGCTCCTGCCGTGGCAGCTCCGCGGCAAGACCGGTCCGGCGCGGCGGGTTATGAAGACGTTCATGTTCACCGACATCGTCGGCTCGACGAATCTCGTCGTAGCGCTCGGCGACGAGGCCTGGGAGACCATGCTCGCATGGCACAACACGACCCTTCGAGAGGTGTTCACCGCGCACGGCGGCGAGGAGATATCGACGACGGGTGATGGCTTCTTCGTCGGCTTCGATTCCCCGGAGGTGGCGGTCGCCGCCGCGATCGCGATCCAGCGTCGGCTCGCCGAGCATCGGGCCGCGCACGGGTTCGCGCCTCAAGTACGGATCGGCCTACACGCGGCGGATGCGACACAGGTCGGTGGCGACTTCCACGGCAAGGGCGTCCACGAGGCGTCCCGTATCGCTGCGCTCGGTGGTGGAGGCGACATCGTGGCCAGCGCGGCGACGGTCGGTGCCGGGCACCGGACGTCCGAGGTCCGGAGCGAGGCCCTCAAGGGCCTCACGGACATGATCGACGTCGTGAATGTGGAGTGGCGCTGACCCCACGGCCCTTGACACGTTGCGATAATCCCCGCGTCGGGACACCCCCAGTTTCGAGCGGTCCCGACAGATGGAGGCACTACGTGCGCAATCCACCCGTCCTCGTCTCGGTCATCGGCTTCTTCGCCGCACTCGCCGGGTTCGGGTATCTGTTCTGGGGCCTGCGGGTCCTCGGATTCGACTGGTTCGGCGCGTTCGGCGACATCCCGTCCGTCGAGTCGGTCGGCATCTGGGGATGGCTCGCGATCATCGCCGGTATCGGCTGGCTCGCGACCGCCCTCGGTCTGTGGGGCCTGCAGTCGTGGGCTCGTGTCGTCGCCCTGATCGTCGCGGGAATCAGCCTCTTCGAGGCGGTCCTCGCGTTCTTCCAGTTCCCCGGTACGGGCATCGGGTTCGGCATGGCGATCATGCCGGCGCTGATCATCTGGTATCTCAACAGCACCGAGGTCAAGGCGGCTTTCGGCGAGGCCGAGGCGTAGTCCACACCGCCCACGCAGCCGGCCGTCGGGGATCCGACGGCCGGCCTTTCTATTTCAGGGACCCCGCGGTGATCCCCTCGACGATCTGTCGGTTGAACACGACGTAGATCAGGATCATCGGGATCGTGACGATCGACAGGGCGCTGAAGAGCAGCGAATAGTCGGTGACGTAGCGCGTCGAGAAGGCCAGCAGGCCGGTAGGGATCGTCTTGATCGCGTCGTCCTGGATGTACAGCAGGGCGAGCAGGAACTCGTTCCACGCGGCGAGCGCGGAGAAGATGGCCACGGTCGCGAGACCAGGTCGCAACAGCGGCAGCGCGAGACTCACGAACAACTGGCGGTCGCTCGCCCCGTCGATCCGCGCCGCCTCGAACAGCTCCTCGGGCAGCGCGTCGAGGTACACCTTCAACAGGTAGACCGCGAGCGACAGACCCATCGCCGTGTACGGGATGATCAATGCGGCCCGCGTGTCGGTGATCCCGAGCAGCGTGAAGATGCTCGATTGCGCGATGAAGTAGCTCTGGAGCGGAAGGATCAGACCGAGCGCGAACAGGCCCAGGACGATCCCGCGACCAGGGAACCGGTACCGACTCAGGACATACGCCGCGGCGGCACCGATCAGCAGGATCAGGAACACCGACGCCGCCGTCACGATCGCGGAGTTGATGGCGTAGCCGCCGATATTGCCGACTTCCCATGCCTCCGCCCATTTCCCGAAGTCGATGCTTTCCGGGAGTGCGAAGGGGGACGCAAAGATCGCCGAGTTCGTCTTGAACGACGACAGCACCATCCAGATCATCGGGAAGAAGAACACCAGCGCGATCACGAGCATGGCCGCGCTTACGAGGAGGCCAGGAAGGCGTCGATCGATGCTCATCCGGCAGGCTCGGACGTGGTCGCCCCGGTCGGAACGGTCACCGGGGGCACGACGCCGATCGGCGCCTCGTCCGATCCTTCGAGTGGCCGCTCAGGAAGCGGCTGGCGTCGGCTGATACGCGCGTAGGCCAGCCCGACAGCGAGCACGATCGCGGTGAGGACGACCGCCATCGCGGAGCCGTAACCCACCTCGCCATTGCGAAAGACCGTCTTCACGAGGTAGGTCGTGGGGATCTCCGTCGCCCCGTAGGGACCGCCGTTCGTGAGGACGAAGAACAGGTCGAAGCCCTGGAATCCGCCGGTGACACACAACAGTACGCCGACCCATACGGCCGCGCGGATCATCGGCACCTTGATCCGACGGAACAGCGCGAACTCGCTCGCGCCATCGAGACGGGCAGCCTCGATCACCTCGTGCGGGATCTGCCGGAAGGCCGCATAGAAGATCATCATGTAGAAGCCCGCGAACACCCAACCGGATACGACCGAAACCGCCGCGAGCGCGGTGGTCGTGTCACCGAGCCAGATGCGCTGGAGCCCCTGCAGGCCCGCCGCAGCGAGGGTCGCGTTCACGAGGCCGAAGTCGGGGTCGTAGACGAACGACCACAGGACGGCGACGACCACCATCGGCAGCATCACGGGCGTGAAGATCGCGACGCGGAACCACAGACGACCGACCAGCGCCGACACGATGCCGGCGAGCACCAGTCCGACGAGCACCTCGAGGACGAGCGTCGCGGCGATGTAGAGCGAAACGTGCACGAACGAGTCGCGGAGGATCGGGTCGGTCGCCGCCGCGATGTAGTTGTCGAGCCCGACGAAGGTCATCGCCCCGAAGCCATTCCACTTCGTGAAGCTGTACCCGATCGTCAAGACCATCGGGAGCAGGACCGCGAAGCCGAAAACGAGCAGAGCCGGGCCGAGGAACAGCCACGGCGTGATGGCACGGGTCGGCTTCATGCCACGAACGCGATCGATGTCATCGGCGACGCGAGTCGGCTGACCGCCGGCTGGTCTCCCGGCCGGCGGTCACTGAGGCAACGATGGGTCAGCGGCCCAACTTTCGGTCGATCTCGGCCAATGCATCAGCCGGCGTGGCCTGGCCACCGAGGACGGCCGCGACGCCGGTGTAGAACGCATCCGCGGTCTTGATCTCGTAGCCGGTGTCGGGCGGGAGGACGACTGCGGGCGCGTTATTGAGCATCGAGCTCAGCGACGCCGAGCGGCTATCGATGTCCTGCCCTGCCGATGCGGAGATGGTGAGCGGAGTGACCTCGGCTTCGATGAGCGCCTTCACGTTCGCATCGTTGTTGAGGAGCGCCATGAACTCGCCGGCTTCCTTCTGTTTCGCGCTCTTCGCGTTGACGATGTAGCCGGTCGCGACGCCGATGACGCTGTCCTGGTTGCCCTTGCTGCCCGACGGCATCTGCGGGAGGTTCACGTAATCGAAGTCGAGGTCGGGGGCTTCGTCGATCGCCCAGGACACGAGCCAGCTGCCGATCGGATGCATCGCGGCCTTGCCCTGGAAGAACAGCTGGGCTCCCCCGTTGTCATCGATCGCATTGGCGGAGTCATTCACGCACTTGGCATCGGCGAGCTGTTTGATGTAGCCGAACGCCGTCTCCCATCCGGGACTGGCGAACTTGCCCGTACCGGAGAGTGTCTGGGCGTAGACGTCCTCGCCGACGACCCGCGAAGCGACGTGGCCGAACCAGTTGCCGGCGGGCCAGAGATCCTTGTTGCCCGTGGTGATCGGGATCGAACCTGCCGCGCTGAGCTTCGCGCATGCGGCGACGAGGTCGTCCCAGGTCTTTGGTGGTTCGACCCCCGCCTTGGACAGAAGCGCCTTGTTGTACCAGAGCACGTTGGTGACATCGGCCGAATACGGGACCATCACGACCTTGCCGTCGAGGCTGAAGCCCTTCAGCGTCTCGTCGGTGAAGAGACCCTTGAGCGGGCCGGACGCGAACTGCTCGGTGATGTCGGCGACGTAGCCATCCTTCTGGCGCTGCTTCAGGCGCTCACCGGTCCACTCGAAGTAGACGTCCGGTGCGTTCCGGCCCGCGAGCAGGTTCTGCAGGCCGATCGTCTCGTACAGATCGTCCTGCTGGTAGTTCATCTCGACCTTGGTCTCGGGGTGCGCGGTCATGTATTGCTTGGCGACGTCATCCCAGACGCGGATCTGGGCTTCGCCCGGCGACCCCATCGCGATCCGGAGGACGTGGTCGTTCTCGGCCTGCTGCCCGCCCCCACTGCACGCAGCCAGGATCAGTGCCGCGCTGGCGCCGACGAGCGCCAGTCTGGTCGACATACGGTTCACCGCTTCCCTCCTCCTTGGTTCGCCAATCGCCTCCCCGGCCTCGTGTACGTCGAAGTGACGTCGGCAAGGAACATGTCGAGTGCGTCCCCGAAGACTCGCACACGGCGATCTCGCAATTCAGCGAGATATGGGACGAGCGTCGCGGTGATCGCTTGCTGGTCCCCGGGCAACCGACCGTCGATCGCGAGCTCGGCGGCACGGCACATGGCCCTCGCCCCGAGCTCGAACGCCTCGATCCAGGGACGGCATTCCTCGACGAGCGAAGGGTTCGAGACGTCGCCACGGAGTAGGTGATCCGCCGCGGTCGCCAGGTCGTTCGCGAGGTTGCGGACCGCGTCGGCGGCCACCCGGAGGGCGGCGACGTCGCCCGTCTCGGACATCTCGTCGGCCGCGACCAAGAAGGCCGCCAACGCCGTGGAGACGGACACCGCGTCGTCGTCGGATACACAGCTGCTACGCACGTTCTCCGCGAACATCGCGAAGGCTCGGGCGTCCCGTCCGCCATCGGGAGTGCCATCGCCGGCGACCTCCCGGATCGCCCGGTCTGCGCTGGCCTCGGGGTCATAGCTCACGGGATCGGTGAGGTAATCGCCGATCGTGGCAAGCGGGATCTTCGACGCCTCGGCGAGCTCCATCGGATTGGCGAGGACGCCCCGCGACACCGTGGGGAGGCCCGCATCACGACCACGGTACGGCCCGATGTGGAGCTCCCAGCCCATCGCGACGTCGTTGACCGGGTAGTTGTCCCAGAACAACGGCGCCCGTCCCGTCGTCGCGTGGAAACGACGAGCGTCGTCGACTTCGAGGACGGGCGAGCAGATCGCTCGGCCGGTCCAGAGGATGTCGACCTCCGGATCCAGGGATCCCCCTAGCCGCGCGAGATACGCCTCATCCCCGCGGCCGTGGTACACGAGCGGGCAGACGATGAGCGAACGATCCGCGCCTAGCCCTGCCGCGACCGCCCGGGCAAGCGCGGCATGAGCGGCCGTGATGTCGCCATATGCGTCGCGGTCCTCGGGGTGGCGAAGCTCGGTCGGCAGGTCGTCGAGGAGCAACGCGAACCGCGTGACGCCGAGCTCGGCGACCTGTGACAGCTTGGTGAGGAGCACCTCCCTGTCGGCCTGCGACGAGTACCGGATCGATAGCCCAGGGCTGATCCCGTACGCGATGTCGACGCCGACCTCCCGGGCGGTATCGATCACCTCGCGAAGGTGTTCGCGCGCCTCGCCGTCGTACGGTTCACGCCACCGCCGACGGACGAGCGGATCGTCCTTCGGGCCGTACAGGAACGTATTCATCCCGTGCCGAGCGATGAAACGGATGCAGTCGAGGCGCTCGGCATGACTCCACGGGTTGCCGTAAAAGCCTTCGATCACGCCGCGGATCGCGAACGGCGCGTCGCTTGCGGTCCGCGCCAACGACGACGGCCTCGGTGACGGCGACGGCGTGGGTGTCATCCCGGCTTCGCGTCGTGCAGGATCTCGCGGTTCGCGTCGTCGCCGCCGGCCACGTTGCTTGATACGAACACGTCCGGGCGGAGGCCGCGCGCGACCAATCGATCCACGGCTTCTGCGACCACCGCGTTGACGATCGCCGCACCGACCACCGTCGAGGTCGGTCCGACCCGACGCTCGAAGCCCGGCATCTCGATCGCGGCGTCCCCGACCGCGCCTCCGTTATCGATGACGACGTCGGCGAGGTCCTCCAGGTTCGCCGATTCCGCCGCCCGTGCCGCCCCGCTCGAGGCATGCCGACGGCTCACGATCGCGATCACCGGGATGCCGCCACGGCGGGCCGAAGCGGCGAGCTCGCACACCACGGCGTTCCCGCCCGAGTTGGAAGCGACGATAAGGACGTCCTCGGGTGGGATCGGGTGGTCGGACAACAGCGCTGCGGCGAGGCCGGGGAGTCGCTCGAGCGAGGTCGAGAGCTTCGGGGCCGCGTGCAACATCAGGCCTTCGAACAGGATGGGTCGGACCCGCTCGAGGCCGCCGGCGCGGTAGAAGAGCTCCTCGGCAAGGATGTGCGAGTGGCCCGTGCCGAAAATGTGGATCGCGCCCCCGCGCTCGAGCGTCGCCACGACGACCTCCGCGGCCTTTTCGATGTTGGGCCACTCCTCGGACGACAGCCGTTCGACGAGGCGCGCCGCCTCTTGCAGGTAGCGCCGGCCGGCGCTGGCGTCAGCCGACTCGCTCACGCTTCTCCTCCTCGCCAGACGTGGACCAGGGAGGCGTATCGCCCCGGGTCGGTGTGCATACCGAGCGACATCGCGCCGACCAGAGGCGACGCGTCCGCCGTTCGTGATTCGATCCTCGGATCGCGCGCCAGACGGGCGTCGAGTGCGGCGCGTACCGGGGTCGGCGTCGCCAGCAATCGTCCACCCAACGCCACCGGGACCGGACGCGGCGTGCCACCGGCCTCGGCGATCGAGCTCGCCGCAACGATGACACCGTTCAGCTCCCGGGCCGCGACCTCGACGATCCTGGCTGCCGCCGCGTCGTCGGCGGCCGCGTCGAGGACGTCGACAGCGAACCGGGCGATCGCGTCGACGGCCCCGGGCTCGTCGTGAAGTCGGACGGGGAGCTGATCGAGGGACCCGAAGCGCGCCGCGGCGAGGTCCTGGAGTCGCGTGGGCTGCGCCCGACCCTCTGCAGCCCGAAGCCCGGCGCGGAGCCCCTCGCGCCCGATCCAGAAGCCTCCCCCCTCGTCGCCGAGCAGGTAGCCGTGTCCGCCGATGATCCGCGGGTCGCCTCGCTCCGGGACGACGAGGCAGGCGACGCCGGTCCCGGCCGTGACGCTCACGCCGGGACGGCACGACAGGGCGCCGGCGTGGCTCGTGACGGCGTCGTCGCTCAGCCAGACCTCGGCGGCTCCGGTCGCCTCGCCGACCCGTGCCGCAAGTGCGCGAGCGCGCGCCGGGTCGGTCGGTGCGGTGGTAAGCCCGAGGACCGCGCGCTCGATCTCGGGGGTGCCGAGCGCGTGCCACGCCGATCGGACCGCTTCGAGCACTCGGTCGTCCGCCTGGCCCTCGCGGCTGACACCGGCGACCTCGATGATCTCGGCATCGTTCGACCATGTCGCCCTGATCGCCGACTGACCACCATCGATCGCCAGCACGCGGCGGCGCGCGGGCTCGACGTTATCGATGACAGGTCTGGGCTGGGCAGCAGGGTTCAGGATCGGGCCCCTCGTTGTACGACCATGGCGAGTCTATGGAGCGCTCGAACGGGCGGCAACGCGTTGTACCCGAAGATCGTGCGACACCGGCGGGCGCGGCTCGCCTCCGGCCGGCCATGATGGCGCGATGACGGAGATCCGCCGCGCGACGCTCCACGACCTTCCGGGAGCCTACCGGGTGTGCCTCCTCACCGGCGATGCAGGCGAAGATGCGTCCGGCCAGTACGCGAACCCCGACCTGCTCGGTCACATCTACGTCGGGCCGTACATCGTCGGCGAACCGGACCTCGCGCTCATCGCGGCCGATGAGGACGGCGTAGCGGGGTACTGCCTCGCCGCAAGGGATACCCGCGCCCTCGCCGACTGGGCTGAGCTGTCGTGGTGGCCGCCGCTGCGCGACGAGTTCCCCGCTCGGTCGGACGGCACGGCGGATGCGGGACTCATCGATCTCATCCATGCGCCCCCGATCGTCCCCGACCAGGTGCTGGAGAGGTACCCGGCTCAGCTCCATATCGACCTCGTCGAGCGGGCCCGAGGGACCGGCGTCGGACGGCGTCTCGTCGAACGCCAGGTGAATCAACTCAAGAGCGGAGGCGCGGCCGCCTGTCATCTCGTCGTCGCGGCGTCGAACAGCAACGCGATCGGGTTCTACGAGCACCTCGGGTGGCGCGTCCTCGAGCGACCCGATGACGGGTGGGTGATGGGCATCGAGTTGGCCTGAAGCGTCCCGCTTGGCCTGAACCCTCCGGCCGCGGATGTGCGCGATGGCGTAGCGTTTGGGCATGACTCGCGAAGCGGAGGACCTCAACCGACGGCTCCTGCGCGCCCGCGATTCGATGGACCTCGCCTACAGCGAGCCGCTCGACGTGCGGACCGTCGCCGCCGTCGCCCACGTATCCCCTGCCCACTTCATCCGCTGTTTCCGGAGCGTCTTCGGCGAGACGCCACACCGCTATCTGCAGCGCAGACGTGTCGAGCGCTCGATGTTCCTGCTCCGCGAGACCGACCGAAGCGTCACCGATATCTGCTTCGACGTCGGGTTCACAAGCCTCGGGACGTTCAGCCGGATGTTCCGCGAGATCGTCGGCGAGACGCCATCGGGGTACCGGGCGGGCAACGGTCCGATCGTCGCCCCCAACTGCATGCAGATGATGTTCACGAGGCCGCGCTTCGCAGCGAGAGACGCTGACGATCCCGGGTCGCCCACGCATTCGAGCAGTTTCGGAGAAGCCCTTCCGTCGGCCGCCCCCTAGCCTCAGGGTCATCGACACGTCACCACCAAGGAGAACCAGCCATGGCCGACAAGAGCGCCACTGCCGCCAAGAAGAAGGCGACGACCTTCACCGAGGACGAGAAGGACGCGATGCGGGAGCGCGCCAAGGAGGCGAAGGCGCAGTCGCGTCGCGACCCAGAGGCCGCGCGGATCGAAGGCGAGCGTGACGTCCTCGCGAAGATCGCCGACATGCCCGGGCCTGACCGCGTCATCGCCGAGCGGCTCCATGCCTTGGTCACCGAGACGGCGCCGGATCTCGTGCCAAGGACGTACTACGGCATGCCGGCGTACTCGAAGAACGGCAAGGTCGTCTGTTTCTTCAAGCCTGCATCGAAGTTCGGCGCCCGCTACGCCACGCTCGGCTTCGAAGACGCCGCGATGATCGACGAGGGGGAGATGTTCCCCACGTCGTTCGGTATCAAGGAGCTGGTCCCCGCGGACGAGGCGCGGATCGTCGACCTGGTCCGAAAGGCCGTGAGCTGAGCTTCCGTTCGACCTGACCACGCTTGGGGTAAGCAGGTCGCCGAAGCTGATCCGGCGCCACCTTCTGAGGCAGGCGTGCAGCCGCACCGCGACCGAGGAGAAGGACCGATGATCGAGAAGTTCAACGTCACCACCATCTATGTCCTCGACAAGGACGAGGCCCTGGCGTTCTACGTCGACAAGCTCGGGCTCGAAAAGGGCAACGACGTCAAGCAGGGTTCGTATCGATGGCTCACGGTCCGCGTACCGAGTGATCCCGGCGTCGAGATCTCGCTCGAGCAGCCGGGCCCGCCGCTCCACGACGACGCGACGGCGGAACAGCTCCGCGAGCTGATCACGAAGGGCGCGCTCAGCGGGCTCGTGTTCGTGACCGACGACGCGCGCGCGCTTTACGAGACCCTCAAGGAGCGCGGCGTCACCGACTTCACGCAGGAGCCGACGGACCACTTCTATGGGACCGACATGGGCCTTCGCGACCCGTTCGGGAATCCGATCCGGATCCTGCAGCAGAAGCCGTCGGCGAAGGCGACGGCCTGATCGATATCGCGCGAGCCGTCGACCGTCTGACGAAAGGCCCATTGCGGCGGGGCTCTCCACGCTCCTACGGTTCCGTGCATGTCCGCTGAGATCGAGGTCGTCGAGGGAAAGCCCGCGACGGAGCCCTTCGTCGTCGCGCACCACCGTGCGCTCGTCATCGGGTCGCGGACCGCGATGCTGATGCTCCTCATCGCTGCGCTTGCGGTCCTCGGGCTCGGCATCGTGGCGCTCGTCCGCGGCGGCCCTGAGGTCGAAGGCGTCCTCCGCACGCTCTTCGGAAAGGTGTTCGCGGTCGTCGCCGGCGCGATGGCGGCCGTTCTCGGGATCCCGGCCGCGATCGGCCTCGCCGCGATGTCAGGTGCGAACACGGAAGGGGCTGTCCCGGCGCTCGCGGCGACGCCACGGCGGGTCCTGGTGGGCGTCGCTCTGGCAACGGTCATCGTGGCTGCCATCTCGGTCCTGCTCGGTGGGACGTCGTCGTTGCTGGTGGATCTCGGCCTGCTCGGCCTCGTCGCGCTGGCGCTGCTCGGTCTCGCCGGCGCCGTATCGTTCAGCCCCCACCGCTGGCGGAGCATCCTCGCCGGCGCGGCGCTCGTGGCCGCCGCTAGCGGAACGCTCTGGGTGATCCTCGCCGTCGGCCGCTAGGGCTGACGAGGCGCCGGCCGCCAGCGGCTGGGGACCGCCGGATCCGCTCCGCGGCCAGCTTTACTCGACGGTGTCGTTCAGGCGCAGCAGCGCCGCCTTGCGCATCCACGGCTCGTAGACAGCGACGCCGGACTCGAGGTTCTTCGCGCTGTACATGGCGGTGTCGGCCTGCCGGAGCAGGGTCTCGGGCGTCCCGTCTGGCCCGACGTAGGCGATCCCGACGGTGATCGAGAGCCGAAGGGTGTGGCCACCGACGCGAGTGGGCGCCTCGACCGCCTCGCGCAGACGATGGGCGATCGTCACCGCCGTGTCCTGTTCCGGGACGCATGCCAGCACGCAGAACTCGTCACCGCCGAAGCGAGCGACGGTGTCGCCCGGCCGGATGGCGGCCGATAGTCGCTTCGCGATGATTCGCAGGACCTCATCGCCGACCGAGTGACCGAGGCCGTCGTTGACGTCCTTGAAGCCGTTGAGGTCGAGGAAGAGCAATGCCCACGGCTCGGGGCGCTGGTGGACCCGGGCGAGGTCGGCGTCGAGCTGTTCGCGGTTGAGGAGCCCGGTAAGGGTGTCATGCGCGGCGCGGTAGGCCAGCGCCTCCTCGGTCCGCTTCTGATCCGTGATATCGATCATCACCCCGACCAGGCGATGGCCCGATCCGTGAGCCTTGGGGATGACGCGGATCACATCCGAGAACCAGCGGTATTCGCCGCTCGCGACGCGGAACCGGTACTCGGCGCGGATGCTCTTCAGAGCGGTGATCGCGGCATCGGTCTCCGTGATCGCGCGCTCGCGATCGTCGGGGTGGAGGTGGTTCTCCCAGAACTCGGGCTGGGTCAACCAGTCCTCTGGCGCGTAGCCGGCGACGTCCTTCGAGCGCGGGGAGACGTACGTCATCTTGTAGTCGTCGCCGTCCGCCTCCCAGACGATCGCGTCGAGCGAGCTGACGAGATCGTCGAACCGACTCTGGCTTGGAAGTGGCGTGCTGGCGGCAGGTGGCTGCGTCGCCGGCGACGTCGCTGCGATCGCGGCATCGATGACCATCGAGCGCGGCGCCACCCGCTTTGGAATACGTCGTCCGCGCGCGCCTGACCGGGAGGGTGCGCCGCCGGATCCCACCGGCGCCCCCCTTCCCGTCACGATGACGCGACCTGCTTGAGCGAGCGCGACATGCACCTTCCCTTCGCGATGAGCAGTCGCGAAGCCTAGGCAACATCCGAACGCGCGTGACCCACCTATCGGTACCACGATGGTCCCGACCGCTCGACAGAGGAAAGAGCCCGACCGTTGGGTCGGGCTCTTTCGGCCCCGCCGGATCGCTCCGGCAGGTCGGGTCAGGATCAGGCCGGGATGGGCTGGGGGATCGCCCGTGTCTTCGGTGCCTTCTCCTCGACTGCCCGGGTCGCCCACACGAGGCCGAGTCCTGCGACCAGGACCGTCAGGCCGATCCCGGCGAAGAGCGCTGCCAGGCCGTAGCCCATCTGGAGGTTCGTCGCCGTCAGCGTCCCGACACCGAGCTCCGCGATCAGGGCATGTGCCGTGCCGCTCCACGCCTGGTCACGAGCCGGACCCTGCAGCGGATCCTGCCGGTCGAACTGGCTGAAGTAACGTCCATCCACGGGGACCTGATACGTGCCCGCCGGATACGTCGTGCCCTTGTACTCCTTCGGCTCGGTCAGGACGACCGTCTGCGTGCCGCTCAGCGTGTGATGGGCGATGGTCGCCATCTGATACATGTACTCGGTGGGGGTGTTGACCGCCGGGTCATTCGGGTTGAGATCACTCGCGACGACGGGATAGCCCCAGTCGTTCTGCAGGAGGGCCAGGATGGCCTGCGCCTCAGCCGTCTCGCCGCGATCGACGAGCTGCCCCTGCTCGTTGTAGCTGAGCTTGATCTGCTGCGCGGCGCTGAACGCCTGCAGCGAGCGAGCGCCTTCCTGCGTTCGGATGAACGTATAGGCGCCCCCTGCGAGGAACGCCAGCCCGAACACCGCCAGGACCACACCGAGGATCCGCAATCGTCCAGTCATCGCCGTATCCCTTTCCTCTATGAGGACTTCTTCTGTCTGGGTCCACTCTCGCGCTACGTCGGGTCGATGGTCCGTTGCCGAACGGACCCTTCCGGGTGGCCATCGGCCCGACAGCGCGGGGGCCGTTCGGCACGTCGATGCCGGGACCTTCACCCCGCCCGATGGATCGCTCTCGCTGCCGCAGGCCCTCGACAGGGGCGAATCCGAACGCCAGGCTTGGGTGATGACGAAGGCCGTGACCGCTGACGAGATCACGCGCTGGCGAAGCAACCTCCAGGGAGAGGTCGACGGCGCGCTCATCTACCGAGCGATGGCCGCCAAGGCCGGCGATGACCGGCTTGCCGAGCTCTATCGCCGGATGGCCGAGAGTGAGGACCGCCACGCGGCGCTGTGGCGCGCGCGGCTCGGCGACGTCGGTGCCGGCAGCGGCCCCGGCCACGCGACCGTCCGGGCGCGGATCCTCGCCTGGCTCGCTCGAACCGGGGGCGCCGGGCTCGTCGCACCGATCGTCGCCGGTCAAGAGCGGTCAGCGCGCTCGATGTACGACGACCAGCCCGAGGCCGCCGGCACCTCTCTGCCCGCGGATGAACGCTCGCACGCGCGATTGCTCGGGGCCATCACGGGCGGAACGAGCGGTCCGGTGCTCGCCCGATTCGAGGGACGTCATCGCGCCGTCGGCGGGAACGCGCTCAGGGCTGGAGTCCTCGGTGCCAACGACGGCCTCGTTTCGAACTTCAGCCTCGTCATGGGCGTCGCGGGCGCAAGTGCCGGTGGCGCGCCCGTCCTGGTTGCCGGCCTGGCCGGCCTGTTGGCAGGATCCCTGTCGATGGCGCTGGGCGAGTGGCTCAGCGTCCAGAGCGCTCGGGAGCTCTATGAGAGCCAGATCGCGACCGAATCGGCCGAGCTATCGATGTTCCCGAAGGAAGAGGAAGAGGAATTGCGCCTCATCTATGAGGCGAAGGGGCTGGACAGCGAACGCGCCCGTGACCTCGCGCATCGCGTCATCGAGGGCGATCCGACGACGGCCCTCGATACGATGAGTCGCGAGGAGCTCGGCATCGACCCGAACGAACTCGGCGGCTCCGCGTGGGTCGCCGCGGGGACGTCCTTCATCCTGTTCGCCGCCGGCGCGATCGTCCCCGTCCTGCCCTTCCTCGTCGGCGTCGGGAGTGGCGCGATCGTCGCCTCCGCGGTCATGTCTGGAGTCGCCCTGTTCGCGCTCGGCGCCGCGATCACGCTCCTGACGGGTAGGAAGCCGCTCTTCGCTGGCCTGCGTCAGGTCGGTTTCGGGATGGCGGCGGCCGCCATCACCTTCGGGATCGGGACACTGCTCGGGACGGCGATCGGCTGATCGTCGCCGCTCAGCTCGGGACGATCTCGACGCGGCAGGGCACCGCTTCGGCGACCTTGCCCGAGACGCTGCCGAGCAGCCGGGCGACCCAGCGATGGTGGCGCGCGCCAACCACGACAAGATCCGGCCGCTCCGTCCATGCCGCTTCGACGATCGCGTCGGCCGGGTCGCCATGCCAGATGAAGGATGTCGCAAGGACGCCGGACGCGCGGGCGTGACGACGGACGAGATGGATCCGCCGTTCCATATCGGATCGGTCGCCGTGCGACTTCGCGACGCCCATGATCTGGAGCACCGCGTTGTCCCGAGCCGCCAGCGAGATCGCCCGCTCCGTCGCGCGCTCCGACGCTTCACCAAGGTCGGTCGCGAGCAGGACGTGGCGGACGTGAGAGGCGTGCTCTTGGTTGTCGCCAGCGACAAGAGGTCTCTGCCGCATGTCGAGTGCTGTCATCGTCGTATCCCTCGTGCGTTTGGAGATCGTCGGCCCCAGCGGGCATCCGAGACAGTGCCGGCCGGCCCGTCACCACCGTCCGAACGGCCCGGCGGTCGACACCCGTAAGGGCCCACGCACCGAGCGATATCGTTTCGGCGCCGCTAGAAGGAGCCAGGCGAACCGCGGCGCCGTGGGCGTTGCGACACACGGCGGCCGGTCGCGCCACGTCGAGGACGACTCGACCGAACCCGCCGGCATCTCGACTGTCAGTCGGCCGCTGCGTGAGTGCTCGCGCTCAGGCGACGGCCACCGCCGCGCCAGCGGGCAGCCGGAACGCGACGCGCTCCTCGACCACGGCGTGCTCTTGAAGGTCGGCTCCATCGCGGCGGAGGCGCTCGACGACCGCCGACACGAGATCGTCGGGCGTCGACGCACCCGCGCAGACGCCCACCACCCTCGCATCGGACAGCCACGATCGCTGGATCCGGTCGGCACTTTCGATCAGATACGACGCCCGGCACGCGCGGGCGGCCGTCTCCTGGAGGTGCTGCGAATTCGAACTTGTACGGTCGCCGACCACGAGTACGACATCCACGCGCGTTGCGAGCCATTTGATCGCTCGCTGACGGTTCCGCGTGGCGTAGCAGATGTCAGCCGACGGTCCCTCCAGCATAGGGAATCGATCCCGCAGGGCGTCGACCACCGGCTCGACCTCCTCGTCGCGGAGCGTCGTCTGAGTGACACAGGCAACTCGATCTGGGCGGCGGACCTGGACAGCCGCGACATCCCGAACGTCCTCGACCAGCTGGACGCCCGTGATCTGCCCCAGCGTGCCGACGACCTCGTCGTGTCCAGGGTGTCCGATGAGCACGACGTCATACCCGGCACCGCGAAATCGAGTTACCTCAGCGTGGACTTTTGCGACGAGCGGACATGTCGCGTCGACGATCCGAAGGTCCCGATCACGTGCTGCATCGCGCACGCACATCGCCACTCCGTGTGCGCCGAAGACCACGACGCTCCCACGTGGGACGTCATCGACCTCATTCACGAAGACTGCCCCAGCCGCCGAGAGGCCGGCGGCGACGTGGGCGTTGTGCACGACAGCGCGACGCACATAGACCGGCGGGCCGAACAGCGCCAGGGCGCGCTCGACGGTCGCGATCGCGCGGACCACGCCAGCGCAGAACCCCCGAGGCGAGACGAGGATGACCTGTTCGATCATGGCGACCTTCTGTGGTGCAAAAGCGATCGATGGATTTCCATCGGCGGTCACCGAACTTCGGCGACGATCCGACGGGCTGCGAGGCGACCCGACGACATCGCGGTCGGAACACCGGTGCCTGGATGTGTGCTCGCCCCCGCGAAGTAGAGGTTCCGGTACCGGCGGTGCCGATTTCGTGGCCGCAGATAGCCCATCTGCGTAAGCGTGTGGGACAGCCCGTGGGTGGCACCCTTTGCGAGGTTGTGGCGCGTAGCCCACGTCAACGGCGTCCGCGACTCTTCGAACTTCAGGTGGTCGGGAACGTCGTCGAGGCCGAGCGTCCGCAGTCGCCGAAAGACAGCCTCACGGGCGCGATCACGGAGTTCGTCCCAGTCCTGCTCCCGGTCGCCGTCAAGGTGTCCGACGGGCACGATCGCCGTCAGCGTGTCCTGACCGGGCGGAGCGGCCGCGGAATCGAGGCGGCCAGGCGCATGGACGTAGACGGTCGGGTTCGTCGGGAGCGCGTGATCCTGCACGATCGCCTCGAAGTTGGCACGGTAATCGTCGGGAAGGAACAGCGTGTGCGCGGGCAGGGCGTCGTAGCGGCGGTCAAGGCCCCAGAAGAAGCTGATCGCCGAGCACGAAAACCGCTTTCCTGACAGCGACTGCGCCATCGGGTCGGGGGGCAGCAGCTGCTCGTAGACATAGGGCAGGTCGGCATTGGCGAGAACGACGTCCGCCCGGATCAACGTTCCGTCTTCCATCACCAGGCCCCGGACGACATTCGAGTCGGTATCGATCCGCGTGACCGGCGAGTCGAACATGAATTCGACTCCGCTGTCGCGAGCAAGATCCACCAAGGTCTCCACGATGCTGTACATCCCGCCCATCGGATACCACACCCCGTGAGCAAGCTCGGTATACGAGAGCAACGACAGGATGGCCGGTGCCTCGAACGGGCTGAGGCCGACATAGAGGTCCTGGAACGTGAATGCGCTCTTCAGGCGCGGCGCGTCGAAATAGGCGGACATCCCGCGGTAGTGGTTGGCGAGCGGGTTACCGCGGGCGAGTAGGGCCAGTGTGCCGATCCGCAGGTAGTCGATCGGCGACCGGAAGTCACGGTCGACCATCTTCTCAGCCACCACGCGATAGTGGCCCGCGCCGGCCTTCATGTACCGCTCGAGCGCGTCGAAGCTGCCCGGCTCGATCGCTTCGAGCTGTTCGCGCATCGTCGTCATGTTCGAGGTCAGCGAGAGCTCGCTGCCATCGTCGAAGACGAGCCGATGCGTCGGGTCGACAGGATGGAGCTCTGTCCGGTCGGCGAGCGAAACCCCCAGCGCGCGAAACTCCGACGCGTACAAGCGCGGCATGACGAAGAGCGTGGGGCCCGTGT
>JBJMMR010000056.1:0-134848 GCA_045804645.1 Chloroflexota bacterium | reverse complement strand
AGAAGCGCCCGAACGGCTCGGTCGATGTCACACCCGTCGACACCGAGATCGATGTCCCTGTGCGCCGTCGTCTGGCGGCCAAGGAGGGCGTCGATACCCCATCCGCCGGCAATCCGGTGAGGCCGGCGTGATCGAGCGTCTCCAGGACGCGCAGCGCTTCGGATGACGTCGGTGAAGTCGCGATCTGCGCGCTCATGCAAGCGGCCACGACGGGTGCGTCCGTTCAGCCGCGTAGCCGCTCCGTGAGCTGCTCGACCAGGCGCTCTTTGATCGGGCCGGTCGCCGAGCGACTCGAGGTCGAGCCGGACCCCAGCGCCGCTACCCGCGAGCGCCCCTCGCTACTCTCGTCAGGCGGGCTTCCCGTGGCACTGCCCGGAGCCGCTGTCCCGGAACGTCTGGCCGGCGATCGGCACGAACGCGAAGTCGTAGCTCGAAGAGTGGAGTGTCAGCTTGAGGACGCCGTAGGTCTGACTGTTGCGGACCTGACTGTTCTTCATCGTCCCGGTGAACCCGACGAGTGAGGTGCCACCCGTGCCGACGACGAACTGCCGGATCCCGTACGAGGAGGACGCGCCATCCGGAGTCTGCGGCGCAAACCGCTCGTAGTTGTGGCGATGCCCGTTGACGACGATTTCCGCGCCAAACTCATAGAGCGCCTGCCAGAGAGGGCGCGTGAGGCCGTCCGGCGTCGACCGCGTCGACGTGAAGCGGGGGTGGTGCCACACCGCGATCGTGCAGCCTTCGGGATTGGCGGCGAGATCGCTGCGAAGCCAGCGGCCCTGAGGGGAGGTTGTGCCGCAACCGCCGACAGCGGAGCAGTTGCTGTTGAGCATCACGGCATGCCACGCCCCGATGTCGAAGCTGTAGTAGCCCTTCGCGGGGTCGCCAGCGAGTGATCCGAAGTAGCCGTAGTAGCCCTTCGCTCCGGACGTCTGATATTCATGATTGCCGGGCACCGGCTTCGTTCGGCTCTTGTGCCTGCCCCACGTCGGCCCGTAACAGTCCGTGTACTCCTTGAGCGTGCCGTTCTCGTAGACGTTGTCGCCAGCCGCGAACACCACGCCTGCGATCCCGTCGAGGAGCTTTGCCGTCGCCTCATCCTGGGTGCGCGAGCAGCTGGCGATGTCGCCAGCACCCACGAACACGGGGTCGGCTGCGCTCGCCGTCGCGAAGGGCACGAGGACGGCGATGAGCGTCGCGATCGACACGACCGTCGCGTAAAGCTTGGCACGCGCACGGACCATCGAGGTTCCCCCACTGTCAAAGCCGACCATGGCCTACCAGCGCTTTCGGTACGGTAACGCCTCGGCCGTTTCGAGAGAAGACCCGCGTGGCCGGAGGAGGGTCGAGACGGCCTTGACGCGCTTGCCCCCCCGTCTAGTTCGACCGCGGCTGGTCGCCCTCGTTGATCGTTTCCTCGCCGCGCGGGGCCTCGTCGCCGAGCCGCTCCTGCTGTCGGTCGATGCTCAAGATGCGCCGGCTGGGCTTCTCAACCTCGTCGGCGAGCTCGTGGAACGTGGGACTCGAGATCGGCTCGTCGCGCTTCTGTTTCTCATGAGAATGCTCCGGGTTCGGGGATACGGAGGTCGTCGGCGAGGTGTTCACGCACGAATGCTTCGGCCTCGTGGAGGCGCATCCCGCCCTCCCGCCAGAGGACATCGGCACGCTGACGGATCACCTTGTCGCGCTCGGTCACCGCCTCGGACCAGTGGTACCAGCCAAGCAGCGATCCGTGCTCCTCGATGATCACGGTCGTCTGTTCCCGCGCCCACTCGAGGACGTCGCCGGCGGGTGTGTCCTCAGCGTCGTTGTACCAATGCAACAGAGCCAGTCGGTGTGATCCCTCAGGGTTCCACGCTGCGGTGGGTCGGTCAGCCGGCAGCTCGGCGTTGGCACGCCCAAGGAGCTCGGACTGGATGGCGAGGAACGCCTGCTCGTACTCGGTGAATATCGCGTCCTCGATCTCGTCGGGAAGCTCGATGCGGTCCACCAACCAATCGAAGTAGGCGTCGCGTGCGGCGATGGCACCCTGTTCGTCGGACGCTCGCCTGCCCTCGTGCTTCTCGATCTCGCGAAGGTTGCGCTCAGAGATCGCCGCGATGACCGCCGCGTCCTTCGGGCGAACCTTGCCCCCCGTGAGCGCGGAAACGACCTGCGAGTGGGCGAGGTCGAGGAGCTGCTGCCAGCCCGCGGCGGTGCCGTCGAGCTCCGGCGGATCACCAGCGGCCCCGACCCACGCTCGGATCGTCCGGACGTCGATACCAAGCTGCTCCGCCGCGTGCCCTGCGCCACTGACGCGGGCGAGGGCGACAGCCTCCGCCTTCTGCGCGGCTGTGTACCGCTTTCGCGCCACTTATGCGGGGCTCCGGCGACGGCGTCGGAAGCGCCGTTGGCACGATAAGGCCTGCTTATCGATGGGTCTCTCGTGCGGGGGACGCGTCACCGAGCGGTTAAGTGAGCCCAGAGCCGCGATAAGTCGGGCCTTCTGGGGTGTCGCTGCCCGCCGACCTGTAGTACTAGTCTCTTTTGGCGATAGAGGCCGAGCGACGGGCCGGCGCCGGACACCGGGCTCATGAGACGCCCACCACTGCACAGACATCGCAGACGAACCGGCCGTTCACCCAGCGGTGGTCGAAGCGATGCTCGTCGTAGCGATTGCACTCGATGACGTCGGGTGTCGCCTCTCGAGCAGGTGCAAGTTCCACAAGTTCCACAAGTTCCACGGGAACAGGCGTTTCCGCCTCAGGTGTGGAGGTTGTGGAGGTTGTGGAGGTTGTCTCGGGACGAGCCGGCAGATACCGAGACCAGGCGTCGGCGAAGTGCGCCTTCGCGTAGCCGTTCGACGCCCGATCACGGACCGGACGGATCCCGAACTCTCGGAGCAGCTTGGCGAGGCGGCGCCCGGTGATCGGTTTGCCGTACTGGTCTGCCCAAGGCCCGAGTTCGAGACCGCACAGGCGCTCGATCAGCATCGTCGTGGACATGAAGGTGTCCGACTCGAAGACGGTCTGGGTATCCCGAAGCAGCAAGATGCCGAGGCTCTCGTCCTCAGCGTCGCCACGGTCGAGTGAAAGGGCGATGGCGGCACGACGGGCCCGTGCCGGCCACCCGCCGCCAGCAAGTTGGGCGAGAGCAAGCAGCGGTTCCCAGCAGTCCTGGGCTCGGTCGTCGAGCTCTACTGGCAGCTTGTCGTCCGGCATCGCCAGCTCGTCGATGCCAGCCAGCTGATGGTCGAGCGCGTTGTGAAATGGCGTTCCGAGGTTGAACGCATCCCGCGCTCGCAGGCGCTCGACTGCAGTGCCCGGCGCCTTCCGCGCCATCTTGATTACGATCGATCGGTCACGGACGGTGTCGGGCAGATCGCCGATCCCAGCGATGGCCTTCGGGCAGTAGACCTGGAAGTCGACGAGGTCGAAGTTCTTCCCTTGCGCGACGGATCGCGAGATTGAGGTCCCGCGTCTGTTCCCAGCGTTGAGGATTGCGCGAAGACCCTCGGAGTCCTGCTTGCTGGTGAAGATCGTGTCCGCCTCATCGAGCATCAGCGTGGGGCGGTCGCGGTCGATCTTCCGGAACAGGACCGACTCGGACGGCCGCACCACCCGCCATGGCTCCCTGACGACGTGCTCGATCGCATCGAGGAGTCGAGTCTTGCCCGACCTCTTGACGGGCGAGAGCACGGCAAGGATCGGCGACTGCTCGGCGGCTTCGGCAGCGTGGGTGTGCGCCACCCACAGGACGATCGCAACGGGCTGGTGCTCGCTTGTGAAGGCGACGAACCGACGGAGGTGGCGTTCGAGCTGGTCGAGGACCGATCCGAAGTCGCCGCTGATCGCGTCGGGCTGGACGAGTCGGAGCGGCGGGAGGAGGCCGTTGTCGTCGTTCATCGGACGGCCTCGAGGATCTCGTTCCAGGTGCACCCGGCGTGGCAGTGAACCAGGGCGACGCCTTGTTCGGTCAGTCGCCAGGACAGTGACGGCGATCGATCGTCATGGGCCGGACAACGAATGACTCCTTGGCGTCGATCGGGATCAACACGAAGGCGTTCGAGGAGGCCGCGACCGTCATCCCGATGGAGGGGTTCTCGGGTTGGTCGCTCGTCCTGCTCGAGCAGGTTCTTCCACGCCTGCGTAGAGGTCAGTGGCGCGATTGCCTCGCGTTCGCCTTCAGGGTCCTCGAGCGCCCACCTCGCCCGGGCGAGCCGGACTTGGTCGGCGAAGGTGACTTGGTGGCGTCGTGTACTCTGACGCCGAGGATCGGGTTTCTGCACAGTGACGGTCCTCTGACGCCGGCGGTACCTGGAGCGGGCCGCCGGTTTCGTCGTGAATGGGCGGTGACGGAACCTCAAGCAGCGCGCCGTCGGCGCGACTTCACAGAGGCAGCGGCCATGCGGGCGTAGTGGGCGCGACGAAGGAACTCGCCGCGGCGTGCGGCTTCCTCGTCGGTGATGTCCTCGCCTCGGGCGGCGGCCTCATCGCGGGCGCGCTGAGCGAAGGACTCGATGAAGGTGGATCGGGCTCTCGCCGTGATGGCCTCGCCCGAGTAGCGCCCGTTCGTCACGAGAGCGCCGATCCGGCCCCGGGCTGCCATGTCGATGGACATGAAAATGCGGCCTCCGATGGCCACCCGGCGATCCTACGAGAGCGGGGCGGTTATCGACTGCCGCACAAGGCGTGCTTCAAGTTGTTGGCCGAGATTGTACGCCGCTACGTTCGCTCGGTCAATCGGATGAGGTAGTCCCCGCCCATCCACGACGTCCCGGCGATAGCCATCGGGGCGTGGCACTTCGAGCAGACGATGTGGTCATTTGCAGAGACGATGAAGCCGGCGTTGCGGAGGCGCTCGATCCCTGGTTCCCCGAGCATCTTCGGCAACCTGCCGCGGACTGGTAACCGACCCTCTCGTATTCGCCTCGCTCGACTTCGCGATAGCCGCCACCTTCGCTCGTCATCGCGTTCCCAGCCAACAGGCATCGCGAGAACACGTTCGTGCTTCGGCTTCGGTGAGGCCCGCGACTCAAGGACGCGCCACGCCGAGAAGCCACCGTCATCGTCGTACCCGCCCTCTATGTCGTCTATGAAGTAGCGGACTGCTCCGAGGCGCTCGTCGCAACGTGGGCAGCGGGCCCATCCCGAGTCCGGGACGTTGAGGGTGAGCATCAGTCCTTCCAGACGTCGCGGTACTTCGCGATCGCTCGTGCCTTGGCATTGCCGCGGTCATAGCGGGCGACGGCGCGATCATCACGCCAGCGGCCGAGCATCTTGAGCTCTTCGAGCGAGACGCCACGGGCCTTGAGCCGGCCGGCCCAGCGGTGCCTGAACATGTGCGGATGGACGCGGAGGCCGGCCTCACGGCCTCGCCGTCGAACTACCTCGGCGATGCCCTCCGGCGACAGCCCGCCACCCTGACGCGAGATCCACAGCGCGCTGTTCTCAGTCCAGCCATCCCGTCGCGCGCGGAGGTAGCGGTCGATCGCCTTGGCGGTGTCCGGGTCGATCGGCGCTGACTCGAGTCGGTTCCCCTTGACCTTCACACGCTCGATGATCAGGCCGTCGAGGTCGACTTGACCGATCGTCAGACTCGCGACCTCGGTACGGCGAAGTCCGGACGATGAGAGGACCCGGAGGATGGCGGCGTCGCGACGCTGCCACACCGACGCGCCCTTCACTGTCGCGAGAAGGGCGGCCCACGCCTTCTCGGTCAACTCGTCGTTGGGCTTCTCGGTGACTGCCGGAAGCTTGGATCGCTTGACCGCGTTGACCTTCGCCTCGTCCTCTTCGATCAGCCAGTTGAAGAACACGGACAGGTACGTCCGTCGCAGCCGAGCCGTCTCAGGGCTGTTGCGCTCGGACTCGAAGTCGAGGTAGGCGTCGATGTGCTCGGAGGTGATCCACGCTGGATCCGTTGGCATCCCAGCCGACTCCAGGAAGTCGCTCAGGCCCGCGACGGCGTAGGTATACGCGCGGATCGTCGCGTCTGACTTCTCGCCCCGAAGGTGGCGTACCCAAGACTTGAGGAGCCGCCGAAGGTGGGTTTCGGCCCCTGCGCCCTTCGCCTTAGTTAACGTTGCTTCGAGCATTGCGCCATCCCTTAACACGGCTGTTCACGCACGATGCCATGCGATTGAGAGCCATGATAAGGGTCGGTTAAATCTCACGTCTACATGGGACCGCGATGCGGGAGACCGCGCCCGGCAGCATGCAGTCAACCGTCGAGTGAGTCAGTTCGAGTGACTCCGTCGAGTGACCCCCAGCCGCGCGCCGACTCAGGGGGGATGAGTCAGGGGACCGGGGGCCAGGAGAGGACGCTACCTGATGGTTGTTGAGCGTCGGCCACGTTGTCGACTAAGGAACATTCACCGGAAGCCTTCGGGCCCGCGGTGGGGCGCCTACGTCATTCGGCCGGTCGATCGCTGCCGCAAAGCCGATGACGCTGCACGGAGCGTGCCGCACCTTTGCGGCAGTGCCCCGATAGGGATCGCGGCATGCTCTTCGACCGTGAAGGGGTGAACGATGGGCATCTCTCTTGGGCTCATAGGGCGGACCGGCGTGTATCCAGCCGACGACGACACCTTTGACCGAACGCGCCAGTCGAGCGTTCCCGGGGCAAGCGCGCTCGATGCGAACGCGAGCGCGCTCGATGCAGGCGGTGGTGCGCTGCGTCCGATCTCCCTGCGATTCCTCGACGAGACGCTCGAACGGCGGTATCAATCCGCGAGCGGCGCCGAGAGCCTGACAGGGTTCCGTATCTCGACCGGCGCCGCCGCCGTTCTGTGGCTGTTGGCCGCCGTCGTGATCCCGACCGGCACCCCCATCCCCATCGAACGCGCTGTCAGTGTCTGTTTCGCCGTCGCCGCGCTCAACTGGGCCGCGTTCGTGCTGTCGGATGGACTGGACACGCTTGACCTGCAGCACGCGGTCCTATCCCTCCTGACCTCGGTGAACGGGCTCGTCATCCTCTGGCTCGCGGCCACGGGTGGGGTCCTGCCGGGGTATGGCATCAGCGCCGTCATGTTGCTGTTCGCGTTCGGGTTCGTGTCGCGGACGGCGTTCGTGTTCGCGGCATCGCGCTCCGCTGTCCTCGTCGTTGGTTTCGTCGTCGCGGCGCTCTGGTATCCGGGTCACGCAAGCCTCGCGGTCGATGCACTCATCTTCGGAGCGGCGGTCGCCGGGACGCTCGTGGCGCTGCGACTCCTGGAACAGTCACGCCGCCGCGTCTTCTACCAGGACATCGTCATCACCCGGCAGGCCGATGCGGTGAGGCTCGAGAAGGACCGAGCCGACGGTCTGTTGCGGAACGTCCTGCCTGCATCGATCTCGACCCGCTTGCTGGCGGGTGAGCGGACGATCGCCGATGCATACCCGGCCGTGACGGTGCTGTTCGCCGACATCGTCGCGTTCACGCCATTGGCTGCGCGCCTGCCGGCCGACGAAGTAGTCGATCTCCTCGGTCGTCTGTTCGCGCGCTTCGACGAGCTCGTCGCAGAGCGGGGCTTGGAGAAGATCAAGACCATCGGTGACGCGTACATGGCGGCTGGAGGCATCCCGGAGCCGATGGCCGACCACGCCGAACGGGTCGTCGATCTCGGACTGGCGATGATCGAGGCTGCGAAACATGAGGGCGATCGGATCGCCGGTCTCCAGCTCCGGATCGGTGTCCACTCCGGACCGGTCATCGGAGGCGTGATCGGCAACCGGAAGTTCGCCTTCGATATCTGGGGCGAGACGGTGAACATCGCCAGCAGGCTCGAGTCGCAGGGCGTCCCGGGCTGTGTCCAGGTCAGTGCGGCGACGTGGCAAAGCGTCAAGCATCGGTTCGATGGCGAGCGCGTCGGTCCCGTCCAGATCCGCGGCTACGGCCCGATGGACACGTACATGATCGTCGGGCCGCGTGCGGCGACCCGGGCGACGTCGACGACGGCGCCTTGACGGCCTTCGGGGTCCAGCCGGTACCCGATCCCCCGGACGATGCCGACGGTAACGACTCGTCGACACCTCGTTAACGTCGTGTTCGCACATCGTTCGGGGTACGGATGGCGCGATCGTCGGTCGGATGTTCCGGTGGTACGGTTCACGCCCGTTTCGAACGCCCGAAATCCGTACCCAGGAGCTGGCGATGGCCGATAAGCACACCGATCGAAGTCGCTCGAATGGGCAGGAGCACGGCCGGCCCGTGACGCCCGAGGTGCTGTCCGCGGCCGATGACGTCGTGGCTGCCGCCAAGGCCGCGACCGCGTCCGCCCCGAAGAAGGCGCGGAAGCGCATCGAGAAGCTGACCAAGGAACTCGACAGCGCACGCGCGACCGCGGACAAGCGGATGCGCCAGCTGGAGGCCGCGAGGGAGAAGTTGGAGAAGCGCGAGCGCGACGCGGCTGCTGCGGCCACGGACGTGGCGTCGATCATCGGAAGGATCCGCGATGAGGCCGGATCGAGCGCCGGTTCGCGAGTTGACGCGGCGACCGAGTCCGCGGCGAGCGAGTCCGCGGCGACCCAGTCAGCGGCGACCGCGACCGCTCCGAAAGCCGCGGCTCCCGTGAAGGCGGTGAGCGCGTCGAAGGCAGCGCCCCAGGCCAAGTCGGCGACCGCAGCCAAGCCTGCCCCCGCGCCGGCGAGGTCGACCGCGTCCGTCAACGCGAGCAACACGCCGTCCTCGTCCGGCACGACCGACAGGCCGCCGGCCTCGTCGCCACGACCGTCGCTCGCGCCGGTGACGGCGGGCGTATCGACCCCATCGCCGGCACCGGTCCCCGATCCGGGACTTCGACCGGTGAGCGCGCCGCCGCCACCCGACCCGGCGGGGGTAGCGCCGGGGGCGCCGGCAGCGGCGGAGATGTCGTCCGCAGCGTCCGAACCAGCGGACGCCGCGGCATCGGCGCCCTCGTCGGACACCGTACCGCCGGCGGACGAGGAACCATCGGTGGCGTCGAGCGAGCCTGACGGGGGCGCGTGACCGACCCACCGTCCGTCGGCGCGTCGGTCGACCTCGGGTCGAACTCCGTCCACCTTCTGGTAGCGGCGATCCACGGCCATCAGGTTCGGCCGCTCGCTGATGAATCCGTCTTCCTCGGGCTCGGTACCACCGTCGATGCCCAGGCGCATCTCGGTGCCGCCGTGCGCGCGACGCTGACCCACGAGCTGCGGCGCTACGCGGATCGGGCACGCGCGCTCGACGCCGCGCGCGTCACGTTCCTCGGGACCGAGCCCATCCGTCGCGCCGCCGATGCCGCCCGGATCGTCGAGGAGGTCGAGGACGCGACGGGCATCGCGCTCGACGTGCTATCGCACGAGGAGGAGGCGTATCTGACGCTCATCGGCGTGACGGGTGGCCAGCAGGTCCGCGCCGAGACGCTCGTCGTCGACATCGGCGGCGGCAGCTCGGAGTTCTGCGCCGTCGCCCCGGGCGGGATCGCTCGCGCCGCGGGTCTTCAGCTCGGTTCCGGCCGCTTGACCGCGCGGTTCGCGACGTCCGATCCAGCCGATGCCGGTGCCTTGGCCGCGATGCGTGCGGCCGCCGAGGCGACGGTGACGCGGTCGCTGGACGTGAAGCCTTCCGACCTTGTCGCGGTCGGCGGCACCGCATCGAATCTGCTCAAGATCGCGATCGACGGGGCTCATGGGCCCGTCCTCACCCGCACGGGTGTCGACCGCGCGATCGCGACATTGATGTCGACGCCGTCAGCCGAGCTGAGCGAGCGCTATTTCATCAATCCGAAGCGCGGCCCGTTGTTGCTTGCGGGCGCGGTCATCGTCGACGCGCTCATGCGGCGATACGAGGTCGAGGCCGTCCGAGTATCCGACGCCGGGATCCGCGAGGGCGCCATCCTGGCCGCGGATCACGCGGGACGCGCGTGGCGAGACCGGCTGGCGAGACTCGCTGCCGGCTGGCGCCAGTAGCACTGGCACCGCCTTCGGCGCCAGTAGCACCGGGGGGCCTTGAGCGCCCCTCGCCGGCGGGCTAGAGGTCGGCGACGACCCGCCCGAGCGCCCGCCGATAGCTGAGGCCGGCCACGCGTCGCCACGTCGGCCCGATCGTCCGCCGCAGCCGACCGACCTCGCGCTCGCGGTCGACGAGGTACCGGCCGATCCCCGCGGTCTCGGCGGCGCTCAGCTCGCCGGCGCGTTCCACGAGGAACGTCCGCGTCATCGACGCGGCCACGCTCGCATCGTTCATCAGCCCGAGATGGTCCTGGAGCGCGGTCACCTTCGCGATCAGTGGCAACGCGTCATCGCCGAGCGGCTCCTGGACGAATTCCAGCGAGTATCGAAGCCATTTCCCGGCGATCCGCAGCTCGTGCAGCGTCGGAACGTCGGCCCAGCGCAGGATCGGTTCATAGCTGCGCACCTGCTCGTACGCGGCCCAGATCCGGGACGGCGCGGTCTCCCGCACGCGATGGGGTGCGGCGGCTTGCACCGGCCTCGCCGCGGCGCCCTCGGTCCGGACGAAGTCGAGATAGTCATCGACGAATCGGGCGTAGGCCCCCGAGTCGAGCTCGCGGACGAGGAGCGCGCGCGCGTCGTCGCGATGCTGCCTGAGCGACCCGATGAGCGGCTCGAGCGATCGCTGATCGGTGACGGGCTGGTCCGCGCGATAGGTATCGATCGCCTCGAGCTGGACGTCGAGGTCACGCACCCCGCCGAGTCTGCGCGCGACGTCCCGGAGACCCTCGCGGTACGCCTTCGTCCGCCGCTTCCGGAACGCCTCGCCGAAGACTCGCCACGCGGCGCGCTGGCGACGGGTCGCCACCCGCATCTTGTGGATGTCCTCGATGTCCTTGCCCTCGCGGACGCCGGGCTCACGGTCGATCATCCGCGCGAGATGGAAGCGCATCACCTTGCGCCCCGCCTCGGCAACGGTGTCCTCAGCGAGGACACCGGGCGTCTTGCCCGTGACGAGCCGCGGCTCGGCCTTGTCCGTGGCGTCGTCCGGCCCCGAGTCCGCGTCATGCCCCTCTGTGGCGCGCTTGCGCGAGCGCGCCGTCGGCTTGGCCTCGGGGGCCTGCCCGTTCCCAGAGCCATCCAGGGCCGCGAGCGCTGCGTCCAGCTTGCTCGTGCGGGCGCGTTCCAGACCGTTCTCCGTCTCGATCGCTTCGCTGAGCGCGGCGAGATCCGATCGATCGCCCTTCTTCAGCTCGGCCTCGAGCTCGACGAACCGTTCGACGACCCGCCCGCGCGCGACGACGTCGACCTCGTCGAGGCTCAGCTCGACTCGGGTGGATGCAGCCCGGAGCTCCCGGACGCGGCGGAGCTGGCGGATCGTCACGCGCTCGACGAGGGGCGCATCGCCCGCATGCTCGAGGACGAGCGCCCTGGCGTCCGACGCGGGCCAGTCGGCAGGTGGCGCGACGCGGTCCGCCGGTCCCTCAAGCTCCTCCCGGGACATGCTCCCGCCAGGCCCGTCGGCATGGGCGAGCGACTTGACCGACACGATCGTCTCGCCACCCGTCTGGCGGAGTCGAACGGCGAACCCCGCATGGGAGAGGGCGCCGTCGGCGGTATCCACGTAGCGGTCCTCGAGCTGTGTCGCACGTGCGCCGCTCGTCGCGCCGGTGAACGGCCCCAGGCGATCGGCCGCGAGGACGCGTTCGGCGGCGGCCATGTCTCCGACGCGATATTTGAGCTCGATCTCCTCCGTCACGCCCGCGGGTCCAGCGAGCCGGCGCCCGCGCCCGGCCGCCGCGGCACCGATGCCACCGCACCGGATTCGAGCGCGCGTTCCTTGAGGGCCTCGAACGTGTCGATGGTGCCGGGCCGTCCTTGGAGCACCTCGGTCCTGACCCACCGGGCGTCAGGCTGGAGCTGCCAGGAGCGTCGATCGTCCTCCATCATGAGGTCGACGATCTCGCTGATCCTGGCCCGCGCCTCGGAGTCCTCTACCGGGACCACGGCCTCGACCCGCCGATCGAGGTTGCGATCCATGAGGTCGGCGGAACCGATGTACCACTCGGGGTCGCCGCCGTTGGTGAACCCCCAGATGCGCGAGTGCTCGAGGAACTCGCCGATGATCGACCGGACGTGGATGCGCTCCGAGATGCCCGGCAGACCCGGCTGGATGGAGCAGGCGCCACGAACGATGAGATCGATGTCGACGCCGGCGCTTGCGGCGCGGTAGAGCGCCTCGATGACCGGCACGTCGACGATGGCGTTGAGCTTGAGGACGATGTGTGCCGGTCGACCCGCCGCCGCGTGGGAGATCTCGCGCTCGACCAGGTCGATGAAGCCCTGGCGGAGGCTGTGCGGCGCGACGAGCAACCGGCGGAACGTCCGTTGGCGCGACAGGCCCGTGAGGACGTTGAAGAGGTCGGTGACGTCGGCGCCGATCTCCGGTCGGGCCGTCAACAGGCCGAGATCGACGTACAGGCGCGCCGTCTTCGCGTTGTAGTTGCCGGTCCCGATGTGGACGTAGCGGCGCAGACCCGAACCTTCGCGCCGGACGACCAACGCCGTCTTGCAGTGCGTCTTGAGCCCGACGAGCCCGTACACGACATGGGCGCCGGCGCGCTCGAGCTTGCGGGCCCAGATGATGTTCGCCTCCTCGTCGAAGCGCGCTTTGATCTCGACGAGGACCACGACCTGCTTGCCGCGCTCCGCGGCGCGGATCAGCGACTGGACGATCGGCGAGTCGCCCGACGTGCGGTAGAGCGTCATCTTGATGGTCAGGACGTCGGGGTCGTCGGCGGCTTGGGCGATGAAGCGCTCGACGGACGCGGCGAACGATTCGTAGGGGTGGTGGACGAGGATGTCGCCCGCCCGGATCGCGGCGAACACATCGGCCGGCTCGTCCTCGTCGGGTGGTACGAGGCGAGGGGGCGTGACGGGCGTCCAGGGCGGCGCGCGGAGCTCGGGGATGTCGAGGTCGGCGATCCGATACAACGCCGTGAGATCGAGCATCCCGGCGATCTCGTAGCTGTCCTCGGGCTCGAGACCCAGGCCGCGGAGGAGAAGATTGCGCGTCGCCGCCGGCATCGTCCGTTCGACCTCGAGGCGCACGGCCTCACCGAACCGCCGGCGCCGGAGCTCCTCCTCGATGGCCATCAGCAGGTCGTCGGCTTCGTCTTCCTCGACGGTGAAGTCGGCGTTCCGGGTCACCCGGAACAGGTGCGAGTCGACGACCTCCATGCCGGTGAACAGGTATTGGAGGTTTGCTTCGATGACCTGCTCGATCAGCACGAACTTGTGGGTATCGACCTCGAGCAGCCGCGGCAGGATCTGGGGGACCTTGACGCGAGCGAAGACGCGCTCGTTCGTCTCCGGATCGCGGAGCCCCACCGCGATCGACATGCTCAGGCTCGAGATGTAGGGGAACGGATGACCTGGATCGACGGCGAGCGGGGTCAGGACCGGGAAGATCTCATCGAGGAAGCGCTGGCGGAGCGCCTCGTGGTGGTCGGCGACCTCGGCGTAGTCGACGATGTGAACGCCCTCGACCGCCAGCGCCCGCCGCAGCTCACCGAACATGTCGGAGAGCTCGGCGACGAGCTCGAGGACCCGCTCTCGCGCGGCCGCAAGCTGCTCCGGCGGCGTACGCCCATCGGGGGCGCGGGTGACCGTGCCCGACTCGACCTGCTGACGCAGACCCGCGATGCGGACCTGGAAGAACTCGTCAAGGTTGCCCGCGAAGATCGCGGCGAACTTGGCCCGTTCGAGAAGCGGATTCCGCGTGTCGCGCGCCTCATGCAGCACCCGGGCGTTGAACTCGAGCCACGACAGCTCGCGGTTCAGGTAGGGCAGGGGCGACGGCTCACGCTTCGTGACGCGACGTGGGCGTGGTGAGACGGTCGGGGCAGGCGCTCGTGGTTCGACGGCAGCCATCGGGAAAGGGCGCGGCTCCTAGTGTGACGGCTGAACGGCTGGCCGGCGAGGATAGCACGGGTCCGGGGCGAAACCCGATAGGGCGGATGGGTCAGTCGTCTGGTACGTACCGCCGTTCGCCGGACGCGGGATCGACAAAGACACGCATCCGCACGCCGGTGGTCGGGTCCTCGAATCGCTCCTCCGTCGGTCGGAATCGGACCTCGAGCATGGCCCCGGCCGGCTCGCCGCCACCGGGCCCAGGCCGCTCTGCCGTCAGCTCGGCCTCGTTCGATCGATAGCGGACCCGTTCGAGGATCGCGGCGACCACGAAGAGCAGGCCCGTGAACAGCGCCCAGAGGCCGGCCGGTTGCTGCGCGCCGAGGAGCGAGACGCCGAGGAGGATCAGCAGGAGACCGATACCGAAGACGAGGAGGCGAGCCAATCCGGCGCCCATCGCTATTCGACGGGGGTCGTCGGCGTCGTCACCGTCGGATCGGGCTCGGCGACGACCGCGGTCCCGTAGGCGACGATCTCGGACATCGTGCCGCCCAGCTCGGATGAGTCGAAGCGCATCGAGATGACGGCGTTCGCCCCGACGAGCGTGGCGTTCCGGACGAGCCGGTCGAGTGCCTGGCGCCGGGTGTCCTCGAGCAGGCTCGTGTATTCGTGGATCTCACCGCCACCCAGCGAGCGAAGGCCGGCCATGACGTTCCCGCCGAGCCCTCGGCTCCGGACGACGAGCCCGAACACCATGCCTTTGTTCTCGACGATCCGGTGTCCGGTGAGATATGGGGTCGTGACGACGATCATCGGTGCTCCTCGTGGGTGCCGGTCGCTGGCGGACGACCCGTGACGGTGCGTCCCTCGCGGTCCGCGCGTTCATCGCGTGCCCGCCGGGCGGTGCACTCTGGGCATGGGCAGCGGTCGCGCAGGAGGCGGAACGGGTAGTAGCCCGTTCCGTGGCCGTCCGCCCAGTGTGGCGAGACCGCGTAGTTGCCAACCAGGTGCAGGTCGGTGAGCTGGATCTGCTGCGGCGTCAAGGTCGGGGCGCTGTCGAGCCAGCCCGGCATCCCGGCCTCGCCTCGGCAGTACGCGCACGGGCAGAGCCAGCGCAGCGCCTCGAACCCATAGACCGTGTTATGGCCATCGGCCCAGTCGATCTCGAGCGTGCCGGCTCCCCGGTCCGCGTGGATCCGGGTCGGCGTCGCGCTCACGCCGGCGCTTCGGGTGGTATCGGTCGTCACGTGGCGATTGTCGCACTTGCGCGATGGCGGCCCGTCGGGGACCCCGACAGAACCGCCCCGGACCGCAGCATGACCATCGGCCCACCGGCGCCAGCATGGGGCGGGGACTATCCTCGGGCGCGATGACCCTCGAGATCGACCGCGTCACGAAGCGGTTCGGGCAGACCCTCGCGCTCGATCAGCTCGCGTTCAGCGTGCCTCGGGGCAGGATCTTCGGTTTCCTGGGCGCGAACGGCGCCGGCAAGACGACCACGATGCGGATCTGCCTCGGGATCCTGCGCGCTGATGAGGGCGAGGTCCGTTGGGATGGCATCGCGTCGACGGATCTCCCGCGCCGGACGTTCGGCTACCTCCCGGAGGAGCGCGGGCTGTATCCGCGGCTGACCGTCATCGACCAACTCGTGTATTTCGCGTCGCTGTACGGCGAGCGGCCCGACGAGGCACGCGCCAACGCACTCGCCTGGCTCGATCGTTTCCGGATCCCGGACCTGGCCGACCGACGAGCCGAGGAGCTCAGCAAGGGCAACCAGCAGAAGGTCCAGTTCGTCGCAGCGATCCTGCACGGCCCGGACGTCCTGCTGATGGACGAACCGTTCACCGGGCTCGATCCGGTGAACCTCGCGTTGCTGCGTGACGCGTTCATCGAGCTGCGGGATCAGGGCCGGACCATCGTGTTCTCGACCCACCAGATGGAGATCGCCGAAGCCCTTTGCGAGTCGCTCGTGATCGTCGATCACGGCCGGCTCGTCGCGGGCGGAACGGTCGCCGAGCTGAAGCGCTCCTCGCGCGCGCGCACGGTCCGCCTCGGCATCGAAGGCGAGATCGCGCCGACCTGGCTCGCATCGATCGACGGGGTCGCTGCGCTGCGGCCCGGCGCCGGGTTCGCCGAGCTCGAGTTGATGGCCGGGGTGGAGCCCCGCGACATCCTGGCGGCGACGCTCGCGCGCGGTGCACTCGTCAGTCGGTTCGAGGTCGCGGAGCCGTCGCTCGAGGCGATCTTCGTCGAGCTCGTGGGCCGACCATCCGACGCGAGCGAGGAACCGATCGATGAGGAGGACGCGGCCTGATGGCCCGCCACGACCCGATCTTCCCGAACGCCGGAACGGTCGCCCGCCGCGAGTACACGGAGCGGGTCCGGAGCCGGCTGTACCGCATCTCCACGGTCGTGCTGATGGCGCTCTCGGTCGGCGTCGCGATGACGCCGATCGTGCTGCGCTACTTCGACCAGGCCAGCGTCGACCGTATCCGCGTCGTGGCCGCGGAAGACCGACTCGCGCAGGGGATCATCGCGACGGCGGACGGGGTGATGAACCTGCCGCCGCCCGGGGTCGACCGCAGGCGTTGGCAGGCCCCATACGAGATCGCTCGCGAACTCGACCGTGCCACGGCCCTGCAGCAGCTGACCGAGGGCCGGATCGACGCGGTCATCGAGGTCGTCCGCAAGCGCGACGGGCAGCTCGCGGTCACCTATCGCACGCTCGGCCCCGCTGACGGCGTCCGCAGCCAGCTCGCAGGGTTTGCGGCGTTGTCCCTTGGCATCCTCGATTGGACCTCCTCGCTCCCCAAGGGATCCGAGCTCGGGGCGTTCCGCACCCCGACCTTCACGACCGAATCGGTGGTCGCGCCGACGGAAGGCGGCCGTCAGGTGGACGCGGTCGTCGTCGCCAGCCGCGGGTTCCTCGGGACCGTGTTCATCATCCTGATGTTCATCACGATCCTCATCTACGGGATGTGGGTCGCGACCGGCGTGGCGACCGAGAAGAGCAGCCGGGTGATGGAGCTGATGATCAGCGCTGCCTCACCCCGCCAGCTGCTGGTGGGCAAGGTCGTCGGGATCGGTGGCGCGGGACTTACCCAGTACGTCGCGATCGCCATCCCCGTGATGCTCGTGCTCGCCTTCCAGGACCAGATCGCCGGTGCGGTCCTCGGCTCGGGTCAGGCGGGGCTCCCGACCGGCGGGCTGACGATCGGCCTGATCGCGGCCTATGGGATGTTCTTCCTGCTCGGCTTCGCCCTGTTCGCGCTCATCTACGCCGCGGTCGGGTCGTTCGTCAGCAGACCCGACGACCTCCAGACGTTGTCATTGCCGCTCAGCCTCGTGGCGATGGCGGGCTACCTGTCCGCCCTCCTCGTGCTGCTCGGTGGAGGGACCGGCACGCTCGCCCGCGTCGTTTCGTTGGTTCCGCCGTTCAGCCCGTTCGCGATGCTCGCGCGGCTCATGGTGAGCGACGTGCATCCGCTCGAGGTCGGGCTGTCGGTCGCGATCCTGCTCGTCACGATCGCCGGGGTGGCGGTCATGACCGTACGGATCTATGCGACGGGAGTCCTGTTGTACGGCCAACGGCCGGGTTTCCGTGCGTTCATCGCGGCGGCTCGTCGAAGCGACTGACTGGTCAGGCCTTGTCCTCCAACGGGAGGCGGCTGAGCATCGCCAGGACCGGCGCGGTCGCCGAGGTCGGCTCCTCGGGCGCCTCAGCGAGCTCGGCGGCGGGCACCGTCCCTTCGACGGCGGGGATCAGCCGCCACAATCGACTGCGGACGCCAGGCAGGTAGGGAGCGAGGCGCTGGCGCGCCATCATCCCGGCAAGCCCCTGTTCGACGATCGCATCGAACAACGCACGGCCCTCGGTCGCGATCGCCGGTACCGCGACGACCTCGTCGCCCGGGCGGAGGACCCGCCGCAGCGTCTCGCGCCGCTTGACGAGCGGCTGGTTGATCAGCGACCTCCCATCGAGATGCAAGAGGTCGAAGGCCAGGAACGCCACCGGTCGACCGCCCTTGCCCTCGAGTCGGCGTTCCAAGGCGGCGGCGTCCGCGCGTCCGTCGGCGTCGACGACGACGAGTTCGCCGTCGAGGATCGCGGAGCGTGCCGCGACGCGAACACCGGTCCCGGCGAGCTCAGGGAGCACCGCCGTCCGATCGACGTCCTCTGCGTCGACGACACGCACGTCGCCATCGCCTGGCCGCTCTGCCGGCCCGATCAAGATCAAGGCGCGCGCGCCGCCCCACCAGGGCTCGAACAGATGCAGCTCCGAATCGAACGCCTCGGGGAGCGGCCGCGCGAGCATCGGTCGGAGCTCGGGCAGGTCGGGCAGCCGATCCGCCGTGGCGTCGAGCGGCAGCGTGAGCTGGTCCGTCATGGTCCGCCGATGGTAGTCCTGCCAAGCGAGCGCGACGGAGACCGGAGGCCCGGCGCGACCACGCGCGCCGATTAGACTCTCGGCGTGCCGCGCCCCCCACGCCCTGAGGACCTGTACCGGCTGCGTATCGCGGCGGAACCATCCCTGTCGCCAGACGGACGGTGGGCCGTCGTCACGCTCCAGACGGTCGCACCGACGTATGACATGTATCACCAGGCGCTCTGGTTGGTCCCGACCGATCCCGCCCGCGACGGATCGCCTCGTCAGCTGACGATCGGCGCCCGCAACGACCGCTTCGCGCGGTTCTCGCCGGACGGCCGATGGCTCGCGTTCATCTCCGACCGTCGACTGCAAGCCGAGGCGGAACCCTCCCGCCCGAAGGACACGTCCGACCGCGAAGACAAGGACCAGGTCCACGTCCTGCCGATAGACGGTCCCGGCGAAGCCAGGCGCGTCTCGGACCTCCCGCGCGGCGTCGAGGCGTTCGAATGGTCTCCCGATGGGCGGCGCCTGGTCGTCGTCTCGACGTCGCACGGGGCGACGTACGAGGAAGACGCTCGACGGCGTGGCAAGGCGCGCAAGCCGCGCTCGCACGAGGAGCCCGACTCGGATTACCGCTTCATCGATCGGCTCGGGTACATGCTCAACGGGCCCGGTTTCCAGTACGACCGCGTTCGCCACCTGTGGCTCGTCGACGTGGAGACGGGCGCGGCGACGCGCCTCACGGATGGGGCGGTGTCGGACCTCGACCCCGCATGGTCACCCGACGGCACCCGCATCGCGTTCGTGTCCGATCGGCACCGCGACCATGATCTCGCCGAGCGGCCGGCCATCCAGGTGGTCGACGTGAAGACGCAGGCAGTACATGCCGTCACGGGCGGGCCCCGGTCCGTGTTCGGGACGCCGACGTGGTTGCCTGACGGCCAGACGATCGCCGCGCTCGGGTCAAAGCTCGAGGGCCGTGGTGCTAGCCGTAACGACGTCTGGCTGTTCCCGGCCGACGGATCCGAGGCGAACGCCGATGGCGGCCGGAACCTGTCCGGGCGCCACGACCTGATGCCCGGGTCAGGCGTCGCGAGCGACGTGACCAAGGGCGAGGTCGCTCGCCTCATCCCGACACCTGACGGCAGGAGCATCGACTTCCTTGCACCCATCGATGGCAGCTATGAGCTGTGGCGACTCTCGGTGACGGACGGCGGCGTCGCGCGACTGACGCAGGGGCGGCACCACCTGTCGTCGTTCGATGCCGTGTCGACCCGCGGTGCGACGCGCCACGTGTACCTCCGCTCGGCGCCGACCGCGCCACCAGACCTGTGGGTCCTCGACGAGGGCGCCGAGCCGCGCGCGCTGACGGCCTTCAATGCCGACGTCATCGACGAGCTGACGCTGATCGAGCCGGTCGAGCGGTGCAGCCAGGTCGACGGCCGGTCGATCCAGGGCTGGTTCATCGCGGGCGGCGGCACGTCGAGCCCGCTCGTCACGCAGATCCATGGCGGGCCGCACACGCTGTACGCCTGGTCGCCGTCCTGGGAGTTCCAGGTCCTCGCCGGGATCGGGATCGGGGTCTTCTACTGCAACCCGCGCGGATCGGAGGGCTACGGGCAGGACTTCAATGATGGCAATCATCGCGACTGGGGGCCCGGGCCGATGCGCGACGTCCTCGCCGGCGTCGATGCGCTCGTCGCGGACGGCCTCGCCGATCCGCATCGCCTCGGTATCACCGGCGGGTCCTATGGCGGCTACCTGACGAACTGGATCATCGGCCACGACGACCGCTTCCGCGCGGCGATGACCTGCCGCTGCGTGAGCGACATGTCGATGCTCTTCCTGACCGGCGACATCAGTGGCGGCGACTGGGCGACCCTCGAGTTCGACGCCACACCGTGGAGCGATCCCGACTACTACCGCGAGATCTCACCGCTCACGTACGCCGACGCGATCCACACGCCGCTGCTGATCCAACATGCCGAACGCGACATCCGGACGACCGTGGGCCAGGCGGAGGCGCTCTTCACGGTCCTTCGCACGCTGCGGCGGCCGGTACGCCTTCTCCGCGTGCCTGAGGAGACCCACGAACTGACGCGTTCCGGTACCCCGTTCCGGCGGGTCGAGAACCTGCGCATCGTCCTCGACTGGTTCAGCCACTTCCTTGTCGAGGGCAAGCGCGGGATGCCGCCTCTGCCGAAGGTCCACGGCGGGCGCTAGCGACAAAGCCTCGCTGGAACGTAGGCGTATCCTCTCCGTCCCATGACCGCGACGAGACGCCCCGACACCCTCGCCCGCGAACGGGCCAACGAGCTGATCCGTGCGTGGGATGGTCGGTCGCGTTCGATCGGGGACCCGCTCGGCAGCCTGCTCGGGCGCGTGTCCACCGTCGACCAGGTCGGCGTCGAGGCCCGCGTCGATTCGCTGAAGAAGCGGTCGATCAAGAAGGCGTCGAAGCTGTGGGCACTCGACCTCGCGATCCGGATGATGGATCTGACGACCCTCGAGGGGAAGGACACCCCCGGCAAGGTCCGCGCGCTATGCGTGAAAGGCATGCACCCTAAGCCGGGCGACCCCACGATCCCGTCCGTCGCGGCGATCTGCGTCTACCCGGCGATGGTGGCGGAGGCGAAGGACGCCCTGAAGGGCAGCGAGGTGAAGGTCGCCAGCGTTGCGACGGGGTTCCCGAGCGGCCAGACGTTCCGCGATATCAAACTCGCCGAGACGCGGGCGGCCGTCGACGCCGGCGCTGACGAGGTCGACATGGTCATCGATCGAGGCGCGTTCCTATCGGGCGATTACGCGGCGGTATTCGAGGAGATCGTCGAGGTCAAGGAGGCCGCCGGCGCGGCGCACCTGAAGGTCATCCTCGAGACCGGTGAGCTCGAGACCTACGACAACGTCCGGCGAGCGTCGATCCTCGCGATGGCCGCCGGAGCCGACTTCATCAAGACGTCGACCGGCAAGGTGACTCCCGCGGCGACGATGCCCGTAACGCTCGTCATGCTCGAGTCGATCCGGGACTTCGAGCGGGCGACCGGCCGTCAGGTCGGGATGAAGCCGGCGGGCGGGATCCGGACCGCGAAGGAAGCGATCCAGTACCTGGTGATCCTGTACGAGACGCTGGGGCCGCGGTGGATGAGCCCGGACTGGTTCCGGTTCGGCGCGTCGTCGCTGCTCAACGACGTCCTGATGCAGATCGAGTTCCAGCGCTCGGGTCGTTACCAGGACCCGGACGCCTTCACGATCGACTGAGTCGGGGACCGAGCATGGGCGCAACGATCGCCGGCGGTGATCTGGCACGAGTGTAACCTTCACGTAAACGTCAAGGTTATGGTATCGTCGACGCGATGCCCGCAACCTCGCCTTCGACTTCCCCGACGATCGAACCGGCCACCGCGCCCGCACTCCTCAAGATCCAGGAAGTGTCCGCCGAGGTCGGCCTGACGCCCCGATCGATCCGCTACTACGAGGAGGTCGGGCTGCTCGAGCCGGCCGCCCGTTCCCAGGGCGCGTACCGGCTGTATGACGCGTCGGACCTCGAGCGCCTCCGGACGATCAAGGAGCTTCGCGACGAGGCAGGCTTCTCGCTCGCCCAGATCGGCCAGCTGCTGGAGGACGAGGCCGCGCGCGAGCGGAACCGCGAGCGGTTCCGCACCACGGACGACCCGACCGAGCGGCGGGCGCTGATCCTCGACGCGAGGGAGCGCGCCGTTCGGCAGATCGAGACCCTCGAGGCCAAGGCCGAGCGTCTGACCGAGATGATCGACGCCGCGAAGGACCGCCGAAAGCATCTCGACCAGCATCTCGCCGAGCTCGAGGGCGGGCCGGATCCGCACCCGGAGCGCCGGGAGCAGGGGCGATGACCGGCGTGACGTTGCCGCGCTCGAGCCGGGTCGCGTGGGCGAAGGCGGCCGCGCCGTTCGCGCATCGCAACTATCGGCTGTTCTTCGGGGGACAAGCGATCTCGCTCGTCGGCACCTGGATGCAGCAGGTCGCCCAGGGCTGGCTCGTCCTCACGCTGACCGGTGACCCGTTCTGGCTCGGTGTCGTCGCCAGCGCACAGTTCCTGCCGGTCATGATCCTCGGCCTGTTCGCCGGGGTCCTCGCCGACGTCCTGCCCAAGCGCCAGACGCTCATCGCCGTCCAGGCCACGATGATGGTGCTGGCGGTGATCCTCACGGTGCTCACCGCGACCGGCGTCGTCCAGGTCTGGATGATCATCCTGCTGGCGGTATTGCTCGGCTGCGCCAACGCTGTCGACATGCCGGTCCGCCAGGCGTTCGCGATCGAGATGGTCGGGTCGCGTGACATCGGCAACGCGGTCGCGATCAACTCCGCCATGTTCAACGGCGCCCGGGTGGTCGGCCCCGCGGTCGCCGGCCTGACGATCGGTGCATTCGGGATCGCCCCGGCTTTCGCGATCAATGCCCTCAGCTTCCTCGCCGTGATCGTCGGCCTGATGCTCATGCGCGACGACGAACTCCACCTCGCGCGTCTCGTGCCGCGACCGCGGTCGGCAGGGGCTGTCGTGGTGAACCTTCGCGAAGGCCTCGACTTCGTCCGCCACACGCCGATCGTCCTGCTGGCCGTCACGACCGTCGGCCTGGTCGCGACCTTCGGTATGAACTTCCAGGTCGTGATCCCGCCGCTCGCCCAGGACGCGCTCGGCAGCGATGCCTCCGGCTATGGCTTCCTGATGGCGGCGAGCGGCATCGGTGCGCTCGGGGCGGCCGTCGCGCTCGTGCTGTCGGGTCGGCCTCGGACGGGCCGGATCATCGGCGGCGCGATCCTGCTTGGCGTCGCATCGATCCTTCTGGCGATGTCCACGTCGTTCCCGGTCTCGCTGCTGCTCATGGTCCCGATCGGTGCCGGCGGCATCACGATGGCCGCGACGGCCAACGCCACGATCCAGCTCGCCGTGCCGGATGGCCTGCGCGGCCGGGTGATGAGCGTCTACACGACGGTCTTCTCAGCGTCGATGCCGATCGGCGGTCTGCTGATGGGCGCCCTCGCCTCGAAGGTCGGCATCCTCGAGGCGATCGCGATCGGTGGCCTGCTGTCGCTGCTGAGTGGCATCGGCGCCTTCCTCTGGTATCGCCGGATCCGGGGACGCGAGCAAGACGACGCAGCGACGAGTCCCGAGGACGTCAATGCCGCCGCCGTCCTTCAGTCGACACCGCCGAACACCAGCGCGGCGTTCAACCCGCCGAAGCCGAATGAGGTGCTGAGCACCCGCCGATAGGACCCCTCACGACCCGTCCGGAGCAGGCCGGGGAGGAGATCGGCGAGCTCGGGTTCGGGCGTCTCGAGATTGACCGAGGCAGGCGCCCATCCGTCGCGGATCGCAAGCGCACAGATCGCGGCCTCGATGGCACCGGACGCGCCGAGGGGATGGCCATACAGCGCCTTCGTGCCGCTCACAGGCACCGTGGCTGCGCGCTCGCCGAGCGCGATCGCCAGCGCGCGCGCCTCGGCGGCGTCCCCGATCGGTGTCGATGACGCGTGGGCGTTGACGTAGTCGATCTCACCCGGCTCGACGCTCGCGTCGTCAAGGGCGATCGCCGCCGCTCGCCCGGCCTCCCGACCGTCGGCTCGCGGCTGGACCATGTGGTGGGCATCCGACGTCGCGCCGTACCCGAGCACTTCTGCATAGGGCGTGGCGCCGCGACGTTCCGCGGCCTCCGCCTCCTCGAGTACGAGCAACGCCGCGCCTTCGCCCATGACGAATCCGTCGCGTCCCGCGTCGAACGGCCGAGCCGCGTGCCCCGGATCGTCGTTGTGACCCGCCCCGAGCGCCCGGATGATGTCGAACGCGCCGAATGCGAGCGGCGATAGCGGGACCTCGCAGCCGCCGGCGATCGCTGCGTCGACGCGCCCCTCGCGCAGATCGCCGAGTGCCTCACCGAGCGCCACGCCGCCGGATGCGCACGAGTTCGCCGTCGAGAGGATCGGACCGCGCACATCGAGCGCGATGCCGAGGTTCGCCGGCGCGGCGCCCCCGAACACCGCCAGTGCCAGGGTCGGGGAGACCTGCCGGATGCCCTTGTCGAGGTATCGCTCGTGCTGCTCCTCGGCGAAGGCGATCCCGCCGAGCGCGGAGCCGAGGTAGATGCCGATGCGGTCCGGATCTGCGGCGCCGTCCTCGCCCGGCCGAAAACGTGCGTCCTCGAGCGCGAGGCGGCCGGCGACCATGGCGAACTGGCTGAATCGATCGAGCTGCCGAGCGGTCTTGGGTGGCATCCACGCGAGCGGGTCGAAGTCGTCGACCTGGGCGGCGACCTGGCTTCGGAACGGCGACGGATCGAACCGGTCGATGCGCTTGACCGGCGACGTCGCTCCGCGCAGCCCCGCTCGGAAGGCGTCGACACCGGTCCCGATGGGCGTCACGAGACCGAGCCCGGTGATCCAGATCCGACGATGTGTCATGCCGTACGATGCGTCGGCGAGGTCGGATCGGATCCGTCGACCGAATCGACCGCTTCCGCCAGCGTCTTGAATGTCGCCAGCGTCCGCCCGGCGATCGGCCGGGTGAAGAAGCGGTCGACGAAGCGCGCGAATCCTGGCACCCAAGGGGAGAACTCGTGCCTGATCGTCACGCGACATGCGTCCCCGCGTCTGCGCGTGTCGATGTCCCACACGACCGACATGCCGCGCGTCGCGCCGGCGACGTGCTCGAAACGCAGCCGAAGCGTCTCGGGCTCATTCCACGTCCGGGACCGCCACGCGACAGGGACGCCGAGGCCGAGCGTGGCCACGAGTGGCCGGCGCGCGATGAAATCGACCAACGGTCGGCCGCGGGCGTCGCGATGGCGCGCACGCGATCGGACGTAATGCGGCAGCAGGTCGGACCAACGCTCGACGTCGTGGGCGAGCGCGAAGACCAGCTCGGGTGGCGCATCGATATCGATCGCGATCTCGCTATGCATGGGTCTCGCAATGGGTCGTTATCGACGTGGATACCGGCCGTTAGTGTCCGCCCGTCACCGTAGACCCGTGTCCCTCTCCCCTGCAATGAACGTGCGGCGCGCCGATGACGTCGTCATCCTGACTGGTGGCGAGCACGTCAGCGTCCTCGGCGCCGCACGCGCCCTCCGAAGCGCCGGTTATGCCCCATGGGTCGCCGTCCATGAACGCGGCACCTACGCCGCTCGCTCGTGGGCCACTGCTGGCGTCATCGAGGTCCCCAGTCCCTGGAACGATCCCGACGGGTTCGTCGCTGACATCGCCGCCGCCGCGGCGCGCCTCGGAGCGGTCGCGATCATCCCCGGGACGGAGTTCGCCATGGAGACGCTCGGCCGCGGCGCCGATCGGGTGCCCTCTGACGTCGTGCTCGGCGTACCGCCGCTGCCGACCCTCGCGGACGTCACGGACAAGGGCCGCCTCCATGCGTTCGCCGCGGCCGCCGGCCTTCCGACCCTGCCGACCTTGGACCTGAGCGTCGACAGCATCCCGTCGACCTTGCCCTTCGCCTTCCCGGTCGTCGTGAAAGCGCCGCGCTCGGAGTTCCGAGAGGCCGACGGCGTCGTCCGCCACCACGGGACGACCATCGCAAGCTCGACGCGCGAGCTCGCGTTCGCCCTCGCCGAGCTGCCGGGGACTCGTGGTCTCGTCCAACCATTCGTGCGCGATCCATTGATCTCGCTCGCGGGGGTGTACTGGGATGGCGAGATGGTGTGCGCCATCCAGTCGGACGCCGATCGCGTGTGGCCCGCGCCGTGCGGGTCGATCAGCCACGCCGTGACCGTCCCGCTCGATCAGGGTCTCGTCGATCGCGTCGGCGCCCTGCTGCGGTCCATGGACTGGCGCGGTCTCTTCCAGATCGACCTGTTCCAGCGTGGCGATGACTACGCGATCATCGACGTGAATCCGCGGTTCTACACGTCGATCGGCCATGCGACCCGGGCGGGGATGAACCTTCCCGCGATATGGGTCGACCTGCTCGTCGGCCGACGACCGACCGTGCCCGCGTCGTATCGCATCGGGGTCCACTACCAGCACGAGGAGGGCGACCTCCGCGCGCTCGGTCGGATGCTCCTGCGCGGTCCCCGCGTCGACGGTCTCCGCGGCCTCGTACCCCACGCTGACACCGCGCACGCCATCTTCTCGGCCAGCGACCCGTGGCCGCTCTTGACGAGTGCGACCCGGTTCCTCCGCCGGGGGTCACGGAACGGGAACCAGCACGCTCGCCGGACCTTCGCGCGCGGCAAGGCCCTCTGAAGCGGCACTGCCACCGCCCTGGCGGCTAGCCCGCGCACGCCGGGCCCGGACTACTCGCGGACGAGCGGCCACCGGTACGGGCTGCCGATCCGGGTCGCGTTCCCGCCCGTCTGCGGAACCGTGGGCCCGCGCCCGTGCCGCCAGGCGTCCGCGTTGCTTGCCGCCCGCGCCGCCCGCCGCGCGCGCCGCTTGCTCCTAGCGAGCGACCGCTCACGAACGAGCAGGGCTCGACGTCCGGACCGACACGATTCGCCCGATCTGGGTCCCGAGTCTGGCGACTCATCGCGAGTCGCTTGGTACGAGCGAGTGAAGCCACGGGTAGCCGTCGTCGAGAGGCGTGTGTCGACTCCGCAGATGCCACCGTGCGGATTCCGTTCGGTCGGCTCTGTCGACAGACTCCGACGGTGCGTGCGGTTCAGGCGGCGACGTCGCTCCCGCCGCCGCTCCCGCTGACGGCGCCTCGGACGCGCCGCCAGCGCGTCGCAAGCGTTCCGAACGAGCGCTTGAGGAAGGGCATGATGTCAAAGCCGTCGCCGACGGCGAACACCTTGCGTCCCGTGTACGGCCGCAGGTAGTCGCGCCAGCTCAGGCCCTCGGTGCGCCAGCCGCGGACGCTGTAGCGGACGTCGCCGGCGAGGTCGATCCAGTACGCGCGACCGGGATAGGGCTTCGGCGTGTCGGGCGGCTGGCCGAGCATCAAGTCGCGATACAGGATCGCCGGGAAGTTGATGCCGCTCGCGAGCGGATGCAGGACCGACCGGTTGACCCGAGCGTTGACCTCCATGAGCTTCGCGACGCCGTCGCGCGGATCGACCTTGAACTCCGTGCATGAGTAGCCCGAGTAGCCGAGCGCATCGAGCAGCTGCCGCGCCGGCTCGAGCAGGTGAGGCGCCGCACGACTGACCACCACGCGTGGCAACCCGAACTCGGGCGGCGCCAGCCGCAACTTTTGCGCCGTGTATTCGATCGACCCGCCGTGCGCGCGATAGGCGTCGTAGTTGTAACTCTGGCGGTCATCGCCCGGGATGTACTCCTGGATCATGACCTCGATGCCTTCCGCCGCGGCCCGGTCGTACTCATGAAGCAGCTCACCCCGGTCGTGGACGCGGGCGAGCTTTGCCCGGAACAGCTCGGCGTAGCGATGACTGACCCGAGGCTTGACCAGACACGGGAACAGGAACGTCTCGGCGATCCGTTCGGCGTCGGCACGCGTCGCCGGGGTATCGGTTCGGGGCGCCGGAACGCCGATCCGATGCGCGAGCTCGTAGGTATGGCGCTTGTCGATGACGCGCTCGACGATCGACCAATCGTCGGCGGCGACGACGTGGTGTGGCTCCAGTTCTTCTTTCCGGCGGGACACGACGCCGAGCGTCGCGTCGTTGGCCGGGATGATGAGGCCACGCCCGAAACGGCGACCAGCGTCGATCAACGTCTCGACGAAGCCGTCCTCGTCGTGCTCCGGATGCGGTGAGGGGATGCGCTGGCGGACGTGCCGCGAGACGTGGGCGAAGTCGCTGTCCGCGTAGTGGACGTTGACGACGGGGATCCCCGCGACGCCGAGACACCGGATCGTCCCCATCGCGGCGAGATGGCTCGACAGGACGATCGCCGGCGGAAGCCTGTCATCAGGCATCGACGGTCGCCAGCCGTTGGATCGCATGCCGGGCCAGTTCTCCGAGCCGCATCCGTAGGGCTTCCTCGGGCGCTACCCAACGGCACGTGTCGGTCGATCCGTCGAGCTCGTCGCGAAGCGACCCGCCGACGATCGTGACGTCGTAGACGATCCGGATCGCATGCATCCGATCGCTGCCGTTCCGACTCGTGAACACGCGGTCGTCGACCTCCACGAGCCGATCGATCTCCCCGATGAAGCCCGTCTCCTCCTCGAGCTCGCGCAGCACCGCGCGCCGCGGCGACTCCCCGAATTCGAGCCCACCGCCAGGCAGGGTCCACACGTCGCCGACACCGACCGACGGACGGATATGGCACAGCAGCACCCGCTCCCGCTCGTCGCGCACGATCGCGTATGCGGCGACGCGTACCCGATCCCCCGGACGCGCTCGGCCGCGGCCGCTCATGGCGCGAGGAGGGCGGCGAGGAACCGCGGATCGAGGCCGCGCGAGGCCGGTACGAGATCGCCCATCACGAGGCCCATCGTCGCACGGACGTCGGGTCGCTCGGCGAGCCGTCGCGCTGCGTACTCGAAGAGGGGCGGACGCGCGAGGAACGTCTGGACGAGCCACGAGACCGCGTCCTTGGTCGCGAACCGCCGGGTCATGGCCCGGTCGTAGGCGGACGCCGCGCGTGCCGCGGTGGCCTCGCTGTCCCGCCCGAAGCCCGCAAGGATCGCGCGAGCCGCGAGCTCGGTCGAGACGAGCGCGCGATGGATGCCCTCGCCGGTGAAGGGATCGAGGAACCCGCACGCGTCGCCGACCAGGAACCAACCAGGGCCGGCACGTCGGGTCACCCTGACGCCGAGGGGTGATGCGCCGGCGATGCTGTCGCATACGGGCGCTGCCGCCCAGTCGACGGGGTCGTCCGCTCGGGGCGAGATCGTGTCCAGCATGCGCCGCACCGTCGTGGACGCGCCCTCAGCAGCGAGACCCGAGAGCCACGATGGTCCGAGGACGACGCCGATGTTGAGGCGGCCGCCGGGGACGGGAGCGAGACCGACGTAGCCGTCGCGCCCGACGACCAATCGGGCATCGGCGGGAGGATCGATCCGGGATCGGGGATCGGTGACATGCCACGTCAGGCCGACGCGCTGGGGCAGCCGTGCCGGTCGAACCACGCCGGCAGCCCTGGCGACGACCGAATGGGTCCCGTCGGCGCCCACGACGACGCGCGCGGCCACCTCGCGACCCCCGAGATCGAGGACATTCGGCGTCGCGGGTCGATCCGACGAACCGAGTCGTATCGCCTGGACCGTGACACCTCGTCGGACTGTCGCCCCAGCCCTGATCGCGGCCCGTTCGAGGGCCGGGTCCAGCGCGGATCGGTCGAAGCCGACGGCCATCGGCCCGCCTCCTTCGGCCCCATAGGTCAGCCGCACCGTCGTCCCGGCCGGTGTCTCCAGTCGCATCGCCGGGATCCGTTCCGTGACGGCGGCGATGGTCGCTTCGGGGAGACGCGCGCGGCGGAGTGCGCCGACGGCGGCCGGTGAGGCGAATACACCGCCAGCTCGCCAGTGCCAGTCGGGCGATCGCTCGAGGACCAGGACATCCACGCCGCGCCGGGCGAGAGCAGCCGCGAGCGTCGTCCCGGCCGGACCGGCCCCCACGATCGCCACATCGACGACGTCCCCGTCCGTCATCCGGGCCCATTCCCGCGGCCCGCGAGCGCGACACGATGGCCGAACGGACCGTCGAACCGCCGCTCGACGCGGATGCCGGCTGCGGCCAGCAGTGCGGTGAGCTCCGCGACGGAATATGCGCGACGTACCGACAGCGGAGCGTCGCGCCGCGTGAATCGATTGCGGGTGGCCAGGTGCGAAAGGGTCCACGCCCCGGCCCACGCCGCACGCCCCCGAACCAGATCGTTGACGACGACACCGAGCCGCGCGACGCGTGCCATCTCGGCGAGCAACGCGCGTGCCGCGTCGGGTTCAAGGTGATGGACCACGAGCGAGCTATGGGCGACCTCGAAGGCCGCGTCGGGGAACGGGAGCTTCTGACCATCAGCGACGTGGAGTGCCAGTTCCCTGGTCGCCGTCACCCGATGATCGGCGAGTGCGGCGGCCTCCAGCACCTCGGGACGATTGTCGACCCCCGTGACGCGCACGAGTCGTCCCCGGGCGCGGCCGCGTTCGATGAGCGCGAGCGGGATGTCCGCCCCACCCGTGCCGACGTCGAGCACCTCGATCGAGGACCGGCCCGGCGCGAGCGCATCGATGGCACGTGCGCTGAGATCGATCCCGCCGAGGCGCCGGTTCACGCGGGCAAGGTCGCGGAGGTTGCCGACGAGCGCAGGTCGATCGTCGAGAGGGCCGTCGAGCAGCTCCTCCGCACCGATGAGTCTTTTCACGCGGGCAGCCTACGCTGCCGGTTGGTCCCATCGGGTGGTGCTGACGGAGCCGCGGACCGTGTAGCCTCGCGCCCATGCCCATCCGCCTTCGCCTCGTCCTGATCGCGGCTGCGCTCGGCGTCCTGACCGTCGCCGGCACCGGCGCGGTGAGTGCTGGCGCCCCGATCTACCCGCACCAGAGTGCCGGTGATCGCGGATCCGATGTCCGGGCGCTCCAGGGTCTGCTCCGTCAGGCGACCGGGCCCGGCCTCTACGTCTCCGGCGTCTTCGATCCCCCGACGGTCGCGGCGGTCCGTGCCTTCCAGACGGCACGCGGTCTGCCCGTGACCGGCATGGTCGATGCCGGCACGTGGGCCCGCCTTATCGTCCGGCTCGACCTCGGTGCGACGGGGGAGGCGGTGAAGGTGGTGCAGCGCCAGCTCAACGACAAGCGGCGGACGGGCCTGACCGTCGACGGCGTCCTTGCCGGCGCAACGGCCACCGCGGTGCGCTCGTTCCAGCATCACGCCGGACTGGCGAGGACAGGAGTGGTCGACCCGAGCACGTGGCGATATCTCATCGGTCATTTCGAGGCGCCGGTCTTCGGGCGGTGGATGTGCGGCTACGAGGTCGGCAACGGGCCGGCGCACTGGGGCACGGGCGCTGGGATCGGCGCGGTCCGCGCCGCAGCGGTGACGCTGGGGCAGGCGGGTCTCGGGCCTGTCGCGATCGGGGATGTCAGCTTCGAGCACGGCGGCGACATGCCAGGTCATGAGACGCATGCGCGGGGCATGGATGTCGACGTCCGGATCATGCGTCGCGACGACCGCCAGTGCCAGTGGGGTGGCAACTACCGGATGGCCGTCTACGACCGCAGCGCGACGCGAGCGTTCATCCGTGCCGTCCGGGCAGCCGCCCCGGGCCACATCAAGGTGATCTACTTCAACGACCCTGTCCTGATCCGCGAGGGTTTGACCCGCTGGTACGCCGGCCACGACGACCATGTCCACGTCCGGTTCTGCGAGCGCGTCTACCCGCTCGCCATGTACGACTGCTGAAGGGGGGTCGCGAACGGGCGGTGACATAATGCCGTCCATGCCCGAGCGCACCGATTCGAGCGTCGCCGTCGCCCCCGATCAGCATCCGAACAGCTGGGGATTCGGCGACGGCCAGGCCATCCCATGGGAATATGCGCCGGCCCCCGAGGCGCGTGACATCGTCGCGCTCAAGGAGCGCTACGGCCTGTTCATCGGCGGGCGATCCGTCGAGGCAGCGGGTGGTGAGACGTTCACGTCGATCGATCCATCGACAGAGCAGCCCCTTGCGGATGTCGCCCGGGCAGCCGACCTCGACGTCGACAAGGCGGTCCGCGCCGCGCGCCGGGCGCAGCGCCGGTCATGGGGCCAGCTCTCCGGTCGGGAGCGCGCGAAGTACCTGTTCCGGATCTCGCGCATCCTCCAGGAGCGGTCGCGCGAGTTCGCCGTGCTCGAATCGATGGATTCGGGCAAGCCGATCAAGGAGAGTCGGGACGTCGACGTGCCGCTCGCCGCGAACCACTTCTGGTACTACGCGGGCTGGGCGGACAAGCTGGACTACGCGTTCCCCGGTCGCCTGGCGAGGCCGCTCGGCGTCGCGGCCCAGATCATCCCGTGGAACTTCCCGCTCCTGATGCTCGCCTGGAAGATCGCCCCGGCGCTCGCGGCGGGGAACACGGTCGTGCTCAAGCCGGCGTCGACCACGCCGCTGTCGGCGATGCTGTTCGCGGATGTGTGCGTCCAGGCCGACTTGCCGCCCGGGACGGTGAACATCATCACCGGGCCGGGCGAGATCGGGATGCACCTCGCGACCCACCCGGACGTCGACAAGGTGGCCTTTACGGGCTCGACCGAGATCGGTCGGAAGATCGGCCGGGGCGTCGCGGGCTCGGGCAAGGCCCTGACGCTCGAGCTCGGCGGCAAGGCGGCGAATATCGTCTTCGACGACGCACCACTCGACCAGGCCGTGGAGGGCATCGTCAACGGCATCTACTTCAACCAGGGTGAGGTGTGCTGCGCGGGGTCGCGGCTGCTCGTGCAGGAGTCGATCGCGGACACACTCATCGACAAGCTCAAGGACCGCCTCTCGACGATCCGGGTCGGCGACCCGCTCGACAAGAACACGGACGTCGGGGCGATCAACTCGAAGGCCCAGCTCGAGAAGATCACCGAACTGGTCGCCTCGGGTGTCGCCGAGGGCGCCGAGCTGTATCAGCCCGCGTGCGACCTGCCAGAGCGGGGCTACTTCTTCCGGCCGACGCTGTTCACGAACGTCGCCCAGTCGCATCGCATCGCGCGCGAGGAGATCTTCGGGCCGGTACTGTCGGTGCTCACGTTCCGAACGCCCGACGAGGCCGTCGAGAAGGCCAACAACACGCGCTACGGCCTGTCGGCCGGGATCTGGACCGACAAGGGGTCGCGCATCCTCGAGATGGTCTCGCGGATGCAGGCCGGAGTCGTCTGGGCCAATACGTTCAACAAGTTCGACCCGACGTCGCCGTTCGGCGGCTACAAGGAGTCGGGCTTCGGGCGCGAGGGCGGGATGCATGGCCTGCATGCCTACGTCCGGCTCGAGGACCGTTGATGGCCGCAAACGGGAATGCTTCGTCGCGCAACGGGTCGGAGGCGCGGAACGGAACGGGAGCGCGCCCCGGATCGGGAGCGCGGAACGGAACTGGAGCGCGCACCGGATCCGTCGCACGCAACGGGTCGGTCGCGCCCGCGTCCGGTGCGCGGATCGAGGTCCGCAAGACCTACAAGCTCTACATCGGTGGCGCGTTCCCGCGGTCGGAGAGCGGTCGCTCGTACGTCGTGTCGGGCGCTGACGGCGCGCCGCTCGCCAATGCGGTCCGGTCGTCCCGCAAGGACCTCCGCGATGCGGTGCGAGCCGCCCACGGTGCGTTCCCCGGCTGGTCCGGCAAGACCGCGATGAACCGAGGCCAGGTCCTGTATCGCGTCGCCGAGCTGATGGAGGGGCGGCGGGACCAGTTCGCCGCCGAGGTCGCGACCGCCGAAGGGTTGCGTCAGGGACGTGCGTCCGAAGCCGTCGACCGCGCGATCGATCGCTGGGTCTGGTACGCGGGCTGGGCCGACAAGATCGCGCAGATCCTCGGGTCGGCCAACCCGGTCGCAGCGCCGTACTTCAACTTCACGATCCCCGAACCGACCGGCATCGTCGGCATCGTCGCACCCGAGACCTCATCACTGCTCGGGCTCGTCAGCCGCCTCGCGCCGCCGCTCGTGGCGGGGAACACCGTCGTTCTGCTGGCGTCCGAGAGCCGGCCGTTGCCTGCCATCACCCTGACCGAGGTGCTCGCCACCTCCGACGTTCCCGGTGGCGTCGTGAACGTGCTGACGGGCCGCAAGAACGAACTCGTGCCCGTGCTCGCCGCGCACGAGGATGTCGACGGGCTCGACGTCTGGGGTGTCCCGGACGACCTGCGTGTCGAGGTCGAGCAGCTCGCCGCGGACGACATCAAGCGCCTGTCCCGCCGTCCTCGTGGGATGACCGACGCACGCTTCGACTGGCTCGACGATCGCGCCACCGAGCGCCCCGAATGGATCGCCGCCTTCCTCGAGATGAAGACGGTCTGGCACCCGATCGGCGTCTGAGCTCGATGGCAGTCCGTCCGGACCCCGAGGTCGGGTATCGACGTGCCGGGGACCACTTGCGTGGCGAGCGGGTGGTGGAGCGACGCGTCTTCGTCCAGGCGCCGCCCCGCATCGTCTGGGCGGCACTCCACGATCCGTCGGCGTCCGCCTCGTTGTTCCCGGAGCTCCGGCTCGGGCCGGCGGTCCCCTCGTGGCCGGCCGCTGCGGCGACGAGATCCGCGCGAACGCGGCTCGGACTGCTCCGAGAGTCAGCGCGGGTCGAGAGTCTCGAGGCGAGGCCTGAATCCGTCTTCCGACTGCGGGTCACCGGGTCGGGTTTCGAGAGTGAGTGGTGGTGGCGGCTCGAGGCGATCGCGGGCGGCACGCGGGTCATCCACGCCGCGACGTTCGAGCCGATCGACCGCTGGACCGACATCCTCGTCCGTCTCGGGCGACGCTCGCTCGAGGCCCGAGTCGAAGCACATCTGCGCGCCCTGAAGGAACGTGCCGAGCGGACAGAACGGACGTCGCCGGCGGCGTAACAGGCCGCACCTCGATCCGCCGGCCACATCGGCGTTCAGTATTGACTGAACCTTCTGAAAGGCCTAGTGTCTCGTCATGACCGATGGCGAGAGTCGGTTCGTCGAGGAGATGGGCCAGATGCTGGCCTCCTATGGGATGACCCCGATGTCCGGCAGGATGTGGGGGTGGTTGCTCATCTGCGAGCCACCCGAACAGACCGCCGCAGAGATCGCTGACGCGCTCGATGCGAGTCGCGGCGCGATCAGCGGGACGGCCAGGCTTCTGGCCAACGCCGGGATGATCCGGCGGACGACCCGTCGAGGCGACCGACGCGAGTACTTCAGCGCGCCGCCAGAGACACTCGAGTCGTTCCTCGAGAGCGCCGCCCGCGTCTATCGCCAGTTCCGCGAGATGGCGGAACGCGGTCTCGAGGCCATGGCGGATCGACCGCCCGAGTCACGGGCCAGGCTCGAGGAATTCCGCGATGTCTTTGCATTCGTCGAGCGTGAGGTCCCGGCCGTCATCGACCGGTTCCTCCGCGAGGAGGCCGGCAGGACCGGCAGGAAGGACTGACCATGGACCCCGTCATCCGGACGGAGCAGCTGACCAAGGCCTACGGGTCGCATCGCGGCATCGATGACGTCGATCTCGCGATCCAGCCCGGCGAGGCGTTCGGCTTCCTCGGTCCCAACGGCGCCGGCAAGACGACGACGATCCGGACGCTCCTCGACCACATCCGGCCGACGTCAGGCCGCGCGTTCGTCTTCGGTATCGAGACGACTGTCGATCCCGTCGCCATCCACCGCCGCGTCGGCTACCTGCCCGGCGAGTTCACGCTCTACGAAAAGCTGACCGGCGGCCAGACGATCGAGTATTTCGCCAACCTGCGCGGTGGCGTCGACGCCGGGTATCAGCAGGAGCTCGTGGAGCGACTCGACGTCGACCCGACGCGGAAGTTCCGCGAGTACTCCAAGGGCAACAAGCAGAAGATCGGGCTGATCGTCGCGCTCCAGCATCGACCCGACCTGCTGATCCTCGACGAGCCGACGTCGGGCCTCGACCCCCTCGTGCAGCAGTCGTTCTACGAGGTCATCCGCGAGACCAAGGCCGAGGGTCGGACGATCTTCCTTTCGAGCCACATCCTGAGCGAGGTCGAGAAGACCTGCGACCGTGTCGCGATCATCCGCGAGGGGCGCCTGGTCAAGGTCGACCGGGTCGAAGCGCTGCGCGACCTGGCCCACCACCAGGTCGAGCTTCGGTTCGCCGGTGCCGTGCCGGCAGCCGCGTTCGGCGCCCTCGACGGCGTGAGCGAACTATCGACCGATGACCACACGCTTCGTATGCGCGTGGCAGGCTCGATCGCGCCGCTCGTCCGCGAGGCATCGAAGTACGAGCTTGTGGACTTCGTGAGTCGGGAGCCCTCCCTCGAGGAGACCTTCCTCGCGCAATACGGTCGAGGTCCGGCCGAGGCGGCCGCCCGATGAGCGCCGTCGTCGACTCCGCGCCACGGCCGGCGTCCCTCGGGCGGCGCATCTACGGTCTCGGCAGTGTGTTCGGGAAGACGCTACGGGACTCGCGCCGGGCCATCCTGCTGGTCGGCGGCGTCCTCGCCGTGGTCCTGATCCTGGTGAGCGCGGCGATCATCGCCGAGTTCAACACGCCGGCCTCCCGAGCCGAGCTCGAGGGCGTCGTCGCGGCGGTCCCACCGATCCTGCAGGGTCTTGCCGGACCTGTCGTGAACGTCGCGACGCTCGGTGGCTATCTCTCGTACAAGTACGGAACGTTCTTCCCGCTGATCGCGAGCCTGTGGTCGATCCTTGCGTTGTCGGGAACGCTCGCGGGCGAGGCCCGTCGCGGCAGCCTCGAATTCGTCGTCGCGGCGCCGATGTCCCGGCGGCGTGTCGCGCTCGAGAAGCTCGCGGGTCATCTGAGCGCGATGGTCATCGCGGTCGCGCTCGTGTTCGTCGCCCTCCTCATCGTCGGCCGGATGGGCACCCTGCCCGGCGACGAGATCCCGGGCAGCGGCGCGCTCGGGTACGCGCTGTGGCTCGGCGCGATCTCGCTGGCCGCCGGCGGACTCGCGTTCGCGGCCGCGCAGTTCGTCGGCCGTGGCTCGGCGATCGGCATCGCCGGCGCGGTGATGTTCGGTGGCTTCATCCTCAGTGGCTATCGCAACGCGATCCCCGCCCTCAAGCCCCTCTCCGACCTGACCTGGTGGGGCTGGAGTGCGCAGCACGTGCCACTCGCCGGCCAGTTCGACTGGGCATCCGTTGCGATCATCGCCGTGGTCGCGGCGGTGTTCCTCGTCATCGGCGTCGAAGCGTTCGCGCGTCGCGACATCGGCGACAGTACGGCGCTCCCGTCGCCGAGCCTGCCGCGTGCTCTCGTCGGCCTGCGCGGCGCCGAGGATCGGACGTTCGGCGCGCTGCTCCCGACGGCGCTTGCATGGGGCCTCGGGATCGGCATCTTCGGGTTGATGATCGCCGGCTCCGGGCGGGCGTTCATCGAACAGCTCGCGAACTCCCCGCAGTTCATCCAGCTGCTGGACCAGATCTTTCCGAACGTGGAGTTCGCCACGATCGGGGGGTTCATGCAGCTGCTGTTCATCGAGTTCGGGCTTGTCCTCGCCGGGCTCGCGGCTGCGACGCTCGTCGCCGGGTGGGCCTCGGACGAGACGTCTGGCCGCCTCGAGTTCCTGCTCGCGACGCCGCTGTCCCGGCGACGCTGGGTGACCGGGGGTGGTGTCGGGATCCTGGGAGCCGTCGTCGTCATCGTCCTCATGGCCGCCATCGGGATCGCGGTCGGCGCGCTGATGGCGGGTGAGAGCGACCTCGCGACCCCACTCGGGGGGACCCTCGTGCTGGGGCTCTTCGCCATCGGCATGGCCGGCATCGGTGTCGGCATCGGTGGCGTGTTCGGGAACCGCTTCGCCGGACCGGCGGTGGCGATCGTCGTGATCGTGACCTGGTTCCTCGACATCCTGGCGCCCGCGCTGAACCTCCCGGATGCCGTCCATCAACTCGCCCTGACGTCGCACTACGGCCAGCCGATGCTCGGGAGATGGGACGCGGCCGGCATCGTGGCGTCCATCGTCCTCTTCGTCGGAGGTGTCCTCGTCGGAACTTGGGGCTTCCGCCGACGCGATCTCCGCGGCTGAGCTGACGCAGCTCTTGGATAAGGGCCCGCCGACCGGTGTCCACGCCGGGTAACGTCCGCGCGTGGACCCGTTCGTCATCGCGCTCGTCCTGGTCAGCGCCGGTCTCCACGTTGCGTGGAACGTCCGGCTCAAGACGGCAGGGGATCCGCTCCGTGCGGCGACCGTCGGCATGGTCGCCGCGACGGTCGCGATCGTGCCCGTGGGCATCGTCGCCTGGTGGCTCGACGGACAACCGCCTCTCCCGGTGGAGGGGGTCGCGCTCGGGGTGCTGTCGGGGGTCGTCGAGGCTGGCTACTTCGTGCTGCTCTCCGCGGCGTATCGCCGCGGCGACCTGTCGGTCGTCTACCCGATCGCGCGCGGCACCGCTCCGCTCCTCGCGGTCGCCATCGGCGTCGGGCTGCTTGGGGAACGGCTCGGGGTCGCGGGCTCGATCGGCGTGGCGTTCCTCCTCGTCGGCTTCCTCGTCCTCCAGCGACCGTGGCGCGCCGTCCGGGGCCACGGGTTGGACCCGTCGGTCGCGTTCGCGCTCGCGACCGGTGTCGCCATCGCGACATACAGCGCGATCGATCGGGTCGGCGCACGCCTCATCGACCCTCTCACCTACGCGGCGATCCTGTGGGTGACGGCTGCCGTGACCCTCGTCCTGTGGGTCCGGTGCGTGGCTCGTGGGTCGATCTTCGCCGGCGGCCGGGCGCAGATCCGCTTTGCCGCGATCGGCGGCTGGCTCACGCTCGCGGCATACCTGCTGATCCTGTGGGCGCTGAGCCTGGCGCCGCTGTCGGGCGTCGCGCCGCTGCGAGAGTCCGCGGCCGTGTTCGCAGCGGCCTGGGGTTCCGTCCGGCTCGGTGAGGCCGCCGACCGGGGCGACACGGCGCGGCGAGTCGGCGCTTCGGTGCTGATCGTCGTTGGGGCGTTGCTCCTGGCGGTCGGGGGCTGAACGCCCCGGGTTCGAACGGGCGGGTGGACCGCGGACCTAAGGCGCCAACCCCCGGGATCGGGTCGATCCGGACGTCGGGTGTTCGATCCGACGCACGAAGCGCGGTCGAGCGGTCGCTTTGAACGTCGGCTGTTCGATCGGCCGAACGTGTGCGTCCGCGAGCACCGCCCGATCGACGTGCGGCCCGGCAACGGCCACCGTCCGCCGTGCGGTGACGTCAGGCCCAGGCCGCCGAAGCGGCCTCCCTACTAGACCGGTTCGACAGGCGGCGTCGCGGCGAAGAGCCGCCGCCGGCCCCACCGCCCGTTGACCAAGGCCACTCCCGCCGTGACGAGCGCGGTCCCGGCGATCAGTGTCGGCCCGATCGGTTCCTGGAGGACGAGGGCACCCAGCACGATGCCGACGATCGGGAGGAGATAGGCGACGAGCGCCGTCCGCGTGGCGCCCCACCTCGACAGCAGCCGGAAGTACGCGAGGTACGCCATACCGGACCCGAGGATGCCGAGCCAGATGACCGAGAACCACGCCTGTGCATCGGGTTTCGCGGTCTCCCAGGGCCGTTCAAGCACGAGGGCGAGGATCCCGACGATCAGCAGCGCGAACGTGACCTGGAACACGGCCGGGATGAGCGGCGCGAGACCGCGCACGTTCCGTCGCGCGTAGACGTTGCCCCACGCGTACGAGAACGACGAGCCGAGCAGCGCGAGCATGCCGGGGATCGTGCTGGTGGCCCCACTGAGCCCCGGAGAAACGATCAGCACGACGCCGATGAACCCGATCGCGAGACCGACGAGCCCGTTGACCCGGATCGGTTCGTCGGGCAGGAACGCCGGTGCGATCACCAACACGAACAGCGGCACGGTCGAGTTGAGGATCGCGGCGAGCGCGCTATCGACGGACTGCTCGGCCCAAGTGATCAACGCGAACGGGATCGTGATGTTGATGACCGCCATCACGAGCAGATGACCATACGCGCGGCGGTGGCGCGGCAGCGGCGTCCCAGACAGGCGGAACACGATCCACAGGAAGGCTGCGCCGATGAGCAGCCGCAACGAGATCAGCGTGAACGTGCCGAACGAGTCGACGGCGAGCTTGATGAAGAGGTACGACGAACCCCACATGAAGCCGAGGCCGAGGAAGGTAAGCCACTCGGCTCGGGTCGCGGGCGCCGTCATCGCGACATCCTACAGCCTTGGCCTACCCGAATATGTCAAGTTTAGAGAGCGCCGAGAGCCTCGATCGACGCCTCGATCCACGCCACAGGACCTCCGGGAGGGAGGAGCCGTTGGTCCAAACGGCGTCAACGCCAGCGGGTCAGGATCGCCTCTCGGTCGAACAGTCGGACACCGATCCGCAGCCCGACGAGCGAGACGACCAGCACGATGATCGCCAGCAGCGTGTAGCCCACCGGGCCGACCAGCAGCGTCCCGGTCGCCTGGAGCAGCACCAGCGCGATGACAGGCACGATCACGACTCCGCCGATCTGTTGAGCGACGCGGGGATCGTTGACCCTCGCGCTCACGATGACACCGGTCACGACCGACGACAGCCCGACGGCCGGCCCCAGGAGGAAGACACCCGCGAGCCACGACGGATCCGTCACGACGCCGAACAGCGCGGGTCCGTACAGCAGCGAGGCCAGCGCGACGAAGATCCCGTAGGTCAGCCAGCCAGCCAGCAGGCCAGGGACCAGCGCGGCGACGGCCTTGCCGGCGAGCAGTTCGGAGGTCCGGATCGGCGCCGCGAGGACCGGTTCGAGCGACCGCGCCTGCTTCTCGCCGATGATCGAGAACGTCGCGATCGACAGCGGGATATACGCCGGCATCAGCAGGAAGAAGACGAGGAACTGCTGGACCGCGAACGCACCGGCCAGCTCCCCGGGCGTGAAACTCGCCCACTCGGGTCGCTGCGCGAGCACCTGTTGCTCGAGCTCCGGCGGCAGCGCGCTCGCTCCGACAGCGGCGGTCAGCACGACCGGCGCGACGGTGAGCAGGATCGGCGGCAGCAGGATCGTCGACATCAGGAGTCGGTTCCGGACGGTCTCGAACCACTCACGCTGGAGGACCGTCCAGACGATCGACCGGCGCATCAGACGTGGTCCTCGAGGCTATCGGCGCCGGGCCTCACGCCCATGATCTCGAAATAGACGCGTTCGAGCGACGCTTGCTCGGGGACGACTTCGACGATGGCGGCGCCGCTCGTGACGAGCGTGCGGATGACGTCCGGCGCGACCCTTTCGGGTTCGTCGGCGCCCACCTGCAGGATGCCGTCCACCGTCTCGGCGCCACGGACCCCGGCGATGCGGCGGACAGCGCCAACCTGATCGATGGATGGGGCTTCCCGCAGCCGGACGGACAACCTGTGACCGCCCAGCGCTCCGCGGAGCGCGGCGGGTGAATCGATCCGGAGGAGGCCGCCACGGATGAAGGCGATGCGGTCGCACAGCCGGTCGGCCTCATCGAGGTTGTGCGTCGCGAGCACGATCGTTCGCCCCGCCCGGCGAAGGGTCTCGATCGCCTCACGGACGATGAACGCGGCCTCCGGGTCGAGCGCCGCGGTCGGTTCGTCCAGGAACACGACCGATGGGTCGTGGAGCAGGGCACGCGCGATGGCGAGCTTCTGCTTCATGCCCTTGCTGAACGTCGCCGCCAGATCGTCGCGCCGATCCCAGAGCGAGAACAGCCGCAAGTAGCGCTCGATCCGCTCGGCGCGGACGTCCGCCGCCAGCCCGTACAGCCGACCGAAGAAATCGAGGTTGGCCGTCGCCGACAGCTTGTCGTACAGGCCGGGCGTCTCGGTCAGGATGCCGACGCGTGTGCGTACCGATTCCGGCTCCGCGTGCACATCGAAGCCGTCGACGGTCGCGGTCCCCTCCGTCGGGCGGATGAGCGCGGTAAGCAGCCGGACGGTCGTCGTCTTACCGGCACCGTTGGGTCCGAGCAGCCCGACGACTTCGCCGCGATGGACGGCCAGGCTCACGCCGCGGACCGCCCAGCGGTCGTCGAACGCTCGCCCGAGCCCGTCGGCGGTGAGTGCCAGCTCGGTCGATGCTGAGGGCGGCTCCACGCGGCAAAGTGTCGCGTATCCGGACGGCGGCGGTTGGCCTACCGCCGTATGCCAAGCAGCTATCCTCGGCCGGTGATCGCCCTGCGCCTCGTCGTCCTCGCCCTCGGCGTGGCCCTGGGCGTCTTCTACCCGTTCATCCCGGTCATCCTCGCCAGCCGCGGGTTCGGTCCGGCTGAGATCGGGCTGATCGCGTCGCTCGGAGCGGTCGGCTTCACCCTCGCGGTCCCGGCGTGGGGCCACGTCGCCGACGTGAAGCTCGGTCGATCCCGGACGCTCCAGCTCTGCGCGATCGGTGGCGCCGCGGCCGTCGCCGCGCTCCTCGGATCGTGGCCGCCCCTAGTCATCGCGCTGCTGTTCATGGCCTACTGGGTCTTCGAGTCATCATGGCAGCCGCTTGCGGACGCCCTGACCGTCAACCTCGTCGATCGCCGTCGGTACGGACGGGTCCGCCTCCTCACCAGCCTGTCCTTCGCGGTCGCGTCGATCGCTGCGGGCTTCCTGTATGACGTCGCGGGCTTCGACGCGACGTACGTGCTGGCGGCCGCGGCCGCGCTCACGATCGCGGTGTCCGCCGCGCGGGTCCCCGACATCGGCCGTGCCGATCTGGCGGTGTCGTCCCAGGGATCAACGGCACCGTCGCGCCGGCGACCGTGGCTCGGGTCGGCGGGTGTCGCGTTGCGCGTCGCGCCTCGACTCGGGGTCGTCCTCGTCGCCGTGATGCTCATCAACATCACGATCATCAGCGGGTTCACCTACCTGCCGCTACGCCTCGGCGAGCTGGGCAGCCCGCCCTCGGACGTAGCGCTGTCAGCGGGCGTGTCTGCGATCGCCGAGATCCCGGCGATGCTCGTCGCCGCGCGCGTGGCGCAGTGGGTCGGGTTGCGCGGCATGTTCGTCGGCAGTGCCCTGCTCTACGGGGCCGTGTCGGCATCGTGGATCGTGCTCGATTCGGCACCCCTGATCATCGCGACGCGACTCGTGAGCGGCGTCGCCTTCGCGTGGATCCTCGTGTGCGTGGTCCTGACGATCGCTCGACTCCTGCCTTCGGAGCTCCAGGCGACGGGCCAGTCGCTCTATCAGACGTTCGCCTTCGGGTTGGGGGCGATCGTCGCGAACATGGTCGGCGGTCTCCTGTACGCGAATATCGGGCACGCGGCGGTATTCGGACTGGGGGTCGTCCTCGCGATCGTGGCGGCGACGATGGGCTGGGTCGTCTTCCCGCGCGACGCCCGCACCAGGATCGCCGGGGCGCCTGTCGACCCGACCCCGGCCGCATAGCGACGCGGCTCGGCCGGCCAGAGCGGGTCGGACCGGCCGGACCGGCTAGCCGAGCCAGGCCCGCTAGCCGAGCCAGACCCGCTAGCCGAGCCACACCGCGGTATCGGGTGGGAGCTCGCCCGTCTCCGGAAGCGGCTCGCTCGCGAGCAGGATCGGCCGGCCAGCGGGCAGCTCGATCGGTTCCGAGCCGAGGTTGACGACCGTCTCGAGCCCACCGGGACGATCGAAGCGGAGCACCTCGTCGGGCGCGGGGAGCCAGGCCATGCCAGAACCGCGGAAGGCAAGATGGTCGCGTCGGAGCCGGAGTGCGGCCCGATAGAGCTCGAGGACAGAGCCAGGGTCAGCGCTTTCTGCCTCGACCGTCCGATCTCGCCAGCGCTCGGGCTGCGGCAGCCACGGGGTAGTGCCCGGCGGGCCGAAGCCGAACGGCGGCTCGGTCCCCGACCACGGCAGCGGGACGCGTGCACCGTCGCGCCCGCGGATGGTGTGACCGGAGCGGAGCCAGGTCGGGTCCTGGAGGACGTCCTCGGGCAGGTCCTCGACCTCCTCGAGCCCGAGTTCCTCGCCCTGGTAGAGGTATGCCGTCCCCGGAAGCGCGAGGAGCAGGAGGAGCGCGGCGCGAGCCCGGCGCCGGCCGAGCTCGACATTCGAGGGCGGTGGCGTCGGGACACCGGCACCGCCCGAGGCGACGACACCGATCTCCGCGGTCCGCGGTCGACCGAACCGCGTCACATGCCGCGTCTGATCGTGGTTCGACAGGACCCACGTCGGCGGCGCGCCGACGGGCGCCATCGAGCGCAGGTTGTCGTCGATCTCCATCCGGAGGCGGCCGGCGGCCCAGCCCGCCTGCAGGAACCGGAAGTCGAAGGCGGTGTGGAGCTCATCGGGTCGGACGTACCGGGCGAGGCGCTCGGCCGACGGAACGAACACCTCGCCGACGAACGGGCGGTCACCGAACTCCTCCGCGACCGCTCGCCAGCGCCGGTAGATGTCGTGGACACCCTCCTCGTCCCAATACGGGCCGGCATGGATGAGCGACTTCGGTGATGCCCCCGCAAGATCGGGAAAGGCAGGGTCCTTCACGAGGCCATGGGCGACGTCGATCCGGAAGCCGTCGGCGCCACGCTCGTACCAGAACCGGAGGATCGATTCGAACTCGTCGGCGACTTGCGGGTTCGACCAGTCGAGGTCGGGCTGCTCGGGCGCGAACAGGTGGAGGTACCACTGGCCCGGACGACCGTCCGCTTCGGTGACGCGCGTCCACGCCGGGCCGCCGAAGACGCTCGGCCAGTCGGTCGGCGGCTGGTCGCCGCCTCGGCCCTTGCCCTCGCGGAAGATGTATCGCGCACGCGCCGGACTGCCCGGTGGGCTGGCAAGCGCCTCTTGGAACCACGGGTGCTGGTCCGACGTGTGATTCGGGACGATGTCGAGCAGGATGCGCAGCCCGTGCGCGTGGACGTCGTCGATGAAGGTGAGTGCCTCCTCCATCGTGCCGAACGTCGGGTCGATCGCGCGATAGTCGGCGACGTCGTACCCACCATCGACCATCGGCGAGGGGTACCACGGGTTGATCCAGATCGCGTCGATGCCGAGGTCCTGGAGATAGGGCAGGCGAGACCGTATCCCGGCGATATCACCGATCCCGTCGCCGTCGCTATCGGCGAAGCTTCGGATGTAGATCTGATAGACGACGGCGTGGCGCCACCACGGAGTCGGTTCGGTCATGCCAGTAGCATGACGGGAAGGAGGGGTGCATGCGCCTTTGGGGTGGCCGCTTCGCCGAGGAGAACGATCGGCGCGTCGCGGATTTCACGCGCTCGATCGAGCTCGACCGTGAGCTGGCAGCCGATGACATCGCCGGGTCGATCGCCCATGTCCGGGCGCTCGGTCGCGCAGGTCTGCTGACCGACGACGAGGTCGCGCAGCTCGTCGGCGGTCTGGAGGGGCTAGCCTCCGATGTCGCGGCCGGGTCGCTCACCTGGGACCCCGATCTCGAGGACGTCCATCTCAACCTCGAGTCTGCCCTCGCCGACCGGATCGGAGCGGTCGCCGGGAAACTGCAGACGGGTCGGTCGCGCAACGACCAGGTCGCCACGGACCTTCGGCTGTGGTCCCGGCGCGCGATCGATCGGCTCGACGAGGCTCTGACCCAGTTCGAGGCCGCGCTCGTCGCGCTCGCCGAACGCGAGGGGACGGCGATCCTTCCGGGCACGACCCATATCCAGCCCGCCCAACCCGTCCTGTTCGCCCATCACCTGTTGGCATACGTCGAGATGGCCGAACGCGATCGGGCGCGTCTCGGCGACGCCCGGCGGCGGGTCAACGTTTCGCCGCTGGGATCCGGACCGCTGGCCGGCGCCGGGTTCCCGCTGGATCGAGCTGCGACCGCGGCCGAGCTCGGCTTCGACGGCGTGACGGCCAATTCACTTGATGCGGTGAGTGACCGCGACTTCGTCATCGAGCTCGTGGGGGTGATCTCGCTCGGGATGGTCCACCTCAGCAGGCTCGCCGAGGAGATCACATGGTGGTCAAATCCTCGTTTCGGGTTCATCCGTGTGAGCGACGCCTTCTCGACGGGATCCTCGGTGATGCCGAACAAGAGGAACCCTGATCCAGCCGAGCTCGTCCGGGGCCGGGCCGCCCGCGTGATCGGCGCACAGACCGGTCTGCTCGCGCTGGTCAAGGGTCTGCCGCTCGCGTACCAGCGCGATCTGCAGGAGGACAAGGCGCCACTGTTCGACGCGGTCGCGGTCTACGAGTCGTCGCTCGGCGTCATGAGCGGACTCCTCGACACCTTGTCGGTCGACCGTGAGCGCATGCGCGCCGCCGCCGACGAGGGCTACACGACCGCGACCGCCGTCGCAGATGCGCTGGTCCGGCGGGGCATCCCGTTCCGTGTCGCGCACCACGTGGTCGGCTCGCTCGTCGCCCAGGCCGAGGAAGCCGGGCTCCGTCTGGACGAAGTACCAGATCCGATGATCGGGCTCGCCCTCGGCGCCGCCGGAGACCCGACGGCCCAGTCTCTCGCGACCGACGAGACGATCGGAGAAGTGGTCCGCGGCGCGGCGTCAGTCGATGGGGCGCTCGCGTCGTGCGACGTCATCGGCGGCACCGCGCCGACCCGGGTGGCCGACGCGCTGGCGGCCGCCCGTCGCCGTCTCGAGGCGCCGTGACCGGCCGCTCCGAGCCTCGGGTCAGTGACCCGGTCTTCGTTCAGTGACGCGGAGTTCGGTCAGTGACCGGCGCAGGTGCCACCGGCGTTCGTATCGCTGTTCGTCCCGTCGGGGCAGGTGGTATTCGAGAACGTCGCTGACGTAAGGCCCGTCGCGCCTCGCCAGTTCGCCCCGGTCAGATCGGCGTTCGTGAGGTCGACCCCGTCGAGCTGCGCATAGCGAAGATCGGTCCCGGCGAAGCTCGTCGATCGGAGGTCCGTGCGCCGGAGGTCGATCCGATGCAGGTCCGCCCCGTCGAAGGACGCGCCGTTAGCGGCACCGTCGCGCCAGACCGCGTTGGCGAGGTTGGCGTCGTCGAACGGGGCGAACGCAGCGGCCGCGCCCGTCATGACGGTCCACGACAGGTTTGCGCCGTCAAATGTCGCGTCCTCGAGCGCTGCACCGGACAGGTCGCTCCCGTGCAGGTCGGCATCATTCAGGATCGCGTCGCATAACTTCGCGTCGACGAAGAGGGCCCGGTAGGCAACGGCGGAGTTCAGGTTCGTCCGCGGCAGGTCGGGATCGCACCCGCCGTTGACCCGCGACAGGTCGGACCACGCGACGTTGATCCCGTGCAGGTCGAGCCCGATGATCGTCGAGTCGGCCATGTCGCATCGGTGGAGATCGGCGCCGGCCGCCACCGTGATCCCCGAGCAGTCGCGGTACGAGTCGGACCCCGCGGCGTTCACCGGGATAGCGGTAAGACCGGCGGTCAGCAGCCCGAACAGCACGGCCGAAAGCCAGATCCGACGGGATGCGAGGCGGCGTCGATGGTGGGTCATCCGAGCATCTCCCCCTGCAGCGGCTTCGTCGATCCCCTCGCGTCTAGGGTGCCCCGCGGCATGGTGAGAGGTCAACCCGGCGGGGTCTGGCCCTTCCCGGCCCCTGTACCATCGCGGCCACGATGCTGCGCGCCGAGACGATCCGCGAAGCTCCCAAGGCCGTGCTCCACGATCATCTTGACGGTGGGCTCCGCCCGTCCACGATCGTCGACCTTGCGTCGGAATTCGGGTACGACGGACTTCCGACCGCCGATCCCGACGAGCTCGCGGGACACATCCGGCGCGGCGCTGATCGAAAGTCTCTCGAGCTGTACCTCGAGACGTTCCAGCACACCGTCGGCGTCATGCAGGAAAAGGACGCGATCATCCGCGTGGCCGCGGAATGTGCCGAGGACCTTGCCGCCGACGGGCTGGTCTACGCCGAGGTCCGCTACGCGCCGGAGCTCTCTACGGAACGGGGCCTGACGCTCGACGAGGTCGTCGCCGCCAACCTCGAGGGCTTTTCGATCGGCGCACGCAACGCCGAGGCCGCCGGTCACCCGATCGTCATGAAGATGCTCGTCACCGCGATGCGCCAGGCCGCCCGCTCCGTCGAGGTCGCGGAGTGTGCGGTCCGCTGGCGAGACGCGGGCGTCGTCGGATTCGACGTCGCGGGACCGGAGAAGGGCTACCCGCCGACCCGCTATCTCGACGCGTTCGACCACATCCGTCGCGAGAACTTCCACATCACGATCCATGCGGGGGAGTCCTTCGGCCTGCCATCGATCTGGGAGGCGCTCCAGTTCGCCGGTGCGGAGCGGCTCGGTCACGGCGTCCGGATCGTCGACGACGTCACCGTCCGCGACGACGGCTCGGTCGAACTGGGTCGACTTGCGGCGTTCGTGCGCGACCGGCGCGTGCCGCTCGAGATGTGTCCGAGCTCGAACGTGCACACAGGTGCGGCCGCGTCGATCGCGCAGCACCCGATCGACCTCCTGCGTCGACTCCGCTTCCGCGTCACGGTCAACACCGACAACAGACTCATGAGCGGCGTGACGCTCTCGAGTGAGTTCGGCGCCCTCGATGAATCCTTCTCGATCGGTCTCGGCGAGATGGAATGGCTGACGATCAACGCCCTGAAGTCCGCGTTCGCGCCGTTCGATGAGCGGCTGCGCCTGATCAACGAGGTCGTGAAGCCCGGCTACGCACGCCTTCGAGCCGAGGAGTCACGGGTGATCGCGGCGTCGGTTTGAAGGGTCTATGGCGACCTGCGAGGAGAGCTCAACCAGCCGGTAGCGCGACCACGAAACGGGAGCCGGCGTATCCGTTCGGCTCGAGGAAGACACGGCCACCCATGGCTTCCATGAGTCGCCGCGCCGCGAACAGGCCGATACCAGACCCGCGCGATCGCCCGCGACCTTCGACTCGGACGAACGGCTCGAAGACGCTCTCCCACTCTTCGACGGGGACGCCTGGGCCGTCGTCGGTCACGTAGATCTGCACCTCGTCGCCCTGACGCCAGATGCCGATGCTCACGCCCTTCTCCGTCGGCGCGTACTTCGACTCGTTTTCGAGCAGCTGCTCGAGCACCTGCCGGAACCGCGTCTCGTCGCCGATCGCCGTCATCGCCCGGTCGGGGCGGGCCCACCGGATCGGATGTGGCCGCAGCAGCAGGCGGAGTGTCTCGACTACGTCGTCGACAGCCGCAACGGCGTCGAACGGCGCTCTGGACAGACCGGTCAGGCCCTCACCGCGAACCGACGCGAGGATCGAGTCGACCAGACGGTCGAGTCTCGCCAGCTGGTCGTTGGCCGCCTCGCGCCAGCCGTTGGAATCGGCGTTGTCTGCGCCGGCCTCCGCGAGCAGGTCGACGTAGACCCGGACGACGGACAGCGGTGTCCGCAGCTCGTGCGTGACGACGCTGAGGAGATCCGACCTCGCCGCGTCGAGCGCGGTGAGCTGAGCGAGCCGGGCCTCGACCTCGGCGGTCAGGCGACCCTTCTCGACGATGCCCGCGAGCAGCGCGGCGATCGTCTGGAGGAGGTCGACCTCCGCCGGATCGAATCGACGGACGGCGCGCGTCTGCACGTTGAGGACGCCCACCACCTCGTCGTGCCAGACGAGCGGTACCGACAGCATCCCCGCGAGCCCTTCGATATCGAAGCCGCGGACCCACGCGAACCGCTCGTCCCGAGTGACGTCCTCGACGGCGATCGGCCGGCGGGTCGCGGCGACGCGTCCCGTGATGCCCTCGCCCCAGGCCAGGCTGACGCTGCCGACCTGCGAGCGATCGAGCCCGTTCGTCGCGGCGAGCGTGAGACGCGTCTTCTCGTGGTCAGCGAGGTAGAACGAGCACACCTCGACGCCCATCGCCGCCGTGGTCCCGTCCACGATCGAGCGCATCAGCTCGTCCCAGTCGCGCGCCTGGGTCGCGAGTTGAGCGATCTCGTGGAGGAAGGCGAGCTCGCGGACGCGCGTATCCGTCGCAGAGGTCCCATCGGCCATCAGGCCGAAATCATCGCATCGCGCGGCGTCAGGCTCGGCCGATCGCCTTGGTCACCTCGCCGATCGCGACGGCGCATCCGACGATCACAGCGCTGACGATCGCGAGCCGAGCGACCGGCGGGATCCAGCCGGGCAGCGCTCGGCCGACGACCCGCGACCGCCAGGAAGCGAGCGTTGCGACGCCGACGACAAGGAGTGCCAGGCCAGCAGGCCGCAGGTCCTCGGGGCCGAGATAGGCAGGGACGACCACCATCAGCCCGATCACGACCCCGAGCAGCGTCACGACCCCGTAGCCGCCGATGACGCCGCGGTCGCCAACCGCGGCGTGTGGCAACCGTCCGTCGAGCCAACCCTCGGCCAGCACCAGGATCGGACCGAACAGGGCGACGAGCGTCACGAGCGACGCAACCACGACGGTCGAACCGCCGAGGACGCTGAAATCGGGGTTCGCGCCGTCCACGAGTCCCTTCGTCCCGAGGGCGATCGCGATGGGGATCGAGATGAGCGCTCGGAGGCCAGCCGACTCCGGCAGCCAGGGCCGCAGCGTCACCCAGACCGTACCGCCGCCGACGCCGACGAACAGACCGACGAACAGGATCAGCGCGAAGGTCCCGCCGAGCGTGATGTCGCCGATCCGGTTCCCGTTCTCCGTGAACGCCCCGACAGAATCCGGCACCAGCAGAGCCGCGAGCCGCATCACGACTCGACCGCCGACACCGGCGACGAGGATGCCGGCGATGAGCCCGGCGACGCCACCGCGAGTGATCTCGCGCAGGATCTCGTTGGTCGGGACGAGAACGTGGGCGGTGATGGATTTCGCTGCCGCGACGTTGACCGCCATCGATCACCTCTATCGAAGCGCGTTATATCGCGCGTCGATATGTATACGCCGCGATCGTTACGGCGTCAATCTGACTTCGGGCTCGGCCAGGCTCGGTCGTTACATCGCGTGTTACGACTGACGTCGGAAGCGGTCCGCGTTCGCCGTTTGTTACATCAGGAAGTTACGAACGGCGGCTGAGGGCACCGTTTTCGGCCGTTCAGCCGCTGGTCGTAACACGTCATGTAACAGGCGCCAGTCATGTACCAGGCGCCAGCGAGGCCGGGTCCCGCATCGCGGCGCATGCCCAGGGGCATGTTGCGTGGTGGCGTCGACGCTGCACCGCATGCCCAGGGCGCATGTTGCGTGATTGGGTCGAGCGGCACCGCGCGAGCCCGGGGGGTCAGACCGCGGCAGGCTCCGGATCGGTCACGATCGTCGGTAGCGACTCGAGCAGCGGATCGGTCCACGACCAGGCGGCTCCGTAGCGCGCCCCGACCGCCCCGTGGCGTGCCGCCTCGACGCGGAGCGGCAACCCGAAGATCTCGATGAAGCCGACGGCACTCGCGTGATCGAAGGCATCGCCCTCGTCGTACGTCGCGAGGCTCTTGTCGTACAGCGACAACGGCGAGCGGCGACCGATGACCACCGCGGAACCATGATCCAGCCGCATGCGGACCTCACCCGAGACGACGCGCTGCGACGACGCGACGTAGCCGCGCAGGTCTCGCGAGAGTGCGCTGAACCACAGCCCGTCGTAGATGAGGCGCGCCAGCTCGTCGGCCACGAACCGATTGAATCGGAGCGTGTCGCGGGTCAGCGTGAGGCCCTCCAAGGCCCGGTGCGCCGCGTGCAGGATCGTCGCGGCAGGCGCCTCGTAGATCTCGCGGCTCTTGATACCGACGAGTCGATCCTCGACATGGTCGATCCGCCCCACGCCGTGCGCTCCACCGAGATCGTGCAACCGCCGGACGAGCTCGACCGCTTCGAGACGCTCCCCGTCGATCGCCACGGGGACGCCGCCCTCGAAGTCGATCGTGATGTCCGCCGCCGATGGCGCCGCGGACGGGTCGACGGTCCACTCGTATGCGTCGGCCGGTGGCGTGACCCACGGGTCCTCCAGCACGCCGGTTTCACACGAACGACCCCACAGGTTGACGTCGATCGAATACGGCGACGCCTTCGTCACCGGGATCTCGATCCCGCGCTCGTTCGCGAAGTCGATCTCCTGGTCGCGTGTGAGGCCCATGCCGACGCGCATCGGGGCGACGACCTCGAGGCCCGGATCGAGGGCGTGGGTCGCGACGTCGAAGCGCACCTGGTCGTTGCCCTTGCCCGTGCAGCCATGGGCGACGGCGTCTGCGCCCTCGCGGCGCGCGACCTCGACGAGGAGCTGCGCGATCAGCGGCCGTGCGAGCGCCGTCGCAAGCGGGTAGGCGCCCTGATACAGCGCGTTCGCCTGCAGGTGCGGCCAGACGTAGTCGGTGATGAAGCGCTCGCGTGCATCGATGACGTACGCCCGTGACGCCCCGGCCGACATCGCCCGACGCTCGACACCCTCCCGCAGCGAACCGCCGCCGAGGTCGACAGTGAGCGTCACGACCTCGGCATCGAACTGTTCCTTGAGCCAGGCGACGGCGACGGATGTGTCGAGTCCACCGGAGTAGGCGAGGACGACCTTCTTCATACGGGTGCGGGTACCTCCGCGATCGAGCGTTGGATGGCCTCGAAGCGCGAGCGCCAGCGCTCGAGCCGGACTTCATCGGCGAACAGCACGAGGAGCGTATTGTCGCCCGCCAGCGTGCCCTCCTGGTCCTGGAGCGACGACTCGTCGATGGCCTGCGCGACGACGCTCGCGGTCCCGGGCGTACCGGTGAGCACCAGGATCAAGCCGCTCCTCCCGACGGTCACCGGGACATCACTGAGGATGCGTCGCAGTCGATCGTCCGACGACGAGGTCGGGGAGGGCAGCGGCGATGGCGCGCGGGACGCGACGTCCTCCGGCGACACGTAGACCGGACCGTCGGCGCGGGGCGCCTTCAGCAGGCCGAGCTCGGCGATGTCGCGGCTGACCGTTGCCTGGGTCACATCGAAACCCTGCACGGTCAGCGCATCCACGAGCTCACGCTGGCTGCCGACGGGTCGTGACGCGATGAGCTGGCGAATGGCTCGCTGCCGGAGTCGCTTGAGGTCCTGGCCACTCACCCGCTCGGCGACGGCCTCGCCGTCAACGCCTTCGCCGTCGACCCTGCCGCCATCCACGCCGTCGCCGGTCACGCCGTCGCGGGTCACGCCGTCGCCGGTCACGCCGCCCCCACCGCTTGCCGCGTCGCCGTGATGCGAGTGCCGAAGCCCGAGTCGGCGAGCGCGCGTTCGAGGGCGTTGTCGGCGGAAGAGTCGGCGATGATCGCCTCGGACCCCTCCCAGCCCAGGGCCGAGAGCGCCGCACGGATCTTCGGCACCATGCCGCCCGCGATGACGCCGGTATCGATGAGGTGCTCGGCCTCCGCCACGGTCAGCGTGTCAAGCTTCGAGCCGTCTGCGTCGCGGACACCGTCGACATCCGTGAGCAAGACGAGCTGGCGAGCGCCGAGTCCCGCGGCGATGCCGGCGGCTGCATCATCGGCGTTGACGTTGCAGACGATCCCATCGGCGTCCCGGGCGAGCGGTGCGACGACCGGGACCTGCCCCGACACGAGGACAGCGTCAAGGAGGTCGCGCCGGAGGCCAGTCACGCTCGCGACGAGCCCGAGATGCGGGATCCGTTCGGCGATGAGAAGACCACCGTCGACGCCGGATAGCCCGACGGCATCGACCCCGAGGTCGCGCAGGCCGGCGACGAGCTCGCTGTTCACGACCCCGCGCAGGACCGCCGCCGCGACCTCGAGCGACTGCTGATCGGTGACGCGAAGACCGCCTTCGAACTTCGACGGCACGCCGAGGCGCTCCAGCCACTCCGTGATGCGCTTGCCGCCGCCGTGGACGAGGACCACCGGTCGTCGCCTGGCGACGGCAGCGACGTCGGCCAGCACATGGGCCTGCTCCGCGATCGTCGTCCCGCCCAGCTTGACCACAAGGATCTCAGACACCGGCCGGCCCTCGGACGGCCGCTGCCGTCGTTGGTCGGTGCGCGCCCTCTCTCACGCACCTCGATCTGCGCTCGCTCGGGTGCTCGCGACCGCCTTGGCATCGCCTCGTCAGCGAGCCCGCAAAGCAGTACTCGCTCATGTCGTGTACTCGCTGTTCTCGATGACGTACTCCTGGGTGAGGTCGCACCCGAAGGCTTCGCCGACCCCATCGCCGAGGCCGAGGTCGAGCTCGATGAGCAGCTCCGGAGCGTCCATCGCGGCCCGGGCAGCTCCCCGGTCGAACTGCAGCGGTCCACCTTCCGCGCCGTCGAACACCAGGTGGCCCGCGATCGAGATCCGCAGTCGGTCGGGATCGAGCGATACGGCTTGGGAGGCCCGGGCTGCGGCGTCAGCGGGCGCGAGCCCGGCCGCGCCGAGGACGGCTTCCGACGCCGTGACGGCGTTCCCCGCGGCACCGGCGATGCGGCCCCAGTTCGGGTCCTTGCCGTGTGCCGCTGCCTTCACGAGGCTGCTCGAGACGACGGCGCGGGCGACCGCGCGGGCGTCGGCGTCGTCATGGGCGCCCGTGACCGATGTCGTTACAAGGATGGTCGCGCCCTCCCCGTCGGCGGCCTGCTGGCGGGCGAGGTCGCGCGCGACCGCTTCGAGCGCCGCACCGAGCGCGAGGGCGCCGGGGCTGCCGGCGCTGACGGGCGCGGCCCCCGACGCCCCCGATGCCAGGAGGAAGACCGTGTCGTTCGTGCTGGTGTCGCCGTCGACGGACAGTTGGTCCCACGTCTTCGCCGCGGCGGGTCGGAGCAGGCTCCACAGCACGTCCGGGGACGCCGCGGCATCGGTCAGGACGATCGACAGCATGGTCGCCATGTTCGGGTGGATCATGCCGACGCCCTTGGCGATGCCGGTCAGGGTGACGGTGACCGGTTCGCCGTCCACGGCGGGCAGGACGAGCGACGTCGACGCCATCTTGGCCACCGAATCGGTCGTCCGGAGGGCTTCGGCGACGGCCGCGAGCGAGGCGTCGTCGTCGCGGAGCTGAGGCGCCAGTGCCTGGATCCCGCGTTCGACCTTGTCGAGTGGCAGCCGGGTTCCGATGATCCCGGTCGAAAGGTGGAGCACGCGAGGCTGTTCGACACCGAGCGCGTCCGACACGAGCGCGCCGACGCGCGCCTGGTCCGCAGCGCCGTCGGCCCCTGTCGCCGCGTTGGCGGAACCACTCGTCGAGACGATCACGTTGGCGTATCCGTACCCGCCGAGCGAGTCGCCGGACGTGGCAGCGAGGTTCGCGCGCGACAGCTTCACGGGCGCGGCCGCAAATGCGTTCGGTGTGAAGACAGCGGCCGCGGAGGCGCCATCAGCGGCCATGACGAGCCCGAGATCCGGGCGGCCCGAGGCCTTGATCCCGGCGGTCGTGCCACCCGCGCGGAAGCCACGCGGCATCACGGCGTGCCGCTCGACCGCGGGCAGGGAACCGGAGATAAGGGTCGAGATGGCCATCTACGGCGCCAGCGGGTGCTGGTCGAGCCCGGCCATCTCGGGCAGGCCGTGGACGATGTTGAACGACTGGACCGCCTGACCGGCGGCGCCCTTCACGAGGTTGTCCTCGACGGCGATCGCGATGATCCGGCCGGTCCGCTCGTCGACCCGGACGTAGACGTGCGCGAAGTTGCTCCCCGTCGTGTGCTTGGTTGCGGGCGGCGTCGTCACGACCCGGACGAACGGCTCTGCGTCGTAGGCGTCGGCGTACAGCGCGTCGACCTGCGCCTGGGCGACCTCACGGGTCGGTCGGACGTGGTTGGTCGAGAGGATGCCGCGGACCATCGGGATCAGGTGGGGCAGGAAATCGACGGCGATCGCGCCGGGGTTCGCGTCAGGCTCGAGGCCGCCATCCACGGCGGCGTACGCGAGCTCCTGCTCGATCTCGGCGACGTGCCGGTGCCCCCCGAGCCCGTACGCCTTCACGCTCTCGTCGACCTCGCCGAACATCATCTCCGGCTTCGGGTCGCGTCCGGCACCCGAGACGCCGCTCTTGGCGTCGACGACGAGATCGCCGATGAGCCCGGCGCGGGCGAGCGGGGCGAGGGCGAGCAACGTCGCTGTCGGGTAGCAGCCGGGCGAGCCGACGATCGCGACCTTCTCGTCGGCGAGGGCTCGCAACTCGTCGCGATGCAGCTCCGGGAGCCCGTAGACGGCCAGCTCGAGCAGGTCGGGTCGCGGATGCTCGAAGCCGTACCAGCGAGGGTAGTCGTCGGGGTCGCGCAGCCGGAAGTCGGCACCGAGATCGATCACGGCGGTCCCGGTAGCGATGAGGTCGGGAACGACGTCGACTGCCGCGCCGTGCGGGAGGGCAAGGAACGCGGCGTCGACCTCGGGTAGGGACGTTGCGACGGTGAGGTCGGTCGAGGCGAGATGCGGGTGGTGGCCGCCGATCGGCTCGTTCTGCCGGTCGCGGCCGGCCAGACCGACGATGTCGACGTTCGGATGGCGCGACAGGATCCGGATCAGCTCGGCGCCGACGTAGCCGGTCGCGCCGACGATGCCGACCCGGAGGCGGCGCTCGCCGTCGGGTCGGACCCCTCGCTCCGACCGGGGGACGAACCCCGACGACCGCTCCGTCGCGATCGCCGCGGGCGATCCGAGCCCCGCGCTCACAGGCGCTCGAGGCCGCTCACCGGCGGCTGGCTCGGGTGGCTCGCAGAGACCTGACGGAAGGTCGCCATGGGCGCATGAGTATACAGGACGGCTGCATAGTCATGCAAGGCGCGGGCGGCCGAGCGCTGCGCGAGGTCGCTGTGCTGAATCCGCGACAGATCCGGGCCGGGCGTGGTCGGCCAGCCGGCCGGCCGAGCCGCCAGCCCGCTCCGCGCTCGCCTTGGGAGAGCGATCCCGTGATGAGCGCGCACGAGCGAGCGTCGAAACCGGCGATCCCCGGTCGCATTCGCGTCGACGCACGCACACTCATCGCCAAGCGCTCGGTGTGAGCGAGCGCCCTGTCGGCGCCGACATCGGCGCTGGGGCGCTGTCCCCCGACAGGATTGCGCGTGGGACCTGGGTCGGCCCCGCGACCGGGCGGCTCGGCGACGGGCAGAGCTGCTGGCCCAGCTCCGCGCTCGCCTTGGGAGAGCGATCCGTGATGAGCGCGCACGAACGAGCGCCCAAACCGGCGATTCCCGGTCGCATTCGCGTCGACGCACGCGCACTCATCGCCAAGCGCTCGGTGTGAGCGAGCGCCCTGACGGCGGCGCCTGTGAGCGAGCGCCCTGACGGCGCCGCCTGTGAGCGAGCGCCCTGAGGCCGCCGCCAGTGAGCGAGCGCCTGACGGCGCCGCCGGTGAGCGAGCGCCCTGAGGGCGCCGCCAGTCACCGAGCGCGTGGAGGGCGACGCCGATGACGCTGGCGCGGGCGCGCCGGTCGCTAGGGCAGCACGTCCGGCCGGCGGTACGGGCCGGTCGAAAGCACCTCGCCCTCGCGCTCATACGGCTGCGCGCCCTCGGAGCGGACCACGTAACGGTGGTGCACCACGGTCGCGCCGGCGGAGAGCATCGCGTTGACCGGGCAGTACTTGAGCGCGGACAGCTCGATCGCGCGGCGGACGGCAGCCTCAGACAGGTCGCGGCCGTCCACCTCATGCGTGAGTGTCACCTCGGTGTAGACCTGCGGGTATTCGTCACGCTGGATGCCAGTCACCAGGATCCGATAGGCGGTCACGTCCTGACGCTTCTTCGCAAGGATCCCGACGACGTCCATCGCCGAGCAGGCCCCGAGCGCCGACAGGACGGTCTCGACGGGGCTCGCGCCCGTGTTTGACTGGCGGTCGTCGAAATCCATCGGATGGCCTGATGACGGTTCGGCATGGAACGCCATCCCACCCCGGTGTTCAAGCCGGACCGACTTGTGCGTAGGCACGCGTCAGCCTGCCACGCGGACTTCCGTGTCGACCCCTTCGCTCGCTTCGGTCAGGAACTGCTCGCGGTACAGCCGCGCGTACAGGCCAGCGTGGGCCAGCAACTCGGCGTGGGTCCCGCGCTCGACGATATGCCCGCGCTCGTAGACAAGGATCCGGTTGGCGCGGTGGATGGTCGAGAGCCGGTGGGCGATGGCGACCGTGGTGCGGCCCTCCATCAGTCGCTCGAACGCGGCCTGGATCAACCGCTCGGAGACCGTGTCCAGTGCCGACGTGGCCTCGTCGAGGATCAGGATCCGCGGGTCCTTGAGCAGCACACGGGCGATCGCGATCCGCTGCTTTTCGCCGCCCGAGAGCTTGTAGCCGCGCTCGCCGACGACCGTGTCGTACCCCTCGGGCAGCTCCATGATCCGGTCGTGCATCGCCGCGGCGGTGGTCGCGGCGACCAGCTCGTCTTCGGTCGCGTCGGGTCGCGCGTACAGCAGGTTGTCGCGGACGGACGCATGGAACAGATACGTCTCCTGCGTGACGACCCCGATGATCCCGCCGAGCGACTCGAGCTTGATCTTGCGAACGTCGGTGCCATCGATCTCGACCCTGCCGGCGTCCACGTCGTAGAGCCTCGGGATCAGGTATGTCGTCGTGGTCTTGCCCGACCCGGACGGACCGACCAACGCGACGAGCTCGCCCGGCTCCGCCTCGAACGAGATGTGCTCGAGCCCGAACGTCGGGATCATCTCGAGCGCCGGGATGCCGCCATCGTGCGCGATGCTGCCGACCAGCGACTCGAGCGCCGCTTCGTCGACCGAAGCCGCGGCGACCGTGACGGCCGCGGTCTCCGGCTGCTGCGCCTCGTCCGCCCCCGGGGTGTCCGCGCCGACGGTCGGCGACGGCACGGCCTGCGTGGGGTAACGGAACGACACATCACGGAACGCCAACCGGCCGAGGACGGCGTCAGGTGTCATCTCGACGGCGTCGGGCGCGTCCTCGATCTCGACGGGCATCTCGAGGTACTCGAAGATGCGGTCGAACAAGGCCAACGCTCCCTGGATCTCGACCTGGACGTTGAGCAGCTGGCCCAGCGGGAAGAAAAGCCGCGACTGGAGCGTCGTGAACGCGACGATGTCACCGATCGTCGGCGCGGTCGGGTCGTTCTGGATGGTCAGCCAACCGGCGAGCCAGTACACGAACGCCGGCGTGATGCTGAAGATCGTGCCGATGATCATGAAGAACCAGCGACCGACCATCGCCTGGCGGATCTGGAGCGCGGCGAGGCGGGCGTTGAGCCCGCGGAACTTGGCGATCGAGTTGTGCTGCTGACCAAAGGTCTTCGAGAGCAGGATCCCGCTGACCGACAACGTCTCCTCGGTCAGCGCTGACATCTCGGCGAGCGACTTCTGGGTCTCGGTCGACACCTCGCGACGGACCTTCCCGACGCGGAACGTCAGGTACATGAAGAACGGCAGCATGCCGAGCGACAGGATCGTCAGCCGCCAGTCGATCAGCCACATCGCGATGATCGTGCTGATCGCGATCGCGAAGTTCGAGGTGACCGAGCTCGCCGTGTCGGTGACCACCGACTGGACGCCCCCCACATCGTTGGCGAGGCGGCTCTGGATCTCGCCGGTGCGGGTATCCGTGAAGAACCGCAGCGGCATCCGCTGGAGGTGCGTGTACAGCGCGGAGCGGAGGTCCTGCATCACGCGCTGGCCGATCAGGTTGTTGAGGTACGACTGGCCGACGCCGATCAGCCCCGAGACGATGGGCAGGGCGATCATCAGCAGCACGAAGACGTTCAGCAGGAACAGATCCCGCTGGGGGATCGCGACGTCGATGAGGAGCTTCAGCAGATACGGGTTGATGAGCCCGAGGAAGCTGGTGACCAGGATCGCGCCGAGGACGACCGCGATCTGGGGCCGATACGGCTTGAAGAACACGAGGATTCGGCGGATCGTCTGTCCGCGACGCTCCTTGGGGACCGGATCGAAGTCGGCGACGGGGCCCCCGAACATGCCGCCTCGGCCGCCACCACCGGTGCCTCGGCCACCCCGGCCTGCGCCGCCACTGGCGGCACGCATGCCTCCGCGCGAGAATGCCATCCGGCCTACCAGGCCGTAGCGGTCGCGGCTTCGGTGATCCCTTGAGCCTCGAGCCAGCGCTCGGCGTCGATCGCGGCCTTGCAACCGTCGGCAGCGGCCGTCACGGCCTGCCGGTATCGATGGTCATGGACGTCGCCGGCGATGAACACGCCGTCGATCTTGGAATGCGTCTCGTCGCGGACGACGAGGTAGCCCTTCTCGTCGACCGCCAGCCAGTCGCGGAATGCCGCGGTATTGGGCTCGTACCCGATCGCGACGAACAAGCCCTCGATGTCGAGGGTGCTCAGATCGCCGGTCTGCGTGTCCTTGAGCTTCACGCCACGGACCTTCTCGGCTCCGACGACCTCCTCGACCGCGACGTTCGGGTGGATCTCGATCTTGGGGTGGGCGAGCGCGCGGTCGACCATGATCTTGCTCGCGCGGAACGTGTCCCGCCGATGGAGCAGATGGACCTTCGTCGCGAAACGCGTGAGGTAGGTCGCCTCTTCGAACGCGGTATCGCCACCGCCGACGACCGCGATCTCGCGGTTCTTGAAGAAGAACCCGTCGCAGGTCGCGCAGGCGGACACGCCGCGACCGCGGAGCTTCGTCTCGCTGTCGAGCCCGAGCCACAGAGCGGATGCGCCCGTCGCCACGACCACCGCCTGGCCGCGGTATTCCGTGCCGCGCGCCCAGATCCGGAACGGCCGCGAGGAGAAGTCGACCCGGTCGATGTCGACGTCGATGAGGCGCGCGCCGAAGCGCTCCGCCTGGGCGCGGAACTTGGACATCAGCTCCGGGCCCTGGACGCCCTCCGGAAAGCCCGGATAGTTCTCGACGTCGCTGGTCAGCATCAGCTGGCCGCCCGGCGCGGAGCCGGCGATGACGATCGGCTCGAGGTTGGCGCGGGCGGCATAGATGGCTGCGGTAAGACCGGCAGGTCCGGATCCGACGATGACGAGCTTCGAATCGACGCGACCTTCGGCGCTCTCCACCGTCGAGGGGCCGCCGGGGGCAGGCACCGCGGTGGCATCGGCCGGGTCGTCGACCATCGTGATCGAGAACCCGCCGAACGGGTTGGAGGCGTCAGTCATCGCTCTATGCTACACCCGGTACAGGGATACCCCCGGGGGGTATCGGCGCTCTCTCGTCCGCGGCTGCGCCCTCGGCAGACCGCGCCGACACGATACGTCAACCGAGAGCGTGGAGTGCCGGGATGACGTCCCGTGCCAGCGTCTCCATGTAGGCCGGCTCGTGGGCGTCCTTGAGCTCGAAGATGACGTGCTCGGCTCCGGCGTCCCAGAGCTCGCCGAATCGGTCGATGATCTGCTGCGGCGACTCAGTACGGGCGGAGCTTGCGGGCCCGAGCCGCACGTTCTGCAGGGTCGAGCGCTCGATCTCGCGCGGGTCGCGCCCGACGTCGGCGCAATGCTGATCGAGGATCGCGTACTTGCGCGCGATCCCCTCAGGTGAACCGAAGACGTTGCATGCGTCGGCGTACTGAGCGACTAGTCGGAGCGTCTTCTTCTCGCCGCCGCCGCCGACCATGATCGGCGGCCGTGGGCGCGAGATCGACTGCGGCGAGTTCATCAACCGGTCGGCCTGGAAATGACGGCCTCGGAACGATGCCTCGGATCCGCGCTCGCCCTGCCACATCTCGTCTGCGATCCGGAGCGTTTCCTCGAGCATCGCGAAGCGCTCGCCGAGCGGCGGGAACGGGAAGCCCAGCGCCCGCGACTCCTCCTGGTTCCATGCAGCCCCGATACCGAGCCACGCGCGACCGCCTGACAGGACGTCGAGCGTGGTCGTGGCCTTCACCCATAGGGCAGCGTTGCGGTAATGGATGCCGCCGACCATCAGCCCGAGGCGCGCCCGCTTCGAATGCGCGGCCATGAAACCGAGGGCCGTCGTGCCCTCGAGCATCGGCTCCTCGGGACGGCCGACGCCGCGGATCTGGAAGAAATGGTCCATGACCCAGATCGAATCGAAGCCGATCTCGTCGGCGTCTTGCACGATGCGCGCGAGCGTCGGCCCGATCGCCTCCGCCCCACCGGGCCAGGTGAACGAGCAGATCTGCAGGCCGACCTTCATCCGGCGCAGGGTAGTGCACTCGGCAACGAAACGTGCGTCGGCCGCGACCGGGCTAGCGGAAGAGATCCATCTCCGCGGGCATGATGACGTCGCGGATCCGGCCCTCGCCCCGGTGGAACGCAGCGCCGCGCACGAGCGCGATGGGGCGGCGCGCGGTCTTGCCGAAGACGAGCTCGGCCGCGGACGCGATCTCGTCGACGACCGCACGGATCGTCGACTTCATCACCCGCCCGTCGGCGTCCGGGGTGCCGCGCAGGTCCTGGAGGGGCTCGATGCCGGACACGCCGATGGCGACGTCCACGATGCCGAAGCGCCAGGGTCGGCCGAAGCTGTCCGAGACGATGACCGGCAGGTCACGGCCGAGCCGGTCGCGGACCGCCGCCCGGATGCGGTCCGCAGAGGCGTCGGGGTCTTTGGGCAGGAGCGTGACGACGTCGCCGGAACCCGGTCCGACATTCGACGCGTCGATGCCGCCGTTCGCGCAGATGAACCCGTGGGGCGTCTCGGTGATGACGACGCCGTTGTCCATCCGCACGACGCGTTTCGCCTCACGCAGGACGAGCTCGACCTGTCGTGCGTCGCGGTCGTAGCGCTGGGCGTACTCGACCGCTTCGGGGCGCGGCTCGATCGTCGTCAGGTCGACGATCGCGCCCTCCGCCTTCGACACGACCTTCTGCGTGACGACGAGGACGTCGTCATCGCGAAGTGGCAGCACGCCGGTCGTGGCCGCGAGGGCGTTCGCGATGAGCGTGGGCAGGTCATCGCCTGGGACGATCTCGCCGAGTCCATCGATGGCGACCGACTCGACGCGGTCAGCCACCGACCGCCTCGGGCGTCTCCGCCTGAGCGATCAGCAGGTCCTCGGGCGTGTCGATATCGAGCGTCAGTGGGCCATCGAGCACTTCGACGTGCGCCCCGGCTGCGCGCCCCGCGCCCTCGTGGGCGTACCTGCTGTCCCCGCCGAAGCAGAACTCGATCACGTCGGGTGGCGAGAGGAGCAGAGCATTCGTGCCTCGGCCGTGCCGGTCGGGAACGATCGCGACGACTGGCTCGTCGCGTCCCGCGAGCACGACCACCGGGGCGAGTCGCTCCGGCGTGACCTGAGGGATGTCGATCGGCAGGACGAGGACCGCGGTGGCTCCTGCCGCGATCGCCTCATCGCGCGCCTGGCGAAGGCCGTCGTTGAGGCCGCCACCTCGCTGCCGCAGCGGTCGGGCTCCCGTGCGCAGCGCCAGCTCACGGACCTCGTCATCGGGCGTCACGACGAGTGTCTCGTCGATGCCCGGCGTGGCGACAGCGGCGCCGATCGTCCCGGCGGCGAGACGAAGTGCGAGGTCGCGGCGTTCCTCGGCATCGAGGACCGCGCCGAGCCGCGACTTGGCGCCCTCGATGGCGCCGACGGGGACGATCGCGACGACGCGAGGCAACGTCATCGTCGCGCGTCTGCCGACGTCGTAGCGAACTGCAATACGGCCTCAGCCAGGCGCGCCCGAGCGGCGTCGTCGGTCATGATCGTGTCCTCGACGAGCGTATCGACGCCCAGGCCGTGGATCTCCGGTTCCAGCCCGCCGTCGACGCGGTCCAGCACGAAATGGCTGATCAGCGGGAGCAGATGCCGCGCGACCCCGAGTGCGCTCGACTCCTCGCCCAGCGACGTGAGCATCCGGTCGGCGGGCCCCTTCAGCGCCTTCCCGCCGACGATGCCGCTCACCGCGACGATGGGTACTGCGCGGGCGCGTGCCTCCTCGAGCGCGGGCCGGATCCCGCCGACCGCGAGGATCGGGTCGATCGACACGATCGGGTTCGATGGCGCGACGACGACCACGCGGGCGTGCGCGATCGCCGCGAGGACTTCGGTGGTCGTCTCCGCCGCTTCGGCGCCGCGGAACCGGACCCGCTGCACGGTCGGCTCCTGGTGGCGATGCACGAAGTACTCCTGGAACTCGAGCCAGCCGTCGTCGGTCAGGACCTGGGTGCGGACGGGTCGGTCGGACATCAACAGGATGCGTGGCTCGATCCCCATCGCCGCGCCGAGCTCGAGGGCGACCTCGGTGGGGCGTCCGCCTGCACGCAAGCGGTCGGTGCGCCACAGGTGGGTCGCGAGGTCCCGGTCGCCGAGGCGGAACCACTCCTGACCGCCGAGACCCTCGAGGCGATCCATCACGGTCCACGTCTCGTCGCGGAGACCCCAGCCGCGTACCTCGTCGTCGAGGCCGGCGAGCGTGTAGGCGACGGTGTCATGGTCCGGCCACACGGCGAGGCCATGGAGCTCGAGGTCATCTCCGGTGTTGACGACGATCGAGAGGTCCCGACCGACCGCCGCCGCGAGCCCCTCGGCCATCTTGGCGCCGCCGACCCCGCCGGCGAGCAGGACGACGTTCACCTGACCAGAAGGTCCGCGACCTCGCGCATCCGCTCGATCGTCTCGTCGTCGTACGGCGCGGGCATCCTGACGATCACAGTCGCGAAGCCGAGGTCGAGGTGCCGTCGAAGGACCTCGGCGACGGCCGCGGGTGTATCGGCAAGGTACCCACCGAAGTCGGCCGGAGGGACGCCGTTGGCGGCCATCAGCTCGTGCATCCGCGCGTCAGCGGCCGCCGCGTCGTCCCGGAGGATGATCGGGAAACTGACGGTCTTCTCGATCGTGGCGCTGTCGCGACCGACGTCCGCGCAGTGGCGGTCGAGCGCCGCGAGGGCGTCCCGGACGTCCTCGAAGGTCCCTGAGGTGTTCCAGCCGTCCGCGTATTCGGCCACGACGCGGAGCGTCTTCTGACGACCGCTGCCGCCGATGAGGATCGGGAGGTGTTCCTGGATCGGTCGCGGCTGGCAGAAGGCGTCACGCATGACGTAGGTCGGCCCGTCGTGGTCGACGCGCTCGCCGTCGAGCAGACGACGCATCAGCATCACGGACTCGTCGAGCCAGCCGATCCTCTCGCCGGGCGTGGCGCCGAACGGGATGCCGAAGGCCTCGTGCTCGCGTTCGAACCAGGCGGCGCCTATGCCGAGCACCGCGCGCCCGCCCGACACGTGGTCGAGCGTCGTCGCGAGCTTGGTCGTGACGCCTGGGTTGCGGAAGGTATTGGCGCCGACCATCAGGCCGAGGCGGACGCGGTCGGTGATCGGACCCAGCGCCGCGAGCGCACCCCAGCCCTCGAAGATCGGCTGCTCCCACGGTCCGAAGATCGCGAGGAGGTGATCCCAGGTCCACACCGAGTCCCACCCGTTGGCCTCAGCCGCGAGCGCGGCATCGCGAAAGCGCGGCCAGTCGGTCTGTTGAGACCACAGCTGGAGTCCGAACTTCACGGGCATCCCGTCGGTAGCCATCAGTCGGATGGTACGTGGGGGTCGCGTTACGTGAGCCGCTCGCCGGCGCGGACGGGGATATCGAGGCGGTTCTCGGGCGGCGCGAGCGGGCACGCCCAGCGCGGATCGAACGCACACGACGGCTGGGTGGCGAAATTGAAGTCGAGGATCAGCTTGCCGGTCGTCTCGACGACGCCGAGGTCGTGCGACTTGGCAGCATCGACGAGGTAGCGGCCGGCGCCGTAGGTCTCGATTCCGTTCGTCGCGTCACGGAACGGTATGAACAGTCCGCCGGCATAGCCCGTCATCCAGAACACCGACAGCCGCTGCTCGGCGATGGGGAACGGGAGCCGCACCGAGCCGATCCTGCGGAACGCCAACGGTTCGGGTCCGCTGTTCGGCAGTTCGATCGCGAGAACCCCGGGATCCGTCGCAGGGGCTGGTTCGACCTCGACGATGAACCGCAGCGCCGGATCGTGCTCGAAATGCCGGGCGCGGAAGCTGGCCCTCTCGCTCGCAGGGAGCGGCGACTGCGGATGCTCGCGGAACAGCCACTCGCGGACGGTCCGCCAATGGGCGAGGGCGACGGCAGGGTCGGAGGCGGCCATCGCCCTGACCTCGCTGTAGAGCGTCGCGACCCGTCGCCGCCAGTCCGCAAGCATGAGCCGGTCCTGGATCGACCCGTCACCTTGCGTCCAGGCCGTGTCCACGTACGTCGGCCGTGGCGTCACCGACGGCGCCGCATCGCGCTCAGCAGGATCCAGGCGCCGAGCAGGATCAGCAGGACCGGCCAAAGCTCGCTCCAGCGAAGTCGCGGCATCTCGATGCCGAGTGTCTGGTCGGCGAAGAACCACAGCCCGATCGCGACCAGGATGAGCCCGAAGACGACGGTCGCGGTCCGTCCCGGATCGTCTCGTCGCCGCCCGATGGATGGCCCCGGCGCCGTCGGTGCATGGACAGGGCTCACGCCGGTCGCAGGTCCTATCGCGGGTGCCGCGAGGTGACTCCCGAGGTCGACCCCGGAAGTCGTTGGGGAGGGGTCGGTCGAGCCCGTTGGCATGTCGGTCATCACATCGTCCTTCGGTCGCTGCTCGCCGCTGTCCATGTGGCGACGCAGGAGAATCCTAGCCCGGCATACTGCCGAGGGCGTCGTAAGACCCGAGCGGGGCACGGTGGAGGGTTACGGATGGCGGACACGGCCGAGATCGGCGTCTTCGGTGGTTCGGGCTTCTACTCGCTCCTCGACGACGTTGGCGAGATCAAGGTCGATACGCCGTATGGCGCGCCGTCCGACTCGCTGTTCCTCGCCGACGTCGCGGGCCGACGCGTCGCGTTCCTGCCGCGCCACGGTCGTCGGCACACGCTTCCGCCGCACCAGATCAACTATCGGGCGAATGTCTGGGCGATGCGCTCGCTCGGCGTCAAGGCCGTCATCTCCCCGTGCGCCGCGGGGTCACTGGCGCTCCACGTCAAGCCCGGCGATTTCGTCGTGTGCGACCAGTTCGTCGACCGCACGCGCGGCCGTGTCGACACGTTCTACGACGGTCCGATCGTCACGCACCTCTCATCGGCGGACATCTACGATCCCGTGCTTCGGCAGCTGGCTATCGACACGATCCGCGACCACGGCATCGAGGTCCACGAGCGCGGCACGGTCGTCGTCATCCAGGGCCCGCGGTTCTCGACCAAGGCTGAGTCGAAGTGGTTCTCCGACGCGGGCTGGGAGGTCATCAACATGACGCAGTACCCCGAGGCGTGGCTGTGCCGTGAGATCGGGATGGCGGTCGTGAACATCAGCCTCATCACCGACTACGACGCCGGCGTCCACGAGGGCACCGAGGCCGTCGATGCGACCGCGGTCCTCGAGGTGTTCCAGGCGAACGCCGAACGGATCCAGAAGGTCGTGCTCGACCTCGTCGGCCGATTCCCCGCCGACCTCGATGCCCTTGGGGCGGGCGACGCGCTCGGACCGACCCGTGGCGACGGTCATGCGATCTCGCCCGAGGACATTCGCCTGTTCGAGACAGGGCTCTAGGGATGGGGGCGACCGGGGACGGCGATCGACTACCGCTCGGCGTCTGCTTGCGGTCCATCCGGGCCACGCCCGAGTGGTGGCTGGAGAGCGCGCGCCGGCTCGACGAGGCGGGCTTCGCCGGCGTCTGGTCGTGGGACCACTTCATCGGGCAGGGCACCGACCGGACCGTGCCGGTGGTCGAGAGCTGGACGATCCTGAGCATGGCCGCCGCCCAGACGAAGCACGTGACGGTCGGCCCGTTCGTGATGAACGTCATGAACCGGCACCCGTCCGTCGTCGCACGGATGGCGTCGACGCTCCAGATCGCATCGGGTGGCCGACTGATCCTCGGGATCGGCATCGGCGGCGCGCCGAGGGAGCACGCCTCGTACGGGATCGAGTTCCCGGCGGCGCCCGAGCGCGTCCAGCGCCTCGAGGAGGCCGTCGCCGTCATCCGCGCGCTGTGGTCGGGCGGCCCGGTGACGCGGCCTTCGCCGTTCTACCCGCTCGAGGACGCGGTCGCGTTCCCGGTGCCAGTCCCGCCGCCACCGATCATCGTCGGCGGCGAGACACGACCGGGGGCGGGGCTGGCTGCGCGCGTCGGCGATGGCTGGAGCACGTTCGAGGACAACTTCGAGGCGAACCTCCCCGTCTACCTCGAGTCGCTCGAGGCGGCCGGCAGGCGACGCGAGGACCAGACGGTGATCGTCGGCTTCCAGGGCGACTGGCTCGGTGAGAAGAGCAGCGTCACGGCATCCGGGTGGCTCGTCGAGCCGCGCGCGACCTGGGAGCGCTGGCGCGCCGCCGGCGCGGATGCCGCGATCGTGACCGCCCGGACGACCGAGGACGTCGACGCGCTCGTGGACTCCGTCAGCCGCTGGTGACGTCCCGACGGCCAGCGGGTGACGCCCCGACGGCCAGCGCGTGACGCCCCGACGGCCGCTCGCGGCCCGACCGCGGCCCGGACCGGGACCGGCGCGCACGTGTTCAACGTCGGTCGTCTCCGACAAAGAGCACTTACACGTGATGCGTCCCGCGCATACGGCGGCTCTGGCGGTCGCCGTATACCTGCGATGCATGTTGCGTGATTGCTGTGCGGAGGGCTTGGGCGGGCCGCGGGAGCAAGGTTCGCCCCGGTTTCGTGGCACCATCGGCACGTGACCCCGACGGCCTCAGCACCGACTTCACCGATCTCCGTCGAGCCGACCCATCCGTGCGCGCGGTGCGGCAGACCGGTCCCGCCGGGCGTCGGTCTCTGCGAGGAGTGCAACCCCCTCGGGCTGCGCGATGTCGCATCGGGGCAGGTCCACGGTTCGGTCTTCATCGCGGTCGCGGTGGCGATCGCTGTCCTCGCCGTCCTGGCGCGCCTGTCGATCGCCGGAAGTGGGCCGTTTCCCGCACAGGTCGGGGACGTCGTCCCGTCAGCGGGTGGTCTGTCGGTGACGATCACGGTGTCCAACGAGGGCGACGCGACGGGCCAGTCGTCGTGCCGGCTGTCACGCGTCGGGGACCAAGGCATGGGGACCGCCTCGTTCGTGACGACACCTCGGCTCGGCGCTCATGAGACGCGAACGTTCCGGTCGACGGTGACCGAGTTCGGCACCGCGCCGGTCGATCTCCAGGTCGAATGCCGCACGCCGTGACGGCGGCGCGGCGACCGCTCGACGACGCGCGGGAGGCGACCTCGCAACCACCGGAGCTCGAGTTCGCCATCGCGTTGGCGGCGCGGGCGGGCGAGATCCTGATGGATCGCTACGAGCGCCTGGAACGCATCGACTACAAGAGCGCGCGCGACATCGTGACCGAGGCCGACCACCTGTCGGAGGACCTGATCATCGATGCGATCCGCTCGTACCACCCGGGAGACGCGATCCTCGCCGAGGAGAGCGGCGAGCATCGGGCCAAGGCCGGCGAGGCGCCGACGTCGGGTCGTGGCCGGGTCTGGGTGATCGACCCACTCGACGGGACCGTCAACTATGCCAACGGCATCCCGTTCTTCTGCGTGTCGATCGGCCTCGTGGTCGAAGGGCGCCCGTACGTCGGCGTCGTGCATGACCCGACCCGCGCGGAGACCTTCGCCGCGACCGCAGGCGGTCCGGCCATGCAGACGTCGACGCTCGGGACAGAGAGCTTCGCGATCGAGGCATCCGACAAGGACAAGCTGTCCGACTTCGTCGTGTCGATGGCGTTATCCGGCCGATCGGCGGCGACGAGGAATCGGAATGTCCGCAAGGCGATCCGGATCCCGCGCTCCATGGGATCGGCGGCGATGGCGCTGTCCTACGTCGGCAACGGCCGGTTCGACGCGTTCATCCAGCAGGGTGGGCTGTCCCCCTGGGACATCGCGGCGGCCGGACTGATCGCCGAACGCGCCGGCGCGAAGGTGACCTCCATGGACGGCGGCCGCTGGTTCGACATACGTAATCCGCCTCGATCGATCGGGGTGCTCGCGGCGCCGAAGCGCCACCATGCGGCACTGCTCGAGCTGGTCCGCTAGCCAGAGCGGTCGGGGGTGTAGACGCTCCTAAGCAGGCCCTTCGAGCCAGCGGTGCGGACGGGCGCGGAGCCGATCCAGCCCCCATTCGTCGCAGAACGCCTCCCACTCCGCGCGCGGTGCGCCGTCCCAGCGGAGCTCGTCCGGGTCGGTCTGGCGGATCTTCACGCCATCGTCGGCCGTGCGGAGACGGGCGAGGTCGCGGTACAGCAGCGCCTCGTCCATATGGTCCCGCAGCGACGCTGCGAGCGACATGGCGCGGCCACCGGTGATACCCGGGACTTCCCAGGCGGAGGCGCGTTCGGGGACGTCGTCGAGGTGCCCGTAGCGCGCCAGCACCGCGGCCGCGCCCTTCGAGCCCCAACCGGGGATGCCGGGATAGCCGTCGGATGCGTCGCCCACCACGGCCAGGTAGTCGGGGATCGAGGTCGGTGGGACGCCCCATTTCGCACGGACGCCGGCGTCGTCGTAGGTCAGGTCGCGTCGTCGATCCCACAGCACGATCCGGTCATCGCGGACGAGCTGGGCCATGTCCTTGTCAGGTGTGCAGATCACGATCTTCTCGACGCGGGGATCGTCTGCGAAGCGCACAGCCGCTGCGGCGATGGCGTCGTCGGCCTCGAACTCGACCATCGGCCACAGGACCACGCCGAGCGCTTCGACGGCGGCTTCCGCGATGGGGAACTGCGCGAGCAGGTCGCGTGGCATCCCAGCAGATGACTTGTAGCCCGGAAAGAGATCGTTGCGGAAGGATTCGATGACCCGGTCCGTGGCGCAGCCCACGTGCGTCGCGCCCTGCTCGCGGAGCAGGAACAGCAGCTGATCGACGAGCCCCGACACGCCCGACAGGACGACGCCGTCGCGGCCGATGACCGGCGGCCGCGGCGCGTAATGAGCTCGGAAGAGTTCGTAGGTCGCGTCGACCAGGTGGAGTCGCACGCGCGTCAGCGCATCCGGGTCTGCCACATGTCGACGCCCGCGTCGCGCATCGCCTGTTCGGCGCGCACGCCGTCGCCGGGCTTGAGGTTGACGGGGGCACAGAGGTCGGTCAGCACAGCGGTTCGATACCCCAGGCGCATCGCGTCAAGGACGCTCGCCTGGACGCAGTAGTCGGTCGCAAGGCCCATGATCACGACCCGCTCGATGCCGCGTTCCTTCAGCAGCGCGTCCAGACCTGTCGACTTCTCCTCGCTGGTCACCGGGTCCCGCATCGAGAAGGCGGAATAGCCGTCCTCGCCGCCGGTGCCCTTGTGCAGTCGAAGCGCGTCATCGGGGACCTGAACGTCCGGATGCAGCTCGGCGCCCCATGTCCCACCCACGCAGTGGACCGGCCAGATGCCGCCGTCCTTCTGGAAGTGGGGTGTCGACTCGGGATGCCAGTCCTGCGTCGCCACGACGGTGGCACCTGCGGCCGTCGCACTCGAGATCTCGCTGTTGATCTGCGGGATCAGCGACGCTCCGCCGGCGACCGACAGACTGCCGTTCGGGTCGGCGAAATCGTTCTGCACGTCGATGACGAGAAGGGCCGTCTTGTCGTCGTACCGCTGCATCGGCTGAGCCTAGCAGGGGGCCGCCGCTGAGGATCGGGTGACGCCGTCGCCTCGCGGCGAAGGGAGCGACCGGGGAGCGTTCGACGCGTGGGGGCTCGCGTGGCTCCCCGGTGTCCCTGGGGCAGAAACCGCTATCCGATGAGCGCGGACTGCTCGTCCTTGACGGGCTCCGGCTCGGGGGCCTCCGGCTGCGAGGGCGGCTCGACGTCGAGGAGATAGCCGATGCCCTGGAATGTCTTGATGCGCCCCGGCTCGCCCGGCTCCGCACCGAGCTTCCGGCGGACGCGCGAGACCCAGACCCGGAGGTACTGGAGGTCGTCGCGATATTCGGGTCCCCACACCTTCGTCAAGAGCTCGGTGTGCAGGACGACCTTGCCGGCATTCGCCGCGAGGTGCTGCAGGAGCAGCCACTCGGTCCGCGAGAGCTGGACCAGTTCCCCGTTCCGGGTGACCATCCGGCGCTCGAGGTCGATCTCGATGTCGTCGAAGGCGAGCACGCCCGACCCGGGGCTGGCGCCCGACGACCGGCGAAGGACGGCGCGTACGCGCGCGGCCAGCTCGTCGGGGTGGAAGGGCTTCGCGATGTAATCGTCGGCGCCAAGGTCGAGACCCTTGGCCTTGTCAGCCGTCGATCCCTTGGCGGTCAACAGGATCACCGCGACGGGCCGGCGTTCGCGCAACTGGCGCATGACCTCGATGCCGTCAAGGTCGGGCATCACGATGTCGAGAAGGACGATGTCGGGTCGCACCTCCTCCGCCTTCTGGAGCGCGTCCTCACCGCCGTTCGCGGTGACGACACGGAACCCTTCCTCGGCGAGCGCGATGGAGACGAGCTTGGTGATCCGGGGTTCGTCGTCGGCGACGAGGACGAGGGGTTGAGTACTCACATGGCACCTCCTGGGCCGGTGTCAATGGTGCCGGACGAGCGTCCGCACCGTCAGCGACGGAACGCCCTTAGGAGCTCTGCGGAGCGACGGGTAGTTCGACGTTGACGTTCGTGTCGTTCGAAGAGTGGCTGCACGAACCCGCGTCCGGGCTCATCAGGACTCCTCCAGTGTTCGGCCTCCAGCATCCGCGGGGTGTCCTGACGCCCGGTGCCGACCGGCATTGCAAAACCGTTACATCCGCATTACAGCCGCTTGCGCGTCAGTCGTGCGGCCGGCGAGCTCCAGCTCGTTCGCTGTCAGCGAACACGCGGCCCGCGTCCTCGGTACCCTGACGCCATGCCCTTCAGCAATGACGACCTTCGCGCGATCGACGCGGCGAAGGAGATCGAGGTCGAGACGTCCGCCGGCCCCGGCGCCGAACTCCACCGCACGATCACGTGGGTCGTTGTCGACCGGGATGACGTCTTCGTGCGCTCCTGGCGCGGCGTGACCGCGCGGTGGTTCCGAGAGGCGCTCGCGAATCCGGACGTCGCCATCCATGTCGATGGTCGACGCATCCCGGCCCGTGCGGTCCCGGCCCGCGACGCGGACTCGATCGCCCGGACGTCCGCCGGGCTCCAGCGCAAGTACGACGGGGATTCGTCGACCCCGTCGATGGTGAGAGCGGACATCCTCGAGACGACACTGCGGCTCGACCCGGTCACGAGCGACTAGCGCCGACCCGCAACCTCCGTCCTCCGCGCCTTCGGCCTACGATAGAAGTGCACATGTACTTCGATGAGTTCAAGCACCAACTACCCGACATCGACCCGGCCGAGACCGAGGACTGGATGACATCGCTCGACCAGGTGGTCGAGCAAGAGGGCGAGACCCGCGCTCGGTTCCTCGTCTACAAGCTCCTCAAGCGGGCCCGCCAACTCCAGATCGGGCTGCCGCCGCTCACGCAGACGCGCTACATCAACACCATCAGCCCGGAGCAGGAACCTGCCTTCCCCGGGGATGAGGCGATGGAGCTGCGTATCCGTCGGATCGTCCGCTGGAATGCAGTCGCGATGGTCCTGCGCGCCAACAACCGGTTCCCGGGGATCGGCGGTCACCTCTCGACCTACGCCAGCTCGGCGAGCCTGTACGAGGTCGGCTTCAACCACTTCTTCCAGGGCAAGGACGACGGCGCCGCGGGCGACCAGGTCTTCTACCAGGGGCACGCCGCGCCCGGGATCTACGCGCGGGCCTTCCTTGAGGGGCGCTTGAGCGAGGACCAGCTCGACCGCTTCCGCCGTGAGGGGCAGCCCGGCCAGGGCTTGAGCTCGTACCCGCACCCGAGGCTGATGCCCGACTTCTGGGAGTTCCCGACCGTCTCGATGGGGCTCGGTCCGATCAGCGCGATCTACCAGGCTCGCTTCAACCGCTATCTGCAGAACCGGGGCCTGCTCGACACGTCGAAGTCACGGGTCTGGGCGTTCCTCGGCGACGGCGAGACCGACGAGCCGGAGTCGCTGGGCGCGCTGCACGTCGCGGCGCGGGAGGGCCTCGACAACCTCACCTTCGTCGTCAACTGCAACCTGCAGCGACTCGACGGTCCGGTCCGCGGCAACGGCAAGATCATCCAGGAGCTCGAAGCCGTCTTCCGAGGTTCCGGCTGGAACGTCATCAAGGTGATCTGGGCGCGCGAGTGGGATGAGCTCCTGGCGCGTGACGTCGATGGCGTGCTCGTCCAGCAGATGAACGAGACGCTGGACGGCGAATTCCAGAAGTTCAGCGTCGCGGGTGGCGCGTACATCCGCGAGCACTTCTTCGGCCCGGACCAGCGACTCCGAAAGCTCGTCGAGCACCTCTCGGACGACGACCTCGCCAAGCTGCGCCGCGGTGGGCATGACTACCGCAAGCTGTACGCGGCGTACAAGGCCGCCACCGAGTTCAAGGGCGCGCCGACGGTCATCCTGGCGAAGACCGTGAAGGGCTGGACGCTCGGTCCGGGCGTCGAGGCACGCAACATCACCCACCAGGCGAAGAAGCTTTCCGAGAAGGAGCTCGGGGTCTTCCGCGATCGACTCCAGCTGCCCATCCCCGACGAGCAGCTGAAAGATGCGCCGTACTACCACCCGGGGCCGAAGTCGGAAGAGGTCGAGTACCTGCGCGAGCGGCGCAAGGCGCTCGGTGGCGAGATCCCGAAGCGGGTCGTTCGGTCGAAGCCCCTCCCCGCGCCGGCCCCCGAGGTCGATGCCGAGTTCGCCGCGGGCAGTCAGACGCCGGTGTCGACCACGATGGTGTTCACGAGGATCCTGCGGAACCTGATCCGGGACAAGGAGCTCGGGCCGCGCATCGTGCCGATCATCCCGGACGAGGCGCGCACGTTCGGCATGGACCCGCTGTTCAAGGAGGTCGGCATCTACGCCGCCCTCGGGCAGCGGTACGAGCCCGTCGACTCCGACCTCGTCCTGTCGTATCGCGAGGCGACGGACGGGCAGGTCCTCGAGGAAGGCATCACCGAGGCTGGTTCGATGGCCTCGTTCCAGGCTGCCGGCACGTCGTACGCCACGCACAGCGTCGCCGCCATCCCGTTCTACATCTTCTATTCGATGTTCGGCTTCCAGCGGACCGGCGACCAGATGTGGCAGTTCGGCGATGCGCGTGGCCGCGGCTTCCTGATGGGTGCCACATCGGGACGCACGACTCTGGCCGGCGAGGGGCTCCAGCACGACGACGGCCACAGCCACATCCAGGCGTCGACGATCCCGAACGTGCGCGGCTACGACCCGGCGTATGCATACGAGCTCGCCGCCATCGTCCGCGATGGCATCGCGCGGATGTACGGGGAGAAGCCCGAGGACGTCTTCTACTACATCACGATCCACAACGAGAACTACGCTCAGCCGGCACGGCCCGACGGTCTGACCGACGAGGACATCCTTCGCGGTATCTACCGGTTCGCGCGCGCGCCCGAGATCGGCAAGGACGCCCACCGCGCCCGGCTCGTCGGGTCCGGCGCGATCCTCGAGCAGTCGATCGCGGCGCGCGAACTGCTGGCCGAGCGGTTCGGCGTCGCCGCCGAGATCTACAGTGCTCCGTCATTCCCGCTGCTGCGCCGCGAGGCACTCGAGGCCGAGCGGTGGAACCGCTTCCACCCCGATGCCCGCAAGCAGCGCGTCCCGATCGTCAGCCAGGTACTCCCGTTCGAGGGCGGCCCCATCGTCGCCACCACCGACTGGATCAAGCAGCTGCCGGATATGGTCGCGCGCTGGCTACCCGACCATTACCTCGCGCTCGGGACCGATGGCTTCGGCCGGAGCGGCACGCGCGAGGACCTGCGGGCACTCTTCGAGATCGACGCGACGCATATCGCGGCGGCGACGATGGTGGCGCTGGCACGCTGCGGTGCGCTACCGCCGGCGAAGGCGGCCAAGGCTGTGCGCGACCTCGGCGTCGATCCCGACAAGGTCGACCCCGCCGCCGTCTGACACTCGCACGGGGACGACCCCTCGTCGCCCGTCGGGTTGCGCCGGGGCGGCCGCGTCTCATGCGGCCGGCGTGGGTCCCTCGCTGAGGGGCGACGCGGCGTTGCGCACACGCGCGTCGCCCGCCTCGATATCCGCCGGATGCGCCGGAGGTGCCTCGACGGCGCCGACCCGTTCGGGCTCGCCGCGAGCTCTCGGCGCAAGGACCGCGTGCTCGTCGGCGTCGTCGGCGTCCGGCTCGACGATGCGCAGCGTGAAGCCGACCTCCGTGCCACCGGTCGCCGGCCTTGCCGCCCAGATCCTGCCGCCCATCGCCTCGACGAGGCTGGAGCACACGAACAGACCGATGCCCGAGCCTGCCACGAGCCGCGAACTGCTCGGGTCGCGATAGAAGAGCTCGAAGATGCGCTCGATCGATGCCGGCGGGATGCCGGGGCCGTCGTCGGTCACCCGGACCTCGATGTCGCCGTCGGCCTTGCGCGCGGAGATGACGACGCGGCTGCCGTAGCGGGTGTATTTCGCGGCGTTATTGAGCAGGTTCCGGACGATCTGCTCGACGTACGTCGCTTCGCCGGCGACGATCGGGAGGTCGGGCTCGAGATCGGTCTCGACGGTGATCGTCGGCAGTTCTCGGGCTTCCTGGGCCACGATCCGCTCGAGCAGGCGGCGTGGCTCGATCGGTTCGGCTTCGACCTCGAGCCGGCCACGCTCGACGCGACTGAGGACGAGCAGGTCCTCCACCAGCCGATGGAGCCGCTCGGCCTCGGATCGGACGTCTTCGAGGAGTGCCATCCGCGAGGCCTCGTCGTCCGAGCGACCCGGGCGAGCGAGGATCTGCGCGAGCCCCATGATCGTCGTGATCGGCGTCCGGAGCTCGTGGCTGATGACGTCGACGAACGCCTCGCGGAACGCGCCGGCGCGGCGCTCCTCGTCGAGCAGTCGGTCGCGATCCTCGAGGATCCTGCGGCGGTCGGTGATGTCCTGCCCGGTGCCGATCATCCGGACGGGTCGCCCGTCATCGTCGCGGAAGAGGCGCCCGGCGCCGTGGGTCCAGTGGATGGAGCCGTCGGGCCACACGATCCGGAAATCCAACTCGAACGTGTCGGGGCCACCCGGCTCGAGGGTCGAGCCAGTCGCACTCTCGAACGCGAGCCGGTCGTCCGGATGGATGCTATCGAGGTACGCGGTGAACTGAGGTGCCGTAGGGCCGGGCTCCAATCCGTGCTGGCGGAAGATCGCGTCGGACCAGGTGAGCTCACCCGTCTCGACGTCCCACTCCCAGAACCCGGTCCCGGATGCCGACAGCATGAGCTGGAGCCGTTCGTCGCGCGCTTCGACCTCCTCGGCCAGCGTCGACACCTCGTCGAGCGCGTCCGCGAGCCGATCGCGTGACGCCCGCCGGGAGGCGACGAGGAGCACGATCGCGGCCGCGGTGACGATGTACAGGGCCTGGAGGAACTGGGCGGCGTCCGGTTCGGATTCGCCGGCGACGAAGATGACCTGGTTGAAGACAGCCGTGGTCGCGACCGCGGCGATGCCGCCGGACAGGCCACCCACCCACGCGGCGAGTACGGCCGCGGCCATGAGCAGCACGTAGTACGAGTTCGTCCCGACCGCCTCGTTGATCGCAGCCTTCGTCGCGATCCCAAGCCAGCCGATGAAGATGCCGGCGATGATCGCCTGGCCCGTTTCCAGGCGGATATCGCGCGCCCGCGCGACCTCGTCCTTCGCCCTATCCGGCGCTCGCGCGCTCGGTCCGGGGGCGCCGTCTGTCACGTCCGTTCGTCCTCCGACCGGATCCCGTGTGGTCCGTCGAAAGTATGGACCAGACCGCTGACACCCCCGCGCAACGCCGCACAGGCTGGGTGGCGGACGCTTTCGATGGACCGGCCCCGACGCTGGAGGACGCAGCGGAGGTCGGACATGCCCGAGGAGAACCTGACGAAGATCGAGGAGGGGATCCGCCATGTCCAACGGCACGGGTCTGGCGACCGCTCACCGACCCGGGTCCCGACCGATGAGGCGGTCGGCGACCCCGACGAGGGGTCGCGGGAGGCTGCGGGGCAAGCCGGCGCGGCAGCCGGCGTGCTCGCGGGTTCGGCCATCGCCGGGCCGGTCGGCATGGTCGCGGGAGCAGCCATCGGAGCCGCGGCAGGCGCGGCAGCCGAGGGCGACGACGACCGGCCCACGACGCACGACGCCGAACGCAAGGCGGAGGAGTACGACGAATGGAGGCACGACGATGATCGACCGGAGGAACGCGGGATCCGCGGAGCTTGACCGCGACCGGGACGCCGACGAGGACCCGGGCGCCTACATCGGGCGGATGCCCGAGCGCGAGGCCGAGACGATCCCGGGTGGGATCTCAGACAAGGACGAACGCGTCGCTGCGCATAGCACCCAGTCGGCTCCGACGACGGGCGACGTCACCCCCGATGGGCATCGCGACGGGCCCGCGGTGACGGATGACACCATCCGTGAAGCCGGACAGGACCGCTGAAATCGCGCTGAAAGGCCGTCCCTCGGCGAGTTGACGTCTGCCCGGGCCGACGCGCCGGATACGGTCGCTGTCGACCCCCAGGCACCCCCACGAGAGGAGGCCACGGCATGGACCGCGATGACACGAGGCGCGTTGACAGTGACGTCGATCCGCTCGATCCGACCCTCGACCGGAGTCAGATGGATCGCGCGATGGATCGACCGATGGACCGGCGAGGGGCGGTGGACGACACCCTCGGCGACGCCGATGAGCACGGGGCCGAGGCGCTCGGCGCCGGCGGCGGCGCTCTCGCCGGCGCGGCGGTCGGGGCCGCTGTCGGTGGCCCTCCAGGGGCGGTCGTCGGAGGCGCGATCGGCGCCGTCGGCGGCGCGCTCGCCGGTGAGGCGGCTGAAGGCGACGACGAGGCCGGCTCTGGCACCGGCGCACTCGGTGGCGGTGCCGCTGGTGCCGCGATCGGCGGAGCTATCGGCGGGCCTCCGGGTGCTGTCGTCGGTGGAGCCGTGGGCGCCGCGGGCGGTGCCGGCGTCGGCGACAAGACCGAGGAGGGGCTGGAGGAGGGTCGCCGACCCGACCTCGACCCCGACCACTAGGTCGACGCGCCCCCGCGCATGCCGCGGGTGAGAGACTAGGGCCGCGGATCTCGGTGAGGTCCGCGGCCTTACTGCGTCCCCGGGAGACCTCGTTGCCAGACCGACTCCGGATCGCCCAGGTCGCACCGCCCTTCGAGCGCGTCCCGCCCGGCGCCTACGGCGGGACGGAGCGGATCGTCCACGGGCTCGTGACCGAGCTCCACAGGCGTGGCCACGAGATCACGACGTTCGCCAGTGGCGATTCCGTCGTACCGGGACGCCACATCGAGACTGTCGACAAGGCGCTTCGGCCGATCGGCTACACGGGCGACTCGCTCCCGTACATGCAGGAGACGCTCCACGCCGTCCTCAAGCACGCTCGCGAGTTCGACGTCATCCACAGTCACCTCGAGTGGATCAGCCTGCTCCTCGCACGCGTCGCGCCGGTGCCGGTCGTTTCGACGTTCCACGGTCGCCTCGACCTGCCGTGGGCCGACGACTTGCTCGCCGACCCACCCGACGGTCTTATCGCCGTCAGCAGGAACCAGGCATCGACTCACCCCGACATCCCGTTCTCGGTCGTCCACAACGGCCTGCGTCTCGCCGATGCGCCGTTCGGCAAGGAGCGCAGCGACGCCCTGTGCTTCGTGGGCCGGGTGGTTCCGGAGAAGGGCATCGTCGAGTCGATCGAGATCGCCAAGGCCGCGGGGCGTCCGCTCAAGATCGCGGCCAAGGTGGCGGCCGGCGGTGTCGAGCGCGAGTACTACGACGAGGTGTTCGCCCCAGCCTTGAAGGCGGCTGGCCCGTCGGTCGAGTATCTCGGCGAGGTGTCTCAGGACGAACGCGACCAGCTGTTGGCCGAGAGCTACGCGGCGGTGATGCCGGGTTCGTGGCCGGAGCCCTTCGGCCTCGTCGCGATCGAGGCACTCGCCTGTGGCACGCCCGTCGTCGCGCGACCCACCGGCGCGCTCCCCGAGATCGTCCGCGACGGCATCGACGGGTTCTTCGGGGACGATGTCCGCGCGATGGCGTTCGGCGTCGACCGCGTCGGCGAACTTGACCGACGTGCCATCCGCGAATCGGTCATCGAGCGCTTCTCCGTGGAGCGCATGACGGACGGTTACGAGGCCATCTACCGCGGGCGGATCGCTGCGCCTGCCCGAGCGTTTCCCGCCGCCGCGGCCGCGGATGTCACGGTCGAGGGCAAGCGCGGCGCGGAGGCGGCCTCCGCCAGCTCCTGATCCCGGACTGCCATGCCGCTGCGACACCGCTCATCGGGCGTTGCCGGGCATCGCTGAGGCGGTCTCTTCGACGCTAGGGCTCCCGCGGCTCCGGACGGGCCGCTGGCGCAAGAAGCGTGTACGGAGGATGGCCCGATGCCGCAGAACGCCTGGAGCGACAAGCGCGAGCGTCAGTACGAGCACATCAAGGACTCGTACGAGGACCGCGGCGTCAGCGAGGACGAAGCGGAGGAGCGCGCCGCCCGAACCGTGAACAAGGAGCGTCGGGAACACGGCGAGACCAAGGAGCAGAAGGAGCGTGCCCGGTGACGGCGATCGGTTACGCGCTATCGAGCGAGGAGCATGGCCCGCGCGACCTGGTGCGGAACGCGCGTCGCGCGGAGGAGGCCGGCTTCACGTTCGCCCTGATCTCCGACCACTACCACCCGTGGATCGAGCGCCACCCGCACAGTCCCTTCGTATGGGGCGTGCTCGGCGCGATCGCAGAGGCGACGGACCGCCTTGTCGTCGGCACGGGCGTCACGTGTCCGACCATGCGCATCCATCCGGCGATCATCGCCCAGGCTGCGGCGACCGCCGCGGACCTGATGCCCGGACGCTTCTTCCTGGGTGTCGGGACGGGCGAGAACCTCAACGAGCACATCCTCGGCGCTGCCTGGCCCGAGTGGGACGTGCGTGCCGAGATGCTCGAGGAAGCCGTCGAGGTCATCCGCGCGCTGTGGAGCGGCGAGATGGTCAGCCGCCGCGGCGGGTACTTCCGCGTGCAGAATGCGCAGCTCTACTCGCTCCCGGAGTCGCCCCCACCGATCCGGGTGGCCGCGGCGGGCGCGAAGATGGCGAAGATCGCAGCGAGGATCAGCGACGGGCTGATCTCGACAGCCCCCGACCCCAAGGTCATCGACACCTTCCACCAAGGCGGGGGCACGGGACCGACGCTCGGCCAGATGACGGTGTGCTGGGCGCAGTCCGAGGACAAGGCACGCAAGACGGCGCTCGAGTGGTGGCCACTCGCGGCGCTCCACGGTGAGGTGAGCCAGGAACTGCCGAACCCATCGCAGTTCACCGATCTCGCGAAGTCGGTGACCGAAGACCAGATCGCGGAGTCGATCCTGTGCAGCCCGGATGCGGGGCGTCATCTGGAGCGGATCCAGCAGTACGCCGATGCCGGCTACGACCACGTCTACATCCACCAGATCGGCCCCGACCAGGACGGCTTCATCGACTTCATGGCGCGTGACGTGATTCCGCAGGTCGGCAAGACGACCGAGCCCGCGCTCGCGTAGGCGGCGCCGCGCCGCGTAGGGGGACCGCCCGCGTCGTCCACGGCGGCGGTAGAGCTCCGCCTCGGGCGACTCGGGCGACGCCCGAGTCCCCCTGGCGCGCGCTGAGGCGTGGCTCTAGTCGAGCAGCTGGCGGTCGAGCCAGATCACCGGCTGGACGGCCTCACCCGCCGGCAGGACGAACTCGATGACGTGCACGACCTCTGTCGTGCCGTCGTCCAGAGGGCGAACGGGACGCCGGCGCGTCCGCTCGCGTAGCCGCGCGGCGCCCTCGGATGACCGAGGTCCGCGCGGCAGGTTCAGTGCCGGGTCAAGCCTCATAGCTGCTCGCCGGGATCCTCGATGTCGGCGGCATCCGGGGCATCAGGCCCGTCGCGAAGGAGCGGGTTCGGCTCTTGCTCCTCAGGCGTCGACCGTGATCCCGACCGATCCTCGCGTCGGGTGCGCGGCTCGTCGGTCTCCATCGCCGTGTCGTCACGCTGCGTGCCTGGGACCCGTGTGATGTTGTCTTCGGTCATCTCGGACTCTCCGTGGGGACCTCGTGGCACAACGGTCGCAGGTCCACGCTTCGGGGCGTCCGCCTCGCTTCGGTGGCGGCGTTGCAGTGCCGTGCCAGCCAGCAAGGTCGTGCGGGATCAGGCGGTCCGCATGTTCCGGCGCAACAGAAGCCACGCGGCGACGAGCGTGACGGCGGCGATCGCGACGAGCGCGAACACCTGCCACAGGTGGTTGGTCGAGCCGCGCAGCATGAGGTCCTGCAGGAGCTGGATGCCGTGCGTGACGGGCAGCACGTAGGCGAGCGCGCGGACAGGTGGCGTGAACTGGTCGATGGCCAGGACGAATCCGCTGAAGAAGACCGAGGCCAGGAGGGTCAGCAGGGACAGCTGGACCGCCTGACGTTCGGAGTCGGAGACGACGGCGATCAGGAGGCCGAACCCGAGCGAAGCCAGCAGGAGCAACCCGATCACGAGCGCCAGCGATCCTGCGCTCGCGAGCGATGGCACACCGAGGCCTACGACGAGCAACAGCATCGTGAGGCCGGCGATCGCGAACCCGATGAGGCCGAACGCGAGAACCTTCCCGGCGAGCACCTCGGCCGCGGTCACCGGCGATATCCGGAAGAGCTCCATGACCCCGCTCGAGCGTTCGCGGACGAGCGACATCGAGACCAATGTCACGGCGAGGTGCTGCAGGATCAGCGCGAGGACGGCCGGCCCGAAGAACGAGGTCACCGTCGGTGCGTGGTCCGCGACGTTCACAAGGTGCGACTCGGTCGGGGCGGCGACCACGTCGGGCGGGATCGACGCCGCCTGGGCGTCGCCGGCCTGGAGGGCATAGCCCTGGCCTTCTTCGACCGCCCGCTCGATGATCCGGCGATTGACGGCGCTCGCGAGCGTCGACCCGAGGATCGTCGCGTAGTTCTCTTCGACGGGGTCGACCGCATCGACGACGATGTCGATGGTCGACCGCTTCCCGGCACGGAAGGCGGCCTCGGGATCGTCCGGAGCGACGACCAGCAGGTCGACCTCGCCGGCGCGTAAGCGCGCCTCGGCCGCCGCCCGGTCCTGGACGACGCTGTCGATGTGCAGCGCGGGCCCCGCCAGCTCCTGGTAATCCGCCGGATCTGCGGGAAGCTCGCTCGAAGCCGGGGCGACGACGATCGTCTCGAGCGGCCGACGGATGCCGTTGAAGCCGGCGCCGAACACGGCCATGATCAGGAACGGCCCGAGGATGAGGCTGACGATCGCGCCAGGCCGCCGTACCGTCTCGACCAGTTCCTTGCCGACGAACGCCAGCAGCCGCCAGATGACGGTGAGGATCCCGCGCATCAGGCGGCTTGCTCGGAGCCAGCGTCAGGATCGGGTCGCGCGGCGCGAGCACGCTCGACGAGCAGCGCGAACACCTCGTCGTAGGACGGGCGCGCCTCGGCGGCTGTGGCGACCTCGCCGCCGGCGCCGCTGATCGCTTCGACGATCTCCGGGAGGATCGTGGCGGCATCGTCGACGGTCGCGCGGATGGCCGTGGGGCCACGCTGCTCGACGCGCCGGACGCCCTCGAGCTGGCGAAGCGCCGAAAGGTCGATCGGACCCGTAGCCTCGACGTCGACGACGTCGCCGCCGAGCGCAGACCGCCGCAGCTCGTCGGGGGTCCCGGTCGCGATGACGCGACCGTCGGAGATCAGCAGCACTGCGTCGCACTGCTCGGCCTCCCCGACGTACTGGGTCGTGACGAGGAGGGTGCGACCCTCGCCGCGCAGGCGGCTCAGTTCGCGCCAGATCGTCGCCCGCAATAGCGGGTCGATGCCTGCCGTGGGCTCGTCGAGGAACAGGACAGTCGGGTCGTGGACGAGCGCCGATGCGAGCTCGAGGCGGCGCTGCATCCCGCCCGATAGCTTGCCGGCGCGCCGGTTGCGCACCTTCCATAGGTCGACCAGCTCCAGTACCTGCCGCGTCCGCCGCCGCCGGCGCCACCAGAGGAGCCCGAAGAGTGAGGCGACGAAGTCGACGTTCTCGCGGGTGGAGAGGTCCGGATACAGCGCGAACAGCTGTGGCATGTAGCCGATCCGTTCCCGCGTCGCGCGCTTGAATCGAGCGGGGTCCTCGCCAAGCACGCGGATCTCGCCGTCGGTCGGGGTGAGAGCGCCGGTCATGAGCCGCACAAGGGTCGTCTTGCCGGCGCCGGATGGTCCGATGATCCCGAGGATCGTCCCCTCGCGGACCGAGATCGACACGTCGTCGAGCGCGAGGTCGTCGCCGAAACGCTTCGAGGCTCGGTCGATCGTGACTGCTGCATCCATGACTGGGGGTCTCCTGGGCGGCGTCCGGTCGTTTCCTGCCCGATCCAGCACCGTATGGGAAAGTCCCGCCGCGATCGTCCCCCAGAGCAGGTATCGCGACGGGACTGGTCCCGAGTATCCGCGGGCCTCCCTATCGGGAGGGGAACCCGTGTCCGACGCGAGATTGCAGGCATGTGGCGAAGCCCTGAGCGTGTCCGCGCGACGTCCCCGCCCGTACCGTCGGGCCATGACCGACGTACGAGAGGACCCGCGGGAGATCGCCCGCGCCACCGGCCTGCGCTATACGACCGACACCCGCGCGGGCTTCACGCGACACGCGTCCGGCAAGCGTTTCATCTATCGCGATAGGGAGGGGAAGACCATCCGCGACGAAGAGGTCCTCGAGCGGATCCGCAAGATCGCCATACCGCCCGCATGGACCGACGTCTGGATCTCGCCGTGGGCGAACGGTCATCTTCAGGCGACGGGTCGCGATGCTCGCGGTCGGAAGCAATATCGCTATCACCCGAAGTGGCGGGAGCAACGAGGGGCCGCAAACTTCGCGCGGATGATCGCGTTCGCCAAGGCGCTCCCGCGGATCCGCCGACGAGCGGAGCGTGATCTCGCAAGGCGCGGGCTACCCCGCGAAAAGGTGCTCGGCGCCGTCATCCGCTTGCTGGAGCTCACCTTGATCCGCGTCGGCAACGATGAATACGCGCGGCTGAACAAGTCGTTCGGGCTGACGACCCTGCGTGACCGTCACGCGAAGATCAGGGGTTCGCAGGTGCAGTTCCGGTTCCGGGGCAAGGCGGGCATCGTGCACGAAGTCGGCCTGCGTGATCGGCGACTCGCGGCGATCGTCCGGAAATGTCAGGAGCTGCCGGGGCAGGAGCTCTTCCAGTACGTCGACGACGATGGCGTCGTTCGCGACGTCACCTCGGACGATGTCAATGACTACCTGCGCGAGATCTCGGGTGGCGACTTCACCGCGAAGGACTTCCGGACGTGGGCCGGCACGTTGCTCGCGTACCGTGCCCTGCGTGCCCTCCAGCCGCAGGACCATGGCGCGCCGGCGAAGAAGAACGTGGTCGAAGCGATGAAGATGACTGCCGAGCGCCTCGGCAACACGCCCGCTGTGGCGCGCGGGAGCTACGTCCACCCCGCCGTCCTCGAGGCGTATCTCGAGGGAAACCTCGGCGGCGCGTTGGTCGACGCTGCCGAAGAGCAGACCACGCCGCCATCCGAGGCCGATAGGAGCGAGGAGATCGCCGTGGTCAAGTTGCTGCGTCAGCGTGCTCGCGACGCCGTGCAGTCCACCAAGACCTCACCCAGGCGCCGTTCAGTCGAGCAAGACCTCGCCCACGCCGTTCAATCAACCAAGACGTGACCCACACGCCGGACGTGAAGAGGCCCCGGCCGATGGCCGGGGCCTCTTCGTCGCTACCGTTTGCGGATCAGACGTCGTCGCCGTGTTCCTGGCGGAACTTGGCGCGATCCACCTGCTCATCCACCTCGTCGCCGGCGTTGGCCAGGCCGGTCCGGATGTCATCGCCAAGGTTCGCCGCCTTGTCGGAAAGGCTCTCGTCGCCATCCGATCGGCGCATCTGCTCCTTGGTCTCGTTCTCCGCGTCTCGATACGTTCGCTTCGCGTCGTCCATGTGGTCGAAACCTCCTTCCCCCGCTCGTGGCGGGTCGGTTTCGACGCTACGACCCGGGGCGTTGCGGCCGGTGGCGGACGCTGGCCCCGTCGATATCAGCGCCATTGCACCCCGCGCCCACGAGCGGGGCGATCCGTCGTGGTCCTACGGCGTGATCGTCGTCTGACGCTGCATGTACTCGGAGCCCACGAGCGCCGCCGGGACAAGCGCCGCGATGACGAGCAGGCGGCTTGCCCCGCCGATCAGTAGTCCCCCGGCGAACCCGACGGACGCGGCGGCGACGACCCTCAGCGTGTCATCGGACCCGGCGCGCACCATCCGGTTCGCTTCCTGGAATGCCCGGTTGGCCTCTCCGATCGCGTCGCGCGTCGTGGTAGCGGCCTCGGGGAGCCGGGCGGCCATCTCGCCTGCCGCTCCGGCCACGGTGTCCGCGGCCTGGCGTGCGGTCGTCGCGAGACGCGCCATCGGATCGGTTTCGTTGTCGGTCGACTTGCGGCCCGAAGTGGTCGCACTCATCGCAGGTCCTCCCCATCGACGGTTTCGGCAGAAAAGGCGACGGACGGCCCGGGGAGGGGACCCGAACCGTCCGTGCGAAAGGAGGTGCGCCCCGTCACAAGCGCCCGCCTTGGAGTGTTCTGCTGTGTTCGAACCGTAGGTCACCGAATGTCCCGCGGCCGCCATCCCGCGCGCACGGAACATTGCAAACGCATAACAACGCCATCACGCCGCTGGCCTTTCACCCGTACCGTGTTCGCCCGTCCTGTCCGGATCCCACACAACGGCCACCCCGAGCCCGTTGAGTTGGCGCGTGACCATCGTCGACCACAACCACGGGATCTCCGCGGCCATCGAGACGACCGGTCCTTCGGCGCCGTGGTCCTCGGTGCGTCGGATCCAGACGCGCGCGCTCGGGACGGTTTCCAGCAGGCGGAAGGCGGTGCGGACGGCCACGCGCGGGCTCGAGAACCAGGCGATGAGCTCCCGGTGTGTCCGCTGGCTCCGACCGATGGTCGAAAGATCCACGCCGTCTCCTGTCTCTAGGGGCGCCGCGCCCGAGACTGAACGATGCGCTGCGGCCGCTATCCACCATCCGACGTGAGTGGCGTATCCGATTGCGGATCGGTTGCAGGCCGGTCTTGGGGCCGATGTGATCGGCAGCGTGCCCGGTCTGAGGTGCCTGACGCCTCTGCTCGACCCGTCGTGCGGCCAAAGGTGTTGACGACCTGCAGGCACGAGCGCACGCTGGCTGGACCATGCCGAGGACCGAGGATCAACGCCCGATCGTCGTCCGTTCCTTCCCCGCGAGCGACCGGGAATTCGCTGACGCGACCGGCGATGCCCTCCAGGACGCGCGCGTCCAGCGCTCCGACGCCGCCACGTTGCGAGAGGTCGTAGAGCGCCGGCTGCGGGGGTCGTATCGGAACGCCCGGATCCGCGTCCAGGACGAGCTCGCCGACCTCGGGATGCAGGAGATCGTCTGGTACGCCTACCGGGACGGCAGGATCCGCGACAACGACCCGAGTCGCGAGCGGTTCTATGCCGCGGTCGCCACGGCGCGGCGCACGATCCGCGAGAGCGAAGCCGCGATCGAGCATGCTCGTTCGGTGTCACGGGGCGCAGGTTTCGAGGACGACACCGTGGAGGCTCATCAGCTGGACGACGCTGGTCGCGATGCGGGGCCCGATCCGGGGCCCGACGCGCGGCCTGATGCGGGGCCGGACGAAGGCTAGGACGCCCTCCGCCGCTCGCCCACGGACCGAAGCCGCGTTTCGCTGTCGCCTTGCTCCATCGTGGCGCCGGGCGCGAGCAGGAACTGGCGGATCAATCGAGCCTGCGACAACAGTTCCGTGCGGCGATCGCGGTGTCGCTCAGCGGAGGTGGTCGCGCCACGCTCGTCGGCCATACGAGCGAGGCGGCTCGACAGCTCGGCGTTCTCTTCCATACCCCGCAGCGCCGCCCACAACGCGTCCTCGAGCGTCGTCCACTGAGCGGACGCAAGGTCGTCGGCGTAGAACTCGTGGCCGACACGGCAACGGAACCGCAGCGGACCATCCTCGACGACCTCCTCCAAGATGCCGCCACAGTCGGGACACGAGTACGAAGGACGCCCGGGCTCGATAGGTGGCGGACTGGAGGGCTGGTCCATAGTCGCCTCCGTTCCGACCCTGGATGGCGTTCCGCGGCGCGCCGATCGCTCTTCGAATGCCGCGCAGACGGCGTCGGCGATCCGGTCGGCGGGCAGCGTCATCGCAGCGGGGACCGCGGCCAACACGTTCCGGGGCATGCTCTCGAAGAGCGCGTCACCGGGATCCTGGACGATCACGCGGCCGCCGCGGTTGGCCACGATGAGCGCACCCGCGACACCGTCTCCCGCCGCGCCAGACAGGATCACCGCGACCACGTCCGGCCCGTGGGCCTGTGCGGCCGTACGAAGCAGCGCGTCGATCGCGGGCCGATGCCTGTTCTGGCGTGGACCGCGGACGACGCGGACGCGACCGTCATCGACGATGAGGTGCCGGTCCGGCGGCGCGACGAAGATCCGGCCATCTCGCAGCGCTTCGCCGTCTACCGCGTGACCGACGCGCATCCCGGAACGGCGCTGGAGGATCTCCGGCAAGCGGCTCTCGGCGTCCGGTGGGATATGGACGACGACGAGCACGGAGGCAGGGAGGTCGGCCGGAAGGTGCTCCGCGACGGCGATCAAGGGTTCGATGCCGCCAGCCGACGCTCCGATCAGCAGGACGTTCGTCACGGCGACCTCGGCGTAGGGACACGAGGGGTTCCCGTATCATATCGACCCTACGGGCGAGCCCGGTGGAGGAGGCCTTAGCAGTCGAGGCATGGCGAAGACACGGGCATCGCAGATCGTCGTCGTGGGCGCGTCGGCGGGCGGCATCGATGCCATCAGCACGCTCGTGGGCGGCCTCGACCCGACGTTTCCGGCGCCGGTCGTCATCGCGCAGCACCTCGACCCGCGACGGGCCAGCCACCTGCCCGAGATCCTGACCGGCCGAACCGCGATGACCGTTACGACGGTCACCGATCGGGCGAAGCTCGAAGCCGGCGTCGTCTATGTGGTCCCAGCGAACCGGGACGTCGAGATCACCGATCACGAGGTCCGCGTCCACGAAGATGCGGAGCGGCGCGGACCGAGGCCGTCCGTCGATCGGCTCATGGAGACGGCGGCCGCCTCGTTCGGAGAGCAGCTGATCGCCGTCATCCTGTCCGGCGAAGGTTCGGACGGCGCCGAAGGCGCGCGTGCCGTGAAGCTGTCGGGTGGGACGGTCGTCATCCAGGATCCGATGACGGCCGCCCATCCATCGATGCCGATGTCCCTGGCCCCGACGACGGTCGACATCGTCGCTCCCCTCGAGACCATCGCGTCGCTCCTGCGCGACCTCATCTCCGGCGTCCGGGTGGACCAGCCCGAGGACGAGGCGCTTCTGGAGCGCTTTCTCCGCCAGGTCCGCGACCAGACCGGCATCGACTTCGCGAGCTACAAGCGGCCCACGATCACCCGCCGGCTCCAGCGGCGCATGGCCGCGGTCGGTGTCACCAAGCTCGGCGACTACGTCCGCTACGTCGCCCGCAACCCGGCCGAATATGACCGCCTCGCCAGCGGCTTCCTGATCAAGGTCACCGAATTCTTCCGCGACCCGGATCTCTTCACCTACCTGCGGAACGAGGTCGTCCCGCGGATCGTGCGTCACGCCACGGAGCGCGACCGCGAGATCCGCATCTGGTCGGCCGGGTGCGCGACGGGGGAGGAGGCCTACTCGTTGGCGATCCTGTTCACGGAAGCGCTCGGCGAGTCGCTCGGTCAGTACAACGTCCGTGTCTTCGCGACCGACCTCGACGCCGAGGCTGTCAACTTCGCCCGGCGCGGGCTGTACTCACGCTCGGCGGTCGCCAGCGTGCCGCCCGAGCTCCTCGACCGCTACTTCCAGCGGCTCGGCGACGACTACGAGATCCGCAAGAACGTCAGGGCGCTCACGGTGTTCGGGCAGCACGACCTTGCGCAGCGGGCGCCGTTCCCCCGGATCGACCTCGCGGTCGCGCGCAACGTGCTGATCTACTTCACCCCCGAGCTGCAGAAGCGGGCGCTCCAGCTGTTCGCCTTCTCGTTGCGCGACGCCGGCACTCTCGTCCTCGGCAAGGCGGAGTCGGTCAGCCAGCTGCCGGAATACTTCGCGCCCGAGGAGCCGAGGCTGAAGGTGTTCCGGCGTCACGGCGAGCGGGTGCTGGTCCCGCCGAGTCGGTCGGGGCCGTGGCTCCGGCAGACACCGATTGCTGGCGAGCTGCGCGCGGCGATGCGGGTGCCGACCCCGCTGCTCGGCAGCGACGCACGCGGCGCCCGCGACAACCGTCCGACGATCGCCGAGAAGTCCGAGCAGATCCTGCTGCGGCTGCCGATGGGCGTCGTGCTGGTCGACAGGGGCTATGACATCCACCTGATCAACAGTGCTGCGCGACGCGCCTTCGAGATCCACGGGACAGCGGTGGATCGCGACTTCGTCCACCTCGCGAGCGTCGTACCGTCGCAACCGTTGCGTTCGGGCATCGACCGGGCGCTCGAGGGCGAGAACTCGAACGTCGAGGTTCACACCGAGGACACGTCCGGCGGTGGCGGACGAACGTTGCGCCTGACCTTTGAGGGGCACCGCATCGACGCCGGGTCCGCCGTACCCGATTCCGTCCTGATCATCGTCGACGACCTGACCGACGTCACGGCGCGGTTGTCGCTGCTGGAGGACCGCGGATCGGCGGCTGCCTCGGAGCTCTCCGCCTTGACTCGACGCACAGATCTGCTCGCTCGGACCAACGAGGAGCTCCTATCGGCCAACCACGAGCTGACGCTCGCCAATGCCGAGCTGCGGAGCGCCAATGAGGAGCTGCTCGTCGGGAGCGAGGAGGTCCAGGCCGCCACCGAGGAGGTCGAGACCCTCAACGAGGAGCTCCAGGCCACGAACGAGGAGCTCGAGACCCTCAACGAGGAGCTCCAGGCGACCGTCGAGGAGCTGAACACGACGAACGATGACCTCGAAGCCCGTTCGGCGGAGCTGGAAGGGGCCGCGTCCATCGCCCGCCACGAGCAGGACGAGCGCGATGACGCTCTTCGCAACATCGGCGATGGGCTACTCGCGGCGACTGACGGGATCGCGGTCCTCGATCGGACCGGTCAGCCGATCATCGACACCGAGTTGGCGTCCCTCCTCCTCGACGTTCGCCCTGTCGACGGCGAGCTGCCGTTCGGTGGCCGGCACGGGCTGCGAGCACGCGTGCTCCGAGGAGAGCGAGTCGTGGGTCGCTACGAGGCGCCGGGGACCGGCAGCGGCAAGGCCCGCCGCGTCGAGATCGTCGCCGATCCGATCCGGGACGCCGATGGCGAGGTCATAGGCGGGCTTCTCACGATGCGGCCGGGGCGCCGGACACGCTCGAAGGCGGAGTAGGCGCAGACGCCGGGCGGCGCGGCCATCGAAGCGGGCCGGATCAATGCAGGCGCCGGGCGGCGCGGCCATCGAACGGGGCCGGATCAACGCAGGCGCCAGGCGGCGCGCCGATCGGAGGAGCCCCGCTTCCGCGATGCATATCTCGCGCCTGGGCGGGGCCGATGTTGCGGTGATGCACGTCGGCTGCATCACGAGGGCTAAGACGGCGGGCCGCGCGGCGCTGGGGGGAGCGCTGGACCGCGGTTGATGCCGGCGAAGTGCATCACGCGGTTAGGCCCCGACTCCGCTGAGACATGTGCATCAGCGGTCGGGCAGGCACCGGACGTCCACGCCGACGCCGACACACCTCGCTGGTCACAGAGATAGCGGGGGTCTGGGCCGGGGGCGAAGCCCGGCTCTGCGTTGCCAAAAGAGGTTGGTGTGGCTCCCGGACCCCCAGTGGTACAGGAGCCACACCCTCAGCGTCGCGAAAACGACGTCACGGTCGTCCGTCCGCCGGACACCCGCGCCCTTGCACGAGCCTCACGGCTCGGTCAGCTGCGGTTGTCGACCTTCCGGCCGCTCTCGACCTCGCCGCGCCAGCCGCCGGTCGGCGCGCCGCGCGACTCGATGAACTCCTTGAAGCGGCGCAGGTCGCCTTCGACCTGGCGCTGCACGAAGCCGAGCGCGTCGCCCGCCTTCTCGATCGGGTCATCAGGCTCGACATCGAGCTCGAGCGTCACGCGGGTGCGCGATCCATCGATCGGTTCGAAGCTCACCCGGCCATCGTTCTTGGCGCCGCTGGTCGATCGCCAAGCGACGACCGTGTCCGGCTCCTGCTCGCTGATCTCGGCCCGCCACGAGCGGTCGACGCCGTTGATCTCGGCGTTCCATGCGAGGGTCGTGTCGTTCAGCTGCTGGACGCTCTTCACGCCGTCCATGAACCGCGGGAATTCCTCGAACTGGGTCCATTGGTCGTAGGCGACGCGGACGGGGACTTCGACGTCGGTCGTTTCGACGATCCTCGACATCAGGCTCTCCTTCTTTCTCTTGGCGATGAAAGTGATGAAGCCCACCGCACTGGGTGGGCTTCATCACATGTCAGGTGTCCGGGCGGTCGCCCGGACGTGGCTCAGATAGGACCGCGCCCGACGCGGCTCCGGCCCATCACGGCGTTGACCACGACGACCGTGATCACGGCACCGATGACCGCGACGACGATCGAGCTGATGTCGAACGGCCCATTGATGGGATCGCTGTTGAACAGCGCTCCGGCGAGGAACCCGCCGACGAGAGCGCCGACGATGCCGAGCACGATGTGCCCGATGATCCCAAGACCCTCGTCACCTCGGACGAGGAAACCGGCCAGATAACCGGCGATGGCACCTAGGACGATCCACGCGATGATGCTCACAGATACCTCCTTCCCGTGGCGGGCATCCCACCCGCCTGCTGGGGTTTCAGCCCGTTCTACGGGTCGCTTCCACTGTCGCCGTACCCCGGACTTCTTCGGACAACGGCAGGGCTTCGGGACGTAACAACCGTGTGACTCCCGCTCCGGCGACGCCGGCGCCACGAAGACCTGCCCTAATGCGGCGCCGGGACATCACGACGCCGGGCCCGCGATGGGCCCGGCGTCGAGTGGCTGGTATCAGGTCGTCGATCAGGACGGCGAGGCGGACTCGCTCGGCATCGTGCTCTGGAGGCCGCTGTCGGACGGAACTCCGGACGCAGCGCTCGACTCCACCGGGGCGACGGAGCCACCGCCACCCGAGCTGCCCCCGCTCGTACCGCTGCTGCTGCACGCGACGAGCGCGGCACTCAGTGCGAGAAACAGGACGATTCGCTTCAGCATATGTGGTCACCTCCTGAAGGGACATCGGAACGGCGGGGTTCAGGCCGTCACCGGGTGGCCATCCGTGGGCCGTGCCGAACCGTACGTGCGCAGACGCATCGCCGGTAACCCGCGCGGCCCTTCGACTCGTTGCAGCCGGCTCGCAGAGCAGGATGGTGCGCGCACGCGCCGTTCTCGCCCGTTGTGATGCCCACGCGATGCGCTAGGCTCGCGAATCCGATCCGGTCGCATGGTGGCGGCCAGCACGATGCCGGCGGTCCTTCACATTCCGATCACACCGAGGTCCGACATCGATGTTCTTCGATCCCGCCACGAAGCCGCGCGGGTCGTGGGAGGCGGAACCGCCCCATGACCGAACCATGCTTGCGCTGCAATACCTCGTCGCCTTCATCGCCGTCGGAGCTGCGGTGCTCCTGAGCACGCTGCACTGAACAACGTCACCGTCCGCCTGTTCGATGCTGATGCCCATGACCGTCGGGTCGAGCTGACCGACGAGGTCGTCCGGTCGCTCGGCCCCAAGCGGTTGCTGTGGGTGGACGTCGACACACGACAAGAGGAAGCCGCGCTCCAAGACGCGCTCGAGACGCTCGGTCTCTCCGATGCCGACGTCGAGCGCCTGCGAAGCGATGACGGTCGGGCGCGGCTCACGCATGCGGCGGAGCTGCTCCATATCACGCTCGAAGCGATGGAGACCGACGACGCGACGCCGCCACGCCTGGTCCGCCGTGAGATCGACCTCCTCGCCGGCCGCAACGTCGTCCTCACCGTCCACGAGGGGCCGGTCGAGGCGCTCCGTCGGTTCCGTGCCGGGATCGATGGGGAGACGCGGCTCGGCGACCTGACGGCGGGCGACCTCGTCTCCGCCCTCGTCGATGAGGTCCTCGTGGGCTACTACCTGCTCGTCGAGACGATCGAGCGCGAGATCGACGAGATCGACCAGCGCGCGCTCCACGCTCGTCCGGGTGACGACATCCTGGCCGCCATCGTCGGCCTCCGCCGTCGGATCAGCCTCGTGCGGCGGACGCTGGCCCCACACCGTGACGCGTTCTCCAGTCTCGGCCTGCCGCGCCTCGGCATCGAGGAGGACATCGGGCAGCCGTGGCCGGGGCTCGTCGACCGCCTCGAGGGCGCCATGGCAGCTGTCGAGGGCCTTCGCGATGGCCTGCTCGGCACGTTCGACATCTACATGGGTCGCGTCTCGCAGCGCGCGAACGACGTCATGCGCATCCTCACGCTGCTGTCGGCGGTGTTGCTCCCGGCGGTCGTTCTCGCCGGGATCATGGGCATGAACTTCAAGCTCGGGTTCTTCGACGAGGCATCGAACTTCTGGGTCGTGATCGCCAGCATGGCCGTCTTCGCGGTCGGCATCCTCGCCATCGGCCGGATCCGCCACTGGCTCTAGGGCGTCAGTCCTCGCGCATCACCCGCAGCGCGAACCCGAACTCGGCGCCGCCCGCGGGTAGCGGCCGCGCCCAGACGCGACCGCCCATCGCGCGCACCAGGCGAGCGCACACGAAGAGCCCGATGCCAGCCCCGGTGGTCGCTGTCGCCGTGTTCGGAGACCGGTAGAACAGATCGAAGAGGCGCTCCGCTTCGTGGAGCTCGATGCCGGGGCCATCGTCGCGCACGCATACCGCGACTTCGTCCGACTCGGCCCGGTACTCGACCGCGACATCGACCGCCGTGCCCTGGCCGCCGTACTTCGCCGCGTTCGCCAGGAGATTGCGGACGACCTGCTCGAGGTACGTCGGGTCGGCCATGACGGTCGGAAGCCCGGGTGCCATTTCGATCGTGAACTCGACGCCCGGCCAGCGCACCTGCTCGGACCCGACGACCCTCGGGACGATCCGCTGCAACAGGACCGGCTCGCGCCCAAGGTCCGCGTCGGCCTCGCCGAACCGGTTGAGCGCGACGACGTCCTCGACGAGGCGCTTGAGCCGCTCGGCCTCCTCCGCCACATCGTCGAGGATCTCGCGACGCGTCGCTTCGTCGAGACCGCTATCTTCGCGCGACAGCACGCGGGCGCCGCCGAAGATCGTCGTGATCGGGGTCCGGAGCTCGTGGGACAGCACCCCGATGAATGTCTCGCGTACCGCTTCGCGCTGGCGCTGCTCGGTGACATCGCGAAGGACGAGGATCGTCTCCCCACCGGGCTCGTCGTCGGTCGTTCGGTCGGCAACGGGATAGGTCGCCACCTCGATCCAGCGTTCTGGCTCTGACCGCGTGCGCAGGACGACGGGCCCGGCGTGTGTGCCGAGGCGGGGTGCATCGCCATCGGGGTCGTGGAGCTGGGCGAGGATGCTCGCGTAGCTCGTCTCGGCGCCCTCGGGGAACATCTGGCGGCCTGCCGGGTTGGACAGGATCGTGCGCCCATCGGCGCCACAGACGATCACGCCGTCGCCCATCGCCCGGATCACGGCGTTCAGTTCCGCGGCACGAGCATGCTCCGCTTCGGCAAGCCGGCGCAGACGGCCCTGCACCTCCTGGCGCTCACGGACGTCGCGGGCGATCGCGACGGTCGTCGGCGGCTCACCCGGCAGGTCCACGGCCTGGAGGAGGACCTCGGCCGGGATCGGCGCGGCTCCCTCGCGGAGGAAGTGAAGCGGGATCGTCCGGGCCTCGGAGCGACCTTCCCGCACGGAGCTGATGATGCGCGCCAAGGCCTCGTCGCTCTCCTCCACGAGATCGGCGAGCCGACGCCCGGCCAGCTCGTGCGCCGAGCGGCCGAGGAGCGTGCTCGCGCCGTGATTGATGCCCTGGATCACATCGGTGACCGGGTCGAGGACGAAGACCGCCTCCGCGACCGCGTCGAGGATCTGCCGGAACCGGTCGGCTGTCTGGAACGCCCTGGCGTTCTCGATCGCGGCCCCTGCGCGCGCGGCGAGGTCGATCGCGAATTCCACGTGCCTCGCCTCGAAGGTCCGGCCGCTCTCGGCTGCCGCGAACCCGATCGTGCCGAGCACTTTGCCGGCGGCGGTCATCGGAGCGCACATCCATGAGCGGAGCTCAAGGTCGCGCAGAAGGTCGATCTGCTCCTGATCCCGCGCGGTCAACGCGACACGCTCCTCGTCGATGACGGGGATCAGGGCGGCCTGGCCGGTGCGGGCGACGCTGTATGACCCGACTGGAGCATTCGGGTCCGCCGGGTACCGGGTACGCAGCTCCTCCACCAGAGGTGCCCGCGCGGGGTCTCTGTGAGCAAGTGCGAGTGGCACGAGGCGGCCATCCGCGTCGAGGAGATCGATCGCGCACCAGTCCGCGACGTCGGGCACGATCAGGTCCGCGATCTGCCGAAGCGTCGCTGTGCTATCGAGCGACGAGCCGAGGATCCGCCCTGCGTCGGCAAGGTACGCGCGCAGCGCGACGTCGTCGGGGTCCTGGAGCGTCGCCAGCGCGCGGCCCGTCATCGTCTGCGCCTGATCGTCGGAGCGTTTGGCGAGTGGAGGTAGAGCGGTCACGACGCCTCGTCACGAACTGGGCCGGGATACGTGGGAAAGGTCGCCGAAGGCCGAAGCGCGCATGCCCTCTCCGCTCGACGGCACCCGGAGTGCACATCCGCCACGGTTGCGCCGCCGCGCCCCGTGGTCGCTATCCGCTTGCATCGGCGTGACAAGTCGCCGTGCGAGCCAACGCGCGGTCCCCCTCGTGGGGCTAGGCGCCCGGCGATGGAGTCGGCGCCGGGGTCGGACCCGGAGCGATGGGGTTCGGGGGCGGCTCCTTCTTTCCATGACCCTTCCCGCGGCCGCCACCGCGATGGTCGCCACCGTTGTCGTTCCCACCGCGACCGTGGTGTTCGACGCGCCGCGGGGCGCACGAGCCGGCGAGGGCACCGCCCCATGATCGCTCGTGCCAGAAGTACGCGGTCGCAGAGTCGAGCCGGCCCCTGACACCCGGGCCGCCATGGGCACGCCGCAACCAGTCGGCGACGTCCGCTTGCCAGGCCGTCGGACCGAGCTCGGCCTGGACCGGGTCCACCCGCCACGCGCCGCACGACGGGCGATAGAGCAGGCCCGGTCGGTCGACCGCCCGCGGCGCGCCCGGCTGCGTACCCCGGATGAACCACTCCTTGGTCGTCTCGTGCGTCCACGGCCCGGGGCGGCCGCCCGACCACTTGTCGATCTTCGCTTGGACCACGTCCTTGGGTCGACGGAACGTCGCGATCGGCCACTTCTTCGTGTATTCGCGCATGAAGGCGCGCCACAGCGGAGCAGCCGCCGTCAGTGACGTCGCGGGTTTCGCGGCACGTGGGAACGAGTGATCGCTGTTGCCCATCCACACGCCGACGACCAGACCGACACCGTCCTTCCTGGGGGGAAGGAAGCCGTACGTGCCGAGATCGCGTGCGTCGTTGGTGGTGCCGGTCTTCACCGCGGCGGGCCGCCGGCGCTTGCCGTCGGGTCCGCGCAGCTCCGTCTTCGCCGCCCAGATGTCGTTCTGCGCTGGATCGGTGTTGCCGGCGAGGATGTCGGTGACCTCATACGCGGCACCGGGCGAGACGGCGCGCGTCCCCTCGGGCTTGGGCGCCGCCCAGACGAGCTTGCCGTCCGGACCGCGCACTTCGAGGACCATCCTCGGTGGTTCGCGCACGCCGCCGTTGGCGATCGTCCCGTAGGCGGACGTGAGATCGAGGGGTCGGACCTCGACGGTCCCGAGTGCTCCCGCGAGGCCTGCCTGCAGGAAGGCGTCGCGACCACCGGCGAAGCGGATGCCCATCTTCTCGGCCGTCGCGGCGACGCGTTCGTTGCCGACCCGCTGCAGGGCGCGGATCGCGGGGATGTTGAGCGAGTACTGGAGCGCCTTGCGGACGAGGACCGGTCCACGCTCGAGCTGGTCCGCGTCGCGCGGTGCCCAGTCCTGGCCGCGGTCGAACTCCGTCGTGACGTCGAGGAGGAGGCTGCCGGGCGTCAGCCTCTTCGCGTCGAACGCGCTCGCATACAGGATCGGCTTCCAGGCGGACCCGGGCTGACGAGTCCCGTCGCCCGCCACGTCGTACTTGGGTTCGAACTTGGCACTCGCGAGATCGTCCCGTGCGTATCCGGCACTGCCGGCGTAGGCGAGGACGTCGCCGTTGCGGTAGTCGAGTGCGACGAGTGCGGCGTTGTGGAGATCCTTCCCGCGCAGGTCGCGCAGCCACGAGCGTTCGGCGCGCGGGACTCGGGATCGCGAGTAGAACCGTTCAGCGGCTCGGCGCGACGAGTTCGGCGTGATGGCGGCGGCCGCCAGCCACTTTTCCGCGAGCCGCTGCGCCCGCCAGTCAAGCGTTGTCGTGACTCGGTAGCCGCCGCGTTCCAGGTCGGCGTTCGGGCCGAGGATCTGCTGCAGCTGACGCTTGACCTGCCACGTGAATTGGCCGCCCGGGATACGGACAGGCCGGTCGCCCGCAAGGATCACCGGCTCCTTGTAGGCAGCCTCGAGCGCGAACGCGTCGGGCTTGTGCCACCGGGCGGTCGCCGCCATGCCCCCGAGGACCCAGTCCCGTCGAACCAGGGGCGGGGACCCGGGCGCAACGACCAGGCGTCCCTTCTTGTCCCGCTTCGCGTACCGATACGGGTCGAGGGTCGTGGGCGACTTCGGGAGTCCCGCGAGCATCGCGGCCTGGCCGATCGTCAGCTTGGAGAGATCGTGCACGCCGAAGTAGATCTCGGCGGCCGCCGCGATCCCGTACGCGCCATGGCCGTAGAAGATCTCGTTGAGGTAGGCGGTGATCACGCGTTGCTTGCCGGCCTCCCCCGGATACGCCTCGTTCACCCGAAGCGCCTGGATGATCTCCTTGACCTTGCGGACATACCGGTCCGCCCCGGCCTGGACGACGTCCTCGGGCAGGAGCCGTGCGCGGACGAGTTGCTGGGTGATCGTCGAGGCGCCCCGGTCGCTCGCGCCCGAGGCGTTCTCCGCGACCGCCGACATGAGCGCGGCGAAGTCGACCCCCGCGTTGTCCCAGAACGTCCGGTCCTCCGCCGATGTCGTCGCGTCGAGGATCGTCTTGGGGATCGCATCGAAGGCCAGCACCCGCCGACGCTCGTCCTCGAACCGCCCGAGCTCTACCTTGCCGGCGCGGTCGTACACGATCGTCGGTTGGTCGAAGCCGAGCTTGTCAAGCTCCGTGGGCGCCGGCAGCCCAGCGGACATCACCCCGAGCATCGATGCGCCCACGAGCCCGGCAACGCCGATGGCGCCGGTGACAGTCAACGCGATGACGCCGAGGACGGGGAGCTGCCAGCCACCGGTCCGCGCCTGTCGACGCACGCGGCTCTTGCGCTGCAGCGCGCCCCGGCGACGGACGATCCGGGTCGTGACGGTCATGGGTCCACGCGCCGCGCATGGCGCATCGAGGCGGTGGGCATGACGGCATCGTCAGCTCGTTCAGGTCTCGGCCGCGCGCGGGCGGCGAGGAAAGCGGGTTGCACCGCCATGACACGCCCTCATCGATGGCGCCCGGACGCACCACCCCCTGGAGCCCATCCCACACTCTCTCGACGGCTGTCATCCTAGGACCGACCCGTCTTGGATCTGAAAAGGAGCGCTTGGCCCATGCCCGACGAGCCGACCGCGACCGGGACGATCGTCGTCAGTGGCACCGGCCGCGTCGCCGTCGAGCCGGATGTCGCCGACCTGCGTCTCGGTGTCACGCTCACCAAGCCGAGCGTCGAGGCGGCACGCGCGGACGCCGCCGCGACGATGGATGCGATCCTCCGCGGAGTCGACGGCGCAGGGGTCCCACGCGCGGACGTCCGCACCGCGATGATCTCGGTCCAGCCGCGCTACGACTACCGCGATGGCCGCGCGCCCGTATTGACCGGCTACGAGATCGCGAACCTCGTCGAGATCTCCGTCCGTGACCTCTCGAGGCTCGGCGACGTGATCGACGCGACCCTCGCGGCTGGGGCGACGAGCATGGACGCCCTCACGTTCCGACTCGCCGACCCCGTCCCTGGAGAGCGCGAAGCTCGTCGTCAGGCGATGGCGGAAGCGAGATCACGCGCGGACGTTCTGGCGGAGGCGGCCGGTCTCACCATCGTGGGCGTCAGCGACATCATCGAAGGGCAGCCGATCCGGCCACCTGGCCCGGTCGCCAAGGCGGAACGTCTGGCGCTCGCCGCGGACATCGCGACACCCATCGAGGCCGGGATGCTCGAGGTGGCAGTGACGGTCAGCGTCACGTACCGCGCGCGCTGAACGAGACGCCGCTCAGGCTCCCTCGAGCCCGATCCGTAGCAGCTGGCCGCTGGACAGGTCGGTGGCGTAGAGCTCGCCCGCAGCGTCTTCGGCGATCGCGCTGATCGACAGTTCGGTCTCGGCCACGACCGTGGGCTTGTCGACGCGGTCCTTCGAGGAATCGAGCGCCCAGAACTCGCCGGAGCAGTAGTCGGAAAAGAGATACCAGCCGGACAGCGTCGGGAACCGCGCACCGCGGTAGACCGTGCCGCCCGTCACCGAGCAGCCCAGGTCGTGCGTGTACTCGGTCACCGGGAGTGTGAGGTCGGGGTTCGCGCAGTCCGTCGACCCCGGCGGGTAGCAGGCGGTGCCTTCCATGAGGTTCCAACCGAAGTCGAGCCCGCTGACGCCGGCCCGCGACACGTCGATCTCCTCACGGTCGCCCTGCCCCACGTCGGCGATCCAGAGGTCGCCGGTGGCACGATCGAACCGGATCCGCCACGGATTTCGGAGCCCCGTGTGGAAGATCTCCGGGCGCGCCGGCGGGCGGCCGACGAACGGGTTGTCGGGCGGGATCGCGTAGGCGGGGTCGCTGGACGCCGGCGAGCCCGAGACATCGATGCGCAGGATCTTGGCCAGGAGCGTGTCGACGTTCTGGCCCGACCCGAGCGGATCGCCCCCACCGCCGCCGTCGCCGGTGCCGATATAGAGGTCCCGGTCGGGACCGAAGACCATCGAGCCGCCGTTGTGGTTGGGGAAGCTGTCCGCCATCCGGAGCCAGATCTGCGCGGTCGCTGGGGCGGCCACATCGGCGTCGGCCGGGTCGGTGTCGTACGAAGCGACGACCTGCCGGGCCTGCTTGTCCGTGTAGTAGATGAAGAACCGCCCGCTCTCGCCACCCGGCAGGAAGGCGAGTCCGAGCAGGCCCTGCTCGCCACCCGAGCGCACCATCCCGCTGATGTCGAGGAACGGCCGATCGACGAGTTTTCCGTCACGGACGATCCGGATCCGGCCGGCCTGCTCCACGATGAACAGCGCGGTCGGGTCGTTCGGTCGCCACGCGATGTCGACGGGGTCCTGCAGCCCTGAGACGAACGGCTCGATCGAAAGGCGGGGCGGCGTGTCGCCTGTCGGGCCGCCGCTCGCGGCCGCGCTGGGTCCCGCGCTCGACGGCGTGGCACTCGAGGGAACCGCGGATCCATCGGCGGGTGCTGACGCCGACGTCGACGTAGCCGGCGAGGTCGTCGGCGATGGCGTCGGGCTGTTGCAGCCCACGAGGCCGGCGAGGACGAGCGACAGGAGGAAGAGGCGTCGACCCATCACCGGATGCTAGCCGGATGCGCCGTAGCGGGCCGTCACGTGCACCGATCGATCCCACGGAAACGTGCGACGGCTAGGCTCGAGGGTATGGACGCATGGGAGCTCGACGAGCTGGAGGCAGCGCGCATCGAGAGCGGCCGCCTCTACCACGAATTCATCTCGGTGCCCGATCTCTCGGGCGGGCTGTATGTCCTGGAGGCAGGAGCGACCGATCCCCAGTCGCCCCACACCGAGGATGAGCTCTACGTCGTGATGTCGGGACGGGCAAAGGTGATCGTCGGGGGCGAGGTGCGGGCGATACGCGAGGGCTCCGTGATCTTCGTCGCCGCCGGCGCTGACCACCGGTTCCACGACATCGAGGAGCGGCTCGTACTGCTCGTCATGTTCGGTCCCGCCGAATACGCGCGGCGGCCGACCTAATCGAACCGCGCCGCGAGCTCCAACGCGAGCTCCGGCCCCCGACCGGTCTCGTCGTGACGAAAGAACACGAACGCGTCGTCGCCCGCGGAGAGGAACGGCTCGAGTCGGTCGTGCCAAGTGTCGAGCTCGTCCGGGGTGTAGTCGTGACGTCGCAATCTGAGGTACAGGAAAGGGCCCGTCCTTAGAAGGGTCGGCGGCGCCTCGTCGTTCTCGTCCTCCGTCGCGCACAGCACCGCCTGGGCGTCGCGGAGCGCGGCGGTCACCTCGTCGGCCGCCCAGCTCGGGTCGCGGAATTCGAGCGTCAGTGGCAGGTCTCGAGGCCACGCGTCGAGGAGGGCGCGAAGCCGTGCGTCATCGCGCTTCGCCGTATCGGGGACGCGGAACAGCACGGTCCCGAGGCGGTCCGCGAACCGTCGATAGGGGTCGGTCAGCCAGGGGAGTCCGGTGTCCGGTGAGCCGCCGAAGGCCCGCCACGATCCACCGCGTTGTGCCTTGACGCTGAAACGGAAGTCGTGGGGGGTCGCCGCGACCCACGTCGCGACCTTCGATTCCGAGGGGGACTGGTAGAACGTGTTATTCAGCTCGACCGCCGGAAGCCGTTGGGCGTAATAGGGGAGCAGGCCGTCGCCCTTGAGGGCACGGGGGTAGAACCGCGGGCTCCAGCCCGGATAGGCGAAACCGCTCGTCCCGACATACAGCCGGCCGCGAGCGCCCGGTCCGTGGTCAGTCGGGGGCGTCACCGCGGTCCGGCCCGGCGTTGTCGGCGACCGCACGCATCGAGCGCTGGATCACCGACAAGTCGGATGCCTCGACGGCGGCGAGGAAGTGCTCCTCGATCCCACGCAGATGCGTGCGTGAGGCGCGGCGCAGTCGATCAAGACCGTCGGCCGTCAGCACCGCTTCGGCGCCGCGTGCGTCGCTGGCGCACGCGCGACGCTCGACCAAACCGTCGAGCACGAGGCGGTCGATGAGGCGCGTCACCCCGCTCTTGCTGAGGATCACGCGGTCCGCCAACTGGCGCATCCGGATCCGTCGATCCGGAGCGTCCGCGATCGTGAGAAGGGCGTCGTACTCGGCGAGGGACAGGTCGTGCTCCGCCCGCAGCTCTTCGTCGAGGCGGCGCGTGATGCGTGCGTGCGCAGTCAGGAACGCACGCCATGGATCGAGGCGCGGGTCCTGTGCGGTGATGTGGCGCGCATCGGCGCGTTCAGTGACGGTCATCGGTGTGGATGGTACACGGGTGGACTGGTTGCTCACACAACGATAGCCGCTTCGCGTCGGTCTCGCGGCGCTGGCATCATCGACGTGTGGATAGAGGGGCATCGCCGGACGTCGTCGTCATCGGCGGCGGGATCATCGGGACATCCGCGGCGGCACATCTGGCCGAGGGCGGCCGGCGGGTCATGCTCATCGAGCGGTCCGACATCGCCGCCGGTGCGTCAGGTCGCAATTCCGGCGTCGTCCAACACCCGTTCGACCCGGTCCTGGTCGACCTCCATCTCGAGACGATCGACCTCTATCGCGGTCTCGACGACTTCGCGCTACCCGCGGTGCCGGTCGGACTGCTGTCCGTGACCAGCGATGTCGACGGCGCCAGGCGTCTCACCGACGAGGTCGTCGCGAGCCACCCGGGATTGAAGCCGCGCTTCGTCCCGCCCGACGAGTTGGCGTCGCTCGAGCCATCGATCGCGAAGGGGATGGCGGCCTGCCGCCTCGATATCGGGTATCCCGTCGGTCCTGCCCACGCGACCCGCGCCTATGCCGCGCGTGCCGAACGGGCGGGCGTCGAGATCCGCATCGGCGCATCGGCCTCGATCTCGTGGACGGGGACGCGGTCGGACGGCGTCGTCGTCGACGGCGAGCGGATCGTGGCGGGAGACGTCCTGGTCGCCGCGGGGCCGTGGTCGCCCTCGATCGTCGATCCCAGCGGAGCGTGGCAGCCGATCGTCCGGCGCTGGGGCGTCGTGGTCCAGGTGTCATTGGAAGCGCCGCCGAGCCATGTCCTCGAGGAGGCCGAGATCTCGATCGAGCCCGGCGCGGCCGAGGATGACGCCGGCCATGCGTTCAGCCTCGTCACCGCGGACGGTGTCACTTCGCTCGGCTCGACGTTCCTCGCCGAGGAACCTGACGTGCCGGCCACCGTTCCATCGTTGATCCGGCGCGGCAGCCGTTTCGTGCCCGCGATCGCCGATGCGCGAGTCGGGCCGTCGCGCCTGTGTGCCCGCCCGCTGAGCCTGGATGGGCGGCCGCTCGTCGGTCGTGTCGCGGGCACGGACGGGCTGTGGATCGCCGCGGGGCACGGCCCCTGGGGGATCTCGACCGGCCCCGCATCGGGCCGCCTCATCGCCGACCTGATCAACGGCGGGCTGGCATCGGCGCCGCCCGCGCTCGACCCGGCCCGCTTCGGGGCGCCGCCGTCGAGTTGAGGTGGCGGAACGCGTTGCGAGCGCGCACCGTCGGGTGGTAGAGTCGCCGCGGCTGGAAGGAGGGGGAATCGGCTCTGCTCAAGCATGAGCCCCGTAGCGCGCGGCCCCAGCCGTTCCGACCGATACGCATCGCCGCGACTGTCGTCGCAGTCGCGCTGCTGATCGGTTGGAGCGCCACTTCGCGGACCGCGTCACCAGCCCTCGCGGCGACCTCGACCTTCACCAGCGTCGCGGACGCGAGCGTCTCGTCGTCGGCACCGAGCAAGAACGCCGGCACCACGACCACGCTCCAGGTGCGGGCACCGAAACCTGAGTACCGCACGTACCTACGATTCACCGTCGCGGGGCTCACCTCGCCGGCGACGGCGGCGAAGCTGCGGCTGTACACCACCGATGCGAGTCCGGTCGGCGGCACGGTGTTCGCCGTGACCGCCACGTGGTCCGAGACGACGATCACCTGGAACAACAAGCCGGTCCTCGGCGCCCAGGCAGGGACGGTCGGGGCGGTCGTCCTCAATAGCTGGGTCGATGTCACTTTGCCGGCGTCATCGTTCACCGCCAACGGTTCGTACTCGCTCGCGATCACGTCGACGAACACGAACAGCGCGATCTACTCGAGCCGAGAGGGCACCGATCCGCCGCAACTCGTGCTGACGACGGGAGCGCCAGCGCCCACCGCCACACCCACGTCCGCACCGACGCCGACTGCGACGCCGGCACCGACGAGCACGCCCACTCCCACGCCATCCCGGTCTCCGACGCCGACGCCGACACCGACACCGACGCCCACGCCGACACCCACGCCGACGCCGACACCCACGCCGACTCCGACGCCCACGCCGACCGAAAGCCCGACTCCGAGCCCGCCACCGACGCCCCCACCGGCGCCGCTCGAGGCCGATTTCACCTTCCAGCAGTCGCCGACCAACCTCGACGTCACCTTCCAGGACACCTCGAAGGGTGCCCCGACAACCTGGTCGTGGAGCTTCGGCGACGGATCGGTGCCGAGCTTCGAGGCGGCGCCCGTTCATACGTACGCTTCCCCGGGCGACTACGTCGTGGCGCTCACGGTCGGAGACGGCAACGTCACGAACTCGTCCGTCCTGCTCCCTGTGAGAGTCATGGATCCGAACGGCCCGACGCCGACCCCGACGGCCGTCCCGACACCGACGCCGTCCCCCGACCCGACGCCGACGCCGGAGCCGACGACCACAGCCACGCCCACCCCCACGCCGACCGCAGTTCCCGATCCGGTGAACTGCACCGGGTATCCGGAGCCCCGCGCGCTCCTGGAGTCACAGGATTGGTGGACGCTGCCGACTGCTCCGATCGAGGGCGGGAGCCAGCACATCCACATGTCGACGTGCTTCCCAGTGGATCAGACGCTCAGCGGCGTCGTCCCGTTCGACCTTCACGTCCAACTCCACCTCAACCCAGGCGTCCTGACCAAGGTCGACATGTCGGTGTTCGGCGACAACCTGGACGTCAACCAGGTCGTGGCGCTCCCCAACTACACGTGCCCGACAGCTCAGTGCGACCTCTGGTACCACGTCGACTACGACACGACGAAGGTGCCCGTCGACGGCTACCTCGAGTTCCGGTTCCACGCCCGGGTCACTGCGCCCGACGGATCGATCGGCTATACCTCGACCGGGTGGCAGGCGACGATCGCCAACGGCGGCGGGCGACCGCTACAAACGTATCGAACGCCGCCCTTCATCGAAGGACGCGGCTGGTACACCGGGACCGAATACGAGAACGCCCGAGTCGTGACCAACCTGCCGACGGGGCCGGTCTCCGGCGTGTGGACGTGCAATATCAAGCTCGCGAAGGGATCGGGCGGGACGAACCCGACGCGTGTATTCGTGTCGCTCGATCCGCATTTCCACGCGAGCCCTGTCGATCACGGTCAGGTCCTCCTCGACCAGACCGCCACGTATCAAGGGCCGATCTCGATAGACACCCGCAATCTGTCCGACGGCGTCCACCGCCTGTTCCTCCGCACCGACTCGAACATCAAGACCGGGACGGGAAGTGGTGCGCTCGTCGTCCAGTTCACCGTCAACAACGGCGGCATCCTCACTGCGGCCATGACCGCGGGCAACGATCTGCTCGATCCGGCAGGTCCGGCCCTACCGACGATGGTCCTTCTGTTCGTGTTCGCGATCAACCTGCCGTGGTCGGCGATGCGACGCACTGCGAGGCGAGGTCGCTCGCTCGCTCAGCGAGTGCGCTAGGCGCGCCAGCTCTCGGCGTCGAACAAGTAGAACGTCGTCTGCCGCCACAGCTCCCGCATGCGCGCCACCCGCTCGGCGAACGGACCGGGATCCGACGTTCGCTCGCTCTCGACAGAGGTGGCGTCCGCGATGCCGTCCCGGAGGAGCCCGGCCGGCGGCCGCGGCTCGTCCTCCGCGTCGCTGTCGTGCATCGTCAGATGCGGGTCGACGTGTCCGATGTGGGCCATAACGGCATAGGCGGCCATCGCCGGTCCAGCCTACTCCGCCGGTTCGCTCGCGGCTATCCTTCCGCGGTGATCACGGCGAAGGCATACGGCGCCCAGAGCATGACCGCGCCCCTGCGCGAGGTGCTCGTAAAGCCACCCGGCCCGGCGTTCGGGCGGGCCTTCGATGACCCCGCGCACGGGTTCCTGCACGCTTGCGACCTCGACCTCGCACGCCGGGAGCACGCGGCGTTCGTCGACGTCCTGGCGAGCCTCGGGCCGACCGTCCACGTCCTTGCCGAGGAGACGGACGATCCGGACCTGATCTACACGTTCGACCCGCTGCTGATCTCCGACCGCGGCGCCATCCCGCTTCGGCCCGGCAAGCCCAACCGCGCCGAGGAGCCCGCCGTGCTTGAGCGGTGGACCACGGCAGCCGGCATCCCGACGCTCGGCCGCATCGAGGCGCCCGGCACGATCGAGGGCGGCGACACGTTCTGGCTACGGCCGGACCTGTTGTGCATCGGACGCACGCTTCGGACGAACGCGGCTGGCGCCACCCAACTCGCCGAGCTGGTCGGTGGCGACGTCCGCATCTTCGACGTCCCGTATTGGAAGGGCCCCGCCGAGCTGATCCACCTGCTCAGCGTCATCTCACCCGTCGCCGACGATGTCGCCGTCGTCTACCTGCCGCTACTGCCGGTCGGGCTGTGGGAGTTGCTCCGTGAGTTCGGCATCAAGCTGATCGAGGTTCCCGACGAGGAGTTCGCGACGCTCGGCTGCAACGTCCTGGCGGTCCGCCCCGGCGTCGTGATCCTCGCGGAGGGAAATCCCGTCACGGCCGGTGCGCTGGCGGCGGCGGGCTGCGAGGTCCACACGTACCCCGCGAAGGAGATCGGGGTCAACGGCTCGGGTGGTCCGACGTGCATGACGCGGCCGATCCTTCGTGGCTGACATCGACCGCGATCGTGGCTGACATCGACCGCGACCGGCTGATCGACGACCTCGAGACGCTGGTCCGGATCGAAAGCATCACGGGCTCCGAGGAGAACGTCGCCGACTGGGCGGCCGAGGCGTTGCTGGAGCTCGGGCTGCGCGTGGAGGTCGTTCGGTCGGACCTCGAGCGCCTGCGCGAGGATCCGGCGTGGCCGGGGGAGGAGATGGACCGGACGACGCTGCCGATCGTCGTCGGGCGAGCCGGACACCCGGGCGGACGGCGGCTGATGCTGTCCGGGCATCTCGACGTGGTGCCGCCCGGGGACCCAGCGACATGGTCGATGGATCCATGGGGTGCCGAGATCCGAGATGGACGGCTGTACGGCCGCGGCGCCTGCGACATGAAGGGCGGCGTTGCGGCGATCCTCGCAGCGGTGCGTTCCTTCGGCGCGGAAGCGCTGCATCGGCTCGACGGCGAGTTGCTTGTCGTCCTCGTCCCCTCCGAGGAGGACGGCGGGCAGGGGACACTCGGCGCGATCCGGTCGGGTGCGACGGCCGACATGGCGATCATCACGGAGCCGTCGCGCCTTGACGTCGTCGTCGCTCACGCCGGCGCGATCACGTTCCGCCTGACGGTGCCCGGGCGAGCGGCGCACGCGTCGCAGCGACGCGAGGGGATCTCGGCGCTCGACAAGCTGTTTTACCTCAGCCGCGCCCTGGAGGCGGACGAGCGACGCCGGAACGAGGCGGAAACGGATCCCTTGATGAACGCGCTCGGCCTGCCATATCCGACGATCATCGGCATTGTCGAGGGCGGCGAGTGGGCATCGACGGTGCTGGACAGGGTCGTCGCATATGGCCGGTACGGCGTGAAGCTCGGGCAGACACCGGCCGAAGCCGAGGCTGATCTCCGTGCCGCGATCACCGAGGCGTGTGCAGCCGACGATTTCCTCCGCGAGCATCCGGCGACGGTCGAGATCACAGGCGGGCGCTTCGGGTCCGCGCGCGTCGCATCGGACGATCCGTTGCCTGCGGGTCTCGCTGCGGTCGTCGAACGGGTCACGGGCCGTCGTCCGGCGCTTCTCGGCGAGCCCTACGGCGCCGACATGCAGATGTTCGTGAACCACGGTGACACGCCGTGCGTGATCTTCGGTCCGGGCGACGTACGCGTGGCGCACAGCGCGGACGAGTACGTGCCGCTCGACGAGGTCGAAACGTGCGCCCGTGTCCTGGCCGAGTGGGTCAGGAGCGAGATCGACCAGACCTAGCGAGTCGCGGCGGGCCCGTTCTTTTTCGATCACCCCACGCTCGAACGAGCGGCTGGGCCGCCGGGATGTGCCCGCTGTCGGTCGGTCCGATCACCCCACGCTCGAACGAGCGGCTGGGCCGCCGGGATGTGCCATCTGTCGGTCGGTCCGATCACCCCACGCTCGAACGAGCGGCTGGGCCGCCGGGATGTGCCATCTGTCGGTCGGTCCGATCACCCCACGCTCGAACCATCCGGTGAGAGCCGCATCTATCCCGTTCGTTGGCCGTTTCGATCACCAGGTGACACGAGGCCGGCGGCGGAATGCCAGCGAGCCCCGATCCCGTCCGCCCGATCCCAGCCCCCGCCCGATGTCGGGCCACGCGTTGGATCCGGGCCCGCCCGGTGCCGCGCCCGCCCGATGTCGGGCCACGCGATGTCGGGCCACGCGTTGTCGGGCCGGCGCGACGCTGGCGCCCACGTTCGCCCGCTATGCCACCGCCGAGCGGCGTGCCGCGACGAGGAGCATCGGGACGACGACGAGGGCCGCGCCCATCAGTCCGAGGATCGCGTAGCCCGCGTAGGCGAGCACGATCCCCGAACCGAGGCTTGCGATCGCCGCGGAGCTCCAGATGAGGGTGTCGGTGAGCCCCTGGACGCGTGTCCGCTCCGCGAGCGTCAGGCCATGGGTCAGCAGCGCCGAGCCCGCGACGTAGCCAAGGTTCCACCCATACCCGAGCAGGAACAGGGCCAGGAAGAGGAGCAGCCCCCCGTCGGGTGGCGCGACCGCCGCGAGGACCGAGGCCGTTGCCACCACGGCCAGCCCCGACAGGATGACCGGCACACTTCCGAACCGGTCGGTCAGACGCCCCGAGATCGGGGACAGGCCGAACATCCCGAACGTGTGGCCGCTGATCACGACCCCGACCGCCGCAAGATCGTGGCCGTGGGCGGCCATGTGCAACGGCGTCATCGTCATGATCAGGACCATCACGAACTGGCCGGCGACGAGCGCGACCATCGCGACGGGGACGTTCGGCCGGGCGAAGACGCTTGCGAACGACACGGCGACCGAGCGATCGGCCTGCATGTCATGGCGCGACGACTCGTCGGCGAGCTCATACGGGTCCGGTCGCAGGAGCGTGAACGACAGCAGCGCTGCTGCCCCCACGAACACGATCGGCACGAGGTACGGACCGGCGAGCTCCGGCAGACCGAGCGCGACGGCGATCGTCCCCGCGGGAGCCACGAGATTGGGGCCGACGACGGCCCCGATCGTCGCGCCCCACACGACCAGCCCGATGGCAGATGCCCTGCGGTCCGGTGCCGCCAGGTCGGCCGAGACGTAGCGCGACAGCTGGTTCGACGCATTCCCGAAACCGATCAGCACGGTCCCTGCGAGCAGCATCGGGAGCGACATCGAAACGATCGCGATCGTGGCGACGATCGCCCCGACCACGCTCACGACGTACCCGGTCGCGAGCCCGATCCGCCGGCCGCGCCGGACCATGAGCCACGACAGCGCGCTCGCGCCCACCGCCGCGCCCAGCACGACCGTCGCCGACGGAGCACCGCTCCACGCGGTGGTCCCACCCGCGATGTGCGTCGCGACGATCGTGGCGACCGTCACCGCCGCGATGTGGCCCGTGCTGCCGAGCGCGACCCCGGCCACGAGCGAGCCGACCGTCCGCCGTCGGAGACGCTCGAGCTCGGCGCCGTGGAAGGCCCTTGTGGAAGTCACGTGTCGAGGTCGACCATCCCGCCGATGGTACGAGAATGCAGGTCAGACCAGATCGAGCGTCAGGATCTCGAACCGTTGCCGCCGGTCGTCCGGCTTGGCTGCGACGTCGCTCTCGGTCAGCTCGATGAAGCGGCAGAACGCGTTCGCCAGGCGCATCTGCGCCGGCGTCCGGGCGCGGACTCGCCACAGATCCGGGGATCCGACGACGACGGCGATGCAGCGGGCGCGGGAGGTCGCGACATTGAACCGATTGCGGCTGTAGAGGAAGTCCATCCCCCGGGGGGCAAGCTCGGGCGTCGAGGTGGTGAGCGAATAGATGCTGACCGCCGCCTCCTGGCCCTGGAACTTGTCCACCGTTCCGATCCGCGCCTCGGGAGGCAGGAGCCGCTTGATCGTGCCGACCTGTGCGTTATACGGCGCGACGATCAGGACGTCGCGCCAGCCGAGCGGCCGGGTGACGCCCGTCGCATCGGTCCACGAGCCGCCCACGAGGGACCGTGCCAGCTCAGCGACCGCGGCCGCCTCGACGGGCGACTCGCTGTCGGCGCCGATCGTTTCGACCGGGAGGACCCGAGGGCCGACGCCGTCAACCAGCGGTAGGTCCGTGTTCAGCCGCTGGACGGCCAGGTGGGGCTCGGCCTCGAGACGGTCGTCGTAGAAGACCTCGGACGTGAACGCGCAGAGGGCCGGATGGAGCCGCCACGTCCGCTCGAGGAATAGGCCGCGATCCGGCGCGATCGTCGCCGCTCCGGCCAGCAGATGAGCGAGGGCCGACTGCTCTGCACCGGGCGGATGTGTCCCTCGCAGCGGCTGGTCGAGCTGCTGCGGATCACCGAGCAGCACGATGCTGTCGGTCGCGTGGCCCATCGCTGCGACGTTGGCGAGTGACATCTGGCCCGCCTCGTCCACGAACAGGACGTCGATGGCGGCCTTCATCCGCTCGGCGGCCCACACCCACGGCGTGCCCGCAGCGAGCGTCGCCGAGCCGTTCTCGAGCGCATCGACGAGGTCCTTCGTCGCCTTGGCATGGGCCACGCGATCGTCGACGACGATGACGTCGGGGTCACCGCGCTGGATCGCGTGGACCGCGACGACCTCCTCGTCGGCAGCCCTGAGCACGGCTTCCAGGAGGTTGCCGATCACCTTGTGGCTCGTCGCGGTGATGCCGACCTTCTTGCCCGCTGTCAGTAGCGTCGTGATCATCCGCGCACCGGTGTACGTCTTCCCGGCGCCGGGTGGCCCCTGGATGGCGAGTACGGTGGCGTCGAGAGCTAGCGCCGACCGACGGGCCGCCTCGAGGTCCGTCTCGCCTGATCGGGCGAGTGGCGCGCCCACGGGCTGGCCGGCGCGCGGCGGTCGCCCGATCAGCATGTCCCGGATCGCCCGCTCGGGTCCTGCAGCATCGATGCCATGCTCGGCGACCCACGTGCCGAGCTCGAAGAGCCGCGCCTGGTGGTCCTTCGTCGGGATCCACGAGAGCGGGACCACTGCACGAGGATGCGGATCGTCCACGAGCCGCTTGATGTCGACCGTCGCGTTCGCGAGGTCGACGGCGACGAGATCGCCGATGCCCCACTCGAACGGCGACGCGTCGGGGTCCGCCTGCTGCCGCGCAGGATCGAACAGCCGCCCGCCGACGCGCCCGAGGTCGAGGTCCTGCGGCGGGAAGGTATACCGCCACGTCTGGCGCCCGTTCCGGGTGACGGCATCGACCGGCCCGACGGGCTCGAGCAGGCCGACCGGTTCGCTCTCATCGACCAGGGCCTCGGGCGTGAGCTCCATCAGTCGGAAGAACTCCCACCACATGGCCTTGTCCTCGCGGCGGTGCCAGCCGAGGAGTTGCCCAAGGAGCCACCGGGCCTGTTGCTCGGCGGTCCTGACGAGCGGATCCGTCGGGATGACGGTCGGATCCGTCAGCCGATCCGCGAGTTCCTGAACGCGCGCCTGCTGCTCCGTGAGCTCGGGGGGCAACGGGTTCTGGTGCGGCGCGGGGCGTGGGACATCGATGCCATCCGCGATCAGCTCTTCGCGGCGCGCCTCCAGCCAATCCCGTAGCCGCTGGTTCGACACGACGTCATCACGGTTGTAGTGCTCGATACGCTCGAGGATGTCGCTCCGCGGTCGCTCGCCTTCACCGAGCTCCAGCCACGTCTCGAAGGCGACGATGCTGGAGCCGGCGTCGCGCAGGTCGATCTCGCGCTCGAAGCCGTAGAACGCCTCCATCTTCTTGATCGAGTAGCTCTCGACCGACGCGCGCAGCGATTGCCGGACGGCGCGCAACAAGTCGACGAGCACGCCCTCGCGGAGGAGTCGATCGACCTCCGCCTCCCGCGTCCCGTAGCGGCCCATGAGCCGCTTGAGCGCCGTCGGTTCGTACGGTGCGTAGTGATAGACGTGCATCGACGGGTCGGCCGCGAGCCGATCCATGAGGAAGTCGATGAGCCGCTCGAACCCGGCTCGCTCACCGTCGAGCGAGAACTCGCCCGAGGGATCACGCGACCAGAAGGCCTGGAACGTCCCCTCGGTATCGAGGACGCCGAAGAGGTAGTCGAGGCCGTCATCGAAGGCATACGGATCGCCTTCGATGTCGAAGAACAGGTCGCCCGCCGAAGGCGGCGGAAGCGAGGCGAGTCCACGTTCCGCCTCGTACGGCTGACCGGGATCGGGACGCAGCAGCTCGTACTTGAGGCGGTCCTCGCGCCGTCCTTCGAGTTGGATGCGTGCCTGCTCGTGCACGCGCAGGAGCGCGCCCTCGGACGTGCCTTCGAGCCTCGGCTCCATCGGGACCGCGAGATCGCCGAGCGCCTCGAGCGTCGTCACGCCGCGCTCCCCGAGCGCGCGTCGCTGCCGCCCCGAGATGCCGGCGACGAGGCTGAGGTGATCGTCCGCACGGCGTTGCGCACTGCACTCGGCAGCCCAGCGGCAGACCCCGCAGTGATCGACGGGCTCGGGATAGGTCCCCGTGGGAGGGAAGGCGACCGCGCGGCCATCGGTCACGGCGCGCAAGAACCGTTCCTTGGCGGCGCGGTAGTACGCCATGTAGTCGTCGACCCGGAGCCGCTCGACCGTCCGGGCCGAGCCGCCGAGGGCGACATGGAGCCATTCGGGTCGGACGCCCTGGATCCGCTCGAGCTGGTCGATGTAGGAGCAGATCTGGAGCACCGCGCTCGCCTTGACGTGACGCGCGAGCTTGGTGTCGGCGACCTCGTAGTGATGGGCGCCCCAGATCGACCGTCGCTCGGGCGCCTCGACTCGCAGCAGGAAGTCGGCATGGCCGCGCCACGTCCCGTCGAAGAACGTGGCCTGGTAGATGACGTCGGCGCCGCCGGCCATCGCTTCGATCGTCGCGGTCGCGGCGGCCCGCAACCGGTCGCCATCGTCGTCGATGGAGCCGTCGAGCTCGATCCTCGCGACATGCCGACCGTCGGCCTCGAGGTCGGCGAGGTAGCGCGCCTCGTGCTCGAAGCCGCGCTTGCGGATGATGTCGAGCTCGGGGTCGTCTCGGACCGGGCGCTCGACGAGACCGGTCATGGCGGCGCGTTCGAGCTCCGTCAGGTGCTCGCACGCGAGATAGGCCACGAGGTCGGTCGCGGCGTAGACGGGCCGCCCGTCGATCGACTGCACGTGGAGACCTTAGCCGCGAGGAGCGACAGCTTGCCTGTCGCAGACCTGCGCTACGCTCGGCATCATGGCCTGGCAGCGCGATCCGGAGCGGCCCGATCCCGCGGAGCCCTCGCGCCAGAAGGTGCGCGAGACCCTCGTGGAGCGGCAGATCCGAGACGCGATCGACGATGGCCGATTCGACGACCTGCCGCACCAGGGTGAGCGGCTGCCGATCGAAGACGACGCGCTGGGCGGGGAATGGGCGCTGGCCCACCGGATGTTGAAGAACGCCGGCGTCGCGCCTGGCTGGATCGAGGCCGACAAGCAGGCCCGGGGATGGCTCGCCGAACGCGAACGCCTCCTCGAGCGCGCCCCACGCCTGTCGCCCCTAGGACGTCACCAGGGGCGCGAGGAGCTCCGGCGGATCGTCGAAGCCGCGAACCGCGCGATCCTGCGCGTCAACATCGAGGCGCCGACGGACCGTCAGCAACGACGGCTGCTCGACATCGATGTCGAGATGGCGCGTTTCGAACGGGCGGCGCGTGGAGGACGCTCGGGCTAGGCCTAGGGCGATCGGTCAGTGCGGGCGAGCGCTTCCGCGCATCCGCTGCGTGGCGCCACAGACCGCGCACGTCGCAACGCCGGACGTTGGGTCCACATCGAGGAAGCTGGCGCAGCCATTCGTGCGGCAGAAGGGGCGGGAAGGGGTCTGAGCGGCGGCGGCGCGGCGGCGCAGTCGACGCATGGAGCTGGCGCGACCTGCGTACGTCGAGGTCGCTGAGCGGGTCATCATCGTGGGTTCGTTCTTTCGTTCTTTCTGGCGCGCCACAGGCGGGATGAGCCTGGGCTGCGACCCTTGATCGTGTTCGCTGCCACGCCGGGGTAGGGCGCGAGCGGTCGGTGGTCCGGCGGTGCCGCGGGAGCGTCCGTTGTCGAGACGCTCGACCGGTGCCGTCACTTCTGACCGACGACCTGATGACTATAGCACACCTGTTCCGAGTTCCCTGATGGGACCTTCGTCGCCGTCGCGACTTGCACGAGGGCGCTACCCTGCGCGGCATGACCGTCTCCGCGCCGCCCGAGACCACGATCCGGCCGATCCTGCCCGAGGACGCGCCTGCGCTCGTCGAGATCATGGCCCACCCGTCCGTTGCCCGATGGTGGGGACCCTTCGATGAGGAACGCGTCGAGAAGGAGCTGATCGTCGGTGAGCCCGACCTCCGCGTGTATGCGATCGAGGTCGACGGCCATATCGTCGGCGCGATCCAGAGCTACGAGGAGCCCGAGCCCGAATTCCGTCACGCCGGCATCGACCTGTTCCTCGCGGACGAGATCCAGGGCCATGGCGTGGGACCCACCGCCATCCGCCTGCTGGCCCGTCGGCTGATCGAAGAGGACGGCCACCACCGGATCACGATCGACCCGGCCGCGGCGAACGAGCACGCGATCAGCGCGTACGAGAAGGTGGGTTTTCGGCGGGTCGGAACGATGCGTCGCTATCAGCGGATGTCCGACGGTACGTGGGTCGACGGGGTGCTGATGGAGCTGTTGGCGGACGAGCTTATCGACTGACGTCCCATCGGGCGCATGGCCCTATCGGGCCTTGCCAGGACCGGGGATGGCTCTACCATGCCCCATGGAGCCGCCGACGCGTGGCTCACAGAGGGAGGCAGTCACCGAATGAGCTCAGATTTCCCGAGCGCACCTAACCCAGGCGGCACTCCTGCCGCTTCAGCACCCGCGACCGGCCTCGTCTACGCAGATGTGCCGAACCGGATCATCGCGTACATCCTGGACGCGATCCTGGTCGGCCTTTTCACCTTCGTCGTGGGGGTCATCCTCGCGGGAATCGGCCTCACGGCGATGACCGTCAATCCCGACTTGTCGGTATCCGTCAACTATGGCGCGGCTTTCGTGCAGGGCGTTCTCGGACTGCTGATCAGTGCCGGCTACTTCATCTACACCTGGACCCGGATGCGCGCCACGCTCGGCATGCGCGCGCTCGGGATGCAGGTCGGCAACGCCGGCGACGGGGCGACCATGACGACCGGGCAGGGCGTGCGACGGTATGTCGCGCTATCGGCGCCCGCGATCTTGGCCCAAGTCTTCACCGGGATCCCGCTCGTCGGCGTCGTCGTCGGACTCGCCGGCTTCATCTGGTACATCTGGCTCATCTACACGACAGCCCAGAGCCCGACCAAGCAGGGTTGGCACGACACATTCGCGAACACGCAGGTCGTGAAGGCTGCCAGGTCAGTCTGAAGTCGGATCATCGACGACCCGGCGGCGCCCACGTCCGCCGGGTCTTTTCATGTGCGCGACATTGATCTCTGCACGACGGACGAGCCCGCGCGAGCGGCCTCGACCTCAGATCGGAGGCCAGGGGATCGCCGGCCATGTCGGGGAGGGGAACGGGAACACCTTCCGACTCAGCAGGTCGTCGACCCGCCGCGCCGTCGCGCGGACCTCGGGCTTGGTCAAGAGCCCGCGTAGCTCCGACCCGAGTTCGCCGCCCAGCGCGTCTCGGATCCGCTCGAGCCCAGCGAGCTCGTCGGGGAGCAAGGGGTCGCCGCGCCAGGCCCACAGCACGGTCCGCAGCTTCGGCGTGACCGAGAAGCAGACACCGTGGTCGACGCCATACACGTGCTGGCCGCCGTCGACCGGCAGGATGTGCCCGCCCTTTCGGTCCGTGTTGTTGACCGCGGCATCGAACACCGCCATGCGCCGTAGTCGTGGGTCGTCGTCGTTGATCCAGCCGATGACGTCGACCGTCGGATCCGGTTCGATGAAGGCCTGGACCATCCCCTCGCCGAACGGTCCGTCGCGGAGGATCGTCGGCGGTACGACGTCCCATCCGCTGGCCTCGGACACCAGGTAAGCCGCCACCTCTCGTCGCGTCAGCGTCCCGTCCGGAAAATCGTCGAGCGGCCGTTCCCCGATCGTCGGCTTGTGGATCGCCTCGATCACACGCGCCGGCTCAGCCGGGTCAGGACACGGCAGCGTGACGCTGACGAACAGCGCGTTGTTGCTCGATCCGAGGATGCGGCCGACGACCTCGATCTCGCCGTCGCGGAGCACCTCGAGCGCTGATGCACGGTCGAGCACGCGACCTAGTTCACGTAATGGCCGTTGCGCCGCGGGCAGATGTGGCCCTGCGGATCGAGCGGCGCCCCGCAGAGCGGGCACGGCGGCCGGCCGGCCCCGACGACATTGGCGGCCCGCGCAACGAAGGATCGCGCAGCGGTCGCAGTCATGCGGACCCGCAACAGATCCGGACCATCGTCGTCCTCGTCGTCATCGTCCTCGGGATCGACCGCCTCGCCGTCTTCGTCTTGGGCGCGGGCCTCCACCAGGACGCGCTCTGCCCCGCCGTCCCATCCGAGCGTGAGCGACCCGGCGCGGAACGCCTCATTCAAAGGCTCCTCAAGGGTCGCATCGTCACTGTCGACGTCCACGCTGGCGCCGCCCGGAGCGTCCCCCACGTCGGCGATCCCACGAAGGTCGAGCTCGTCGAGCAGAGCCCGCAGACGCTCCGCGAGGACCGCGACCTGCACCTTCTCGAGTACGACCGATACGACGCGAGTGCCCTCACGGGCCTGGAGGAAGAACGTCCGATCGCCTGGTTCCCCGATGGTGCCAGCCACGAATCGCTCAGGCGGGTCGAAGATGTAACGCCGTCGCGGCATGGTCCGACTCTATACCTAATCGCCCCTGCGGCCGCGGGTGCCGGTCAGCCTACGTTGATGTCGACGGTGTGCCAGCCGCGCGCGCCGTCGGGAGCCGGTCGCGATGGGATCTGCTCCTGCAGGACGCCGGTGCCATCGGTGGCGCGCACCTCGAGACGATGGGCGCCGGGCGTCGCCGTCCAGGAGTACGTCCACTGGACCCACGTAGCCTTGGAGATCGGCGCCGAGAGGCGCGCCTCGTACCAGGTGTCGTCGATCCCGATCTCGACCTTGCTGATACCACGGTCCGGCGCCCAGGCGACGCCGGCGATCGCCACCGGACCGGTGCCGATGTTCCCGGTCGGCGTGTCGATCCGTGACTGCGTCAGGATCGGTCCTTCCTTGGACCAGCCGAGCGGCACCCAGTAGCCGTCGTATGACTCCCACGTCGTCAGCTCCAGCTCCCAGAGCCACTTCGTCGCCGACACGTAGCCGTAAAGACCAGGCACGATCAGCCGCGCGGGGTAGCCGTGGCGCCTCGGAAGCGGCTCGCCGTCCATCTCGAGGGCGATCATCGGCTCGCGGGCCGGGTCCATGACCCACGACATCGGCATGCCCGCTGTCCAGCCGTCGACCGATCGACCGACGAGCTGCGTCGCCTGGGCGGTCGGACCGGCGATGTCGAGCACGTCGCGCAACCGGACGCCCGTCCACTTCGTGTTCCCGACGAGGTGCCCGCCGACCTCGTTGCTGACGCAGGCGATCGTGCAGTACTGCTCGAACATCGGCAGCGAGATGAGTTGATCCCAGGTCAGCGTCGTCTCGCGTTCGACGAGGCCGTGGATCCGGAGCTGCCACGTCGCGGTCTCGAGCGACGGCACCAGGAGCGCGGTATCGATGCGGTAGAAGTCCTCATTCGCGACGACGATCGGAGTCAGCCCCGGGGTCGACGGCGCGAGGTCCGCCTCTGCCGGGAGTGCCTGCGCGACATCGACCGGCGGCGGTAGTGGTGTCGACGGCGTGGGCGAGCTCGTACTCGAGGCGATCGCCGTCCGCCCGAAGGCGCCCGCCGCGAGCGCACCGATCCCGACAGCGGTCGTCCGGAGGAGGAACGAGCGCCGGGCCGGGTCCGCCATCGTCGACCGGCCTTCGGCAGGGCCGAGTCGGCCGAGGAGCCATGACAGCGTCTGGATCGCGACGGCCGTCGAGGCCGCCGCTTGCACCGCCACGATCGCCGGGCTTGCGACGGGCTGCCCCAGCGCCGCGACGAAGCCGATCACCCCGAAGACCGCGAAGCCCACGGCCCCGAACACGAAACGACGGGTCGCGAGGACGCCGAACAAGGCGCCCAGCGCCAGCGCGACGACCGTCACGACGATCTCCAGCGCCAGCTTGTCATTCGTGCCGAAGAGCTGGACGACGACGTCCTTGGCGCCGGCCGGTTGCAGGTCGATGACGACCTGACCGACAGCATCGACCAGCGAGGTCGCACCCGCGAGGACACCAGCGATGGCCTCGGACACGCCGAGGCCAAGGGCCGCCGCCGCGATGCCGGCGAGCGCGGCCAGTCCGCGAGTACGCGTCGACCCGTTCACAGCGTCATCCTGCGCCCGCTCCATGACGAGTGCGTGACGTCAGGGTGCGGTCGGGGTCGGCGTCGGCTCGGGTGTCGGTTCCGGCGTCGGCTGTGGTGTCGGTTCCGGCGTCGGCTCCGGTGTCGGCTCTGGTGTCGGTGTCGACTCGTCGGTCGGGGTCGGCGTCGGCGTTTCGCTCGGGGTCGCTGTCGCCGGCGGCGGCGAGCACGGGACGGCCGCCACCTCGGATCCTGACGGTGACGGGATCTCGAACGACGGGATCACCCCACTCTCGTCCGGCGTCGGTAGCGGGATACACGATGGGGAGGGGCTCGGCGACGCGCCGCAGCTCCGACCCTGTACGTACGGACCCCACGTGCGTCCGTAGGGTGTGAAGGCGTTGTTGTAGAAGTACGCCGTCCGGGTCCGGTCTGGACCTCCGGCGGTACCTGGACCCCGCTGCGCTCGACGCATCCAGTCCTGATCCGCTTCGAGCCAGTTCTGGAACTTGTGCTCGTGCGGCGCAGCCTCGATCGCCGACATCCCGCACGTGTCCTTGGGCAGCGCGGCCTTGGGCTGCGTGCCGTCGATGAACCACTCTTTGACGCCCTCACCCGACGATGGCAGTCCGCCCGTGAATGGGTCGATGGCGACCTGTGTCAGGCCGCCGGGCCGGCCGAACCGGGTGATCGGCCAGTCGGCGCTGGCTTCGGTCACGAAGCCCTGCCAGACGTACGTCGAGACATCGATCGAAAAGACCGGCCGGGCCGGTGTGGATACCGGCGTGTTATCGCTGTTGCCGTTCCAGACGCCGACCGCGAGGGCGTACGCCCCGTCCTTGCGTCCCTCCTCGGTCGGCGGGGCGACGTAGCCGTACGCGTTGAGGTCCTTGGCGTCGTTGTTCGTGCCCGTCTTGAGGGTGGCCGGCCGTCTGGCCTTGTCCGGTCCGCGGATGAGGAACTTCCCCCAGAACGGATTGACCCGCGGCTGCGTATTGCCGTTGAGGATGTCCGTGATCACATACGCGGACTGCGGGCTGACGACCTGGATCGGTTTGGCCGGCTCCGGTAGCTTCACGTCCTGTCCGCTGGTGTCCTGGACCGAGATGATCGTCGTCTGCTCGACGCGGACGCCGCCGTTGCCCAGGGTGCCGTACGCCCCGACGAGGTCGATCGGGCGAGTCTCGGCGACCCCGAGTGCGATCGCCGCCCCAGCGTTCGAGGTCTCGGTCTGGAAGGTCATCCCGAAGTCCTTCGCGCGCGCGAAGAGGTGATCGGGACCGTTGAGGACGGCCGTCTTGACCGCCGGGATGTTGAGCGAGAACTGCAGGGCATTCCGGACACGTACCGGGCCTCGCTCGAGGTTGTCGGCGTCGGTCGGGGAGTAGCCGCCACCGAAGTCGGTGGCGCTGTCCATCAGCATGTCGCCGGCCGTGATCGTCTTGTCATCGATCGCGACGACGTAGTTGAACGGCTTGAACGCCGACCCCGGCTGGCGGAAGCCCTGCGTGACGACGTCGAACTGGGGCTGGAACCGCTTGTCCTTGGACGACGCGTAATAGTTCCCCGATCCGACTTGGGCCAGGATCTCGCCGGTCTGATAGTCCTCCGCGACGAGCGCACCGTTGCGGACGTTCTTGTCCTCGAGGTTCTTCATCCACGGGGCGTACTCGTCGAAGCCGAGCGCCTTCGCGGCGGCGGCGCGCTTCGCGGGTGTGCTCCGGTGGGGCACGTCAGCGGCGCCCCGGACCCACTTTTGGGCGAGTTGCTGGAGTCGCCAATCCAGGGTCGTGATGACACGCAGACCGCCCTGCTGCAGTTCATCGCACGTCGGGACGTCTGGTCCGCACAGCTGCCGGGTGAGCTCCGCCTGGACCGCCCAGACGAAATGGGGCGCCTTCCATCGGGGCGCCGCCTGCGCCGCGAGCTGCAGTTCCTGGCCCTTCTGCGCCTCAAGATCAGCAGACGAGTACTCGCTGCCCGAGAGCGGTGTACGCCCGTCGGCCATGAGGTCGAGGACGGTGTCACGCCGCTGCGCGATCTTGCTGTCCGGGTCGAGGGTGAGGTGCTCGTCTTGAGCCGGACAACCCGTCTCCGGGTCAGGTTCGACGTCGCAGGTCGATTCGGCATTACGCACGAGGTCGTAGTTCGATGGGGACTGCGGGAGTGCCGCGAGGATCGCGGCTTCGCCCGGCGTGAGGTCAGCCAGGCTCTTGCCGAAGTACGACCGCGCCGCCGCCTTGACCCCGTAGCTCTGGTTCCCGTAGTAGTTGTTGTTCAGATACGCGGCGATGATCCGCTTCTTCCCGTCTTCGCCCGGGTACGCCTTGGTAAGGCGGATCGACTGGATGATCTCCTTGAGCTTCCGCTCGGCGGTCCGGTGCGGGTCCTGGACGAGGTCGGGGTCGAGCAGGCGCGCGCGGACCAGCTGTTGGGTGATCGTGGAGGCGCCGCGACTGGAGCCACGGAGGGAGTCGATGCCTGCCGAGATGATCGCGGTCGGGTCGAAGCCGGCGTTCTCCCAGAACGTCTTGTCCTCGACGGCCGTCGTCGCGTCGACGAGGATCGGCGGGATCTCGTCGAATGTCACGACCTCGCGCTTGAACTCACCGAACCGGGCGAGCTCCGTCTTCCCGGTCCGATCCAGGATGACGATCTCTTGCGGGAGCTTCAGGTCCTCGAGCTGCGAGACGTCGGGCAGTCCGTTGGCCAGCGCGGCGTAGACGGTGACCGCAGAGGCGGCGCCGATGATGCCGACGCCGGCGAGGAAAGCGAACAGGATGATCGCGAGCCACCCGAGCGTCGACCGCGACCGGGGAGCGCGCGGGTCGGGGCGCGTCTGGTAGGCCTGGGAACGATAGGGAGCGGACAAACGGGGGTCTCCGAGAGCGATGGGAGAGGCGGTCTCGCTGATAAGGATGGCGCAAGACACGCGAAAAGGTTGACGCGCGCGATCATGCCTGCGTGACGTGGGAGCGGGGACCGTCTGCCTCCCTAGCAGAGGATCAGCTGTGCGCGAATCGCTCCAGGTGCCCTGCGTCCGCCTCGAGGATCGCGTCGAGCACGGGGCGTGCGACCTCCGCGCCGACGAGCGGATTCGCGGCAAGCGCGCGCACCGCGACCTCTCGGTCACCGGTCCGCGCTGCCTCGATGGTCAGCTCCTCGTACGCCTTGACGGCCTGGACCAGGGCGCGCTGCTCGGGCGCCAGCGGTGCGAGTGGCAGGGGATGCGCGCCCTCGCGGTCGATGACCGCGGGGATCTCCACGACCGCGCTGTCGGGCAGATCGGGGATCGCCCCATCATTCCGGACATCGACCACCTGGACGTCGCCGGCTCCGTCGTGGAGTGACGCGATCAGCTGAGCCGCGGCCTCCGAATAGAAGGCGCCACCGCGATGGTCGAGCAACTCAGGCTTCTCCGCAAGCGACGGGTCGCGGTACATCTCGAGCAGCTTCGCCTCGATGTCCATGACGTCCTGCGCTCGGGTGTGGCCGTTCCGCTGTTCGGCGAGGACCGTCCGCGTGAGGTAGTAGTAGCGGATGTAGTAGGACGGGATGGCGCCCATCCAGCGGAGCATGTCGACGGGAAAACGCAGCTCTTCGGCGAGTTCGGAGGCATCTTCATCGAGGAGGTCCTGGAGCCGATCCTCGCCGTCCACCCGGACCGCCCGCTCCCAGCTCAGATGGTTCAGCCCGACGTGCTCGAGCTGGACCCGCTCCGGTTCGACGCCGAAGCGGGCGGCGAGCCGGCGCTGGAGCGTGATCGCCACGTTGCATAGCCCGAGCGCGCGGTGCCCGTCGTCGATCAGTGCCTGCGTCACGATGCCGACCGGGTTCGTGAAATCGACGATCCAGGCGTCCTTATTGGCTCGTCGCGCGGTCAGCTCGGCGAGCTCCAGGACGCGGGGTACCGTTCGCAACGCCTTGCCGAAACCTCCGGCGCCCGTCGTCTCCTGTCCGAGGAGGCCGAACTTGAGCGGAAGCGTCTCGTCGACGAGGCGGGCTGCCTGACCGCCCACGCGTAGCTGGATGAGCACGAAATCGGCGCCGTCGAGCGCCGCGTCCCGATCGCCGGTCAGGGTGACCTTGCCGGGCCAGCCGAGCCGATCGAGCATCCGTCGTGCAAGCCCGCCGACGACCTCCAGCCTGTCTGGGTCGATGTCGAGAAGGACGAGCTCGTCGATGGGGAGGCGGTCAGCGCGGCGCGCGAAGCCTTCCACGAGCTCCGGCGTATATGTGCTGCCCGCACCGACGACCGTGATCCGGCTCCCCATCCGACCTCCGGGGTCTTGACACGATTGCTTATAACGTTATCAGCATTCGGAGCCCGCGCAAGCCATCAGTTCGGCCGTCGCATCCAGAGGAGGAGCGCCTCGGTTGGCCAGCTTCCGGCTCGAGCTCGGTCCCGTCCCGCTGCACCATCAGGTCTATCTCGACCTGGTCGCCTCCCTGGATTCGGGGCGATGGGCGCCGGGCCGCCAACTCCCCACCGAGCGTGACCTCGCGAGTCACTACGGCTGCAGCCTGATCACGGTTCGCCGCGCGCTCGATGAGCTCGTGCGCGAAGGCCGCATCGAACGTACCCGTGGCCGCGGCACCTTCGTGCTGCATCCAAGGATGGATCGCGACATCGCCGGCCGAGCGAGCTTCGCCGAAGAGATGCGCCAGCGCGGGCTCGACCCCCAGACCCGCCTGATCTCGGCACGACCGGAATCGGCTTCCGTGTCCGTCGCCGCGGCATTGGGCATCGAGGCGGGCTCGCCGATCCTGTACCTCGAGCGACTGCGTCTCGCGAGCAGCGAGCCCTACCTGCTCGAGCAGGTCCACCTGCCCGCCGAGCGGTTCCCAGGCCTGCTCTCGATGGATCTCGAGCACCGCTCGCTCTACGAGCTTCTATCGACGCGCTACGACACCCAGGTCGTGCGTGCGCGCGAGGCCCTCGAGCCCGTACTCCTCCGGGCTCGAGAGGCCCGTCTCCTCGAGCAACGTCGGGGTGCCCCGGCACTCCTCATCGAAGGCATCGCGTTCGACGCCGATGGCGCCCGGGTCGAGTTCGGCCGGACGTTCGTCCGCGGCGATCGCTCACGCTATTTCGTCGAGCGTCAGGTCGACCGGCCCATCCGGTCGACCTCGATCGAAGCCACGGTACGCATAGGAGGAGCGAGCGGGTGAACGGAAGATCGATGGATGGACGAACACGAAAGGAGCCCTGATGAGAGTCGGTACCGGACGGTTCGCCGTCCTCCTGGCCGTGCTGGCGCTGCTGTTCGCGGCGTGCAGCCAATCCACGTCGTCAGCCGCGCCGTCGTCGTCGACGGCGGTGGCATCGGAGCAGCCCTCGGGTTCGGGGGCGACGTCGGAGTCCGCGAGCCCCCCGCCCCCGACGCCCCTCCCGGCGAACCAGTCGCAGGCGAAGCCCGGCGACGTCACGATCCGCTGGTATTGCTGCCTCGGGACGGGTGACGCACCGGAGCAGGTCACGGTCGAGCGCAAGGTCGCGGACGACTTCAACGCCTCGCACCCCGGGATCCACCTGCAGTTCGAGGGATACGTCTACGCTGCCGCAGCGGACGCTCTCTCGGTCCAGCTCGGATCAGGGAGCGGGCCGGACGTCGTCGGTCCGGTCGGTGTCGGTGGCGCCGAGCGGTTCAAGGGGCAGTGGCTCGACCTGCAGCCCTATATCGACAAGGCCGGTATCGACCTGAGCCAGTACCCCGAGTCGACGGTGAAGCTCTACAACGCCGGCGGCGAGGGCCAGCTCGGTATCCCCTACGCCGTCTACCCGTCGGTCCTCTTCTACAAGGCCGACATGTTCAAGGAGGCGGGCCTGAAGGAACCGCCCCACGAGTGGAACAGCACCTACACGATGCCCGACGGATCGACGCGCCCGTGGGACTACGACACGGTCCGTGAGATCGCCAAGATCCTGACCGTCGACCAGAACGGCAATGACGCCACCCAGGACGGTTTCGACGCGACGAAGATCGCCCAATGGGGCTTCGAGCCGCAGCGCGACGATCTGCGCCAGACCGGCGCCTATTTCGGGGCCGGCGCGCTCCTGGCGTCGGACGGCAAGACCGCCCAGATCCCGGAGCCGTGGGTGGCCGCGTGGAAGCAGTTCTACGAGGGCATCTGGACCGACCACACCAGCATGACCGGCGCCCAATTCCAGACGACGGATCTCAACCCGTCGGGCTACCCGTTCTGCTCGGGCAAGGTCGCGATGAGCACCAACTATCTCTGGTCCACCTACTGCCTCGAGGACAAGACGACAGGAACGGACTGGAACATGGCCGCGACGCCCGCCTACAAGGGCAAGACGACGGCAGCATTCAACGCCGACACGTTCCGAATCCTCAAGACAAGCAAGAACCCTGATCAGGCGTTCGAGGTGCTGCAGTACCTGCTCGCCAACAAGGACCTGCTCGAGCTGTACGGCGGGACCCCCGCCATCGAGTCACAGCAGGACGCGCATCTGGAGAAGGTCTTCGGGGCGTACTCCCAGAAGCCGGACTGGAAGGTGGCGAAGGAAGGCATCAACTTCGCCGACGTGCCGAACTTCGAGTCGTACACGCCGGCGTACAGCCAGACCTTCGACATCATCCTCAAGTACGGGACCAAGTGGCAGACCACTCCGGGTCTGAACCTTGACACCGAGATCAGTGCGATGAAGGACGAGATCCAGGCCGCCTGGGACGCCAGCTGACCGATGGCGGCCCCCAGCATCGCGCGCCCCCGCGTCCTGCCACGCTTCTCCGGTCTGGCGTGGCGGCGCGCGCGCTGGGGGTACGTCTTCATCGCGCCGTGGATCATCGGGTTCGTGCTGTTCACAGCGCTCCCGATGATCGCCACGTTCGTCTTCACCTTCACGAACATCAACCTGGCCCAGGCGGAGCCACTCCGGTTCGTCGGGCTGAAGAACTACGAGACGCTGCTCAACGACAAGCAGGCGTGGGCATCGTTCGGGATCACGTTCAAGTACATGCTGCTGGCGCTGCCCGTGGCGGTCGTACTGCCGTTCGTCGTGGCGTTGCTGCTCCACTCCCGGCATCTCGTCGCGTCCGGGGCGTTTCGCGTCCTGTTGTTCCTGCCCTATGTCGTGCCGTTCATCGCGACGGTGTTCATCTGGCAGGGGATGCTCAACCCCGAGACGGGTTGGGTCAATGGCCTCCTAAAGGCACTCGGCGTCAACAGCCCGCCGGGCTGGCTCGAAGACCCCGGTTGGGTCTACCCGGGCCTCGCGATGATCGGGCTGTGGGGCATCGGTGCCGGGATGATCGTCTACCTCGCGGGGCTCAAGGGTGTCCCGACCGACCTCTACGAGGCGGCGAAGATCGATGGCGCCGGCCCGTGGGCGTCGCTCCGGCACATCACGATCCCGATGATCACGCCGGTCATCTTCTACACGGTCGTGCTGTCGGTCGTGGAAGTACTGCAGTACTTCCTCGTGCCGCTGGTCCTCCAGAACGGCACGGGTGAACCCGGCGGCTCGACCATGTTCTACAACCTCTACATCTACAAGAACTTCTTCACGTTCCAGAACATGTCGTACGGGGCCACGCTCGCCTGGGTCCTGTTCGTCATCTCGCTGGCTATCACCCTGATCTTGTTCGGGACCGCCCGGAAGTGGGTCTACTACGCGGGCGAAGCTCGATGACGGCGACATCGATCGCGGGGAGCGGCATCCTCCGCCGGCGGACCAGGGCTGCGGCCGGGAGCCGCCCGCCGCGCCAGCGCGGCGACACATCGAGGTCGTTCCTGATCACGCTGATCGCGGTGCTCCTCGTTGCGGCCTTCCTTTCGCCGCTGCTTCGGTCGGTCGCGTACTCGGTGAAGAGCATCGACCAGATCACCCAGGCACACTCCCCGCTGTATCCGGCGGATCCGGTCACGTTCGCCTACAACGGCGAGGACCTGCCGGTCTACAACGTGCCGTTGCCCGACGGGACGACTCGCCAGCTCGCGATCGTCGAGGCGCTTCGCCGGCAGAGCACGTTCATCGATCCGGCCGACCCGACGGCGCCGCCGATCGTGTGGCAGGGCTCGTGGCGCACACTCGAGCCTGTGTGGCAGTTCGCGCCGCATTGGGAGAACTTCGGGAAGGTCTGGGACCTCATCGATTATCCACGGTTGCTGCTGAACACCGTGATGATCGCCCTGATATCGACGATCGGGACCTTGATCTCGTGCACGCTCGTCGCGTATGGGTTCGCGCGCTTCCGGTTCCCCGGCCGGAGCCTGCTGTTCACGCTGTTGATCGCGACGATCTTCTTGCCCGCGGCCGTGACGATCATCCCGACCTACACGATCTTCCAGCGGATGGGGTGGGTCGGGACGTGGCTACCGCTGCTCGTGCCCGCATTCTTCGCGAACGCCTACGACGTGTTCCTGATGCGCCAGTACTTCATGACGATCCCGACGGACCTCGACGAGGCGGCTGCCATCGACGGCGCCGGACCGTTCCGCACGCTGATCTCGGTGGTGCTGCCGCAGGCGTGGCCGGTCATCGTCGCGGTCGCGGTCTTCCACCTCGTCTATTCGTGGAATGACTTCTTCGGGCCACTCATCTACACGGCCGGCAAGGTCGACCTTCAGACCGTGGCGCTCGGCTTACAGCGGTTCAACGGCATCTACTACCGCGAACCGGGGCTGATCCAGGCCGGCACGCTGATGACGCTCGTCATCCCGGTCATCGCGTTCCTGCTGACGCAGCGCTTCTTCACGCGCGGCATCGTCATCACCGGCGTCGAGAAGTGATCCTCGGTCACCTCGCCGCGACGGGCGACGTCGACCGCCCGCGATGACGTTTCGTGTCGCGCTGACGTTCGACGCCGAGCATCCTGACCGCCCTCACCGCGTCGGCGGCACCGAACGTGTACTGGAGACGCTCGAAGCGGAACGCATCCCGGCGAGCTTCTTCATCCAGGGACGTTGGGCGGAGGCGTACCCAGCGATCGCGCGTTCCATCGCCGAGCGAGGCCACCTCATCGGGAATCACTCCTTCTACCATGCCCGGATGCCGCTTCTGTCCCCGGCAGGACTGAGGGCCGACGTCCGTGCTGCCGAGCGCGCGATCATCGCCGTGACCGGGGTCGATCCACGGCCCTGGTTCCGCTGCCCGTTCAAGGTCGGGTTCGACGATCCAGGAGTGCAAGCCGGGATCGGCCGGCTCGGCTATCGCGAAGTGTCGTGGGACGTCGAGGGCTACGACTGGCGGCCGAGCACCCGGGCGCGGGGGATGGCGCGCCAGATGACTCGTGATGCCGTCGCGCACGGGGACGGCGCCGTCCTGCTCCTCCATCCATGGACCACGGCCACCGAGCGCGGTCTTGTGCCGCTCATCGATGGCCTTCGCGAGGCCGGCGCCACGTTCGTACAGGTGGACGCGCTGGCGTGAGGACGGTCCTCGCCGTCGATGGCGGGAATTCGAAGACGGACGTCGCGATCGTCGCTGAGGACGGTCGCTTGCTCGCCGCCGTCCGGGGCGAGACATCGTCCCACCAAGCCGTCGGGCTCGGACCGGGGATGGAGCGGCTCGCGGCGTTGATCGCCGAGGCTGTCGCGGGCGCCGGCATCGACGCACGCCCCGAGCTGGGCGTCTATTCGCTCGCGGGGGCCGATACACGTCGGGATGTGCGCCTCCTCTCGGCGGCGCTCGAGGAACGCGGCTTCGCCGAGGACCGGCTGGTGCTCAACGACGCGTTCGGTGCGCTCCGGGCCGGGACCGACCGCGCGTGGGGCGTGGTCGTGATCTGCGGTCAGGGTGTCAACGCCGCTGGCGTCGCGCCCGATGGGAGGACAGCGCGGCTCGACGCGCTCGGCGAGATCTCGGGCGACTGGGGTGGCGGCACGGACGTCGGCTGGGCCGGGCTCGCCGCTGCCGTCCGAGCGCGCGACGGTCGCGGACCGCGAACACGCCTCGAACATGACGTTCCGACCTATTTCGGGCTGAGTACCCCGGCTGCGCTCACCGAGGCGATGTATACGGGTCGCATCGGGTCGCTGCGGATCGGGGAGCTGTCGCCGGTCGTGTTCGCCGCCGCCAGCGCTGGGGACGGCGAGGCGCGCAGGATCGTCGACCGCCTCGCGGACGAGATCGTGACGATGGCTGGCGCGATGATCCGGCGCCTGCATCTCAGCAAGCGAGACCCGGATGTCGTGCTCGCCGGCGGCGTCTTCCGGACGCGTGACACCGCCTTTCGCCAGCGCATCGACACTGGGATCGGGTCGATCGCGCCGGCCGCCCGCGTCGTCGGGCTGACCGCGCCGCCCGTCGCAGGAGCGGCACTCATCGGGCTCGATCGCGTCGGTGGTGGCGCGACATCTCCGGAGATGTCAGCTCGCGTGCGGGAGGCGATCGGCGCGTGGGACGCGACCCTTCAGCGAAGTGTGTCGGGTCCGCCGGCTAGGAGTCGTCCCAGCTCCTCTCGATCAGGTAGCCCCGCCTGATCGCCACTTGCGGCGACGGCGAGGGCGCCGCATGCATTACCCATCTGCAGGGCCGTCGCGAGATCGACGCCATCGAGACGCCCGGCGATGAACCCGGCACAGAACGCGTCGCCGGCGCCGACCGGATCGACGACCTGGCCCACCGGGAGGCCTGGCTCGATGACGGACGTCCCGCGGTCCCGGCCCAGGGCGCCGTCGGCGCCCAGCTTCGCCACGACCGTCGCCGGCCCGAGCGCCGCCACAGCCTCCGCGAGCCCCTCGGGAGCGGTGTCGGGATCCATGTCGGCGACGAGCGCGAGCTCGTCCGTGCTGCCGAGGACGACATCGACTCGGGAGGCGAGGACGCGGATGACCGGCGCCGCCTGCTCATCGGACCAGACACGTCGCCGGAGGTTGATATCGAAGCTGATCGTCGCTCCGGCGTCGCGGCCAGCGTCGAGCGCGCGCATCGTCGCCGCACGAGCCGTGTCTGACAGGCCCGGCGTGATCCCGGTGAGGTGCAGCCACCGTACATCCTCGAACACGCCGTCGGCGACGGCACGGTCGATGTCTGCCGTCGTCAGCCGCGACCCTGCCGATCCGGCACGGTGATACACGACATCCATCGCGCCGACGACGCGTCGCTCACGGAACATCACGCCCGTTCGAGCGGCATCATCGACGGCCAGGTGACCGACATCGACGCCCTCGCCGCGAAGCCTCCGGACGATCGCCGTACCGAAGCCATCGGCCCCGACGCGACCGACGTAGGCCACGCGATGCCCGAGACGTGCCACCCCGACGGCGACATTGGCCTCGGCGCCCGCGATGTGGCGGATGAAGCCGCGCGCCTCGGCAAGGGGCCCCGGGTCGGAGGCGATGAAGGACGCCAGGCACTCCCCGAACGTCACGAGCTCCGTCCCGTTGTGCGCTCCCATGGCATCCCATCATGAGCCACCGACTTGCGCGACGGGTCGCTCTCTTGTCATCCTCGACCTGCCGACCCTTCCGACCATCACCGGAGATCCGATGGCCGACAAGACGCGCGACGACGACAACATCAGTACCGCGAACGCCCTCGAGGAGTGGCGCGAGGCGGAGCGTGACCTCGCCGTGGCGAGGCGCGGCCAGGAAGCTGCCCAGGCCGCGGTCCGAGCCGCGGAGGAAGCATCGAAGGCGGCGGCCGACACGGCCGAAGCGGCCCGAGCGGCACTCGCGTCAGCGACCCGTGCTGAGGCGTCCGCGACTGCGACCGCCGACGCGGCACGGCTCCTGCTGGACGCCACCCGCACCGACCAGACGGACGCGGCCGCGGACGTGGTCGTGAAGGAGGGTGGCGAGGTGCAGGCACATGAGCGGTATCGCCAGGCTGCGAAGCGCGCACATGATCGCGACGTCGGAGGTTAGGTCCGGCGCGTCGTACTCGGGCCTCTAGTTGGGCTTCCCCGCACGCTTGTAGAAGTACCAGCACTCGAGGACTTCTTCATGGTCCTCCTCGCAGCGACTGGCAAGGACGCCGCCCTCGACGTCGATGCGGGTGCTCCCGGTGCCGATCTGATCGACGGTCTCGGTCGAGCGGCCGCGCAGGTAGTTGAGTAGCCGGTAATCAGCCGCGATCTTCGTGCCGAGCTCGCGGGTGTGTGGTTTCGCCATCGCCGACAGCCTACTCCGGCGCGCCGTCGTGTCGGTGGCGCGCGAGAGACTGTCCGCCGTCCGAAGATCCGGATCGCGGCTCGACCGTCCCTGTCGGCCATCCCGGCGAACTGCTCCGCTGCAAGGAGTTTGCAACGGGCCGCCAGCCGAGCGTCGTCCGCCCGCGCACGCTGGGATCGGGGCACTTCGATTACCGTGGGAAGGTGAGGCGACTACCGGTCATCGTCGTGATCGCCGCCCTCGCGGCAGTGCTCCTGCCGTTCAGCGATGTCCTGGCGGCGGACCCGGTCCTGGTCGGGGCTGCCGACATCGCGAGCTGCTCGCGTTCGCAGGACACCGCGACGGCGAAACTCGTGGGTTCCATATCAGGCACGGTGTTCACCGCGGGCGACAACGTCTACACCCACGGCTCGGCATCCGAGTTCACGAACTGCTACGGGTCGACCTGGGGTCAGTACAAGTCGCGGACACGCCCGGCACCTGGTGATGAGGACTATGAGACGGCCGGCGCGAAGGGCTACCTGGGGTACTTCGGATCGCGGGCAGCTCCGTCCGGGAAGACCTACTACAGCTACTCGATCGGGGCCTGGCACGCGGTCGTGCTCGACACCGATTGCTCGGACGTCGGCGGTTGCGGCTCGACCTCACCACAGGCGAACTGGTTGCGAGCCGACCTGGCGGCGAATCCGACCACGTGCACGATCGCGATCTTCCACCACCCTCGGTTCTCGTCGGGGCAGTCGAAGCCCGATGGCCGATCGGTGACGTTCTGGCAGATCCTGTACACCTACGGCGCCGACGTCATCGTCAGCGGGCATCGACACCAGTACGAGCGATTCGCGCCGCAGACCTCGACCGGTGCCGCGTCCTCGAAAGGCATCCGCGAGTTCGTGGTCGGGACCGGCGGCGCCGGGCTCGTCGGGTTCTCGACCGTCGCGCCGAACTCGCAGGTACGGAATAGCAGCACGTACGGCGTCCTGAAGTTGACGTTGCACTCGTCCGGCTACGACTTCGCCTTCGTCCCGATCGCCGGCCAGTCGTTCCGTGACAGCGGCTCCGCGAACTGCCACGGGAAGCCGTAGAGGCTCGCCTCAGCGCGCTTCGACTGCGTTCTCATACGGGCGTCCGAAGACCCAGAGCTCCTTGTACGGGGTCGTGAGGTGCCAGGTGGTGACGGCGCCCCGCGGTAGCGAGGCGAGGTCGCCGACGCCGAGATCGAGTGTCGGTCCGCCCTCGATCTCGATCCGTGCGGAGCCCTCTAGGACGAGGATCGTCTCTCGTTCAGGCAGCGTCCATTCGATCGGCGGGGGAGTCGCGCTGAACCGCTCGAGACCGGCATAGGCCGTCTCGTCTTCGACCAGGATGTGCATGTCACCCCCGACCTCTGGATCGAACCTCCAGTCGTCGGTGCCTACGCTCGAAACGAATATCCCGTGCCCTAGCTCCATCGTCTCCCTCCCGAGGTGCTGGATGAGCGCCTCAGCCGACGGCTTCGGCCAGCGCCAGGATGATGCCGGCCGGCCCGCGGACGTAGCAGATCAGGTAGGCATCCTCGTACCGGGCGATCTCGCCGATGAGCTGGGCACCGTGCTGGCGAAGCCTCGCGACGGTGTCCTCGAGGTCGTCGACCTCGAACATGATCTGGCGGATGCCGAGGGTGTTCGGAGGGGCATTCGTCGGCTCCGCATCACTCAGGGCCGGGCTGAGGAATCGCGTGAGCTCGACCCGGCCGATACCGTCGGGCGTCCGCATCATGACGATGTCGACGCGGACGTCATCGATCGCGTTGACGCGGTCGACCCAAGCGCCCTCGACGGACCCGTCGCCCTCGCGCTCCATCCCGAGCTCCCCGAAGAACGCGACGGCGGCCTCGAGGTCGTCGACGATGATCCCAACGTGGTCCATGCGCTTGATCGTCATATCGCGCTCGAGGGTACGTCAGTCGATCTCGCACGGCGCGAGACACGTCACCCTGACCCGATGGGGGCCGCCCTCGCAGACTACCGATGGACGGCTACGACTGCCGAGTACCGGACAGTTCCTCTGTCAGTCGCCTGCGTCGATGCGACCGAGCCGCTCCTCCATCGCGGTCATCACGATCGCCCGCAGCTCCGACGACTCGTCGAGCACGTCGTTGAGCTGGCGGGGCGAGATCGCGACCACCACGGTGTCCTCGACCGCCCGACCGGTCGCCGTCCGCGGTCCGCCGTCGACCGCCGCGATCTCACCGAAGAACCCGCCTCGGCCGATCGTGTCGACCGTCCGACCTCCTCGCTCGATCCCGATCGACCCCGAGACCACGATGAAGAGCGAGCCTTCGTGCCGACCTTCGTGCGTCAGCTCCACCCCGGCCGGTACATCAAGCTCCTCAGCGTGCTTGACCAGCGTCTCGAGCTGGCCTCGCTCGACGGTGGCGAACTGCGGGAGATCGGCGAGGTCGTCAACGATCGACATGGGGGCATCATCGCCCGCGCTCAAGCGTCGAGCAAGGGGTCGCGACCGGCTTGGTCATCGCCGGAGTGGGTTCGGGCCCGTCGCTGTCACGAGCTGTTGCGGTACCCACTCGTCAACGTGGTGGAACCCGTCATCGAACCGACCACCATCGACCTCGACCGATTCCCGGAGCGAAAGTCGGTAGAACTTCACGTGGGTGAAGTCCTCGAACAGGATGTAGACGGGGTCTGGGGTGCTGTTCGGCCCCTGGAATTGCTGTCCGGTCAGGACGGGCTTGTGGGCTTGGACGAACGCGTCGAATGTGCTGCCGACGACGACGCCGAGGTGCTCCAGGCCCATCTTGTAGACCCGCTGGTGGACGGGCGGTATGAGCTCGATCAGCGGGACACGCTTGCCCTCGAGGACGTCGAGCGGCTCGGCGGGGACGATCAAGGAGATCGGGCGACCGTTCCATACGTTCTCTCGATTCGCGACCGCATGACGCTCCAGCAGCGTTCGGACGTGCACGTACTGGTCCCACTCGGGCACGCGGAACGCGAGGTGGCTGAGCGTGTACGGGGCGATGTCGATGCCGCGCGACAGCAAGCGGTCTCGCTGCTGCGCCGCGAACGCGCGGTAGTCACCGATGATGTCCGCGATCGCGTCGGTCATGTCGTCCCCTCCTGCCGGACATCGTAGAGCCGGTCGGTCACATGACCCGACCGGCTCGATGCTGACCGCGTTCGCGTCAGTCGACGTACTGGAGCGGGGTGACCTCGACGTTCGGCAGCTTCACGCCGGTCGCGTGGTTGGGGCAGTAACCGAACGGGACCTTGTCGAGGTACTGCTGGTGGTAGTCCTCGGCGAAGTAGAACTCAGGTGCGTCGACGATCTCGGTCGTGATCGTCCCGAAGCCGCGCGACGTCAGCGCCTGCTGGTAGGCGTCACGGGTGGCCTCCGCCATCGCCCGCTGCTCCGGCGAGTGGACGAAGATCGCCGACCGGTACTGCGTGCCGACGTCATTGCCCTGGCGCATTCCCTGGGTCGGGTCGTGGTCCTCCCAGAACACCCGCATCAGCTCCTCGAACGCGACGACCTTGGGGTCGAACACGACGCGGACCGCCTCCGCGTGACCGGTCCGGCCCGAGCAGACCTCCTCGTAGGTCGGGTTCGGCGTGAAGCCGCCCTGGTAGCCGACGGCCGTCACCCAGACGCCCGGCAGCGACCAGTAGTCCTTCTCGGCGCCCCAGAAGCAGCCGAATGCGACGTCGACGACCTCGAGGCCGTCCGGGTACGGCCCGGCCAGGGGTCGCCCGTTCACGTAGTGGCGGTCGGACGTCGGGATCGGGGTGCTGCGCCCGGGCAGCGCGCTCGACGC
>JBJMMR010000055.1:0-28942 GCA_045804645.1 Chloroflexota bacterium | reverse complement strand
CGTCAGGCGTCAGCGCCCGCGAGTGACGTTACCCACCGAACGACCTGGGCACGGGAGTCGACGCCAAGCTTGTTGAAGATGTTGGTCACGTGGCTTTCCACCGTCCGCTCGGAGATGAACAGCTGGGAAGCGGTAGCGGCGTTCGAAGCGCCGTCGGCCATGAGGCGAGCGACTTCCATTTCGCGGCGCGAAAGACCGCCCTGGCTTTGGGTCGGGGGTGTGATGACGCGCCTTCGTGGCGGGGCTGAACCCAGCGCGTAGGCGATGACGTCGTCGCGCTCCATCGCACGCCCGACCTCGAAGGTCTCGAGGTACTTGGCCTCACCGAGTGCTTCCCTCCCTGCCTTCATCGCGCCGGCCTGGTCCGCGAGCAGCGGCTGGTATTCCTTGCCGGCGGCGGCTTCCCAGATTCCCTCGGCCCCGCCGAGCAGTGTTGTGGCGCGAACATGATCACCCATCGCTCCGGCGGCGAAAGCGAGTACCTCCGCTAGGTGCGCGATACCGGTAACGTCACCGAGTTCCTGTCGAATCTCGAGGCCTAGGCGAGCGAGCCGTACGGCCTCGTCGAGACGGTCTTCGCGTAATGCGGCGATCGAGAGGAAGTGCAGCGCATAGGCGCGCACGGCCTTTTCGCCAAGTTGCTCACTCAGCGCGATCGTCTGGTATCCCGTGGCTATTCCACCCTCGAGGTCGCCACCAAATACTTGAGCGATGCCTTTGACGTCCATGGCCGCCAGAACCGCAAAATCGAGTCCCATCAACCGACCGAGCGACATGGCCTCGTCTGCTCGAAGGATCGCTTGGTCCTGCTCTCCGCCGACCCAGTGCGCCGCCGCGAGTGCTGTCAGGCCGAACGCGACGGGCACCGGATCGCCCACGAGCCGGCCGATCCGGACAGCCTCATCGGCTTCGGCCAGCGCGTGCTCGGCATCGCTCAGCGACGCCCTGATGATGGAGGAGACCCACAGCGCATCCGCTCGTGCCCGCGTCGGGTCGGGGATCGCCTCAAGGAATGACGCGAGTGCGTTCTGCAGCTTGGAGAAGTCGCCTTCGGTCAGCCAGTACTCGAAAAGGTCGCGGCAGATCGCGACACCGGTTTGGGCGGCATCGTCGTCCTCAAGGCTGAACTCGAGGGCAGCCCAAAGGTTCGCTCGCTCGGCGCGGAGGCGAGCGAATATCTCCACCTCGCGTTCGTCATGCGCGCCGGCGATGGCGGCGACGTCGGCCATCCATCCCAGATGACGACGACGGAGGACTCGCGCGTCGTCGACGGTCAGATGCTGGCGGCTCGACTGTCGCAAGATCTCCAGCATTCGGAATCGCTCGCGGCCTCCCTTCTGGCTGCGATGCACGAGCGACTTTTCGACCAGCGCGCCGATCACGGCAGCGACGGCCGATCCGGTCAATGACTCATCACCGCAGACCTGTTGGGCTGCGTCGATCTCGAATCCTCCGGCGAAGATGGACAGACGAGCAAACAGGAGCTTCTCCTCGGGCGTCAGGAGCTGGTAGCTCCAGTCGATGGTGGCCTCCATCGTTCGCTGGTGGGGCAGGTGGCTTGGATCGCCTGACCCGAGCATCTCCATCTTCGTCCGCAAGCCCTCGCTCAACGCCTCGATCCCCAGGGAGTCGAGGCGCACCGCAGCCAGCTCGAGGGCCAGCGGCAATCCGTCGAGCTGCCGACACAACGCGAGAACAGCCGGCGCGCTGTTCGAGTCCAGCGCAAATCCCCGTCCTCGCGCGGCAGCGCGCTCCACGAACAACGACACGGCGTCAGAACGCCACGCCTCGCCGGTGGAACGATCCGCAGGATCTGGCATCGACATCGGCTGGACTTGCTCGACGACTTCGCCCGCGACGCCCAGCGCTTGGCGGCTCGTGGCCAGGATCTGGAGTTCGGGGCACCCGCGCAGTAAGGTCCCAGCCAGGACGGCCGCGCCGTCCAGGACGTGTTCGCAATTATCCAGGACCAACAGCGATCGTTTCTCGGACAGGTGCTCGGCGAGCACGCTGATGGTCCAGGGCGCTGAGCGGTCCTGAAGACCCAAGGTCGCGGCGACGGCAGACGAGACATCGGCGGGGTCGGAGACCTCGGCTAGCCGGACGAACCGAGCACCATCAGCGAAGTGGCTTGCCAGGTCGCGTGCCGTGCGCAGGGCCAACCGAGTCTTTCCGACTCCGCCAGGCCCGGTCAACGTCAGCAGGCGTGCCGTCCCCAGCTGACGCTTGATGGCGCCCAGCTCGTCCCGACGCCCGACGAGGCTTGTCAGTTCAGCGGGCAAGTTCGAGTGCGGGCGCGCTACCGGTGACGGCACGGCGGCGAGCCTAGTCCCCTGTGGTCGCGCACGCAACGCCGAAGCGACGAGGGCTCGCGTTCTGGATGCCATGAAATCCGTGGTAGCAGTCCGTACTGGCTCGGATGTTCGGGGCAAGCGGCGCCGTCACGGTTCAGGTCAAGCGCTTCGCAGCATGGCGAGCGCAGCCGATACCGCCGGAAATGGATCGCGATGTGGTCGCCGGCATTCGACGGAAGGGACGATGAACCCGTGACACTCCTACGAAACCTGGCCCGCCGAAAACTGCGGACGGCACTGACGATCACCGGGATCACGATCGGTATCTGGGCGCTCGTGGTCTTTGGCGCCCTGGCGACGAAGATCGAAGGGCTCGTCGATGGCGCTCACGCCTACTTTGGCGAGCGGGTGATCATCAGCAGCGCCGCCGGAGGTGGGGGCATGTTCCCACTGCCCCTCTCGTTGGTCGACCAGGCCGCGTCGACCGAAGGCGTGGACGTTGCCTACGGCCAGATCGAGACGATGATCGACCATCTCGGCCACCAGATCGGTCTCGCGGACGAGATGATCGGGTACGTCCCCGGCTCCGACCAAGGCCGCGACGAGTTCCCATACCGCTACGCGTCCGGCCGCGCTCTCACACCGGCTGACGAAGGTCGGAACGTCGTCGTGCTCGGTGCCGAACTTGCGCGCAAGAGCGCGGTCAAGGTCGGCGGCACCATGGAGATCCGGGGGGCCGATTTCGAGATCGTCGGGATCCTCGAACCCACGCTCACCCTGCCCGACAGCCAGGCCTTCATGCCACTGACCATCGCTCAGGCTCTCTACCTGCACGACCTGCCTGCCGATATCGCCGAGAACCTCGTCGCTGGCGACACGATCACCCACATCGTCGTCTACCCGAAAGCCGGTGCTGACGTGCCGGCGCTCGCCGCAGCCCTCGAATCAAACCTGCCCAACGTGACGACGGTGACCGCGAGCGAGTTCGACGAATCGGTCGGCTCGATCGCGAACCTGCTCGGCGGGATCATCGTCGGCGTCGGCCTCATCAGCCTCATCGTCGGCGGCCTATCGGTCGTCAACACGATGGCGATGTCGGTGAACGAGCGGACGCGCGAGATCGGGATCAAGCGCGCGATCGGCGGCTCCCGCCGGCGGATCGTCGCGGAGCTTGTCTCCGAGGCAGGCGTCATCGGACTCATCGGTGGCTTGATCGGGCTCGGGCTCGGCGCCTTCGCGGTCTTCGTCGGGAACCAAGTCGGGGCGGACTCCGGGACCGCCCTGTTCACCCTCACGCCGGGCACCAGCCTGGCAGCCCTCGCTTTCGCGACCGTCCTCGGGATGGCCGCCGGGATCGTCCCCGCCGTTCACGCGGCCAGGCTCGATCCCGTCCAGGCCCTTCGATACGAATAGGAGCGTATGAGATGGCACTGCTAGAAGCCCGGAACCTGCGGAAGACCTACCGGCTCGGAAAGGCCGAGGACGTGGCGGCGCTGCGAGGCGTCGATGTGACGATCGAGGCAGGCGAGATGGTCGCGATCATGGGGCCATCGGGCTCCGGCAAGAGCACCTTGATGCACATCCTCGGCCTGCTCCACCAGCCGGACCTCGGTGGCACACCAGCGCCCAGCCTGGTCATCGCCGGACGTCAGATGACCACGCTCTCGGACGGTGCCCGCACCCGTGCCCGCGCCGACCAGCTCGGGTTCATCTTCCAGTCGTACAACCTCGTGCCGACGCTCAGCGCCGTCGAGAACGTGGCCCTCGCGACCGAATACGCCGGGCACGGCGGATCCAAAGGTCGCTCCGAGGCACGCGCCGCGCTTGAGCTGGTCGGCCTCGCTGACCGGGCCGGCCACCGCCCGACTGAGCTGTCCGGCGGCGAGCAGCAGCGTGTCGCGATCGCCCGGGCGCTCGTGAACCGGCCTCAGCTCGTCCTAGGTGACGAGCCGACCGGCAACCTCGACTCTGCCCGGACGGCGGACGTGCTTGCGCTCCTTCGACGATCGAACCGCGAACGCGGCCAAACCTTCGTTATCGTGACCCACGACCTCGAGGTCGGCGCGGCGTGCGACCGGATCATCCGCATGCGCGACGGCTTGGTGCTCGATGACCAGCTCCAGCTGGCCGCCTGAGTCCGACGTCCTCCGAAACAGCGCCCCAACGAGGTTCTCCGCCATGAACGCTATCGATTTCTTCCCGCGCGATACGACCGGCTTGACGGCCGCCGAGCGCCCGACCCTGCATCGACTCCGCGATGGCGAGCGACTTGCCTTGGAGATCGCGCCTGTCGTGAAGCTCATCGCCGGATCAACGGTGCGAATGATCGCTTACAACGGATCGATCCCCGGGCCGACGCTTCACGTCGACCAAGGCTCCGAGATCCTCGTCGACGTGACCAACAACGGGGACGTCGCGACGACGGTTCACTGGCACGGCCTCCGCCTCGACAATCGTTACGACGGCGTGCCCGTCGATACCCAGGCGCCCATCGAGATCGGCGCGACATTCACGTACCGGGTCACGTTTCCCGATGCGGGCTTTTATTGGTATCACCCCCATCTTCGCGAGGACTACGGACAGGAAATGGGGATGTACGGGGCGATCATCGTGGAGCCCGCCGATGCCGACTACTGGCCGCGGGTCGACCGCCAGCTGGCGATCACCCTCGACGACCTCCTTCTCGAGGACGGCGTGATCGCTGCGTTCAGTCGCTCCGGACCGACCTTCACCGCGATGGGCCGGTTCGGCAATGTCTTCCTGGTCAACGGCGAAGAGCGTCTCGAGGCGAAGGTCGCGCTCGGCGAGGTCGTCCGACTGCATCTGGTCAACACCGCAAACACACGCATCTTCAACATCGCCATTCCGGAGGCGCAGATGAAGCTCGTTGGCGGCGATAGCGGTCGATACCAGCGCGAGACCTTCGTCGACGAGATCCTTCTCGCGCCGTCCGAGCGCGCGATCGTCGACGTCCAGTTCGACCGAGCGGGCGTCGCCCGCTTCGAGCACCGGACGCCGGAAAAGACCTACGACCTCGGCGGCTTCTCCGTGGCGTCGGCGAATCGTGCGTTTGCCGACCTCCGCGTCGATGGAACGCTGATGGCGATCTCCGCGGGTCTCCAGGGGGAGCGCGATCGCGCCGCGGACAAGGTGCTTGCCTTCCGGTCCACGATGCCGCTCCTGTACGGCAGTGAGGACCGGGCCGTCGCCCCGTACGCCTGCCCGATGCATCCCGAGGTCGTAGGGACCGGACCGACGCGCTGTCCCAAGTGCGGGATGAAGCTGACCCCCGTGTCCACGCCTGCTTCCGCCGGCTATGTGTGCCCGATGCACCCGGAGGTCACCTCCGCCGAGGCCGGACGGTGCCCGAAGTGCGGCATGAAGCTGACGCCTGCCTACCGTTCGGGCCTAGTGGAATCATCTGGAAAGCGTCTGTCCGACCCGGCCGTGCGTCATGCGTCGATCGAAGGGAGCGCACCGACATTCGCCTGTCCCATGCACCCCGAGGTCACGGGCACAGGCTCGACGGAATGCCCGAAGTGTGGGATGTGGCTCGAGCCCATGGAGGCGGTCACACCGCTGTTCGCCTGCCCGATGCATCCCGACGTGACGGGTTCCGGCCCGACGAGATGCCCTCGGTGCGGCATGGCGCTGGAGGCTGTCGCTCCGGTGGCGCGAGACGACTCCGCAGTCGTTGGCGATCACGACGCCCACCTGGAAGGCGACGGTCTGGAGTGGGAGGACCTCATGCCGGAGATCAACCGCCAGTCGGACCCGTCCAACATGATCTGGCGTCTGACCGACGTCGGGACCGGTGCCGAGAACCACGACATCTTCTGGACCTTCTCCGTCGGCGATCGCGTCAAGATCCGTCTCGTCAACGAACTCGGATCGGACCATCCGATGCACCATCCGTTCCACATCCATGGTGCCGGTCGATTCCTGGTCCTTGCCCGCGACGGTGCCCCCGACGAGAACCTGGTCTGGAAGGACACCGTCCTTGTCCCGGCTGGGCAGACCATCGACATCCTGCTCGAGGTCACGAATCCTGGGCGCTGGATGGCCCACTGCCACATCGCCGAGCACGTCGAAAGCGGAATGATGTTCAGTTTCGACGTCCGGCCCGCCGCCGGCACGCGTGAGCCGCGTCCCCTGTCCCAGCCCGAGCGCCACCGCACCTGAAAGGACGTTCGTGATGTCGTCTCTCCAGACGTCAGCTGAAGCCCCATCGCCGCACCCTCCGCGACCGTGCTCGCGGTCCTTCGGGACTCTGACGGACACCATCCGAGGGTTCTCCCCGCAGCGTTCTCGAACCTCGTCGTCGAGCAAGGCGGCATCGGAGCGGGAACCGTCCGCTCCAGCGCTGGCCGAGGAACCGGCGCCGGGCGTCTATATCCACGAACTCGCCGATCTCGACGAGGTCGCACGGCGGGTGTACGCCGACGCTGCAACGGGTCCGGAGGCGGAGTGACCGCGACGTCGGCAGGCAGTGCAGTTCCGCCGGTGGCTCCCGCAGCTCGTTCTCCCAGCGTCGACGTCTTGGTCGTCGGCGCGGGTCAGGCCGGCCTTGCTGTCGGCTATGCCCTTCGCTCAGCGAGCGTTCGATACGAACTGATCGATCGAAACGAACGGGTCGGCGACAGCTGGCGTCAACGGTATGACTCGCTGTCGCTCTTCACGCCGCGATCCTACAGTCACCTCCCCGGACTCGTTCTCGACGGAGACCCTGAGGGCTATCCGTCCCGCGACGAGTTCGCCGCCTACCTCGAGCGGTATGCCTCGAACTTCAAGATCCCGATCCGATCGCGCACGACGGTCGTCGGGCTCGAGCGATCGGACCAAGGGTTCGTCGCGTCGCTTCACGACGGGACCACGGTCGAGGCTCGCGCCGTCGTGGTCGCCTCCGGCGCTTTCCAGGTTCCGGCCATTCCGGTGATCGCTTCAGGGTTGTCGCCTGACGTCACGCAGCTGACCCCACAGTCCTACCTGAACCCATCGAGCGTCCCGCCCGGAGTCGCGCTGATCGTCGGCGACGGGGCGACCGGACGACAGATCGCAGAGGAGCTAGCGACGTCGCATCGAGCCGTTCTCGCCACAGGGAAGCCGCGGTCTCTCGCGCCTCAGCGCCTGCTTGGTCGAAGCATCTTCTGGTGGCTCGATCACTCGGGCTTGCTCCGCGTCTCGAGCGAGAGCCGCGTCGGACGTCGATTGCAGGCGCGTGACACGATCCCTCGGCGCGACCTTCGGAACGAGAAGCTCCGCGAAGCGGGGGTCGAGCTCGTTCCTCGTCTGAGCGGACTGAACGGGCGCACTGCCACGTTTGACGACGGGCAGTCGCGAGAAGTCACCGCGGTCGTCTGGGCGACAGGGTACCGCGACGACACGTCTTGGATGCACATCGATGAAGCGGTGGATCCAAGCGGGCGCTTCATCGAGTCCCGTGGCGTCTCGCCGGTGCCGAACCTGTTCTTCGTCGGTCGCCCCTGGCAGTCGAGTCAGGGTTCTGCTCTGGTCACGGGGGTGGGCGCCGACGCACACGTGATCGCGGCGCGCGCAGTCGCATCTTTGGCGTAGCTCGCTTGTTGGGACCCTTTTTCTTCGACGCGCCTTCGCAGCGGCGGTCACTCGGCGGCTCAGAGGTGAGCGGCGATGGCGATGAAGCGAACAACGACACCGCTGGCCACACCCGCGACGATGAAGCCGACGAGAGCGATCAGTCCGTCGTCGATCGGCCACGTCTGGATCCGTTCCGCTCGTTCCTCGAGAGCCCGGGCAGCATCGAGCACCGGCCCCTGGGTCCTGAGCACTTCTACGCTCGCGTCGATCCGAAGTGGCGCATATGCCGCCGCGTACAAGGCGCGAGCCTCGCGGAGGTATCCCCCCTTGGCCTCCCTCATCTGACCATGCAACCGCCACATCGACCGGAAGAAGATCGGGATGTTGACGGTGAGAATCACGAGGGCGACCACGAACGTCGTCGGGTTCCCGGTCGTCACAAGGGCAGGAATGACGGCAGCCGCGAGCAGGAGGAATCCGCTGAAGGCTAACGATCCGATGGCATGGAGACCCAGGCTTCGATCCTGCGGAAACGACCCGAGGGCGAGGCTCGAGCGGCCGAGGCTATCGAGCCCGATGAGGAGCCGGATGTATGTCCAGGCGAAGGTCATGACGGGAATGACGGCGAGAGCGAGGAATGGCAGCAGCACGATCGTCGGGACAGCGCCGTTGACCTGCCACGAGCCGTTGCTCGCCGCCGCGATGACCAACCCTGACAGCGAGAGCGGTCCGACGACGTCCCATAGGCGCAATGGCGCCTCCGACAGCGTCCTGCGGATCATCAGATGCTCCACATCTGGTCCAAGAGACGCGGCGCGATCGACGAGTCTTCCGACGCCATAGAGAAGCAAAGCGACCACGTAGGCGAGGACTACTTGGGGGCCCACTTCGCCGAAGACATCGATCTCCCTCGTGGGCTCGGTGATCCGCTGTGCACCGAACGACGCGAACGGTGCCACAAGGATCGCCGCGACCCAGAACACGACCAGCAACGATCTCGGTCCCGGCGATCGGCGCAACATCCATTCGGTGAGCGGAACACCGAGGTCCATGGTTCGGGTGGGTGGCCGGCCGGGAGCAGCATCGACTTCTGCTCCGACCTCGGTTGCGGACGCCGACGTCATCGTTCGATTCCAGAGTGAATGGAAGTCGGCGCCTGGTGGAGATCCTCGCGATCGTCGAGCCCGAGCAGAGGGTCCGAGATCGTCGTCGACTGAAGGTCCGTCCAAGGGGTCATCGGAAGCCGCCACTCCGCCTCGACTGGTACGAACCGACCAGCGGTCTGGCCGGCGCCCCGCGCGAGGAAGGCAAAGAAGCCAGCGCGTCGATACGACACGATGCGGGCGTCCTTGCAAGGACAGCCGCTGATGAAGCAAGCACCGCGTACGCGGGTCTTGATCGACTCGACGTCGATGGTTTCTTCAGCCTGCATCCTGGGCCTCCTTCCGCTCGATCCGCTACCGAGGTCCGGTCCGTCGGTGAGACCACCTTCGTTCGTACACGGCAGTGCGGCATCGGGGCCAGTACGGAGAGCAGCACGGAACTTGCACGCGAGGGTCCCGCGGTCGCACGACCTGCTCAGTGCGTCCCGAGCGGCGCACCGGTCCGTATCGCGTCGACGACGTTTACGATCGCTTGGCTGACGACGGCGGCGTGGGTCGGGTTGTCGACGAGGGACTGATGGGTGGCTCCTGGCACGACGTGGTGGAGGCTGTTGCTCGAGAGCGCGGCCAACGCGGCCTGCTTCTCGATCCATCCAGGGGCGTTCCCTTGCTCGGCCGTTAGGACGATCAAGGGCTTCCCCGCCAGGCTTGTGAGCTCGCCGGCCTCGCTCGCCGATCGGTTTGCGGTCACGTACTCATCGATGAAACTCGCCATCTCCATGGCCGAGGCACCGAGCAGCCGGCCCATACCGAGCCGAGCCGTTGCGGAGACCAACGCCGAGAAGTGCTTGAGGATGGTGTCCGAGCCTTCGTCCTTCGGCGGTATCGGGTTGGTGTTCGGGGTGGTTGAATCGATGAGCACCATGCCGGCCACTTCGTCGGGATACTGCGCGGCGTAGCGCATCACGTACAGCCCGCCGAAGGAGTGCCCGGCCAGCACGTAGGGGCCGGCGACATCGGCCCGCTCGAGCAGCGCGTGGAGGTCGGTCGCGATCTGCGCGCCGTCGGGTGCCGTCGGCGCGGCGTCACTCCATCCCTTTCCGGCTCGGTCGTAGACGCACACCCTGGTATGGCGGGCCACCTCGGGCGCGATCGAACCGAGAGTTGCGGACGACGCCCCGCCGCCCGGCTCGATGATGACTGTCGGGGCACCGATGCCAGTGCACTCCAGGTGGAGGCGGTACGCGCCTATGTCGACGAGTTTGCCGCCCATGGTCACGCGGGGTTCCAGCGCGCCACCGATGGTCTGGAATGCCCCACCCAGGCCGAACAGGACGAGCAGCGCCAGGACCGGGTTGAGCAACCACGTGCGGGTCGGGCTCCGCAGATCACGCTTCGCCTCGCGAAAGACCCAGGCCACCAGGACGAGCAAAGCCGGCGGCCAGACCCAGTCGAGCGCGCCCAAGACCGAATCCGGCAGGAAGAGCAGGAGCGCGGCGCCGACTCCCATGAACAGCGCTGGCGCATACGCCCACTCTTGCGGCTGATCAGTCAACCGCACCGAAAGAGCCGCCAACAGCGCCCAACCAACGGCGAAGCCGAGCAGCACCATGGCCGTGGCGAAGTTCGCGTCCGTGGGCCACGGGATAAAGGGGAGGAGGACAGCGGCCACCAGGCCCACGGCCAACGAGAGTACGACGATGGTCCCGATGCGGAATCGACCTCTTCCGATCTGGCTCTGATTGACACAAGGCATAGGTCAGGCCGTCGCCAGCCGAGGCTGGGTGGGCGGCGCTGGCGTCTCGCGGCGCAGTCGCACGCGCCGAAGGAGTTGCGCATTGGCGGCGACGATGATCGTGGAAGCGCTCATCGCGATCGCGCCCACCGCCATCGGCAGGTCGATACCCCATGGGACGAGGACACCCATCGCAACGGGGATCGCGATCAGGTTGTAGCCGGTCGCCCAGACCAGGTTCTGGACCATCTTGTCGTACGTCGCCCGCGACAGCTCGATCGCCCCCACGACGTCACGCGGGTCGCTGCGCACCAGCACGATGCCGGCCGACTCGACAGCGACAGCGGTGCCGGCGCCGATGGCGATGCCGACGTCAGCAGTCGCCAGGGCTGGGGCGTCGTTCACGCCGTCACCGACCATGGCGACCTTGCGGCCGCCCTCCTGGAAGCGCCTGACCGCAGCGGCTTTGTCAGCCGGGAGGACCTGCGCAGCGACCTCGTCGATCTCGAGGCGGCGCGCGACCGAGTCGGCGACCGCCTGGCTGTCGCCGGTGATCATCGCCACCTTGATGCCAGAGGCGTGGAGGTCGTCGATCGCCTCCTTCGACTCCGGCCGGATCTCGTCCTCGACTGCCACGATGCCGGCCACGGCGCCATCGACGACGACGTGGAGGACCGTCCGTCCCTGCTGGTCCCAGCCCGCCGCCTCAGGATACGGCGCCAAACCGAGGCTTTGGAGTAGCCGGGGTCCACCGACGAAGACGTCATGGCCGTGGACTTTTGCGTGGGCGCCGCGACCAGCCAGCGCCTCGAATCCAGAGGCTGGCCGAGTCTCGACACCTCGTTGCTTCGCCCCATCGACGATCGCGCGCGCTAGCGGGTGTTCCGAGTCCGCCTCGACCGAAGCCGCGAGCGCGAGCAGGCGTTCGATGTCCATCGAGTCGGCCGCCAGGTCGACGAGGACGGGCTCGCCCTTGGTCAAGGTTCCGGTCTTGTCGAAGATGACGGTGTTGACCGTCCGGGTCCGCTCGAGCGCCAGTCGGTCCTTGACCAGCAGCCCGTTCTGGGCCCCGAGGGAGGTCGAGATGGCGATGACGAGTGGGATCGCAAGGCCCAGCGCATGAGGGCAGGCGATGACGAGTACGGTCGCGGTGCGAACCAAGGCGCCCTCGGGGTCGCCGAGGAGCCACCAACCGAGCAGCGTGATGGCACCTGCTGCCAGGGCGACATAGAAGAGGATCGCCGCGGCGCGGTCTGCCAGCGCCTGCGCCCGAGACGCGGACGCCTGAGCCTGCGCGACCATCCGCATGATCCCCGACAGGGCCGTCTGGTCGCCCGTCGCGGTGACCTTGACTCGGAGCGATCCGCCAGCGGCCACGGTGCCGGCGATGACGGAGTCGCCGGCCTGCTTCGGGACCGCCCGCGACTCGCCCGTGATCATCGACTCGTCGACGTCGGCGTTGCCGTCGACGATGGCTCCATCGGCGGGAACGCGAGCGCCCGGCCGGACGAGCACGATCTCGTTGACCTGCAATGCGCTGACCGACACTTCCTCAGTGCCTTCAGCGGTGACTCGCTCTGCCGTGTTCGGGAGGAGGGCGGCGAGGGCCGAGAGGGCTCCTTGGGCTTGGGCGATCGAGCGCATCTCGAGCCAGTGGCCCAGCAGCATGATCGTGATCAGGGTGGCCAGTTCCCACCAGATCTCGACTTCGAAGAAGCCGAGCGTGCCGGCCCACGACGTCCCGAAGGCGACGATGATCGCCAGTGAGATGAGCGTCATCATCCCGGGCTTGCGATCGGCCAACTCGCGCTGGGCGCCGCGGATGAAGACCATCCCGCCGTAGAAGAAGATGATCGTTCCGAGGATGGCAGGGACATACTCGATGCCCGGGATCATCGGGATCGTGTAGCCGAACCACTCCTCGACATCGTGGCTTAGCAGGATGACCGGGATCGTCAGCGCCAGGCTCAGCCAGAACTTGTCGCGGAACATCGCGACCGAGTGACCTTCGTGCCGGTCATGCCTGCCGGCGTCCTCCGCAGGCCCGTTGTCTGGACCGCGCGAAGGGTGATCGTGTTGCTGATGGGCTGCGTGGTCCACGTCTGTCCTGCTGGCTCAGATACTCCTACCCAGTGTTCGGCAAAGATCAAGCGCCCTGTGGGATGCGTTCGGTCTCCGGACCTGCACCTTCCGTAAGGACGATCGCGAACAGCGCGACCGCGACGACGAGTAACGGCCAGACCGGTGGGACGTGCAACCCCGCCAGGACGCCGAACGCCGCGAGCATCAGGGCGAGGATCGCCAATCTCGGCACAAGCAGCGCGCCGCCTGCGAGTCGCAGGGACAGCGCCGAACTCCCCACGAACAGCGCGACGCCGATGCCGAGCGATGCGAGCACGACGGTCGACAGCGGCTCATCGGGGTGGGTCCCGATCTCCTCGAGCGCGACGGCGAACCCGACGATCCCGGTGATGAGCGGGAAATGGGCCAGGCTGAACGCATCGCGCGCCACGTTGCCGTTGCGCTCTGGCGGCACGTGCGCGTAGGCATGCTCGAGTCCCTCCTTCAGCCAGCCGAAGTAGGTCCACCAGAGGAGCGATGCGACGAGGATGGCGGCGGCCGCGGCCGCTTCCAAAGCGACGGATCGTTCGACATTCGCGACGGCGGTGCCGGCGATGATGAGCGACTCACCGATCGCGATGATCACGAAGAGTCCGTGGCGCTCCGACAGGTGCGACGGGTTCATGTCCCAGACCGTGGCCCGCCCCGCCATCGCGGCCGCGAGGAGGTCGGCGACGATAGCGAGAAGCCAGATCCAGGGGCGCACGCTCGGGTCCGCCACTGCCCCGACCAGCACGAGCACGAGGCCGATCGTCGAGAAACTCGCCCATCGGATCACGCCGCCGTGGTCCTCGCCGACGCGCTCGAGTTCCACGCGGATCTGCAGCCCGAGGCCGAGGACCCGCACGATCACGTAGGGGAGGGCGAACCAGAGCGCGTCGAGGGTGAACGCCTGGGGGACCGAGGCCGACATGACCAGCGCCACGGCGGTCGCCGCGAGGGTGACGATCCGCACCGTCGGGTGCGTCGTGTCGGCGGGGTTGAGTGTCCAGGTGAACTGGGTCCAGGCCCACCAGATCAGCCAACCGAGCAGGAGCGAGCGAAGGATGCCCCCCGGCGTCAGGTCGTGTGCCGTGAGGGCGGTAAGTTGCGTCACGGCGAACACGAAGACGAGATCGAAGAAGAGCTCGACGTACGTGACGGGTTGCGCTTCGGATGCCCGGAACCCACCGCTTGCTCGACCGACCACGAGTCGAGCCTACCGCAGGGCACACTAGCGGCATGCCGTCGTTCCGCTACGACCCCGCGCTCATCGAGCGGTTTCCGGGTGTCGTCGGTGGGGTGCTGCTGGCCGAGGGCCTGGTCGGCGGTACCACGCAGCCGGAGCTGGCAGAAGCGTTTGCGGCGGAGCAACGAGCCGTCCTGGCCCGACGCGGCGATACGCCGCTCTCCGATGTGCCGAGCCTCTCTGCCTGGCGACGAGCGTTCCGCGCCTTCGGGGTCGACCCGACCGCGTATCGCTCTGCCGGCGAGGCGCTCCTGCGCCGACTCACGAAGCAGGGATCGCTGCCGTCGATCAACACGCTGGTCGATATCGGAAATCTCGTCAGCATCCGATACGCGCTGCCTGTCGCGATGTTCGATGCTCACTCGATCACCGGCACGCTGACGGTGCGGCCGGCGACCGGCGATGAGTCGTTCATCGACCTCGGATCAGGCGCGACCGAGCAACCCGAGCCCGACGAGGTGATCTTCATCGACGAGGCGGGCCACGTGGCCGCTCGCCGCTGGTGCTGGCGCCAATCTGCGGAGAGCGCGAGCTCGGCGTCGACGACCGACGTGCTCGTCACCGTTGAGGGACATCACGCCGAGGCGCGAACGGACGTCGAGGCGGCACTTGCCGACCTCGACGCCCTGTTGCGATCCTTCGCCGGCGCGACGGAGACCACGATCGGGATCGTCGACGCCGCTACGCCGGCGCTTACCTCAAGTGGTCCGGACGCCGCTGAGCGGCGGTTGTGACGGCTAGGAAGCCGGAAGGGTCCTTTGCCAGGTGGCTGCGGATCCCGCGTCCCAGCCGTATCGGGTGACCGCGCCGGTCGCAGCGTCCACGATGATCGCGGCATCGGCGTCGTCACTTGGTGGGGCCGGTACCTCGAGGACGCTGGTGCCATCAGGCGACCACCCCCAGCTGGCGTACCCATTCACATTGTTCGGGCCGATCTCGTGATCTTCACCCGTGGCGACGTCCGCGATCGTGATCGGCCGTGGGCCTGCATCACCGGCGTCATAGTTGGCGATCCACCGCTGGATCGCGACTCGAGTCCCGTCGGGCGACCAGGCCATGTGCGCTTCTGAGACGGTGTATTCGGCAGGTAGCTCCAGGCTGGTCAATCGCCGCAGATCCGTCCCGTCGGCGTTGATGATCCAGGCGCGGGCGCCGACCTCCTCGCCCGGCGGGCGAAGTCCGAACACGATCCGCCTGCCGTCCGGCGACCAAGAGATGCTCTCCACCTTGCCGAACGGCACCGTCGTCGTCGCGGTGGTGAGGACCGCGATCGGAGCACTGCCATCCAATGGTTGGCGATAGAGGCCGTAGCCACTCGGTCCGTCGTACGGAATAAGGACTTCGTCGCCCACGGGCGGGCGGAATAGGTCGGCCAGATCGATGTTGTAACCGTCGCCCACATCGATGCCTTCGTGCAGTCGCCCGGCGGCATCGAAGAACGGTTCGAGCAACGTCTTCGGTTGCGCCTGGCTCACAGCGTCGAACGCGACCAGGCTGCCATCGTTGGGAATCACCACGAGGCGGCGACTATCAGGCGACCATCCGAGGTAGCGGATATCAGTCACCCCCTCGGTGGTCACCACGACCGGATCCTCGCCTTGGGCGCCGCTAACGACGAGTTCGGGGGTGTCACCGCCGTCTGATGGCCGGAGGAACGCGATCCGCGTCCCGTCCGGCGAGAAGACCGGTCGCGAATGGCCGGACCCGGCCACGATGACCTTGCTGGTTCCATCGCTGACGTTGCCAGCGACGATCGCGCCGGTCTGGTCAGCGAAGACGACCTCGCCATTGCCTGCGATGCCGAATGGCGCCGGGACGCTGGGACGCTGTGAACCGACGATGAGCACGATGCTCACGGCAAGCGCGAGCAGCAGGAGGGCGAGCACGACCGCCATGCGCACCGGGATGCGTGGCGCGGTCGCGACCCGCTCAGAGAGCGCAGTCATGGGAAGCCACCTTTCGGGGAAGCTCCAGCCGGGTCGCTGCCGCGTGCGGCCGACCTGGCCGAGGATGTCGTCGAAGTAGTCGGGCGTCCGTGGCGCCGAGATCCCTTCCAGGATCTCCGGCAGACGGCTTTCGGCGGGTCGAGCCGTTCTCATGCGAACTGCCCTCCCGGCACGGCTTCCGGCGTCTCGTCCGCGCTCTCGAGGCTGACGCGCATCGTTCGAAGCGCGCGGTGGAGTCGCGATTTGACCGTCCCGACCGGGATCCGCATCGAGACGGCGACGTCCTGCAGCGGCATCCCGAGGAAGTAGTGGAGCACGACGACGGCCCGGAACTCGGGTTCGAGCTGGCGGAGCGCGTCGTCGATGAGCTCTCGATCGGCGAACTCCGCCGTCGCGTCCGCCACGGAGGGCATGGCGATCGGCGTGAGCTCGACCTCGATGGATCGACGTTGGCGACGTCTCGCCACGTCGAGACAGGCATTCACGGTGAGACGGTGCAGCCATGGCGTGAACCGATCCGGATCGCGCAACCCGGGCAGGTCGCGCCACGCTCGCACCATCGAATCCTGGACGGCGTCTCGCGCGAGCTCGCTGTCCCGAAGGATCAGCCGGGCAGCCGCGTCCAGCCGCGCGACGGCCGCGCCGGCAAGCACGGCAAAGGCGTCTTGGTCACCCTGCTGCGCTCGCTTGACGAGGTCTCGCTGGTCCACGGTCGCTCCGCTGTCGCGGGGCCGTTTCGGTCCCGCTCGGAGACTAATGGCGCAGCAACCCCGATTTGGGTTCCCGGCCGGGTCGCTTTCCGTTCGCCGTCACCCGATTCGGGTGTTACGAAGGCCGGCCCGGGACGGTTGAATGCGTTCGATGCACGACCGTCACCGTCGCCTGCTCGGCGTCAGCCTGCTCATCGCGTTCGCGTCGTTCCTGTTCGCGGCTTGCTCGACGGGCCCGGGTTCGGGCGGCGTCCTTGAGGGGACCGAGTGGATCCTTCGCTCCTACGCCGACGGCGACACGCTCGCGATCGTCCCTGAGACGCAGTACGCGGATGCCGAGTTCGATCGAAGCCGCGTCACGGGTGTCAGCGGCTGCAACAGCTACAACGCGGTCTATCGGCAGGGCGGTCGGACGCTGCTCATCTCGCAGCCCGCACTGACGCTGATGGCGTGCGACGAGGAGTCGATGGCCTTCGAGCAGACCTTCATCAGTAACTTGCAGGCCAGCCGCTTCTACTCGGTGAAGCGCGAGACGCTGACGATCTTCGCCGCCAAGGGAGCGACCCTCCTCGTCTTCGATGCAGCGCCGCGCAACCCGCTGCTCGGGACGTGGAACGTCGATAGCTACGCCGATGGCAACTCGGCCGTTTCAGCGCCCGAGGACGTTCGGCTCGAGGTGGTGTTCGGGCTTGCGAGCATCGGCGGCTTCTCCGGGTGCAACAGCTTCAGCGGCACGTACGGTACGAACGGGAACTACGTCCGGATCAGCCGGCTCGCCTCGACGCAGAAGGCGTGCGACGAGACCGCGACGGCCGTCGAGACGGCGTTCCTCGAAGCCCTGCAGGGAACGTCGTTCCTCGATCGACGTGGCGACTCGATGCTGCTGACGGACCGCAAGGGTTCGATCCTCGTTGCGCTCTCGCGGCCGCAGCCTGAGACAGCGCCGTCGCCGTCACCCAGCGTTGAACCGAGTGCCGATGCGACGCCGGCCGGGACGGCGGCACCCAAGCCGACCGACACGCCTGCGCCGAGCAAGACGCCCCCGCCCACGACTGCGCCGACCGAAGCACCGAGCGCCACACCGGCACCCACTCCGGCGCCCAGCGTCCCACCGATCATCGTCCCGACGGTCTCGACCTGCGATCTGCTGGCGACCGACGGGACGGCGCTCGGGACGCTCGCATATCCGGCGGCGTGGTCGACGTTGAGCGCGCCCTCGGACCTCGCCTGCCGCTACTTCGACCGGGACCCGATCACCGTCCCGAGCGATCCGGCGACGCTGAAGGCCGCGATCATGGTCGCGACCTCGTCGGCGACATATGCCGATGTCGTCGCGGAAGCGACCGACGCCTCGTCCTGGACCGTGCGCCAGACGGTCGAGCTCGAGGTCGACGGCTTGCCCGCGACGATGGTCGAAGGCGAGACGAAGGCTGTGACCGGAAACCTGGCGGCCGGGACATCCAGGCTTGCCTACATCATCGATTACGGCTCCGCCGGGACGTTGACCGTCTTCACCGTCGGGAGTGCCGGCGAGGACATCTATGCGGCCAACGCCGCGGTTCTCACGCTGATGGTCGGCGCCTCGACGTTCGCGGCACCGACCACCTGACGCGCTCTCACGTTCGAGCGGGCACCGCGAGGACCGCGCTCGGCTTGGTGCTATCCGGTCCGGCGAACACGTAGGCGATCATCGCCAACCAGCCGAAGCTCGCCGATCCGAGGACAAGCAAGACGATGAACCACGTCTTGTCCGCGAGCCGGAACGTGTTGAGCAGTGCGGCGATCCAAGAGGCGATGGCGGCGATGCTCCCGGCGAGGATCACGATCGCAGCCAGGAAGAGCCACGTCACCATGCCGGCGAGTGCGTCCGTCCGGATCGTGACGCCACTCGGGCCGCCGATCGAGATCACGCCATCAGCGAGCGCGAAGAGCACAGCAGCGACCGCGATGAGGACGCCGACGAGGAGCGTCAGGAGTGCCCCGACGAACAGTCGTGTCACCAGCGGCTTCGAGATCTCGATCATCTCTTCTCTCCTTACTGTTTGCGGTTTGCCCGGCGCCCGATGACGACGGCCGCACCGCCCACCAGCGCGAACATGGTGAAGATCAGCGGCGCCAGGGTGGGTCGTGGACGCAGATCGACCGGCCCATGTCCCGCGACGGGGCCGACGATGTGGGCGACCACCCCGGCGATCCCGCCGAGCCCGATGACAGCCCACACGACGAGGACCACGGCCGTCGCCCAGGTTGGCGGGTGGGCAGACCGGAGCAGCGCGAGGCTCGCGACCGCATTCGCGAACGCCACGGCAGCGACGAGCACGCCGTAGATCTCGGCCCCATTCGTGTGTCGGAACGCGAGGCTGGCGACTTCGAGCAGCGACCAGCCGCCGACCACGACCGTCGCATACACGCAGATCCGTCGTGTCGTGCCGCCCGTCGCCTTCGCCATAGGTTGCAGCGTCGACATCTTCCGCTCCCTTCCTTGGGTCTTACGCCAGGGAAAGACTGGTCGGTCCGAGATCGGCTGACATCAGGGGAACACCCTGATTTCCTGCCCGGAGTTCCGCGACACGGGATGTGACTTTCGGCACTGGCCACTGCATCGCTTCGAGCGATACGAGTAGGGGTCAGTCGAAGCGGGAGGAAGATCCGTAGAGGGCTTGATCGGACGTCGCGGCGAGATCGCCCTACTCGAGCGGTACTTGGAGAACCTCGATCGAGGGGCAGGCGGTGCGATCGCGCTCGCCGGCGAACCTGGCATCGGGAAGACCGCGCTCCTGGCCGAGCTTCGTGCGCGTACAGCGAAGCGCCATCACCTCGTGCTGGCCGGCACGGCCGCCGAGCCGGAGCGCCACGTACCGTTCTCGGTGTTCGTCGACGCGTTCGATGACCACCTCGCGAGCCTCGGCTTCGATGACCTGACCGGGCTCGGTGAACCCGAGTTGGTCGAGCTCGCGCACGTCTTCCCATCGATGTCCTCGTTCGGTCGAGGACATCCGCGGAACGGGCAGCGAGAACGTTATCGAACCCATCGCGCGGTTCGTGCGCTGATCGAGCAGCTCGCTCGGGACCGCCGGCTCGTGGTGATCCTCGATGACTGGCAGTGGGCCGATCCGGCCTCGATCGAACTTCTCGAGATGCTGTTGCGGCGCCCTCCTGCCGCGGCCGTGCTCATCGCCCTCGCGTTCCGACCTCGGTCGCTGGCTGATCGATCGGTCGTCGCTCTCGAGCGCGCCGAGCGACTCGGTACGCTCGAACGCGTCGAACTTCGAACGCTCGGCGCCGACGGGGCGAGGCAGCTCGTCGGTGAGGACGTCTCTCCGCTCGTCGCACAGCAGCTGTACGACGAGAGCGGCGGAAATCCGTTCTATCTCCAGCAGCTCGCACGGTCACTCGACCGGGCGATGACCGTCACGGTGGATGGAGGGACGCTGCCCGACATCGGCGTGCCATCTGCCGTTGCGGCCGCATTGGCCGAGGAACGGGGATCGCTCACGGACCTCGCTCGGCGCGTGTTCGACGGCGCGGCGGTGGCTGGCGACCCGTTCGACCTGGGACTTGCCGCAGATGCCGCAGCGACCTCAGAGGTCGAAGTCAGGCATGCGCTCGACGAACTCCTCGGTGCCGATCTCGTTCGGTCGACCGATGTGTCGCGCCGGTTCCGCTTCCGACATCCCCTGCTTCACCGCGCTGCATATGTCAGCTCTCCGGCTGCCTGGCGGATCGAAGCACACGCAAGATGCGCCAACGCCCTGGCCCGTCGCGGCGCACCTGCCGCGATGCGTGCCCATCATGTCGAACGGTCCGCGGCATACGGGGATCTCGAAGCTGTCGCTGCTCTGAAGCAAGCCGGCGATTCCGTCGCTCGCCTGGCTCCGGAAAGCGCGGCGCGCTGGTTCGATGTCGCCCTGGGCTTGCTCCCGGCGTCTGCCAGCGGGACGGAGCGGGTCGGCCTGCTGGTCGCTCGATCTGCGGCGCTCAGCGCATCAGGCCACGTGACGGCCGGGCACGACGCCCTCCTCGACGCGCTCAGCGCGGTACCCGACGGCGCGATCTCCCTGTTCGCGACGGTCACGGCCGCGTGCGCGCGAGAGGAACGTCTGATCGGCCGGTACGAATCCGCGCACGCACGGCTGGTCGATGCCCTCCGCCGGTTGCCTGGACCGCCTTCGAGGGAGGCGGTCGCGTTGCTGATCGAGCTCACCCTGAACGAGTTCTACCGGTCGCGATACGACGAGATGGATGGCTGGGCGCGACGAGCGGCCGCGACAGCAGCCGAGGTCGATGATCCGGCCGTGCTCGCAGCCGCGCTTGCCATGCCTGCGCTGGCCGATGCCGTCAACGGCGAGCCGGAACGCGCTCGTTCGATCCGAGACCAAGCCGCGGCCATGGTCGACACGCTTCCGGACGAGGTGCTCGCGCGGCGCGTGGATGCCGCGACCTGGCTGGCTGCGACCGAGCTGTACCTCGACATGTATATCGAGGCCGACGCGCACGCGAGCCGTGCCCTCGAGGTCACGAGCTCGACGGGTCACGATCCCGTCGGCCTGTACCAGATCCTGCCGAGGGTCTGGTACGTTCGGGGGAAGCTCCTGGAAGCGGCGGAGATGCTGGACGGAGCGATCGATGGCGGTCGACTGCTCGGTACCCCGCCGAGTCTCGCCGGCAACCTGTTCAATAGGTCCGCGGTGGCGCTCGCCGCGGGAGACCTTCCCCTTGCCTACGCCACGGCGGACGAAGGCGCGCGACTGGCGAGCCGGCTCGGTCGAGGCTTCGTTCCCGCCTGGGCGGCCGTGCGTCTCGCGGCGGTGCTACTCGAGCTGGGTGAGGCCGAGCGAGCGTCCGAGCTGCTCCTTGCAGAGGCCGGCGAAGGCGGTCTCACGCTCATTCCTGGAGGGTGGCGCGTCTATTGTCTCGAGCTGCTGACGCGATGCCTGCTCGCCTCGCACCGACGTGCCGCTGCGGAGCGCACGGCGGAGCTCGCGATTTCCACGGCCGACACTGTCCGCCTCCCGCTGGCGACCGCGTGGGCTGACCGGGCGGTGGCCACGACGGCGCTCGAGGCTGGCGATATGAAGACAGCGGCGGATCGAGCCTTGACATCGGCCGACCGTGCGGCGGCCATCGGAGCACCGATCGAGGCGGCTCTCTCACGCGAGCTGGCCGGGCGAGCGCTGGCACGAGCGGGCGCCGTCGACGAGGCGGTCGACGAGCTTCGCCGCGCCGCGGCGGCGTTCGACGCGACCGGCGCGCTCCGATATCGCGGGCGGACCGAGCAGGAACTCGGCAAGCTCGGCCACCGCCCGCATCGGCGGACCCGGCACGGCCTACCGGCCAGCCATGGCGTCGAGTCATTGACCGAGCGTGAGCTCCAGGTCGCGCGGCTGGTCGTCGAACGTAAGACCAATCCCGAGATCGCGGCAGAGCTGTTCCTGAGCCAGAAGACCGTCGAGAGCCACCTGCGGAACGTCTTCAACAAGGTCGGCGTCGAGTCGCGGGTCTCGCTCGCGCGCTTGATCGAGCGATCCCTCACCGGCTCGGCGCCGGGGAGCCTGTAGGAGAACCCGATGGTTGCCGTCGTCGGCTTCGTCGTCGGGACCGTCACGGCCGTCCTCGTCGGCTGGTCGACATTCGGGCACGGCCAGGTGCTCACGCGCGACCCGACGTTCGATCCGGTCGAGGTCGGCCGCCGCTACGTCACGGTCCTCGGGGGACTGGCCGGCTTCGCCGTGACCGGGATGGTCCTGCTTGTGACCTTCGGTCGGTCCGTCCCGGGGGCGGACAACCCATCGTTTACGGCCGTCGTGGCGATGTTCCTCGTCGCGTACGTGGGGTTCCTTGGGGTCAGCATCCTCTTCGCCAACATCCACGGGGCTGACGTCGGGCCGATCGATGTCCAGGCCGCGATGTTCGCCGGTGGGACCACCATGGTCTGGTTCACGATCGGCATCGGCTGGTTGGCGCTGGTCCCGCTATTCGATACGGTCGGGCTTCACCGGCTCTCCGACCTCGCCGGATGGCTTCTCCTCAGCTCGACGGTCGCGAGTTATAGCCTCAACGCGGTCCACCTCTACCGGACCGGGCTCGTGAGTGGTCGGCTGAGCCTCCTGATCCCGGTGATGTCCGTGACCGTGGTCCTCGCCTACGCGATCGTGCTCGCGGTGTTCGAGATCGAACCGGTGGACGCGACGCTCTCGCTCACGGTCGCGGCACTGGTGATCGGGCTGCCCGCCTACGCGGGGATCGCCGTCTTGCCCGCCGTGGCGCGCCAACAGCGACTCGAGCCGGTCGTGGCGATCGCCGCCCCGCTTGGCGTCTTCATCCTCGCGCAGGGATGCACGGTGCTCGTCGGACTGCTGATCTTCACGCTGCTAACGAGCTAGGCGTCGACGAAGAGGTCGCCGGCGGCCCCGACATGTTCGCGCGGATCACCCGGTCTGCGGCGCTCTCGACCTCGCCGACTGATCTGCGGGTCCGGCGGCCCTCAGGCCGCAGCTCGGTCCGCTATCTCCACCCCTGCGCTGCGCGCGTCGTGAGCCAGCAGTTCAAGTGCCTCGTCGGACATCGCCGAGCCTTCGTCGAGGCCCATGACGCGATCGACGCCGGTCTCGCGGTAGGCGCCCAGGAGGTCGATCCGGCGCTGGCCCCGGATGCTCAGCGTCTCCTTCCAGACGTGGACCGAGATCGCGAGGGATGCCGGGTCTCGATCGATCTCCTCGCAGCGTGCGCGGATCGTCGGTAGGGCGTCACGGACCTCGTCGGGCGACATGCCGTCGAGGTTGAGCTCGTCGGCGAAGCGGGCCGCCAGTCGCCAGGTGACGTTCGGCCCGTTGCCACCGACCATGATCGGGACGCGCGGCCGCTGGATCGGCTTCGGGACGTTGATCGCGTTCTTGACGCTGCTGTACGTGCCGTCGAACGACGCGTGGTCGTGCTTGTCGCCGACCAGCATCGCGCTGATCACCGCGAGGTCGTCGCCCAGCCGAGCGAGTCGCTCGCGCGTCTCGGGGAACCCGTAGCCGTAGGCGACCCACTCATCGCGCTTCCAGCCGGCGCCGATCCCGAGCTCCATCCGACCGTCGCTGATCGTGTCCATCGTCGAGATCATCTTGGCGGTGAGCGCCGGATTGCGGAACGCCGTGCAGATCACGATGTGCCCGAGCCGCACACGGCTGGTCATCGCGGCCAGGGCCGACAGCGTCGTGAACGACTCGAAGGTGATCTCGTCCGTGGGCCGCGGGACGGTGTGGAAGTGGTCGAACAGCCAGATCGACTCGAACCCGAGCCGATCAGCTTGTCTGGCGACCTCCGTCGTTCGCCTCCACGCGGTCGAGGGATCCCAACCGTCGTATTCGCCGACCCAGCCCTGCGGCACGATCGCGCCGATCTTCATCGTCAGCCTCCTTGCAGGGAAAGCCGGGAATGGATCGACCCGGATCGTCGAGCGACCCGGGTCGATACGTCAGTCGTGGCGGGTTGTCGACCCGCACGGGAAGAACCTAGGCGGCGCGCACCTTGTTCGCCCGAGGCCCCTTGGGGCTCTGCTCGACCTCGAATTCCACACGCTCGCCGCCAGCGAGGCGATCGAAATCGAGTGAGCCTTCGAGGCTGTTCCGATGGAAGAAGTATTCCTTCTGGTCCTCGGCCTCGATGAAGCCGAAACCGCGGTCAGAAACGACCCGCTTGACGGTACCGGTGGCCATCACGGCCCTCCCTCATGTTCTCGAACTCATTTGCTGGCGCAGGTCCGTTCGAGAGAAGGCGACCACACGAGCATCGCCGCAAGAGGCGGCGAAGAACCACCGTACCACGGGACGACCCGTCCTTCACGCACCGGAGTCGCGGGCTTTGGAGAGCCGCAGCTTGTTTTTTCGACAATGTGGAACTTTTCGACGCCATTCATTCCACATGGTGAACGAACCTGTAGGAGGGATGAGCATGCGAACGATCCTTGGCGTCCTGGTCAGCACGCTTCTCGTCGCCGGCTGCGCCGGGGCGACCGGCACTGCCGCGCCCGCCGCGTCAGCTCCGGCAGCGAGCAGCCAGGCGTCGGTCAGCGCGGCACCTGCGCAGGCCTCAGCCTCAGCGTCGGCGGCGGCGGCCCCCAGCACGCCAGGCGCCTTCGGTGGGGCCGTCCAGTTCAAGTACCACGGACAGCCCTCGACCACGACGGTCGACGCGGCCGCTGATGGCACGAGCGTGTCTGGTACGGCCGTCACGCAGATCGGAAAGGGCACCCACACCGTCCAGTTGGGTTGCGCCGCCCAGTCCGGCGACACGTGGGCAGTTGCCGGCAAGACCGAGAAGTCGGACGTCGAAGGCGGGCGCGCGGGCGACTGGTCGGCGGTGATCGTCAAGCCCGGCTCGCCCGCAAGGATCGGAATCTGGGTTTCCGACGACGCATCGATCGCAAGCGACTGCGACGGCTGGCTGAAGGTACTCGATCTCCCCACGCTCGACCTTACGGGTTTCGAGACGGTGGAGTCCGGGACGCTGACGCCTCCGACCTTCCCCGCACCCTGAGCATGCGCCGACTAGCGCTTTGCGCGCGCGTATCTCGAAGTCGCCGGCCTTGGGGGGCCGGCGACTTTTCTTTTCGGCGCCGTGACGGAATCTGGAACCTTTCGGCCGCGCGGGCACCACATGATTGGCAGCGCGGCAGGTCGCCGCGCCGAAGTCGATGGTGAGCAGTGCGCGATCTGGTGATCCGGGCGCGAGACGGCGATCGAGCCGCCTTCTCCGAGCTCGCCGCGCGATCGCTCGGACGGCTCACCGCAGTCGCCCGCATGATCCTGCGCGACGAGTACGCAGCCCAGGACGCAGTCCAGGAAGCGTTCATCGAGGCGTGGCGGTCGCTGCCGGGTTTACGCGACCCGGATAAGTTCGATGCCTGGATCCGGCGGCTCCTCGTCCGTTCGTGCTTCAAGGGCTCACGGCGGACGAAGCGCGTCGACGCGGTCGAGATCCGGCTGACGCCGGCCGACGAGCCGGCGATCTTCGGCGGCGAGCGCGACCTCGCCCTCCGTGACCAGCTGGAGCGTGGCCTCGCGCGGCTCTCTGCACAACAGCGGGCCGTCGTGGTGCTCGTCTACTACCTCGACCTTCCGCTTGCCGATGCGGCGCAGGCGATGGGGATCCCGCTCGGCACGACGAAGTCCCGCCTCAACCGGGCGACGAGCGCGCTTCGTGCAGCCATCGAAGCCGACGAGCGCGAACCGTCGCGTCTCGGGGAGCAGATCGCATGATGAACGACCGTTTCTCCGTCGAGCTGCGACAGCACCTGCTGGCAACGGGGGACGAGCGCCCGGGCGACGGGCGGCTTGCCGCGATCGTCGACGGCGTGGCTGTCACCGGGCAGCGCCATCCAGTCTTGGCCCGGTTGCCCTGGTCCCCGGCGGGGTCGAACCCGTTCCCGTCCGCCGCGATGCGATACGGCGTCATCGCCGCCGCGCTGATCATCGCGATCGTCGGAGCTGCCCTCCTGGCCGGTGGCGGTTTCTCATCTCGGAGCGTGTTCAGCGGGACGTGGTCGTCGACCGACCCCGCCGACGGCAGCGACCAGACGCTCGTCATCGGTGCGGGGACGAGCCCGAGCGTCCATTTCGAGGATGACTTCGCGACGGGCCTGGCCTGCCGCGAGGACGCCGTCAAGGTCTTCACCGCCGATGGCACCGGTCAGATCTCCGATGACACCCTGGACGCCACGTTCCCCGACGGGGGCGGTTGCGGAAGCACCACGGTCGAGATCGCCCTGCATCTCGTCTACGACCGGGCCACCGACTCGCTCCGCGACCAGGATGGCTTGGTATGGCTTCGCGTGTCTGACGGCGACGGCCCGGCGACGCCATCGCCAGCGAGCACATCGCCGACGACCGAACCATCGCAAGGCACCGAGTCACCTTCGATGTCGGCCACGCCGACGCCTGACGAAGGCGAGGCAACGTTCACCTCGGCCATACACGGGTTCTCGATGGGCGTCCCGAAAGGCTGGCAGACGAGAGCTGCGACCGAGCCATGGACGGGCGAACCACTCGATTTCGACTCGCCGGCCGCCGATGTCATCTTCGATCCGGCCACGAAGGATGGCTTGTACCTGCTCGTGGCGTCTCGCTCCTTCGGTGGTATCAGCGGGGATGCCTGGAGGGCGTCGGTCCTCGAGTGGACCTGCGCGGGCGACAACGGTCACGAGTTCTGGGGCTGGAAAGTCGACGGGATCTATTCGGAACAGTTCGGTCCCTGCAACAGCGGATCGATCATCCAGACGGACACCCGCGGCTACCTCTTCCGATTGGTCGCGCCGCGCGCCGAAAAGCTCGGCCTGACAGACACCTGGGACTCGCTCAAGCCCTTGCTCGAAACGGTCGATCTTCGGCCGGAGGACGCGACCGACCCGCCTGGCGCTGCGAAGCCGCTCCCGGCGTGTGCCGAGATCGCGCCCGGTGCGATCTACATGAACCACTTCGGGACTCCGAGGCTATCGGCGACCGTCCCGCTCCGAGCGAAGATCTCCTGGCAAGGATCGCGCGACGCCTTCGCGCTGGGCGGTAGCTGCCCTGGAGCGATCTCGATCACCGCTTCCACGGTCGACACGATCCTGACTGACCCATGCGACCCGACAGCCGGCGTGGGCGGCAATATCGCGACGCCGGCGGAGGCCGCCGAGGCGATGGCGGCTCACATCGGCCATCAGACGTCCGAGCCGACCGACGTCACGATCGACGGCCACGATGCGCTCCGCGTCGAGATCTCGACCGAGGGCAGCACCTGCACCGATCCGTTTGCCCTGTGGCCCGGCACCGAGGTCGCCCCGGGTCAGAACGCGCTCATTTACCTGGTCGACACGGGCGAGGAACACCCCCTCGGCATCGGCGTCTGGTACAGCGGGTCCGATGCGACGCCGGCTCAGCTCGCCGAGGCCGAGGCGATCGTCAAGTCGATCCAGATCAACCCGTAACCAGAGCAGGCACCCCGCGCGGTGGGCGGGCGACTTCGGGGGCGTACTCGCCCTTGACCGCACCCAGCTGCTGTACCGCTTGGTTGGCTTGGCCAGGCCCGTCGACGCTCATGACAGACTCGACGTGCTTTCTGCGCGGGCCGCCTCTTCGGCGATGCCCTCGCGGTCCGTGACCAGCCTGTCGATTCTTGCCGATCCCGTTCGTCGCTCTAGTCGAAGATGTGGGCTTGCGCCCACCACGCGGGACTGGAGGACGGATCGATGGCTAACTACCTGTTGCTCTACCACGGCGGCGGAACGCCGGAATCCCCGGACGAGCAGGCCAACGTGATGCAGGCCTGGGGCGAATGGATGGGCAATCTCGGCGACAAGCTCGTCGACGGCGGCAATCCGACGACCACGAGCAAGAGGATCGATAGCAGCGGCAACGTCTCGGCGAGCAGCGGCGAGCCTGTTACCGGCTACTCGGTGATCAAGGCCGACAGCCTCGACGAGGCGGTCGAGCTATCGAAGAGCTGCCCGATCTTCCTCGGTCCACGTCCAGCCACGATCGACGTCTACGAGACCTTCGTCGCGATGTAGCCGGTCGATCGCTGGCGCGACGCCTGACCAGGGCGTCGCGCTAGTGGCCGACCACGCCGGTGTCGAGGGTGGATGCCCGACAGTCACGCTCGGTTGGCGCTATCTCTCAGCCAGCTCGAGACGGGCGCTCCGGGGATCCTCGGCAAGGGTCTCGAGTGCCTGTCTGACGTCGCGGTGCCTATGTCCAGGCTGATCGATCGACGCCACCTACTGCGGCATAGAGGCCATTCCGCGGCTAGGCTTCGCGATCATCCTCGCCGTTCGTGCCGCCGCACCCGGCGTGTCGCGCGGGCGGTGAACCACGGGGTGATCAGGGCCGCGATGAGGGTCGATGCCTCGTCCGTCGATCGGCGGCCCGCCTTCACTGCGTCGAAGAAGTCCGGATGCAACACGGCACGCAGGATGGCCATCGCCTCGTGGTTTTCCATCGGCGCGATCGCGGTTCGCATCAACTCGTCCCACCGGCGGCCGTACTCTTCCCCCTTCTCGGTCCAGGGGGCGGTCAGCATCGGTTCCCGCAGCCACATCCGGTATAGCCGCCGAGCCTGGTCCATGAAGATCCCGCTCGCCCGTACGAGCCGCTCGAGGCGATCCTCGATCCTCCGGGCCCCCTCGAATATCGATAGATCGGGCAGCCTGACCTCCGAGGTCATCCGCTCGACGATCGCGCGGTCCAGGTCGTCGCGCGTCGGGAAATGGCTCCGCAACGTCCC
>JBJMMR010000054.1:0-43195 GCA_045804645.1 Chloroflexota bacterium | reverse complement strand
CGGGGGCGGCCGGCGCGCCACGGCTGCGCGGGCGGCGGGTCAGCGGGCCGCGCGGCGAGCGGCGGCCGGTCAGCGGACGGGGGCGGCCGGCGCGCCACGGCTGCGCGGGCGGCGCGCCGGGCGGCGACCTGCTCGGATCCGACCGGGGTTCAGCCGCGCTCCAGCCGGCTGGGTGAACTGGCAGTTCCGTTCGACGCCACGAATGTTCAGGGCTGGTGGCACCAGTCAACACGCAAGCGTCGACTGGGCGACGTACCCCGCATGTTCGTGCTCGAGGCAGGAACTGTGCGTTCACCGGCAACGCGCGCACATCACCCTACTCGCCCCGGAACCGTGCGTTCGTCAAGGACGAGGTAAGCCCGCGATAAGCGCGCGATATCCGCGAGTCGAGCGGCTCCTGTTGGACTACACACGTGAAAGCGCTGCGGGTCGGGTTCGGACGGGCGTGCCTCGATACACGTCTCTCGCTCGACGTCGACCGCGAGGAACTGGGTCGTCGCGTCGGCGTGACGGCCCGGTACATCGCCAAGATCGAGCGTGCAGGAGCGAATCCGACACTGAACGTCGTCGAACGGATCGCCGAGGCACTCGGTCTCGAGCTCGAGCTGACCGCCCGTCGACCGATCTTCCCAGCCGGCGGTCATGTCCGTGATGGCGTCCACGCACCGTGCTCTGCCTACGCGGATCGACGTCTTCGTAGATCGGGATGGGAGACCGCGCGCGAAGTCGAGATCGTGCACGGCCGCTGCCACGGCTGGATCGACCTTCTCGCGTTCGATCGACCGACCGGCACGCTGCTCGTCATCGAGGTCAAGACGCGACTCGAAGACCTCGGTGCGCTAGAGCGCCGGCTCGCCTGGTATGAGCGGATGGCTTGGCTGCCCGCGCGGGCCCGTGGTTGGCGACCACGACGAGTCGTCTCGGTCGTGCTCGCCCTCGCGAGCGATGAGATCGACCGAGCCGTCCGAGCGCATCGGGACCTGATCCGGATCGCCTTTCCGGCTCGAGCCGGCGAGCTCGTCACGCTTCCAGCGTCGGCCGTTTCCGGAGCTCGCGGCCTCGCACTCATCGATCCTGCCAGCCGCCGCCGCGACTGGCTCATTCGGACATCGGTCGATCGTCGTCGGAGCAGGCTCCCGTATCGCGACTACGCGGATGCAGCCCGGCCGGCGGCCGCCAGCATCGCTCGCGCGCCGCTCGAGACGAACGAGCCCTCCGAGCCGAGCCCGATGAACGTGAAACCCATCTCGAGAAGGGGCGGCAGACCAGCGGCCTCGTAGATCAGGATCCCCGCGGCTTTGCCATGCGCCCGGGAGGCACCGACGACCGCTCGCAGCGACTCCTGGAACCGCGGCTCGTCGAATCGGCCCGGCATGCCGAGGCTGTGCGACAGATCGGCCGGGCCCACGAACAGCACATCGACCTCGTCCAGGGCGGCGATCGCATCCGCGTCCGCGACCGTGCCGGCTGCCTCGATCTGGACGATCCCGACGATGCGGTCGTTCACCACGCGGGCCACGTCCGAATGCCCGAGCGACCCCATCCCTCCCCCGCGTGTCCGGAGGGCGACGCCGCGCTGGCCGACCGGCGGATAGCGCAGGAACGAGATCGCCTCGCGGACCTCGTCGATCGACTTCAGCTGCGGCAGCATCACGCCCTCGGCACCGAGGTCGAGCGCGCGACCGACCCGGAGCCGCTCCGCCGACTGCGCCCGAACGACCGCCGCCATGGGTGTGGTCGCGGCTGCGTAGAGCAGGCCGAGCAGGTCACCCTCGGTCGCCGCGCCGTGCTCGAGGTCGAGGACGACCCAGTCGAAGCCGGCCTGTCCGCAGAGCTCGACCGCGAGCGGTGACGCCAGGTCGGAGAAGACGCCGATCAGTGTCTCTCCGGCACGGATACGCGTCTTGAGGTCGGCCATCGGCTGATGATGCAGCGTCAGAGCCGGTGACGCACCGCGTTCGTGCCGCGCTCGGGCGATCGCCGCCGAGCGCTACCCGCTGACGAACCCGGTGGTGTCGACGACCTCGAGATCGCGGCCGGTGATGTCGTCGAGCTCATGCAGGACGTCGTCATCGAACCGCGCGTCGCTCATGCCGCTGATGTACCAGGGCGAGCCGTTGTCCGCGAGGATCATCCCGTAACGCTTGAGCGCCTCCGCGATCGTCCGAGCCTGCGGTGAGTAGCCCGATAGGTCGACGGACGCCTTCAACCGGACGCGCAGACCCATCGACGGGAGCGACAACGAAGACGAGTCGCTCGCGTCATGACGTGCCGGGTAGATGTGCGCGCTTCGCGTGTCCGGCGTCGTGAACCGGACCGCATGCCGGATCGCGCCGGCCGCGACCTCGTCGTAGCGGACGAGCCCCGGTAGGATCGGCAATCCCGCCGCGTCGGCGCTCGTCCAACCGTCCGGGCGCAGGGCGTTCGAGCGCAGATCCCATGTCGCGCCGCTGCCCGCCCTCCAGCCGTTGCCCTGCGGTCGAGCGTTGAACAGCTCGTACAGCCGGCATGCGTCCTTGTCGACCATCAGGATGTGGCGGTCGCCGGTCGCACCAGCCCCACCTTCGATCAGGGGGTTCGCGGGGATGGGGTAGCCGACCTGGTCGGATTCGTCGGGGTAGTCGAATGCGACCGCGGATCGAGCGGTCCCACTCGTGACGAGCTGGTACGGGATCCCGTACCCGTCATACGACCCGAAGTCCATGTGGAGGCCGGTGTCGAGGCCGATCGCGGCGATCATGGTGGCGGAGTTCGGAGCGACGGGCCGCTCATCGATGCGCCGGTTCCAAACGTTGGTCCCAGGAAAGACGGTGCAGCCGGACGCACCGGGGAGCGTCGGACCCGGAGGCATCGGGCGTCGCGAGAAGGTGCGCCAGTCGACGATCCGTGGCGAAGCGGTCGGCCGGGGGCGCGGTGGGGCGTAGGCATCGACCGACGCCGCGCCCGACATGGCGCCAAGGACGATCAGGCCCAGCGTCAAGCGAAGCCATCGGCGCGCATCCATATCGCGAGTCTCACTCAGCCCAACGCGCCCGACATCGGCCCTTTCGTCCGCTCGACGTGACCACACGTCATGTGACGCTCCGCACCACTATCCATTCGTTGGTCGACCGACCCTTCGCGACGCGATTTGAGTAACCCGGCAGTCCGGACGTCCCCTAGTCGTCAGAGACACGCAGCTCCGACGATCACGGGAGTACGCCCATGGCCGAGCGACCGATCGGGACGAGGCGACTCGTCGCAGTAGCCATACCCTTGGGTGCGATCGCCATGCTCGCGGCGGTCGTGTCCGTGCCCCGGCTGCCCGCAGGTTCGGCCAAGTCTGCCGAGGCTTCGCCACCGGTCGCACCCGCGGTGACACAAGCGCCGAGCGCGTCGCCACCGGCGTCGGCAAGCGCGCCGCCGCTCGTGCGGGCGATCGCGAGTCTTGGGGAGCCGTCGCCCGGGGCAGCCTCAGAGTCCGCATCGCCGAAGACGACGGTGGCGATCCCCGTGCCGACCATCGTCTTCGATTCGGTCATCCACGACTATCGGGTGCGGTACCCCGACGGTTGGACGCCGACGCGATCAAAGGATCGCCGCGAGCCTGATCTTCTCTCCGCCGATCGCTACCGCTGGCGCGGAGCGAGTCGGCCGACGAAGCTCGCCAACCTGGAGGCGTTCGTACGCGGCGATCAGACAGACGACTGCAGCGCACCGTGGAACGTCACGGAGATCGACGGACGTCGAGCGCTGCGGCGAGCCGGATGTGGACGGGTCGACGCCGCAGTCATGGTCGGAGCAACCGCCTACTTGTTCTCCCTTGACGGCTCCGGGCCGTACGACCCGGTCCTGCTATTCGGGCGGATCGCCGCGACGATCGAGCTACCCGAACCGTTCGTCTCGACGATCCACGACTTCACGCTTTCGATTCCGCCCGATTGGAACGTCACCCGCGCGACGGAGCCGAGCGAGCCCGAACGCTTCGACGGACCTCGTCACCTTCGCTTCACCGTCGCGTTGCACCGCGAGGCGACGAGCGCCGATCCGGTGGAGTGGGCGAACGACCATTTCCATCGACGTTCGAGCATCCGTCGCGGCGAGCAGTACTGCCCTGCGAAGACGAGCGGGCCGCCCGTCAAGGACGTCGAGTTCCGGCATCGGTCGATCGACGGCCATCCCGCCGCCATCCGCTCCTCGTGTGGCTACGTCGATGCGGCTGTGGTGGCGAAGGACCGGATCTATGAACTGTCGCTGCAGTCCCCGCACATCGGAGCTGGCGGCGACGATGCCGCGTTTGCCCTCCTGGCGCCCCGGATCGACGTTGGCACACCCAGCGGCACTGGCCCCGTCTGGTCACGCACGTTCGTCTCGAAGTCAAACGGGTACGTCCTCCACTACCCGGTGGACTGGGGAGTTTCCCCAGCATCACCGCCGGACGGTCATGACGTGTTCCAGACCTCGCATTCGCGGGCGCGACTATCGATCTGGGCCCGTTCGAAGCCCCGGCGGCAAGAGCTCGACGTGTATGCGGCTGCCCTGCTTCCCCATCACGCGACCGGCGATGGGTGCCATTGGTCGTCACCTGGGATCATCTGGATCCCTTCGTATCCCCAGCAGTTCAAGCCGATCAAGATCGCCGGGCACCACGCCGTGGTCCGCACCGAGTGCGATTTCATCGAAGCGGTGGTCGAGGTCGGAGACCACGCATTGGTGCTTGTTTTCGGTTCGGGCAGCCGAAAACCCGGTGCAGGAAGGACGATGTTCGACCTCTTCACGCGCGCACTCGAGGTGACCGAGCGCTCGTGAGTGGCGAGATCCTCGACGCCTTCCGCCGGCTAAACGTCAGTCGGGGAACGCCTCGGGGCCGCGCTCCGTGAGCTCTGCGACGTGGGCGTGATGATCCTCTGACGGGATCCATGTGAACGGGTAGTTCCCGTCGTCGAGGTCCATCGCCGCCTGGGTGACCTTGAGCGGGTGGAACGTGTCGACCATGACCGCGAGCTCCTCGGTCGCTTCCTTGCCGATCGAGGCCTCCACCGTGCCGGGGTGTGGCCCGTGGGCGATCCCCGCCGGGTGAAGCGTGAACGATGAGATCTCCACTCCACGCCGGCTCATGAAGTTGCCGGCGACGTAGTAGATGACCTCGTCGCTGTTGATGTTCGAGTGGTTGTACGGCGCGGGGATGGCGAGCGGGTGATAGTCGAACTTGCGCGGCACGAACGAGCACACGACGAAATTCCGGGCCTGGAATGTCTGGTGGACCGGCGGTGGCTGATGGACGCGGCCGGTGATCGGCTGGAAGTCCGCGATGTTGAACCGGAACGGCCACAGATACCCGTCCCACCCGACGACGTCGAACGGATGATGGCGATAGTGGTAGGCCGTGATCCGATCGGCCGAGCGGACGTGGATGACGTACTCCCCGTGCTCCTCGACCGGCGCGACCTCGTCGGGCGGATGGATGTCGCGCTGCGAGTACGGCGAATGCTCGAGCAACTGGCCGTAGTCGTTGCGGTAGCGTCGCGGCGGTTCGATCTCGGAGGGCGCTTCGAGATACAGGATCCGCTGCTCCGATCCCGCGTCGGGGTCCAGCCGCCAGGTCGTGCCGATCGGCAGGACGAGGTAGTCCCCCGGGCCGTACCGGAGCGGTCCGAAGATGGTGTCGCAGACGCCCTCACCCTCGTGGATGTAGAGCATCTCGTCGGCGATCCCGTTCCGGTAGAACGTCCCGGGCGGCATCGGTTCCGCAGGCCGGACGATCCCGAACACGACGTCGTTGTTGAAGTAGAGCGGGATCCGGCCGCTGATCGCGTCGCCGGTCGGCGGTACTGCACCGGTCTTCGTCAGTCGATGACGATGCAGTCCGTCGTCCGCAGCGATGAGCTCGATCCGGCGAACAGGCTCGATCCGGTGGGTCTGCGTCGGCGGCACGAGGTGATACAGGATCGAGTTTCGGCCGCTGAAGCCCTCGACGCCGAACAGTTCCTCGGCATAGAGGCTGCCGTCGGGGCCGCGGTGCTGGGTGTGCCGCTGGCGGGGCAGGCTGCCGTGCGCGACGTAATACATGCGAACTGGCCTCCTCGGGTCGAGGAGGCCAGTCTAGGTCGGCCGCCGCTCGAGGTTCAGCTTGGCGCCGGCGGCACCGCAGCAAGTAGATGCGCTGGGCCCGATGGAACCTGCCGACTGGAGCGGCCCATCGCGAAACGTTCACCGCGACATCAGCCGCTTCGGACGCGACAGGCGTAGATTGCACTCGATGACCGAGCAGACCGGGATGACGGTCGAGCAGATCCGAAGTTTCCTGACGGGCGAGAGCCCGCAGCTCGCCGCTCAGCGCAAGCGTCACATGCGCTTCCCGACGAATCCCCGTTGCAAGATGTGCGCCGCGCCATTCGCTGGCCTGGGCGGCGCCGCGTTCCGGGTGATGGGCTTCGGTCAGTTCGCCGGCAACCCGTCGCTCTGCAAGATGTGCATCACACAGATGCGCAAGGTCGGGATGACCGGTCTCGAGATCCCCGTCAGCCTGCTCTTCTCCGACGTGCGAGGGTCGACCGCGATGGGCGAGCACATGCGGCCCGCCGAGTTCCATGCGTTCCTCGACCATTTCTATCGGTTGGCGTCGGACGCGATCCTGGAGCACGCCGGAGTCGTCGACAAGATCGTCGGCGACGAGGTCATCGGCCTGTTCTTCGGCGGCGTGAGCGGCCCCGAGCACGCCGCGGCCGCGATCGCGGCCGCGATCGATCTGGCGGAGCGCGCGTCGAGGTCGGGGGCGACGCCGTCCGGACCGATCCCGGCCGGGACCGCCGTCCATAGCGGCGACGCGTTCGTGGGCGCGACCGGGCCGATCGGGGCAGTCGACGACTTCACTGCCCTCGGCGACGTTGTGAACACGACGGCGCGGCTGGCCTCCGCCGCCCGAGCGGGCGAGGTCCTCGTGAGCGTCGCCGCAGCGACGGCCGCGGGCACGACGACCGAGGGACGCGAGCGACGAACGGTGGAGATCCGCGGTCGTTCGGAGCCGCTCGAGGTCTTCGTCCTCAGAACAGGAGACCCCGCCACAGTCGCCTCGTGACCTTTTACGGCCGTCGGGGGCAGCCGGGGGCTCATGAACGCGAAGTGACGGGCCATCTAAAGGCGTTCGAGGCGGCCCCCCAGAAATAAAGGCTCGGCGCGCCTCAGGACTGGTCGCTCACTCGATGGCAGGAAGAACCGTGGCTCCTATGGTCGTCGTAGTAGCAACGCACCACGCGAAAGGAGCCACGAAGATGCTCGCCGATCTCGAATTCCGCTTCAGCCAGCACGAGGACACGATCCGCCGGGCCGAGGCGAATGCTCGCCTTCAGGCCGCGCTCGCGTCGACCACCTCGACTACCACCGAGCCGAAGCAGCCCCGCCGGGGCATCTCGCTGATCCTCCGCCGGCTCGCCGGCACGGCCGTCACCGCCGCCTGATCGACCGCCTCCCCGGTCGCTCGGCGGCGGTCGAACGGCACCTGGCCCCCGTACGATGGAGGTCATGACCACCCGAGTCGCAAGCCCGGAGTTCATCGGGCGTCGGCCCGAGCTCGAAAGGCTGCGCGACGTCATCGTCAAGGCTGCGACCGGCGACACGGTAGTCGCCCTCGTCGGCGGCGATGCTGGAATGGGTAAGACACGCCTCGTCGACGAGGTCGAAGCCCTCGCGCGCGAGGGCGGGACGCTCGTCCTGGAAGGCGGATGCGTCTCCATCGGAAGCGGCGAAGGGTTGCCGTTCGCGCCGATCGTCGAGGCACTCCGACGTCTGCCTGTCCTCGTGGCGGCGGGTGAGATCGACGGGATCCACGACATCTCAGAGCTGCGATCGAGTGAAACGGGCGACCTAGGTCGGTTGCTCCCCGAACTCGGGGCGGGCTCGCCGGATCCTGATGTCTTCGACCGGCCGGCATGGGTCCAGGCGCGGATCTTCGAGGGTCTACTCGCGCTGCTGCGGACGCTCGGCGAACACAGGCCCGTCCTGCTTGTCGTCGAGGACATGCACTGGTCGGACAGTTCGACGCGCGATGTCCTGTCATTCCTTGCCCGCAACGCACAGGGCGAACGGCTGGGCGTCATCGGCACGTACCGCACCGACGAACTGAACCGGCGACATCCCCTGCGACCATGGCTCTCCGAGATGGAACGCGTCCGGCGCGTCCTCCGGATCGAGCTCGCGCGCTTCGGCCGGACGGAGCTCGACGCGCAGATCACGGCCATCCTCGGGCACCGGCCCACGGTCCCGCTGCTCGATGCGATCGAGCGACGCGCCGAGGGCAATCCCTTCTTCGTCGAGGAGCTGCTCGCGTCGAGCTCGGGCGATCCCCGAGATGCGCTCCCACCGACCCTCCGCGACGTCCTGATGGCGCGGGTCACGGCTCTTTCCGAGGACGCGCAGCGCATCCTCGGCGTCGCCGCGGTCGCCGGACGATCCGTGAAGGCCGACTTGCTCGCCGAGATAGCCGGCGCGGACGACACGGTCATCGAAAGCGCGCTGCGGGAAGCCTTGGCGGCGCAGATCCTGGCGATCGACGCCCACGGCCGACTGGACACCTACCGTTTCCGTCACGCGCTTCTAGCAGAGGTCGTGTACGACGATCTACTGCCAAGCGAGCGCCGACGGCTCCATGCCGCATACGCGGCCGCACTGGACGCTGCCCCGATCGCTCCCGGCGCTGAGGGTGCCAGCCAGTTGGCGACGCTCGCCCATCACGCGACCGCAGCGCATGAGAACGTTCCGGCGCTTCGGGCGTGGGTCGCGGCAGCGCGGGCGGCGGTTCGAGCGCACGCGTTCGCCGAAGCTCGCCAGGCCTATGAGCGGGCCATCGAGCTATGGGATGCCGTCCCGGCCGATGATCGTCCGACAGATGCCGATGCCGCCGCTCTCTTCTATGAGGGCGCCCTCGCATCGATGACCAGCGGTCGGAACCAGCAAGCCGTGGACCTCGCGCGAGCGGCCGTCGAGCGGCTTGACCCTGATGTTGACCTGGAGCGGTGGGCAGCCGCCAGCGAACGCTTGTCGCGCGTCATGTGGGGCTCGGGACAGATGGATGAAGCGCTGGCCATCCTTGAGGAGACGGCGGGGCGACTCGGTGCGTCGGAACGGTCTGCGATCCGCGCCCGTGTGCTTGCCACGCTGGCTGGCTCCTACATGCTGCGCGGCGACCACCCGAGGGCGATCGACGCGGCGACGATGGCGATCGCCGAAGCTCGCGAGACCGAGGGTCAGATGTCGGAAGGGCCAGCGCTCAACACGCTCGGAGTGAGCACCGCACTCAGCGGCCGATGCTCCGAGGGGCTGCCGGCGCTGCGCCAGTCCTTCGAGCTCGCAAAGGCGTCCGACGACGTCGACGAGATGGGTCGCGGGTACGCCAATCTCGGCTCGGTCTTGCTGATCTGCGGTGCCGCCGAGGAAAGTCTCCGGGTCGGCCTGGATGGCGTCGCCTGGGCACGGACGGTCGGGGCGTCGCGAGGCTTTGGGCGGTTCCTCGCGGCGAACGCCGTCGACGCCGCGGTCCAGCTGGGTCGCTGGGATGCCGCACAGGACATCATCGACGAATACCTCGTGGGCGACCCCGAAGGCGTGAACCGCCTCAGCACTACCGTCGTCATGGGACCGCTCTATGCAAGGAGAGGGCGGTTCGCCGAGGCCGAACGCATCCTGGAACAAGGGCGCGAGTTGGTTGCCGCGTTACACGAAGCCCAGTTCACCGGACCGATCTACGGCGGGATCGTCGAATTGGCGCTGTCGACAGGCCGCATCGACGACGCTGTCCACGACGCAGCGGAAGCCGTGGCGCGTTTGAACCGGACGACCGACCGCTATTACCAGACGGAACTGACGGTCCTCGGCGCCCGGGCGCAAGCGGATCGCGCCGAGGTGGCGCGCGCCGGTCGGGATGCCACGACAGCGGCCGCCGCCGCGGCGAAGGCTGGGGACTACGCGGCGGAACTTCAAGGTTGGGTTGCCGAGTTATCGGATCCTGATGCGTTCGGTGGGCAGCTCGCCGCGGATGCTGCGCTCGGTTCGGCCGAGGCTCGACGGGCGGAGGGCAAAGCTGACGCCGACGCGTGGCGGGCCGCGGTCGACGCTGCTGACCGAGCGGGCTATGCATGGCGATGCGCGTACACGCGGTATCGCTTCGCCGAGGCGCTACTCGCTGCCCGCGGCCCGCGACGTGACGCCGCTGTAGCACTGGCCGATGCCCTCGAGAGGGCGACCGCGCTGGGCGCGCTCCCACTCGTCGGCTGGATCGAGGCGCTCGCGCGGCGTTCGCGGATCGAGATCCCGACGGCCGAGGCTGGATCAGGTCTCAGCGACGCGGCCGAGTCGGGGACCGCTCCCTCGGACGACCACGGCCTCACGGCGCGGGAGCGCGAAGTGCTCGCGCTCCTCGTCGAAGGCCACACGAATAAACGGATCGCCGACCAGCTGTTCATCAGCGAGAGCACGGCCGGGGTCCACGTTTCGAACATCCTCGGCAAGCTCGGCGTCACGTCACGCACCGAGGCAGCGACGGTCGCGGCACGCCTCGGACTGGTGAAGTAGGGCTAGACGCCGACCTTCCGGCTCCGCCGCTGGAGGAGGACGACGTCACGCCAGCGACCGGCCGAATCGCGGCCCATCGCGCGCATGACGCCGACGTGCTCGAAGCCGCATCGCTCGTGAAGTGCGAGGCTGGCCTCGTTCTCGACCATCACGCCGGCAAGCAACGTCCAGAAGCCGGCCGTCTCAGACGCCTTGACGAGGGTTTCGAGCAGGGCCCGCCCGACACCACGTCCGCGGTGCTCCTCGGCGACGTAGACGCTCTCCCAGGCAACGCCGCTGTAGACGCGCCGCGCCGAATAGGCCGTCAGGGCGACCCAACCGACTGCCGGCGCGCCGGGTCCGAGGCGCGCGACGAGTCGGCAATCGTGCCGATGCGACCGGTCGAAATGGTCCCAGTCCGGCGCCTCACGTTCGAGCGTCGCGTCGCCGGTCGCGATGCCGTCGGCGTAGATCCTATGGACCGCCGGCCAGTCGGTCGGCTCCATCGGCTCGACGCGAAGGGCGGCTCGGCGGGGCACCTCCGCATCATCGCACCGGACCGTGCATCACAAGTCCGTCAGTCGGGCCGACGTACCACCGGGTTTCGCAACGCCCCGAGGCGATCGACGCTCAGCACGACATCGTCGCCGGGAAGCAGGTATCGACCGAGCGTCTGCTCCTTGACTTCGAGGAGGCAGCCAGTGCCGACCGTGCCTGATCCGAGCAGTTCCCCGGGTCGCAGCGTGACGTCGGCAGAGGCACGCGACGCGAGCGCACCGAAGCCGTGCACGATGTCGGACCAGCGGCCTCGTGACGTCTCGGTGCCGTTCACGGTCACGATCATCTCGAGGTCGAATCCATTGCCCTTCCGAGCGTCTTCGAGCTCGTCGGGCGTGACCAGCCACGGCCCGATCGACGTGGCGAAGTCCTTGCCCTTGGCGGGGCCGAGGCGGACCGTCGTCTCATCGCGCTGCAGGTCGCGGGCCGACCAATCGTTGAGGATCATGTAGCCGCCGATCGCCTCCTCGCCTCGCTCGATGGCCAGATCGCGCGCCGGCGTGTCGATCAATGCGCCGATCTCGATCTCGAAATCGAGCTCATCGGAGCCGGCCGGCGCCCACACGGGGTCATCGGGCCCTCGGAGCTCCGAGACGTTCGAGAAGTAGAACACCGCAAGCCGATACCACGCTTCGGGGATGTCCTGACCGCGTCGCTTCCACATCATCCCGACGTGTTGTTCGAACCCGTACCCGTCTCGGAACGACGGCGGCGCGAGGACCGGCGGCCCGAAGCGGAAGGCGTCGGCATCCAGGATCACGTCATCGTCATCGTCCATGCGCTCGAAGCGGTCGATCACCTCACCGTAGGCGGCCACGCGGAGGCCGCGACGGAGCCCGTCATCGAGCGTTGTGATCGGTTGCCGAAACAGCGTTGAGTCGTGTTCGAGCGTCGGGTGTCGCCCGATCGCGCGTCGCCGAGCGGGCTCGAGATCGAGCCACGCGCCGTCAGAGAGAGCCGCCGCGAGGCGCCACGATGCGCCCGCCGGGGCATGCAGCTCGCGAACATGAGCGAGCCGCATCAGGACGGCTCGGGTTCAGCGCACGGTGTACCGGAGCGAGACGGCACCGTCGAGCAGCAACCGCCCATCAGGTTCGATCGCCCACGCGTCGACCCCGCTCAGCGCAGCCAGGTAGTCCGATTCCACCGCGCTTCCCGGCCGCTGGCACGCCATCCTGGTCGTCGCGAGCGGACCCCAGGTGAGGGTCGAGCCATCGGTCGCGTATGACCCGCTGAACGTGTTGCACCCGGCAAATCCTGACACGCGGCCGTCCGCGGTGAACTCGATCGTCGGCTGAAGGTGCGCGAAGTCCGCCGTCGGACCCATCTCGGCGAGGTTCCACGCCCCGACAAGACCTTGGCCGGCGCTGCCCGAGGGCTCGGGCGGCGCGGTCTTCGCGACGATCCGGGAGACGCCGGCGAGCACCAGGTTCCCCGTTCCATCGACCTGCCAGGTCTGGGCACCACCGAGCCCCGCGAGGAAGGCCGTTTCCTGGGCGCCGATCGACTGATCCGCGCACAGCATCATCGTGGACGCAAGGTCGCCGACATCGATGGCGGCACCGTCGAGGGTGTACGGGCCGCCATAGCTATTGCAGCCGCCCGTCCCGCTCACTTGCCCATCAGCGGCGAACGTCATCGTCGGCCGCGAATCGGCGACCGTGTCGTTTCCGCCGATCGTCGACACGATCCACGCCGGACCGACGATCCCGACCGGCGCCGACCCGCTCGGGCTCGGCGAGGCAGCGGGCGATTGGCTCCCGAGTCCAGCGCTCGCGCAGGCCGATACGGCGACGAGCGCGAAGGTGACCAGGCCGGCGATCCGGCGCGAGATCGACATCGATGCGTGACTCCCGTTGGTCGTGATGGAGCCCGCGTCCTAACCGCCGGGCTTGATCACCATCAGCCAGACGAGCAGCAGCAGCCCGATGGTTCCGACGCTGAGCAGGACCTCCGGGCGGCGGGTGTCCAGCTGAACCTTGACGTCGTCCCAGGTCATCGTCGTCGCGGCGTCCGGCGCGGGCTCCTCGAGCGACTTGCGGAGGCGCATGTAGTAGGGCGACGCGACGATCCACATGACGAGCAATACCGCGATGAACACGATGACCGACGCGATCAGCCAGGGTCGGCCCCACAGGTCGCCGGCGAACGCCGCGCCGAGCCCGCCGATGATCAGCAACAGCAGACCGATGTACATCGGCGTGATCGAAAGCTGGCCCATCGCGAGGATGGCCCGCGCCGTCGGCGCGTCTGGCGCCGATCGGAGGCGGAACGCCATGAACGCCGACGCCCCGTGGCTGATCGCGAACAGCACCAGGCCAGCCAGGTGCGCGAAGACGAACCAGACGTAGAACTCCGCCATCGAACCCTCCCTATGTCCCGTCGACCGACCCGAGGATAACGGGGTCTCGTCGCCGCGAAGACGACGCCCTTCCGGTGATCCCGTCGGATTTGAACCCGGGGGTGGCCTCCTCGTCCCTAAAGGGGTGCCGTCGGACGCCTCACTGGCGCCCGCCGGTCGAACGAGACGCGCAGCGCCGGCACCGCACGTCGAACCCCATCTCAAGGAGGGCTCCGACGTGAAACGAACCAACAAACGGATCGCACTCTTACTCATGGCCGTCGCCGTGTCCGCCGCGGCGTGCGGCGGGTCGACGCCGTCGCTGACCGCGCTCCCGACGTCCGCCGCCGCGTCGCCACAGGTATCCAGCGCCGCTACGCCGAGCGCGTCTGTCGCGTCCCCGACGGCGGCGTCGTCGTCGACATCCGAGACTGCTACTTGGACCTGGTCCTACGGTGGATCACTGCCGTCGGGCTGGACCGAGGATGACGGCACATTCTCGAGGTCCGAGAACGCCTACGTCGAGATCCTGACCGACCGCAGCCTCATGGCCGCCGACTGCGCGCTCGGGCCCCAGCCCGGTATCGGCAATACGTCCGCCGACATCGTCGGCGCCTTGTCCCGCCGGCCCGGGCTCGCCGCCACCCGCGCGACCGACATCGCGGTCGCCGGCTTGGATGGACGCCAGATCGACTTTGCGATCGCGTCCGGCTGGAGGGGGACCTGCGACTGGTGGAACGACCCGAAGGCGCCGGTGGTCCCGCTCGTCGGCACGTTCGATGACAAGCACTACTGGGTTTACACCGCCGTCACCAAAGGTGAGCAGTACCGGTACGTCGTCCTCGATGCGCCCGGCGGGCGCAACGTCGTCATCGCCATCACGGCCGTGGAACCGGAGCAGTTCGAAGGGGTGATCGCTCCGGCGATGAACATCATCCACGGCCTGCAGTTCCACATCCGTAACTAAAGTCGTCCTTCTCGACCCACGTCCACGACCGGCGACGGCGCGCGCGGATACTGCGCGCGTCCGCCGGTTTTTGAACGCTGTGGCGCCTCACGCGGCCATAGCGCGTGGACCGGCACACCCGATGTGTGCCACCGAGGGACGAGGACGTGGATCGCGACCTGGTCAGTTCGGCGCAACGAGGCGATCGGTCGGCATTCGTCGACCTGATGCATCCGCGCGTCGACGCCCTGTTCGCGCTCGCACAACGGATCCTTCGCGACGTCGATCGGGCCGAGGATGCCTTGCAGGATGCGTTGGTGATCGCCTGGCGAGACCTGCGCGGGCTCCGCGATCCGGACCGTTTCGACGCCTGGCTCCGACGCGTCGTCGTCCGTGAATGCATCGATCACGCGACCCGCGAGCGTCGTCGCGTGGCCAATCTCCGCGTCCTGCCCGTCGACGGACCGGCCGCGCCCGATGAGCTGCTGACGCTGGCCGATCGCGACCAGCTGGAACGTGGCTTCCAACGTCTTGCGCCCGATCAACGGGCGATCCTCGTCCTGCATCACTACGAGGGGTACGCACCGAGCGAGATCGCGGAGATCCTCGGCATCCCGCCGGGTACTGCGCGCTCCCGTCTCCATCACGCCCACCGGGCGATGCGCGCCGCGCTCGACGCGGACGCACGACTCGCCACGGTCGGAGGGCAGTCGGCATGAGCGATGATCGTGATCTCGGGCTGATGCTCGACGGCTTCTTCGCTGACGGTGCCACCCGCGCCCCGGACCGCCTCATGCTCGCCGTCACGGATCGGATCGAGCGGAAGCGACAACGGCCAGGTTGGCTCGTTCGCGGGGACGTGTCCCCGGGTCATCGGTGGGTCCGGCCAGCGGTCGTGCTCGTCGCGATCCTCATCGTCGCGTTGTTCGGGGCGAGCGTGTTCATCGTGGCGTCTCCGAGGCCACTACCCGGACCGGCACCGCTTCCGACGGCCCCACTCGCTCCACAAGCTACGGCACCGCCGGTCTCGCTGATCGAACCCGTCGACCAGCTCGCACCGGGTCGGTATCTGGTCCGTTCGAATACGGGCCCGACCACCTTCGTCGTTCCCTCGGGGTGGCTCGTGGCGACGATGGGGTTGCTCGACTACTCGCTCGCGCCCGTCGATCACAAGCCCGATGACTCCATCCGGGTGTTCTTCAACATGCACATCTCGGCGAAGGACGCCGCATGCACGGAGGCGCCGGAGCCGGGAATCGAGCCCACCGTCGACGCCATCGTGAACGACCTGGTCCACGACGAACGGATCGTCACGACGCGGCCCGTCGATATCACGATCGGCGGTCTGCGAGGGAGGTGGCTCGATGTCCGCATCGCGCCGACGACCAGGTCGACCTGCCCGTTCACGACCGACGGAAGCCCGACCGTCCCGCTGTTGGTCGATGACGCCGACTACGTCACGACCGCGCCCGGTCCCGACATCTCGAACGGCCCGTTCTGGGGGGTCGACCGTGACGATCGGCTCCGGCTCGTCCTCCTGGACCGTCCGAACCGTGGCGGCAATGTCGTCTTCATCGTCAATTCCGGCGACGGCACGACGTTCGACGCGCTCGTCGCCAGATCGATGCCCATCATCGAAAGCTTCACGTTCGATACGGGCCCGGTCGAAACCCCGCTGCCGCCTCCCTCAGCGTCCTGAAAGGAGATACCCATGACCCGGATCCTGGTTTGTGCTGCCCTACTCCTGGCCGTCGCCGCCTGTTCGCCGGCGGCCGTGAACGAGTCGTCGGTGCCGGGTGCGTCGGCCGTCGTCGCGGCCTCGGCCGAGGGGACTGCATCGGCGTCGACCCGCCGGACGCCGGCCCGGCTGGCCGGGTTCGCCAAGCTGCTTGAGGCAGGGCCCTACATCTTCGAGGATGCGATGCCGCATGTGACACTCGACGTCCCTGCGGATTGGTACTTGAGCGAGACGATGCCGCGTCATTTCGGGCTCCATCCGGGCGACGTCCTCGAAAACGAGAGTCTCCGCATCTGGTTTGACATGCGGGTCGCCTCGAAGGACTCGGGGTGCCCGGAGACCCCCCAGGCGGGCGTCGGACATCTCGCCAGGGATCTGGTCTCGGACTTTACGTCCGATCGCCGGCTCTCAACGACCACTCCGAAGCCCGTTTCGGTCGGGGGGCTCACCGGTCAGGTCCTCGATGTGGGAGTCGCCGCGGACTGGAAGCGTGACTGCCCGTTCGACAAGGGCAAGCGCGCGGCGCCGCTCTTCCTTGACGACAATGTCGACGGCGAACCCGCGTTCTGGGGCGTCACCGGGCCCGAGAAGCTGCGGCTCATGGTCCTCGACGACGGGCACAGCAGCAACGTCGTCGTCATGGTCGATTCGACCAGCGGGACCACCCTGGATCAACTCGAGACGGCGGTGAAGCCCGTCCTCGACAGCTTCCGGTTCCAAACCGGCCTCTGACCTGATGCGGGTCACCGGCGCCGGAGTCTCGCCGGCGCCGGGTACGGTCGCGTCAAGCTGCTAATACTCGTTCGGTCCCGCCACGACGCGGTGCGTCTGGACGCTGCGAGTGATCGGGGCCGCTTGGCCGGCGCTTGCCGGGTGAGCAACGTTCGATGCGACGAGGGTCGTCGTGATGACGCCCGCTCCGTAGGCCAGGGCCGCGACGAGCGCGACCGCCAACGGCAACGTCGATGATCGCTTCGCTGCCGGGGCGATGCTCTGCTGGTTCATCCGTGAACCCTCCGATCTGCTGCTAGCGGTTTCGATCCGCGGGTCTCCTTGACCACGCCACGACGTTACCGGCGTCCAAGCCGCCCGCCATCTGGCGTCCATACAGTCGTGAAGGGAGGCTCTCCTTTATTTCTCGACCATCCCGCCGTCCCCCTTTAGACGGGCGCCGCCTAGGCGAGGCGGCAAGTTCGTCGGACACCGAGCGGAGCAGGAGCGCGAGCGCGCTCTCGGCGCCTCCAGGCCGGCTTGCCTGAAACGGACCAGCCGCCGATTTTCCAACGCTGCGCCCGCACTATCTACCGATAGAGATGGCAGACGCCCCCGACGGGCGTCCCTATCGGATGAGGACGGTGGATCGCGATCTCGTGGAGGCGGCGCAGCGCGGGGACCAATCGGCATTCGTCGATCTGGTTCGCCTGCATGGCGACCGGCTCTTCGCGATCGCACAGCGGATCCTCCGCGATGTCGATCGGGCCGAGGATGCTCTACAGGATGCGCTGGTGATCGCCTGGCGTGACCTTCCGGGCCTCCGCGATCCGGACCGGTTCGACGCGTGGGTCCACCGGCTCCTCACCAACGTCTGCATCAGCCAGGCGGTTCGCGAGCGTCGGCGCGTCAGTCAGCTGCGGCTGGTGCCGCAGGATCGACAAGCGGCGCCGGACGACCTCCTGACTGTCGCGGATCGCGACCAACTCGATCGCGGCTTCCGACGGCTCACGCCGAACGAACGGGCGATCCTCGTCTTGCATCATTTCGTGGGCTACCCACCCTCCGAGATCGCCGAGATGCTCGGCGTCCCGCCGGGAACGATCCGCTCACGACTCCATCACGCACATCGCGCCATGCGCGCCGCGCTCGAGGCCGAAGCTCGCGTCGCCACCGTCAAGGAGTCGTCCGCATGAACGAACGCTCCGACATGGATCGCGTGCTTCGCCACTGGTTCGCCGATGGCCCATCCGAGATGCCCGATCGCGTCGTCGACACGGTCGCCGACCGGATCGGCCGGCAGCGGCAGCGACGCCCATGGCGCCTCCCTTGGAGGCCGATCGACATGAACTCCGCGATCAAGATCGGAGCGGCACTCGCCGCGGTCCTTGTCCTGGCGGTCGCCGGCTGGAATCTTCTGCCGGGCGGTTCGACGGGAGTCGGCGGTGGGCCCAGTCCCTCGCCCTCGCCGTCACCGACCGCCTCGCCTACCCACTCACCCTCGCCAACGCCCAGGTCCGCGGGGATGGTCGTCCAACAGAAGACCATCTCGTGGACGGCGAAGCTCCCGGCGAACTGGGGCAACGAGGGGTGGTTCGTGACTCCCAGCCAAGGCCCAGGAGGCCCGACCGGGATCGCAGTCGCGGCCCCGGGCGCGGTGTATGTCCCCAGCGATCCATGCGACGGGGTCGGCAAGGAGCCAGACGCGAAGACCCCGGCTGACGTCGTCGCCGCCCTGCGGTCGCGCACGGATCTCGTCGTCTCGAACGTGATCGACGCGACGCTGGACGGCCATACGGGCAAGCGCGTCGATATCCAAGCCCCGGCCGATCTCAGCGCCTGCGCTGACCTCTACATCATCATGGCTGAGCCGAGCGGCGCCGGGTTCCACGTCCAGGGCCCATCGCAAAAGATCCGCATGTGGATCGTCGACGTCGACGGTCAACCGATGGTGTTCCAGATCAACAGCTTCGCGGCGACGCCACCCGATGACATGGCCGCGGCCCAGCGGATCGTGGATTCGATCGCCATCACGCCCTGACGGGCGCCGACCGCATAGCGCGGGAGCCTCGGTAGAGGTTCCCGCGCCCAGCGGATCTTTCGGGACGTGGGCCGGCCAAGGTCGACGCATCTCGAGCTACTACACCCAACTTTCAACGCTGTGAGCTCACCATCCGCCTGAACTAGTGGACGACGTCCCCGACGGGCGTCACACAACGAGTGCCGGCGGTGGATCGAGACCTCGTGGTATCGGCGCAGCGTGGCGATCGGGTCGCCTTCATGGACCTGGTTCGCGCGCGCGTCGACCGCCTGTTCGCGATCGCTCGTCGGATCCTTCGGGACGTCGACCGGGCCGAGGACGCCCTGCAGGACGCGCTGGTGATCGCCTGGCGTGACCTGCCGAGCCTCCGCGATCCGGACCGGTTCGACTACTGGCTGCAGCGCGTGCTCACGAACATGTGCATCGAGCATGCACGACGTGACCGACGCCGGTACGCCAAGCTCGAAGTCCTTGTCGTCGACGACCATGCGGCGCGCGATGAGCTCGCCGGCGTCGTCGATCGCGACGTCGTGGATCGCGCATTTCGCCGGTTGAAGGCGGAGGAGCGCGCGGTTCTCGTCCTGCGCTATTACCTCGGATACGAGCCCGCCACGATCGCCGAGATGCTCGGCGTCCCGGGGGGCACGATCCGATCCCGACTCCACCATGCCCACCGCGCCATGCGCGCCGCCATCGATGCTGATGCGCGGGCGACCGCCGTCGGAGGTCAGTCCGCATGAACCGCAGCCCCGACGTCGAACTCGTGCTTCGCGACTACTTCGCGGATGACAGCACGTGTGCACCCGACCATGTCCTTGACGTGATCGAGGAACGGATCATGCGTCAGCCTCAGCAGCGCGCGTGGCGCGTCTCCTGGAGGGACTCCCACGTGAACAGCTATCTCAAACCCTTGCTTGCTGTCGCGGCGATCGTCGTCGTCGCGGTGGCCGGCTTCGCCTTCCTTCGGCCGTCCGATGCCGGAGTCGGTGGTCCGGCCGCGACCGAAACCCCGACCGTCTCGCCTGCCCCCTCAACCCCGATCGCCACGCCCAGTCAGGCTGGCTCGTTCGGCGGTACGGCGCACTGGCGAGACAACGGGACACCGATCACGACGGAGGTCGATGCGATCGCCACTGGGGCGACCGTCACCGGCACCGCCGTCCACACGTTCCCCGCAGGCACCCACACGGTCCGGCTGGGGTGTGTCGCCCGTGAGGGTGACAGCTGGGCTCTCGCCGGCACGGTCGAGAAGAGCACGCTCCCGGGCGAGAAGCCCGGATTCTGGTCGAGGGTCGTCGTCAAGGATGGCTCGCCGCAACAGATCTCGATCTGGCTCTCCGCCGATGCGCCGGCCGGCATCGACTGCCCCGGCTTCATGGCAACGTTCCCCTTCGCGGACCTCGGTCCTGAGAACTTCGCCCCGGTGGAGTCCGGGGCGCTGGTGCCCCCGCCCGATCTCGCGCCCTGAGAGTCGGCTGCGTCACCACGGCGTGGGAGCCTCGCTAGAGGTTCCCGCGCTTCGCCTGTTCGCGCTCGATGGCCTCGAACAGCGCCTTGAAGTTACCCACCCCGAAGCCACGCGAGCCGTGGCGCTCGATGATCTCGAAGAAGAATGTCGGACGGTCCTGGACCGGCCGCGAGAAGATCTGCAGGAGGTAGCCCTCCTCGTCGCGGTCCGCCTCGATGCCCAGCTCCTCGAGGGTCTCCATGGGGACGCCGACGTCACCGACCCGGTCCGCCAGCGTCGTGTAGTACTCGTGCGGCAGTCCGAGGAACTCGACGCCGTTGTCGCGCAGCCGCCGGACCGTCCCGACGATGTCCTCCGTCCGCAGCGCGATGTGCTGGCAACCGGGTGAGCGATACCAGTCGAGGTACTCCTGGATCTGGCTCTTCTTCTTGCCGGTCGCGGGCTCGTTGATCGGGAACTTGATCCGGCCGTTGCCGTTGGTCATGACCTTCGACATCAGCGCGCTGTACTCGGTATGGATGACCTTGTCGTCGTAGTGGATCAGCTGCGCGAACCCGAGCACATCCCGATAGAAGCCGACGAACGCGTCCATCTGGCCGAGGTCGACGTTTCCGACGCAATGGTCGACCTCGAGGAGGCTGAGTCCTTCCGCGGCCCGTGGTGGCGACTTCACCCTGCGATAGCCCGGCGCGAAGACACCGTGATAGTCGCGGCGGTCGACGAAGGAGTGGACGACCTCGCCGTACGTCCGGATCGATGCCTTCCGCAGCGTCCCGTCGTCGCCCCCGTCGATCTCGGTCGGGTCGAGGGCCGACTGCGCGCCACGTGACGTCGTCTCGCGCCACGCCGACGCCACATCGGACACCCGGAAAGCGATGTCATGCACACCGTCGCCGTGCTCCCGGACGTGCTCGGCGATCTCGCCTTCCGGTGTCAGCGGGGCCGTGAACACGAAGCGGATGTCGTTCTGGACCATGACGTAGCTCGCCCGGTCCCGGACCTTGGTCTCGAGGCCGCTGAACGCGACCGGCGTGAAGCCCCACAGGGCTCGGTAGTAGGCAGCCGCCTGGCGGGCGTTGCCCACCCAGAACTCGACGTGGTCGATGCCGTCGAGCGGCAGGAAGTCGGCCGCTTTCGCGTAGGCGTCCGCGTCGACCCGGGCGCCGGCCTGGTTGGCCGCGCCCCGCGACAGCGTCTCGGTCATCGCGCTTCTCCGCTGCATGCGCGTCAGGCCTCGTCCGCTCATGGCGTCGAGGCGTTGACAGTGGCGCCATCGTACGCCCGGCATGCGACACTGGCGGCATGGACGATGTCGAACGCATCGCGGCCGCACGACGGGCCTACGCGGAGCTCGCACCTCGCGTGATCGCCGGGGAGCCGTGGCAGCTCGCCGAGGATTACGGGACGGGTCCGGAAGCTTCGTGGGGACCTCGCGAGGTTCTCGCGCACGTCGAGGAGATGCTTCCGTTCTGGCTCGGTGAGATGGAGCGCGTGATCGACGGCGACGGGTCGGCGGCGACGCCGTTCGGCCGCACGGCAGACGATGCGGTCCGGCTCGGGATCATCGACCGTGATCGAAGCCTGCCGCTGCGCGTGCTGTTCCGGCGCGTCGACGACGGGCTTCGGGCATGGGAAGAACGCCTCCCCACCCTGACCGATCCCGAGCGGGGCCGGATCGGTGTGCATCCACGCCTCGGGGAGATGCGCGCCGCGGCGATCCTTGACCGGTTCATCACGGGCCACGCCGAAGATCACATCGCCCAGCTAAACGACATCCTCGCCGCGCGAGGCTGACGCCGGCCGACCGTGTTCGTGCTCATCGCGATCCCGATCGGGGTCGCCGTCGGGCTGCTCCTCGGCGGTCGGATCGAGCGTCTGTCGCAGCTGCGGTTCGAGTGGGCGTGGCTCGCCGTCCTCGGACTCGTGATCCAGGTCGTGCTGTTCTCGACGACGTTCGCCGACTCGTTCCCGCCGGGCGTCGGCGAGGCGATCTACGTCGCGTCGACGGGGATGGTGCTCATCGCGGTGTGGCGAAACCTCGCCGTTCCGGGGCTGGCCGTCGTCGCCGTCGGTGCGATCTCGAACTTTGCGGCGGTCGTCGTCAACGGGGGCGTGATGCCGACGACGGTCGTGGCGTTGCGCACGGCGGGTCTCGGGACCGAGACAGGCTTCTCGAATAGCGCGCTCCTTGCCGACCCCGCGCTCGCCCCATTGACAGACATCTTCGCGATCCCGGCGGCCCTCCCGATGGCGAACGTCTTCAGCATCGGTGATGTGCTCATCGGGATCGGCCTCGTCGTGACGATCGTGCTCGGGATGCGTCGCGACGATCGTCGGACGGGTAGCACCTGACCGCCGCCCTTACGCCCCGCCGTCGCTGCGGGGACTGCCGGTGGTGCGTCCGGGCAACCGGTTCCGCTCGAGCCATACCGCACTGGTACTGATGGCCCATGGCTGCGGCCCCGTGGCACCTCGTACGTTGCTGGCCGGGAACACCGTCCGTTCCCGAACCATCGACGAAAGAAGGAACCACGATGAAGAACGTCATCAAGTCGGGGGCCTTCCGGACGCTCATGCTCCTGACTGCGCTCGCCAGCTCCGGCCTCGTGCTGGAGGCGGCGCGGCGCTGGTAGTCCAGCCTCCGGATCGTCCCGGGAGTCGGCACCGCGCCGGCTCCGACGAAACCAGAACGGCCGTCCGATCGTCGGACGGCCGTTTCGATTCCGCGGGTTAGCGCCCCTCCCCGTCAGGAGGCATGTGCGTCGTGATGAACCGATAGATCCGCTCGAACGCATCGCGCCGGTTCTCGCGCCGCTCCCAGCCGTGGGCCTCCTCGTCGTACCAATGGACTTCGTAGTTCTTGTCCTCGATCTCGAGGGCCTCGACCATCCGCTCGGTCATCAGCGGCACGACGCGCTTGTCCCTGCGTCCGTGCAGGATCAGGACGGGCGCTTCGATGCGTTCGACTCGATAGACAGGCGACCCGCGCCGATATGCCTCGGCTCGCAGCGGATCGTCGGGCCCGCCCATCATCTTGTGCAGGTCGAGCCGGCCGACACGGTCGCCATGCCGGTAGCTCTCGGCGATCTCGGAGTCGCCGTACAGGTCGACGCCGACGGACCAGAGGGTCGGCTCCTCGACCAGCGCCGTAAGGACCATGTACCCGCCGTACGACCCGCCGAAGATGCCGAAGCGTCCGTCCGACCACGGCTGGTCGGCGGCCCACCTCGCGGCATCGATCATGTCCTGCGTGTCGGCATGGCCCCACTCGCCGTGATTGCCTTGCCGGAACTCGCGGCCGTAACCGGTCGAGCCACGGAAGTCGACGTCGAGGAAGGCGTAGCCGGCGTTGGCGAGCAGGAGCTTGAACGGCTGGAACATCCGATACGCCTGCCAGGTCGGCCCGCCGTGCGGATACAGGATCGTCGCGACCCTCCGGCCGCCGCGCTTCCCGGTCGCGACTGCCGGTCGCCAAAGGGTCCCCTCCAGCCGTAGGCCGTCGCGGGCCGTCAGCAGGACGCGCTCACCCGAAGGAACGCGCGAGCCCGACACCGCCGCCGCAAGGACAGCCGGCAATGAATTGGTGACCTGGCGGGGTCGCGACCCATCCGGCGCGACGCCCGGGACCGGGAGCAGCCACAGGTCCTGCGGGCGCCGCTCGCTCTCGCCGATGGCTGCTACCCAACCGGAATCCGGTAGCCAGCCGATCGCACGCCACACGCCGTCCCACGGCACGATCTTCGTCGCCTTCGTCGACGCGCTCAGGGTGCGTGGCGTCTTCGGCGGTCGACCGCGCCCTCGTTTCGGCGGACCGGCCCCAAGGTCTCGGACGACAAGGTCGATCAGGCCATCGCGGACCTCGATATGCGCGACGCGGCGGCCATCCGGCGATGGGAGCGGGACGAACCCGTAGCCACCCGAGGGCTCGCCGTGTTCGCGCTCGCCGTCGGTGATCGCGAGGCGATCGCGGCCGTCAGCTGACCGACGGATCACCTGGAACCAACCGTCCTCGTCGCTGACGTAGACGAGCGACCCGTCCGGAGCCCAGCGAGCGCCCGTGTCATGGCTCCCGGCGCCGGCGACGATCCGACTCTCGCCGCTGGCGACGTCGACGAGCGCGATCTGCGAGGTCGTGAGGTCATCAGGCGCCTGCTGTCCCGTGACCGCGAGCTGCGTGCCGTCGGGCGACCAGGCGAGCCCGTCGACATCGAACCCAGCGCGCGTCAGCGGCGCCGGGATCGGCGCCCGCGGCTCACGCTGCGGACGCCCCCGTCGCGGGACCGGCGCGTCGATCAGCCAGACCTGGCTCCAGCCCCGGCGACGCGAGATGAACGCGAGGCGGCGACCGTCCGGCGACCAGCGCGGGTCCCGACCGCCGCCCGGTTTCGCGACGACCTTCGTCAGCCGTGACCCGTCAGCCTCGACGATCCAGATCTCGTCCTCCCTGACGAATGCGAGGCGCCGACCGTCAGGCGACCACTGTGGGTCGGCGACGGGCTTGTCGGATGCGGTGACCTGGACGGGCGGCGTCCCGGTCCCGCGGAGCGACAGCGTGAAGAGCTGCCTGCTCCCAGCGGCCTCGGCGGTGTACGCGACGACACGGTCGCGGGGGTGGATGCGGAACTCCCGTGGCGAGTCGACCGCAACGATCGCCTCGATCGTGAGCCCGTAGCCCCCGGTCGCTGGGGCCTGGGTCGGTTCTTCGGGCATCAGGGGGTCGGCCAACCGGACGCGACGCACCAGCGTCCCACCATCGCCAGGTGCTTCCGTACGTGACCGTGATGACAGTCGTACACCCAGCTCCAACCGTCCGGCGAGCGCAGTTCCTCCACGCTCATCCGCTGCGCGGCGTCGAGTAGCCGCCCATGAGCGCCGTCATAGCGCGCGAGCGTCTCAGCGGGGGACTCGTGACGACGGTCGGCGACATGGCGCTCGTTCCACGCATCGACCCCCTCCTCGGGGTCCGATAGCCACACACCCGTATCCCGGCAGACGTCGATCGCCCGCGCGCCCTCGTCCATCCAATCGGCCAGGTGGGCGACGTGGTCGCGTAACGTCCAGCCCGGCGTGACCTCGCCAGCGAGCCAACGGGCGCCGACAAGGGGCCGCACGAGCTCGTCGAACAACGCGTCGACGGCAGCGATATCGGCGGCGAGCGCCGTGTCGTCGGCGGGCCGCGGGTCGGCGATGAACGGGTCGCCGTCGACCTGCCGATCGCGCAGATCGTCCGCCCACGGCTCGATGACCGTGAGGTGGTCGAGGTAGTGACCGTGGAGGGTCATGTAGACCCACCCCCACGCGTCGTCGCCGCGAAGCTGCTCGAGTGTCAGCCGATGTGCCGCGTCAAGCAGCCGCGGCCGGGCAGCTCGCAACCGCGCGAGGATCGCCGCGCGCGTCATCGTCGTCCACGGCGCACGTCGGCGTTCGTTGAAGCGGTCGAAATCGCCCCCGTCGTAATCGTCGTCCGAGGGCCACCGGCCGGTTACCGCCGCGGTGCCGATGTAGTCGATCGCCAGCTCCTGCCAGTCCGCCAGATGGCCGACGTGCTCCGCCAGCGACCAGTCCGGTCCGCCCGCGTCCGACGGCGCGGCGCCGGGCAGGTGCCAGGCGGCTTCGTCGAGTCCGGCCGACTCGGCGTCGAGGCGATCCCACAGCGCGGCCTCATCAGCCCAGAAGTCGCGGGTCGCGGCACGAAGGTCGAGGTTGCGCAGGTCCGCGAGCGGCGCGCGCCGGAGATCGACGATGGTGGGTGCGGACGTTGTCTCGATGCTGTCGGTCACGACGACGTGCGGCTCGGGCCGTCGGGTGGCTCGAGGCGAGCCTCGAGTTGATCGCCGAGCTCGACCGTTCGCCGGAACGCGGCCCAGACCGCTTCGGAGAGGACGGTTCGAAGGCGTCCACTCTCGAGCTCGTGGAGCGCGGCGGCGGACGTGCCGCCGGGGGACGTCACCATGTTTCGCAGCTCGGCCGGGTGCATCCCCGACTGGCGCGCAAACAGCGTCGAACCCTCGAGCGTCTCGATCACGAGATCGTGGGCGATGTGGCGCGGAAACCCGAGGTGCACGGCCGCGTCGATGAGCGCCTCCATGACGAGGAACACGTAGGTCGGCCCGGTGCCGCTGACAGCGGTGGCCATGGCGACCATCTTCTCGTCATCGACCTCGAGTTGATGGCCGAGCGCACCGAGGAGCGCCGCGGCCTGTGCGCGTTGTTCGTCGGTCGTGGCCGGCGTCGCATACCAGACCGATACGCCCTTTCCGAGCCGCGCAGGCGTGTTCGGCATGCTCCGCACGACCTGATCGTGGCCGAGGAACCCCGTCAGCGCCTTCGTGGTCGCACCGGCGAGGACGCTGAGCACCAGCTGTCCGCGGCGAAGATGCGGCCCGATGTCGTGCCCGACGCGCTCGAGCATCTGTGGCTTGATCCCCAGCAGGATCACGTCGGCGTCGCGGACGGCGTCGGCATTCGCGGGCATCGTGCGGATCCCGTATTCGCGCTCGAGTGCCTCTCGCCGCTCGGCACGCGGGTGGCTGGCGACGACACGATCGGGTGCCACGAGGCCGTCACGGAGCAGGCCAGCGATCATCGCCTCGGCCATCACGCCGGAACCGACGGTCGCGATCGTGGCATTGGAGAGGGGCGGCACGGCGGGAGTATAGCCACGGGTCCCGTTCCCGCCGGGATCGTCCCGCGCGGCGTCGGCCCCTTACGAAGCGAGCGCGGTCCCGAGCACGAAGAATCGACCGGTCGTGGTCACGCCGACATTCCCGAATCCCGCTTCCGCAAGGGCGGCTTCGAGTTCCCCGGACGAGTGGAACACCTTGACGATCGTGAACTCGCGTCCGTCCGCGAGTCGTCGGACCGCGAGGCCGTCGGCAGGCATCGGGTGGTCCGCCGCGCCCGAGGCCGGATCGGCGAGCGAGTCGATGAACGCGAGGCGACCGCCGGGCTTCAGCCACCGGCGGCAGATCCCCAGGAACGCCGCGAGGCGCTCGCGCGGGACGTGACTCAGCCAGAAGCCGGTGAAGACTCCGTCGACCTCCCGATCCGGGGCGTCCCAGGCGTCCCTCACGTGGAGGTGCGCCCGCAGGCCATGCGCGACCAGTCGATCCCGCGCACGATCGAGCGCCGCCGGCGACGTGTCGTACAGCGACAGCTCGCCGCGCGACGCGAGGAGGGGTGACCACCAGCCCGTCCCCGCTGCGAGCTCGACGATCTCGCCCGACCACGGCAGGTCGTCGAGCCAGCGGCCGGCGGCGTCGAGCTCCGCGTCCCAGGCGGCATCGTGGATGGCCCCACGCTGATACCGCCCACGGCGGAGGTACCAATCGTCGTATTCGGGAGCGCGGGCCTCGTAGTAATCGATCATGTCCCGCCCGAGGTCGGCGAGGGGAACATCGCCCGGGGCGTCCGCGAGGGCCACGGCAGCCGCCTCGCCCTCCTCATCGCCGGAGACTCGCGCGGCCGATCCGCGTTCCTTGATCGCTGCATGCAACCGGAAGCGGAGGAACCCGTTGTCGCCGGCCTTGCCGAGACAGTCGGGACAGAGCTGCGCCCAGCCTTCGAGGTCGTCCACGGTTCGTGTCGTATGGGTCGTCCCGCACCAGAGGCAGGCAAAAGTCGCCTTGAAGGGCACTCAGCCGACCTCGACCGGTACCCAGCCGCCCGGTGGTGCGATGTCGACGAAGCCCTCGGGGTCCATGATCTCGGCCAACATCTCGACGCCATCGATGACCCGCGGGCCGGGGCGCGAGAAGTAGGCCGACCCATCGAGCGCGAAGACTTGCCCTGACCGTGCCGCGCCGAGCTCCTTGATCCGCGGCGGTACGGAGGTGTTCGCCCACGCCTCGATCGTCTCGGCCAGATGGAAGCCGCACGGCATCAGGAACAGCATGTCGGGGTCGACCTCGGCGACTTCCGCCCAGGTCGTCGGATGGGCCTTCTGTCCATCGGACCCGAGCACATCCCAGCCACCCGCGCGCCGGATCTGCTCGGGCACCCAATGCCCGACCGCGAAGGGTGGGTCGAGCCATTCGACGGCGACGGCGCGGACCGGAGCCCGTCCGGCATCGCGCCGTCGGGTCACCCGCTGCTCGACGGCGCCCAGCCGTTCGCGGAGCGACTCGACGAGGTCGATCGCTGCGTCCTCGACCTCGGCCATCGCACCGACCGTCGTGATCGTGTGGAAGATGCCCTCGAGCGAGGTCGGCTCGAGCGAGACGACGGTGATGTCGGCATCGATGCGACGGGCGACCTCGTTCACCTCGCGATAGCTGACGGCGCACACGTGGCAGAGCTCCTGCGTCAGGATCAGGTCGGGCTCCGTCGCCGCGAGGGCCTCCTCATCGAGCTCGTAGAGCGATGAGCCACCGTGCATCGAGGCCGTTACACGGTCGTGGATGTCGCGCGACGACAGGTCGGCGAGGTCGTTGACGCTCCGCGTGACCACGGGCTTTCCGATGACGGCCGGCGGCCAGTCGCACTCGTGGGTGACGGCGACGAGCTCGTCCTGGAGCCCGATGGCACAGACGATCTCCGTGGCCGACGGGAGGAGGGACGCGATGCGCATGGTGATCGCCGGCGGAAACTGCCGACCTCAGTGGCGAACTGGCGCTCGCGCCCCGAGGTCTGAGGCGGAGCCCCGCGACGCCATCAGCCCGAGGGCTTGAGTTCGTCGACGGCGGCGCGGGCACCCGCCTTGTCGGTGTACCAGGTCGCGTCGATGACCGTGTAGTTCGCCCACTCCGGCGGCAGCGACTCCTCGGGGAAGATCGCATTGACCGGGCACTCCGGCTCGCACGCCCCACAGTCGATGCACTCGTTCGGATCGATGTACAGCTTGCGGTCCACGCCCTCTTCGTAGTGGATGCAATCGACCGGACAGACCGACACGCACGAGATGTCGAGCACGTCGATGCACGGCTCGGCGATCACGTAGGTCATCCAGGTCCTCCTCGAGGTCGGCGTCATGTCGGTCGACGGCGCATCCGACGCGCCGGCAGAGCGTACCACCGAGCGTGCAGCCGTTCCGTTCAGCGCTGTGTGCCGCCCCTCGCGCCGACCTTGACACGTCGGGGGTCCCGTCGCATCGTTCGCGCACCCCGTCACCCGGGCCAGCAGCAGTGAGGGCGCTTGGCCATCGCGACCGACACCCATCACCCGAGCGCGGGCGCTGCGGCAGCGCGCGCCCCGGACAAGACCCCGGCGGTCCGACTCGAGGGGATCCGCAAGCAGTACGGCGACGATGTCGTCGGGCGACGCGTGGCCCGGTACGTCGAGACAGGCGGCCAGTACCCCGTGGTCGCCGTCGACCGGCTCGACCTCGACGTCGGTGATGGCGAGTTCTTCTCGATGCTCGGTCCGTCAGGCTCGGGCAAGACGACGACGCTCCGGCTGATCGCCGGGTTCGAGCAGCCGACGCAGGGACGGATCCTGCTCCACGGGCGGGACGTCACAGCGATCCCGCCGTTCGACCGCGACGTCAATACCGTCTTCCAGGACTACGCGCTGTTCCCGCACCTGTCCGTGGGTGACAACGTGGCCTACGGGCTGATGGTGCGGAAGGTGCCGAAGGCCGAGCGGGCCGCTCGCGTCGGCGATGCGCTGCGGATGGTCCGCCTGGAGGGTTACGAGAAACGGAAGCCGAGCCAGTTGTCGGGTGGGCAGCGCCAGCGTGTCGCGCTGGCCCGAGCGCTCGTCAACCGCCCTCGCGTGCTGCTGCTCGACGAGCCCCTCGGCGCGCTCGACCTCAAGCTCCGCGAGGAGATGCAGATCGAGCTCAAGGCGATCCAGCAGGAGGTCGGCATCACGTTCATCTACGTGACCCATGACCAGCAGGAGGCGCTCACGATGAGCGACCGACTGGCCGTCTTCAACCGAGGGCGGATCGAGCAGATCGGGTCACCGGCCGACGTGTACGAGCGACCGGCGACGCGCTTCGTGGCGGGGTTCGTCGGCACGTCCAACCTGCTGACCGGGAACGTCGCTGCGACCGTCCTCGGCCGGCCCGGAACGTTCACGATCCGCCCGGAGAAGATCCGGCTCGCCGCAGCCGGTGCGACGTCGGGCTCGGACGAGACGTCTGCGAGCGGAACGATCCAGAGCGTCGTCTATCTCGGTCCCGACACGCGCTACATCGTCGATCTCGACGCCGGCGCGCGTCTCGTCGTGACCGAGCAGAACCTCACGACCACGTCGACCGACGTGGTCGAACAGCAAGGCAAGGCTGTCCGCCTGATCTGGAAGCGACAGCACGAGCTACCCGTGGCCGACGGCAACATATCCGTGGAGGAGGAAGAGCATGCTGAGTAGGAGGATCGTGGCGCTCGCCGGAGCGGCCGCGCTGGCTTTCGCTGCGTGCAGCAGTGGCGGCACGGCGACGACCGCACCGAGCGCGGCCGCCCCGAGCGCCGGGGGCAGTTCGCCGAGTGCGAGCACCGCCGCGAGCGCGTCGGCCGGCCCGAGTCTCCCGACTGCCGCAGATCTGGGCAGCACCCAGGGCCAGAGCATCAACGTCCTGGCCTGGCCGGGCTACGTCGAGAATGGCTCGACGAGCAAGGACGTCGACTGGGTGACGGACTTCCAGAACACGAGCGGATGCAAGGTCAATCCGCAGATCTTCGGGACATCCGATGAGGCGTACACCCTCTTCTCGACCAGCCCCGAGCAGTTCGATGTCATCTCGGCATCGGGCGACGCCAGCCTGCGGTTGGTCCGCGGTGGCTTCGTCCAGCCGGTCAACGTCGACCTCTTCAAGAGCTACCCCGACATCTTCGACGCCATCAAGGACCAGCCGTACAACACGGTCGATGGGGTCCACTACGGCGTGCCCCACGGGCGCGGCTCGAATCTTCTGATGTGGCGGACCGACCAGGTCAACCCTGCCCCGACGACATGGGCGCAGATGTTCGACCCGGCCAACGGCTACAAGGTCAGCATCTATGACGCGCCGATCTACATCGCCGATGCCGCCGTCGTCCTGATGACGACCAAGCCCGATCTCAAGATCACCAACCCCTATGCCCTGGACGACACCCAGTTCCAGGCGGCGGTCGACCTGGTCAAGCAGCAGAAGCCGGCGGTAACGCAGCGCTGGACCGACTACCTCAAGCAGATGGACGACTTCCGCTCCGGGACCTCGAACGTCGGGACCACCTGGCAGATCATCACGAATCTTCTGAAGGGTGAAAGCCCGCCGGTCGCGGTCGATGTCGTCAAGCCGCCCGAGGGTGCGACGGGCTGGTCCGACACCTGGATGATCAATTCGAAGACCAAGAACCTGGCCTGCGCGTACGCGTACATCGACTACCTGACGTCGCCCGAGACCAACGCCAAGATCGCCGAGTGGTTCGGCGAGGCGCCGGGCAACTCGAAGTCGTGTGCGCTCACGGCGGACAAGAACCACTGCGCGATCTTCCACGCTGACGATGACGCCTTCTGGAAGGACGTCTGGAACTGGCAGACGCCTACCGAGGACTGCGTCGACGGACGGACGGACGTGAAGTGCAAGGGCTTCGACGCCTGGATCGCGGCATGGACCGAGATCAAGGGCTGAGTCGGTAGCTCCGAGCGTGAACTGAGGCCCGGGGACGGTACGCCGTCCCCGGGCCGCAACACATGACAGGCGTCTCCGCCACGACCGCCATCCCGGCGCCGCGCCCATCCCTGGCGCGCCGCGTCTCAGCCTGGATGCACGCGCATCCTCGGGTCCGACTCGGCGTCCTCCTGGCGCTACCCCTGTTGTGGCTGGTCGTCATCTATCTCGGGTCGCTCGGCGTTCTGTTCCTCAACGCGTTCTGGTCGCGTGACCCGTTCACATCGCTCGTCGTGCGCGAGTTCACACTTGATAACTTCGTCACGCTGCTCACGACCGAGGTCTATCGGACCGTCACGATCCGGACGGTGACGATGGCCCTGCTCGTCACGCTGACCTGCATCGTGCTCGCGTACCCGATCGCCTACTACATGGCCCGGGTCGCCTCACCGCGGGTCCGCGGCGTCATGGTCGTCGCGGTCGTCATGCCGCTCTGGGCGAGCTACCTCATCAAGGCGTATTCCTGGCGCCTGATCCTCGCCGACGAGGGCGTCATCGACTGGCTCCTGAAGCCGCTCGGACTCAATACCCCGGGCTACGGCGATCTGGCCGTCTGGATCGTGTTCGTCTACCTGTGGCTCCCGTACATGATCCTGCCGATCTTCGCGGGACTCGAGCGCATCCCGAGCTCACTCCTCGAGGCTTCCGCCGACCTTGGGGGCAAGGGCTGGATGACGTTCCGGCGGGTGATCTTCCCGCTCACCGTCCCGGCGATCGCCGCCGGATCGATCTTCACGTTCTCGCTGACCCTTGGCGACTACATCGTGCCCGGACTCGTGTCGACGACCCAGTTCATCGGCAACGTCATCTTCGTGAACGTCGCGCAGAACCTGCCGCTCGCCGCGGCGTACTCGCTGGTCCCGCTCGCGATCATGCTGATCTACCTCTTCATCGTGCGCCGCTTCGGCGCATTCGATGCCCTATGAACAGCGGTCGAGGCGCGCGCATCGGGTTGCGTCTCGCGACCGCGTTCGTGCTCGCGTTCGTCTATCTGCCACTCACGATCGTCGTCTTGTATGCATTCAACAAGAGCGGGACGAACGCGTGGCCTCCCGCGGGGTTCACGCTCGAATGGTTCGCCGAGGCTCTCGACAATAGCGGGCTTCAGCAGGCCTTCCTCACGTCGCTGCTGTGCGCGATCGGGGCGACCGTCATCGCGTTGGTGCTCGGCTGTCTGATCTCCCTGGCGGTAAGTCGGTACCAGTGGTTCGGGCGCGACAGCATCTCGTTCGTGATCCTGCTGCCGATCGCGTTGCCCGGCATCGTCACGGGGATGGCGCTCTCGACGACGTTCTCCTCGCTCAGCGTGCCGCTCGGCATCCTGACCGTGATCGTGGGACATGCCACGTTCTGCATCGTCCTCGTCTACAACAACGCGATCGCCCGACTGCGCCGGACGGCGCGCTCGTACGAGGAGGCATCCGCCGACCTCGGCGCGCATGTCTTCCAGACGTTCCGGTACGTGACGTTCCCGTCGCTCCGGTCCGCGCTCCTCGCCGGCGCGTTGCTCGCGTTCGCGCTGTCGTTCGATGAGGTCATCGTCACGATCTTCACCGCGGGCGGCGTGAAGACGCTGCCGATCTGGATCTTCCAGAGCTTCAGGCTGGCCAACCAGGTGCCCCTGGTGAACGTCGCGGGCCTGGTCGCGATCCTCCTCTCTGTCGTCCCCGTCTATATCGCCACGCGCGTCAGCTCCGAGGCCGTCAGCGGCAGGACCTGATCCCGATCCAGCTCGGCGAGGCAGTGGGCGGGCCGAAGTGCCGGCCGGCTAGAACCAGCGGCGTGCGAATGCCGTGAAGACAGCCAGGAGCAGCGGTAGGGACGCGACGATCCACTGACCGAGGGGCTGGAACATGGCGGCGACCTCCCGCCGGTTCCCGGCACCGGCCACTTGACGGCCGACCCCATCGAGGAGTGCCCAGTCGAGACCGCTGCGGGGAGTATCCCGATACCCGCTTAGCTGCGACTTATCTGCACGCTGGCGACGTTCTGCTATATTTCGGCACCGCCGAACCATTTGGCCGCACCAAACGATCCGAAAGATGCCGAACCAAACCCTGACCTCGACCTCCGCTGATATCGCCGCGACCGTCGCCGCGTTCGCGCGCCTCATGGACCGCATGGCGGCCGAACACCAGCCACCGACTGACGTGGGTATCTCGATGCCGCAGCTGCGCTGTCTCCACTTGATCGCGGGCGCCGGCGAACTTCGGATGTCACGGCTCGTCGTGCAGCTCGGCGTCTCGATCTCGACCGTCAGCGGGCTTATCGACCGCCTCGTCGATCACGGCTTCGTGAATCGTCGCGACGACCCGCTCGACCGGCGTCAGGTCGTCCTGTCGGCGACGCCGGCGGGCGTCGAGTTCCTCGATCGCATGCGCGAGCTGAGCAACGCGCAGTTCCGTGGGTTGATCTCGCATCTGACGCCCGAGGAGCTTCGGATCGTCCATCGGTCGATCGAGATCCTCAGCCAGGCGGCTGATCGTGCGAGCCCCGCGTCCGCAGCCGATCCCCGAAAGGACCCCCGATGAGTCGCCTCTCCGAGCTTGCCGTCTCGAAGCGGAGTGTCACGCTGCTCCTGGCAGCGGCCCTGTTCATCGCCGGTATCTCGGCGTGGGGGAGGCTCCAGCAGGAGCTTCTCCCCGACATCGACTTCCCCGTCATCACGATCGTCGCACCGCTGCCGGGCGCCTCTGCGACCGACGTCGCCAGCCAGGTCGCGGAACCCATCGAGCGGGTGATCAAGGGCGTACCCCGGCTCGAGAAGCTGCAGTCGACCTCGGCCAACTCCCTGGCGTTGATCGTGGCGCAGTTCTCCTTCGGTACTGACGTGAAGGAGACCCAGGCGGCCATCGAGGAGAACATCGCCGGCGCCGGGCTACCCGATTCGGTCAAGCCGGACGTTTCGGCACTCAATATCAACGCATCGCCCGTCGTCATCGCGTCGATCGCAGCGACCGATCCTGACGGCCTCGAGGCTGCCGCGAAGATCGCACGCACCGAGATCGTGCCCGACATCCTGGGGATCGAGGGCGTGGCGGGCGCCGACCTCACCGGCGGGCTCGAGCAGCAGGTTCTCATCACGCTGGATCCCGACAAGCTCGCTGAGACGGGCGTCACCGTCGCACAGATCAGCGGGGTGCTCCAGGCCAACCACCTCACGCTGCCGGCCGGTCAACTGGCGGCCGACGGCGAGAAAGTGCCCGTCTCTACGAGCGGTTCGCTGGGATCCGTCGACGCGATCCGTGACCTCGTCGTCGGCGTTCGCCGGCCGGCCGTCACGCCGGTCCCGTCCGGCGCGCCGAGCCAGCCCGCCGCCTCGCGGGCTCCGGCAACGTCCGGTCAGACGGGTCAGCCGGCGGCGTCGCCTGGTACGCCTGTCGGGACCCCGGCCGCGCAGCCGACCCCGGTCACGCTCGGCGACCTCGGGACCGTCGAGGCCGAAGGCGTCGCCACGACGGGCTACGCCAGGACCGATGGCAAACCGGCGCTCACGCTGACCGTCACCAAGAGCTCCGACGCGAACACGGTCCAGGTCGCCGAGGCTGTCGAGGCCTATCTCGACGACGCCGGTGCGCATCACTCGGACACGATGACGGTCGCGGTCGTCCAGGACCTTTCCTCGTTCATCAAGGAGTCCCAGAACGGCCTCCTTCGTGAGGGCGGCCTCGGTGCCCTGTTCGCGGTCATCACGATCTTCCTGTTCCTGTTCAGCCTCAGATCAACGCTCGTCGCCGCGATCAGCATCCCGCTGTCTGTGCTCACGGCGCTCGTGATCATGCAGGTCACGGGCATCAGCCTGAACATCATGACCCTGGGTGGCCTGGCGGTAGCCGTAGGCAGGGTCGTCGACGACGCGATCGTCGTCCTCGAGAACATCTACCGGCATCGAGCCATGGGCGAAGACCGCCTGACCGCAGTCACCCGCGGTCCACGTGAGGTCGCCGGGGCGATCACGGCCTCGACCCTGACCACGGTGGCGGTGTTCCTGCCGCTCGGATTCGTCGGCGGGCTTGTCACGCAGTTCTTCCTTCCGTTCTCGCTCACCGTCACGTTCGCGCTCCTCGCGTCGCTGGTGTGCGCGCTCACGGTCGTACCCGTCCTCGCCTACCTCGTGATCGACAAGGTCAGCCTGTCGGTCGACGAGCACGGCGAACCCAAGAAGTCCTTCTGGGTCCGCGCCTATGTCCCGGCGATCACGACCGCGCTTCGGAACCGGTGGACGAAGTGGGCCGTCCTCGGCGTCGCCGCGGTGCTGTTCGTCGCCTCGCTCTCGCTCGTGAGCCAGCTGCCGACGCAGTTCATCAACGCGGGCTCAGAGAAGATCCTCCAGGCCGTCGTCATCCCGCCCGCGGGAGCGAGCTCGCAGACGGTCCTTGACCAGGCGACCAAGGCCGAGGCCATCGCCATGGACCTCCCCGACGTCGACCTCGTCCAGACGAGCGTGCCGGGCGAGGGCGACCTCGGCTTCCGAGCGGTCGTGGCGGCGCTCCAGGGCCAGCCCGCCAACTCGGCCACCCTGACGGTCCGCTACGTGGCCGGCGTCGACCTCGACGTCAAGACCCACGAGCTGTCAACAGCGCTCGCGCCGGTGAAGACGGAGGGGTTCGACGTCAACGTCTCCGAGGCCGCCGGGTTCACCTCGAACAACCTCAACGTCGTCGTGTCCGGCGCCGACACCGCCGCCATCGAAAAGGCAACGGCGACCGTCGTCGACGCCCTGTCGGACCGTGACGACCTCAGCAATCTCAAGAGCGACCTGGTGAAGGCGACGCCGGCGATCACCGTGACGGTCGACCCGAACAAGGCGATCGGCGTCGGTTCCACCGCTGCCCAGATCGGCGGCGAGGTGCGAGCCGCCCTCACGCCGACGACCGCGACGACGACCACGGTCGAGGGCAGCAGCGACCCAGTCAACGTCATCATCCGGCTCGATCCCGACGCCGTGACGTCGGTCGAGGAACTGCGCAAGCTGCCGGTCGGCACGAGCGTCAAGGCGCCGCTCGACACCGTCGCGACCGTCGAGCAGAAGGACATCCAGGGAAGCATCACGAGGATCGACGGCTCGCCCGCGGCGCAGGTGACCGCCGAGATCACATCGCCCGACACCGGCGCCGTGAGCCTCGAGGTCCGCCAGGAGATCGACTCGCTCGTCGCTTCCGGCGACATCCCTGCAGGGGTCGACGTGACGCTGGCCGGCGTGACGCAGCAGCAGAACGAGGCGTTCAGCGGCCTGTTCGCCTCGATGGCGGTCGCGGTCCTGCTCGTCTACGTGATGATGGTGCTCGCGTTCAACTCGCTGGTGACGCCGTTCATCATCCTGTTCAGCCTGCCGCTCGCGATGATCGGCGCGTTCCCCGCTCTGTACATCACCGGTCGGCCGATCGGCGTCAGCGCCCTCATCGGGATGCTGATGCTCATCGGCATCGTCGTGACGAACGCCATCGTCCTGCTCGACCTTGTCGAGCGGCTGCGTCGCGAGGGGATGTCGACCCACGATGCATTGATCGAGGGCGGCAAGACGCGTGTCCGGCCGATCCTCATGACCGCGATCGCCACGATCCTGGCACTGATCCCGCTCGCTGCAGGGTTCAACGAGGGCTCGATCATCGCCGCCGAACTCGGCACAGTGGTGATCGGCGGGCTCTTCAGCTCGACGTTCCTGACGCTGCTCGTCGTGCCGGTCGTCTACTCGCTCGTCGACGGCGCGCGCGTCGGCGTCAGCGGCTGGCGCGGCCGATCAGGGGCGACCGGTGACGCTGGACCAGCGACCCGAGGCGGCGTCGAGCCCGCACCCGCGACGGACCCGGCGCCCGCGCTTTCTGCGGCGTCCGCCCTTTCTGCGGCGTCCGTCCTGTCCGCGGCGCCCGCGAGCCGGATCGCACCCAGGACGGCACCTTCGGCGCGACGACCGACCGCGACTGAGGGCGGCTATCTGCTCGCGCGGGTGATCACATCGAGGCCTGGTAGTCAGGATCCAGGTATTTCTCCGGATCGTCCTTGAACTCGAGCAGGCAGCCTTTCCCGCAGAACCAGTAGGTCTTGCCGTCGTACTCGTAGGACAGGAGCGAGGTCGTCGTGTCGACCTCCATCCCGCACACGGGATCGATCTCGATGGCCATCGGCGCTTTCCTCCGTCGGTACTCCGAGGAATATAGGGCGGGTCGCGCGTGAAGCGCCTCGACGGGTACAGTCCCCGGATGGATGACCTCGATCCCGTGGCCGTTCGCGCGACGCTCGACGCTGAGCGGTCGCGGCTCGTGGAAGAGCTGGGTGAGGAGATCCGGGCACCGGGCCAGATGACCTATGGCTCGCAGGCCGCTGCCGCGAGCCAGGTGTTCGAACAGCAACGGGACCTCGCGCTGCGCGATCGCGCGACGCAGCAGCTCGAGTTGGTCGATGGGGCCATCGAGCGGCTCGAGCAAGGGACGTTCGGGGTGTGTGTCCGCTGCGGCGAGCCGATCGCGGTCGGACGACTGGAGGCACTGCCCTGGGCCGCGCATTGCATCGGCTGCCAGAGCGCGCTCGACCGGGCTCGGCGATGACGGCGATCGAGACGGACGGCCTCGTCGGCATCGACGCGATCCGTGCCGCGGCGGTCCGATTGCGCGGCGTCGTGACCCGAACTCCCCTCGTTCCGTTCGACCCGCCGCCCGACCGGATGTACATCAAGGCCGAGAGCCTGCAATCGATCGGCGCCTTCAAGATCCGCGGGGCATACAACGCGATCGCTTCGCTCGACGACGCGGAACGGGCGCGCGGCGTCATCACGTATTCGTCGGGCAATCACGCGCAGGGCGTCGCGCGGTCGGCTCGGCTCCTCGGCATCCCGGCGGTCGTCGTCATGCCGGACGACGCTCCGGAGATCAAGCGCGATCGGGTCGCGCGCGACGGCGCTGAGATCGTGGTGGTCGGGCCTGCCTCGGACGAGCGCCAGGCACGCGCGGAGGCGATCGCGGCAGAACGGGGACTGGCGATCATCCCGCCGTTCGATGACGACCGGATCATCGCGGGTCAGGGCACCGTGGGGCTGGAGATCCTCGAGGACCTGCCTGGCGTCGACCTCATCGTCGTACCCGTCGGTGGCGGCGGACTTGCCGGTGGGATCGCCACTGCCGTGAAGGCGCTGCGTCCCGATGTCCGGGTCATCGGAGTCGAACCCGAGCTGGCGGCTGACGCGAAGGCGTCGCTCGAGCGTGGCGAGATCGTCCGCTGGGAGGCGGCCGAGGTGTCGCGCACCATCGCGGATGGCACGCGGACGCAGGCGCTCGGTGCTCGGACGTTCGCCCACCTCCGAGCTAATCTCGATGCGATCGTGACGGTCAGCGAGGCGGAGATCGCGGCCGGAGTCCGCCTCGCGGCAGAGCGGGCGCGCCTCGTCCTCGAGCCATCGGGCGCGCTCGGCGTCGCCGCGCTGGCCTTCCGGCCGGACGAGGTGCGCGCGGGTCTCGATGGCGATGCCGTCGCCGTGGCGAGCGGCGGGAACGTGGATCCGGTCGCCTACCGCCGCTACCTCGAGACGCCGCTCCCCGACTGAGGGTCGGGCGCCCGATCGGTGGCCGCCGGATCGCGCCCGAGTCGCTCGGCGAGACGGGCCTCGCGGACCCGGATCGCCGCCATCTCCTCGGCGGCGCGTCGGTCGGTGCGCTCCGTGGCCTCGGTCTCGGCCCGCGACCACCCGACGAGGATCGCAAAGCTTGCCGCCAGGAACAGCATGTCGCCGACCACCCACATGAACGCCGCCGCGATCTGCTGATCCTCAAGGGGGGTGGGGCCCCACGACCTTTGGACGGTCGCGTAGTGCGGATACAGGACGGTCTGGGCATTGAGGATGACGACGGACAGGAACGTGTTCTGGGTCATCTGCAGGAACACGTACAGCGCCCGCGCCGGGTGTGACATCCGCCACGGCGCCGGGTCGAGCGCGACCGCCGGCCACCAGAACAGCAGCGCGGTCACGAGATAGATGGCGTGCTCGAAGTCGTGGATAAGCGGGTTCTCGAGGGCCGCGTCGAACAGCGGCGAGAAATGACTCACCCACATCGCGGCGGCGAACAGGACCCACGCGACCACCGGGAACGCGAGGAAGCGCAGCACCCGCGAGTGCAGTACCGGCAGGATCCACCGCTTCCGCGTCGCCGGCGCCGCCACGCGCAGGATCAGCGTCACTGGCGCCGACAGCGCGATGAGGGGGGCGGCCACCAGCGTCAGCAGGACGTGCTGGACCATGTGGATCGAGAAGAGCGTCGTGTCGTACTGGTCGATCCCCGACAGCAGTGCGAAGGCGATCGCGAGCATCCCGCCGACGAAGGCCGCGGTCCGGCGGCCTGGCACGCGGTTCGATGGGTGGAGCGCGTTGACCCGCCGGACGGCCCACGTCCACCAGGCGAGGGCAGCGAGGATGCCGAGCGTCGGCAGCGGCTCGAACGTCCAGCCAAGGAGCAGGTCCTGCAGCGTGGGGGGCTCGGTCGGTGCTACCCCGTGGGCGGCGACCGGCGATACGAAAAACGCCGCCGCCGCGGTCGCGCTGACGATGCCGAGAACGATCGCGGGGCGCACTCGGAAGGGGTCGCTCGGGAGGGAGGATCGTGGGAGCATCCGCATCAGCCGCATCGTCCCACGGCGGCTCGTCAGGCGCGTCTGGCGAGGGGTCCGGACGCGCACGGCAAGCCGGCCCTGCGCGCTATCATGTCGGCGGTCCGACCCGGCGCGGGTCCGGACGCGTTCGCATCCCACCCGCCCCGAGGAGCTGCATGGCGAGTTCCCCCAGGACCGGCCGCACATCCCCCGCGCTCTTCGCAGTCATCATCGGCGCCGTCCTGATCCTCGGGGTCATCGCGATGGTCGTCCTCGGCTTCGACCCGATCCGGGTCAGCCAGGGCGTCCTCTCCAGCTTCTTCCCGCCGCGAGCTGTCACCGATCGCGGCGAACACATCCGCCAGTTGTACGACCTCGTGTTCGGGATCGCGGTCGTCATCTTCTTCGTCGTCGAAGGGCTGATCATCTGGACCGTCGTTCGATATCGACGCAAGCCCGGTGACGACGAGCTCCCGCCACAGACGCACGGGAATGCCATCGCCGAAGTGGTGTGGACCGTCGTCCCGACGCTCATCGTCGCGGTCCTCTTCGTCGCTTCGTGGCTGACGCTCAACACGGTCGAGGTCGCGTCGGCGCAGCCGCAGATGAAGGTCCGCGCGACCGCCGCGCAGTTCCTCTGGTCGTTCGAGTACCTACCGGACGACTACGACCCGGTGACGAACAAGGACGCGAAGCCGCTCCTTTCGATCACGGAACCTGAGGGCCCGGACGGCGGTCTGACCCTGCCCGTCGGCCGTACCGTTCACCTGTACCTCCAGAGCCCTGACGTCATCCACGCCTTTTACGTCCCGCAGTTCCTCTTCAAGCGCGACGTGGTTCCGGGGCGGACCAACAGCTTCGAGTTCACCCTCAAGGACGAGGATGCCGGAGGGACATTCCACGGCCAGTGCGCGGAGCTGTGCGGCGAGGGCCACAACAAGATGCACTTCGATGTGCACGCGATGACAGGCGCGGACTTCGACACCTGGCTCCAGCAGAAGATCGCCGCCGCGAACGCATCGCCCTCTCCGCCTCCACCGCAGCCGTCCGGCGGCGCGCCGAGCCCGGGTCAGTCAGGTCCGCCGGCGGCGGCGCCGCTGGCGCTGGTCGCCCAGAACATCGCGTATGACAAGACGGAGCTCGCGGCGCCCGCGAATGCGCCGTTCCAGATCCAGTTCGATAATCAGGATGCGTCCATCCCGCATAACGTCGCGATCCACGAGGGATCGCCGACGGGAGCCGAGGTCTTCAAGGGTGAGGTGTTCCCAGGGCCTGCCCAGAAGACGTACGACGTCCCGGCGCTCAAGGCAGGCGCGTATGCCTTCGTTTGCTCCGTCCATCCGAACATGAACGGCACTCTCACGGTCCAGTAGGAGTCCGACGTGGCGACAACCGCGCTCCACCCGGCCGCCCGCACCTATCGCAGCACGCTGTACGAGTGGGTCACGACGACCGATCACAAGAAGATCGGCGTCATGTACCTGATCAACTCGTTCCTGTTCTTCTTCATCGGTGGCCTGCTGGCCCTCGGCGTACGTTCCGAGCTCGCGCAGCCGGGACTCCAGTTCGTGACCGATCAGGTCTACAACGAGCTGTTCACGATGCATGCCACCTTCATGATCTTCCTGTTCATCATCCCGATCCTCGCTGGCTTCGGGAACTTCATCGTGCCCCTCCACATCGGCGCACCGGACGTGGCGTTCCCGCGCATCAACGCGCTGTCCCTATGGCTGCTGCCGATGGCCGGTCTGCTCCTGCTGCTGAGCTTCTTCACGGGCCAGGCGCCCGCTGCAGGGTGGACCAGCTACAGCCCGCTCGCGCAGGACCGACCGCTCGGGGCCGTCGGCCCCGGTCAGGACCTGTGGATCGTCGCGGTCGTCCTCGTCGGGACGAGCTCCATCCTGGGTGCGGTCAACTTCCTGGTGACGATCTTCAAGATGCGGGCCCCGGGGATGACGCTCTTCCGCATGCCGATCATGGTCTGGACCGTCCTCGTGACCTCGGTCCTCGGCCTGCTCGCAACGCCGGTCCTGACGAGCGCGCTGATCATGCTGTTCATCGACCGCAACTACGGCGGCGCGTTCTTCGACCCGCGCAACGGTGGTGACGCGATCCTCTACCAGAACGTCTTCTGGTTCTACTCGCACCCCGCGGTCTACATCATGGCCGTGCCGGGCCTCGGGGCCATCCTCGAGATCGTGCCGGTGTTCGCGCGCAAGCCACTGTTCGCCTATCCACTGGCGGTGCTGGCCTTCGTGATGATCGGCGTCATGAGCTTCATGGTCTGGGCGCACCATATGTTCGTCAGCGGCATGGCCACCTTCTTCCATATCCCGATCATGCTCACCACCGAGCTCATCTCGGTCCCAACCGGGGTCGTCTTCCTCACGGCGCTCGGAACCATCTGGATGGGCCGCATCCACTTCAAGACGCCCATGCTCTGGGTCTTCGGCTTCCTGTGGGCGTTCCTCATCGGCGGCATCACCGGCGTCTACCTGGCCGACGTGCCGACCGATATCGTGCTCAGCGACACGTTCTTTGTGGTGGCGCACTTCCACTACACCATCATCGGCGCCACGATCTACGGGCTCTTCGCCGGCACCTACTACTGGTTCCCGAAGATCACTGGCCGGATGTACGACGAGCGGCTGGGCAAGATCCACTTCTGGTGGTTCACCATCGCCTTCAACCTCACGTT
>JBJMMR010000053.1:0-25044 GCA_045804645.1 Chloroflexota bacterium | reverse complement strand
CAGTACACCGCGAACACCATGGCGCTGGCCCTCGAGTTCCTCGGCCTGTCGCCGGTCGGCTACAACACCATCCCCGCCCTCGACCCACGCAAGGAAGAGGCCACGCGCCAGGCGGGCAAGCTCATGCTCGACCTGTTGCAGAAGGGCCAGCGTCCCCTCGACGTCGTGACGCGCGCCTCGTTCGAGAACGCCATCGCCGGGGTCGCGACGACCGGCGGCTCGACGAACGCGGTGCTGCACTTCACCGCGATGGCGCGCGAGACCGGCATCCCGCTCGACCTCGAGGACTTCGACCGCGTGTCGAAGCGCACCCCGATGTACGCGAGCATGCTGCCCGGCGGCGAGTTCGCGGCGCCGCACCTCGACCACGCCGGCGGCACGCGGCTCGTCTGGAGGCGTCTCCAGGACGAGGGGCTCGTCGACGGCACGCAGAAGGCGGCGGACGGCCGCCCCTGGTCGGAGCACGCCGCGGCGGCGGTCGAGACGCCCGGGCAGAAGGTGATCGCGCAGCCGGGCGCGCCGTTCAAGGACACGGGCGGGCTCGTCATCCTGCGCGGCAACCTCGCGCCGGACGGCGCCGTCGTGAAGATGGCCGGCCACGAGCGCACGCTGCACACCGGGCCGGCGCGCGTGTTCGACCGCGAGGAGGACGCGATGGCCGCGGTGAAGGCCAACGCCATCCGCTCGGGCGACGTCCTCGTCATCCGCTACGAGGGCCCGAAGGGCGGGCCCGGGATGCGCGAGATGCTGGGCGTCACCGCCGCCCTCGTCGGCCAGGGGCTCGGCGACAGCGTGGCGCTCCTCACCGACGGCCGCTTCAGCGGCGCCACCAAGGGCCTCATGATCGGCCACGTCGCCCCCGAGGCGGTGGTGGGCGGCCCCATCGCGGCGGTGAAGGACGGCGACGAGATCACGATCGACGTGGACGCGCGCCACATCGACGTGAAGCTCACCGCGGCGCAGCTCGCGAAGCGGATGAAGGGCTGGCGGGCACCCGAGCCCAGGTACACGTCGGGCGTCTTCGCCAAGTACGCCGCGCTCGTCTCGTCGGCCGCGGAGGGCGCCGTGACGCGCCCGCCGGTGTCGACGCGCGCGCCCGCGCCGCGGGCGGTGATGGAGCGCGCCGGCCGCACGAAGGCGGGCGCGAAGGCGAAGCGCGTGGTCGCGAAGGTCAAGGCGGGCGCGAAGAAGGCGCTCTCGTCCGCGAAGGGCGCGGGCCGCAAGGCGCAGGCGGGCCGCGGCCGGGGCAAGGCGAGCGTACGCGGGCGGCGCGCCCGCTAGGCTCCATTTCCATCCCCTCAAACAATCCTGCTGCTTCGGATAAACTGGACGGTCTATGCCGAGAGAAAAGATGACGGGCGCCCAGGCGGTGGTGCGGGCGTTCGAGCTCGAGGGCGTCGATTACCTCTTCGGAATGCCCGGCGGGACGATCCTGCCGCTCTACGACGCGATGTACGCCTCGAAGAAGCTGAAGCACATCCTCGTGCGCCACGAGCAGGTCGGCGGCCACGCGGCGGAGGGCTACGCGCAGGCGACCGGCAGGGTCGGCGTCTGCCTCGGCACCTCCGGCCCGGGCTCGACGAACCTCGTGACCGCCATCGCCGACGCGTACATGGACTCGGTGCCGCTCGTCGCGGTGACGGCCAACGTCGCGCGCCCGCTCATCGGCACCGACGCGTTCCAGGAGGCCGACATCACCGGCATCACCATGCCGGTGACGAAGCACAACTACCTCGTGACCGAGCCGGGCGACATCCCGCGCGTCCTGAAGGAGGCCTTCTACCTCGCCCGCACCGGCCGCCCAGGCCCGGTGCACGTCGACATCCCGAAGGACGTGCTCAACGCGGAGCTCGAGTTCGAGTGGCCGGAGACGGTGCACATCCCCGGCTACATGCCCGCGCTCAAGGAGGAGCCGAAGCTCGCCGAAGCCGCGCAGCTCGTCCGCTCCTCGACGCGCCCCGTGATCTACCTCGGCGGCGGCGTGCGCATCGCGAACGCGTTCGCCGAGGTGTTCGAGTTCGCGGAGCTCATCGGCGCGCCCGTCGTGACGACGCTCCACGGGAAGGGCGCCTTCCCCGAGACGCACCCGAGCTGCCTCGCGATGTTCGGGATGCACGGGTCGCGCTTCGCGAACTACACCGTGCAGAACAGCGATCTCCTCATCGCGCTCGGCGCGCGCTTCGACGACCGCGTCACGGGCAAGATCTCCACGTTCGCGCCCGAGGCCAAGATCGTCCACATGGACGTCGACCCGGCCGAGATCTCGAAGCTCGTGACGGCGACGGTGCCGCTCGTCGGCGACATCAAGACGCTCCTGCCGCGCCTCACCGCCGAGGTGACGAAGGCGTTCGCGGAGCGCGGGCGCCCCGACCTCGGGCCCTGGTGGAAGCGCGTGAACGACTGGCGCGAGAAGCACCCGCTCCGGATCAAGCAGGAGGGCGAGGAGCAGATCCTCCCGCAGACCGCGATCTACCGCATCTGGAAGAAGTGCGACGGCAAGGCCATCGTCACGACCGGCGTCGGCGAGCACCAGATGTGGGCGGCGCAGTTCTGGAAGGTGTCGCGGCCGCGCGAGTTCATCACCTCCGGCGGCCTCGGCACGATGGGCGTGTGCATGCCCTTCGCCATCGGGATCCAGCTCGCGCGCCCCGACGCGCTCGTCGTCGGCATCGACGGGGACGGGTCGTTCCAGATGACCCTGCAGGACCTCGCGACCGCGGTGGACCACAAGCTGCCGTTCAAGATCTTCATCCTCAACAACCTGTTCCTGGGGATGGTGCGGCAGTGGCAGGAGCTGTTCTACGACAACCGCTTCGCCGAGACGCCGCTCGCCGACTGCCCGGACCTCGTGAAGCTCGCGGACGCTTACGGCTGCCTGGGCCTGCGCGCGCGGACGCTCGACGAGCTCGACGGGGTCATCGACCAGGCGCTCGCGCACAAGGGCGGGCCCTGCATCGTGGACATCCGCGTGAAGGCGCAGGAGAAGGTGTATCCGATGGTGCCGGCGGGCGCGCCGCTCCACGACATGATCGGGGGGGAGTAGCCATGGTCGAGAAGACGGAGCAGCTCCCGAGCGGTAACGTCCACACGCTCTCGGTGCTCGTCGAGAACAAGCCCGCGGTGCTGCAGCGCATCGCGGGCCTGTTCGCACGGCGCGGCTACAACATCGAGAGCCTGGCGGTGGGTCCCACCGAGCGGCCCGAGTACTCGCGCATGACGGTGGTCGTGCGGATGGCGCACAAGCCCGTCGAGCAGGCGGTGCAGCAGCTCCAGAAGCTCATTCCGGTCATCGAGGTGCGGGAGCTCTCGCCGCACGACAAGATCGAGCGCGAGCTCATCCTCATCAAGATCAAGACCCCGGAGAAGAACCACGCCGAGCTGCGCGCCATCGCCGACACCTACGAGGCGCAGATCGTCGACGTCTCCACCGACGCGCTCATGATCGAGGCCACCGGTACGGCGGCCAAGCTCGACGCGCTGGAGGAGCGGCTCGCGGTGTTCGGCATCACCGAGCTCTGCCGCTCGGGCGCGATCGCGCTCGAGCGCGGCTTCAAGACGCTCGCGCCACCGCACGTGAAGTGAACGCCACCGCCTGACCCTCAACCACGAAAGAAGAGCATGGCCAAGATCTATTACGACAAGGACGCGAACCTCGACCTCGTGAAGGGCAAGAAGGTCGCGATCATCGGCTACGGCAGCCAGGGCCACGCCCACGCCCTCAACCTGAACGAGTCGGGGGTCGACGTCGTCGTCGGGCTCGCGCCCGGTTCGAAGAGCCGCGCCCTCGCCGAGGAGGCCGGCCTCCGCGTGACGGACGTGGCCGAGGCCGTTCGGGCTGCCGATGTCGTCATGATCCTCGTGCCCGACACGGCCCAGAAGGCGGTCTACGACACAGAGATCGGGCCGAACCTGCGCCAGGGCCAGCTGGTGATGTTCGCCCACGGCTTCAACATCCACTTCGGCCGGATCGACCCTCCCGGCATGGTCGACGTCGGGATGGTCGCCCCAAAGGGGCCGGGCCATCTTCTGCGCAGCGTGTACCAGTCCGGCGGCGGTGTGCCGGCCCTGTTCGCCGTCCACCGGGACGCCTCGGGCACGGCCCGAGCCCGCGTCCTGGCCTATGCCCGGGCACTCGGCAACACCCGCGCGGGGGTCCTCGAGACGACCTTCGCCGAGGAGACCGAAACCGACCTGTTCGGCGAGCAGTCGGTGCTGTGCGGCGGGACGGCGTCGCTGGTCAAGATGGCCTTCGAGACGCTCGTCGAGGCCGGCTATCAGCCCGAGCTCGCCTACTTCGAGACGATGCACGAGCTCAAGCTCATCGTCGACCTGATGTACCGCGGCGGGCTCAACTTCATGCGCTTCTCCGTGTCGGACACCGCAGAGTTCGGCGACTACGTCTCGGGCCCCCGGGTGACCGAGGGCGCCAAGGCCGCGATGAAGGACGTCCTTTCCGACATCCAATCGGGCTCGTTCGCGGAGCGGTGGATCAACGAGTACGACTCCGGCGGCGAGCAGTTCAAGCGGCTTCGGCAGCAGGACCGCGACCACCAGATCGAGCAGGTCGGTGCCGAGCTCCGCTCGAAGATGCCGTTCCTCGATCCGGTCACCGTCGAAGCTGGTCAGGCCCAGGCCGCCGCGACCCGCACGCCGGCGGGGACTGGGGCCGCGTCATGACGAGCGCCGTACCCAGGCCGGCGGCGCCGTTCGTACCCCCGGGCAGCGTCCGTATCTTCGACACCACGCTACGTGACGGTGAGCAGGCACCCGGCGCCGGCCTTACCGCCGCCGAGAAGCTCGAGGTCGCCCGTCAGCTCGCGCGCCTCAAGGTCGACGTCATCGAGGCCGGGTTCCCGGCGGCCTCGCCCGGGGACTTCGAGGCTGTCCGCCGGATCGCACAGGACACGCCGCAGGACATCGCTGTGGCGGCACTCGCCCGGTGCCGTGACGGCGACCCGCAGCGGGCCATCGAGGCCATCAAGGTCGCGCACAAGCCGCATCTGCACGTGTTCATCGCCACGAGCGACATCCACCTCAAGCACAAGCTCCGCATCGATCGCGAGACCGCGCTGGCCGAAGCGGTCCGCTGGGTCCGCTACGGTCGCGACCAGCTCGGCCGTGATGCTGAGATCGAGTTCTCCGCGGAGGACGCCTCGCGGACGGATACCGAGTTCCTGCTGAAGGTCTACGAGGCCGTCGTCGAGGCTGGCGCGTCCACCGTGAACGTGCCCGACACCGTCGGGTACGCGATCCCGAGCGAGTTCGGCGAGCTGACCGGGCGCGTCGTCGACCTCGTCGGCGAGCAGGCGACGGTAAGCATCCACTGCCACAACGACCTGGGTCTCGCCACGGCGAACACGCTTGCCGCCGTCCAGGCGGGAGCGCGCCAGGTGGAGGTCACGATCAACGGACTGGGCGAGCGGGCCGGCAATGCCTCGCTCGAAGAGGTCGTCATGGCCCTCCGGACGCGACCGGCCCAATTCGAGGCCGTCGGGTCCGGGATCCAGACCGAGCACATCACGGCGGCGTCGCGGCTGGTCAGCTATCTGACCGGCTTCGCGGTCCAGCCGAACAAGGCCATCGTCGGCGGCAACGCGTTCGCGCACGAGTCGGGCATCCACCAGGACGGCGTGATCAAGCACCCGCTGACGTACGAGATCATGACCCCACAGTCCGTCGGCCTGTCGGGCAGCCAGCTGACGATCGGCAAACTGTCGGGTCGAAAGGGGTTGCAGGGCAAGCTCCGCGAACTCGGCCACGACCTCGAAGGCGAGCCGCTCGACGTGATCTACCGGCAGGCCATCGAGCTTGCCGATTCGAAGAAGGAGGTCACCGACGCCGACCTGCTGGCCCTCGTCGAGCAGCGCGCTGCCGAGGTGCCCGCGAGCGTCGCGCTCGTCGGCTGGAACGTCACCTCGTCGCATCTCGGCAACGCGACGGGGACCGTCACGCTGTCCGTCGACGGCGTCGAGCGAAGCGCCGAGGCGACCGGCAATGGACCCGTCAACGCGCTCTTCAAGGCGGTCGACGACGCGCTCCAGCCGAAGCTGGGCTGGCATCCGACGCTCGCCGAATACGAGATCAAGGCGGTCTCTGCCGGCGAGGATGCGCAGGGCCAGGTGCTCGTCCGCTGTCGTCGGTCCTCCGATGAGGGGCCCGGCGCGCTGGTCGTATCAGGACACGGCTTAAGCACGAACATCATCGAGGCGTCGCTCGACGCGTACCTCGTGGCCATCAACAAGCTGCACGGTGCTGAGATCAACGGCGTGGCGGTCGCCTTCGCGAACCAGCGGACCGAGCGAGGCCTGCCGTAGTGGAGGGTGACCTTTCGCGCTTCCACGTCGTCGCCATCCCCGGCGACGGGGTCGGCCCCGAGGTCGTCGCGGCTGCGCGGCGGGTCGTGGACGCGGCTGGCGACCGCTTCGGGTTCGACGTCGAGTGGACCGAGATCCTGGCTGGCGGCATCGCCATCGATACGTACGGCGTGGCGATGCGACCGGCAGACGTCGAGATCTGCCGGGCGGCCGACGCGGTGCTGCTCGGTGCCGTGGGCGGTCCGAAATGGTCCGACCCGTCGGCCGCCGTTCGGCCGGAGCAGGCCTTGTTCGCGCTCCGTGGCGGTCTTGGCCTGTTCGCGAATCTCCGCCCGGTCACGGTGCATCCGGCGCTCGTGCCGTCGTCGCCGCTCCGCCCCGAACTGCTCGAAGGCGTCGACCTCCTCATCGTCCGTGAGCTGACGGGCGGCATCTACTTCGGCCAGCCGTCGGAGGAGCGACCCAGTGAAAAGGGGCGCGCGGCCGTCGACACGATGGTCTACGACGAGAGCGAGATCCGGCGGGTTGTGCTTCTCGCCGGAGCCATGGCAGCCCGGCGTCGCGCGAAGCTGACCAGCGTCGACAAGGCGAATGTCCTCGCCACGTCGCGCCTCTGGCGCAAGGTGGTCGACGAGGAACGCCGCCGCTTCCCGACGGTCGAGATCACCCACCAGCTCGTGGACTCGTGTGCGATGTTGCTCATCCGAAACCCGGCCGATTTCGATGTCATCGTCACCGAGAATCTGTTCGGCGACATCCTCTCGGACGAGGCCGCGGTGCTCGCCGGCAGCCTCGGGATGCTCCCGTCAGCGTCGCTTGGCGACCGGCTGACCACGCACGGCACATTCGGTCTCTACGAGCCGATCCATGGCTCGGCACCCGACATCGCAGGTGAGGACAAGGCGAACCCCATCGGGACGATCCTGTCGGCCGCGATGATGCTGCGCCTGTCACTTGGTCTCGACGAGGCGGCGACCGCCATCGAGACGGCCGTGGCTGATGCGCTCGACAACGGGTGGCGGACCGGCGACCTGGCGGATCCTGCCGACCCGGACGACGGCCTCGTGGTCGTCGGCACGACGGGGTTCGCGAGCGCGGTCATCGAATCGCTCGAAGCGGCGGTGGCCGTATGACCGCGACAGACCGACCCGTCGTGCTCTACGACACGACGCTCCGCGATGGGACGCAGGGCGAGAACATCACCTTGTCGCTCGCCGACAAACTGCGCATCGCGCGGATGCTCGACGAGTACGGGATGCCGTACATCGAGGGTGGCTGGCCGGGATCCAACCCCAAGGACATCGAGTTCTTCGCTGCGGCTCGCACGATGCGCTGGCAGAACGCGAAGCTCGCGGCGTTCGGCTCGACCCGCCATCGCTCGAATCGTCCGACCGACGATCCGAACCTGCGCGAGCTCGTCGCGGCTGAGACGCCCGTCGTCACGATCTTCGGCAAGTCGTGGCTGCTGCACGTGACCGAGGTCCTCGGCGCGACGCCGGACGAGAACCTCGAGATGATCGCGGACTCGATCGGTTTCGTCGTCGACCGCGGCCGCGAGGCCGTATACGACGCCGAGCATTTCTTCGATGGCTACCGGGCAGATCGCGATTACGCCCTCGCCACCTTGCGTGCCGCCCGCCAGGCGGGCGCGCGGACGCTCGTGCTGTGCGATACCAACGGCGGGACGATGACCGACGACGTGCTGCGGATCGTCGGCGACGTCCGTGGCTCGCTCGAGGGGGACGCGGATGCGCCCGACGTGACGTGGGGCATCCACACGCACAACGACGCCGACATGGCCGTCGCCAACTCGATGGCCGCCGTCGCGGCCGGCATCCGCCACGTCCAGGGCACGATCAACGGCTACGGCGAGCGGGCCGGCAACGCGAACATGGTCTCGATCCTTGCGAACCTCGCGCTCAAGACCGAGCACGAGCTGCTGCCTGGCGGCGGCGGTCGACTCGAGGGTCTGACCGACCTGTCGCGCAGCGTCGCGGAGATCGCCAACGTGACGCCGAACGACTACCAGCCGTACGTCGGCCGGTCCGCGTTCGCGCACAAGGGCGGGGTGCATGGTGCGGCGGTCGCCAAGGTGGAGCGCTCCTACCAGCACATCGAGCCATCCGCCGTCGGGAACAGCGGCCGGCTGGTCGTCTCGGAGCTCGGCGGTCGTGCCAATACCTCGATCCGTGCCCGGCAGCTCGGCCATGAGCTCGAGGGCGTCGTCGATCCCCGCGAGCTGTCACAGCTGATCAAGCAGCTCGAGGCGGAGGGCCTCGCCTTCGAGGGCGCCGAGGCATCGTTCGAGCTCCTGATCCGCCGTCACGCGGCCGACTACGCCGCTCCGTTCCACATCGTCGACTACACCTGCCTCGTCGAGCAGCGCGAGGGCCGCGAGCTCCTCGCCGAGGCGACCGTCAAGGTCGAGGTCGACGGGGAGACGCTCCACACGGCCGCGGATGGCAACGGTCCTGTCAACGCGCTCGATGCCGCACTGCGCAAGGCGCTGCGCGCGTTCTACCCAGCCATCGACGACGTCCACCTGGTCGACTACAAGGTCCGCATCCTCGATGGCGACGCAGCGACCGCGGCCCGCACCCGAGTCATCATCGACTCGCAGGACGGCGCGCGAACGTGGTCGACGATGGGCAGCGACACCAACATCATCGCCGCGTCCGCGGCGGCGCTGGCCGACTCGCTCGAGTACGCCATCTGGAAGTCGGGTGCCGAATTGCGGCGTCGCGACGAACGCCACTTCACGACCTTGGTCGCCGAGCCCGCAGCCGCATCGATGGCGCCGAGCGCCACGTCAGAGACCGACCCAGCGACCCCACGGAGGTAGTCCCGATGTCCGGCCACGACCAAGCTGCTGCCCCGCTCCGTCTCGCACGCTGGACCGTGTCCTCGGGTTCGAACGCCCGCAGTCGGGGCGCGGTGATCATCGATTCAGGCGAGCACCACTGGCAGGCATCGGCCGAGGGTGTCGGCGCGATCGACGCGCTGTACCGCGCGGTCGACGACGCGATCTCCGAGGTGCTCGACGGCCACCCGAGGTTGCTCGCCTACGACATCCACGCCCTTGGTGAGGGAACCGACACGATCGGCGTCGTCAACGTCCGCATCGCCCCGCCGCTCGCCTCTGGTGAGCGAGGTGAGGGCGAGTACGAGGGAGAGGCCCGCGGGCCGAACATCATCGCGGCCTCGATCGAGGCCTATCTCGTCGCGCTCAACCGACTCCTCGCCGAGGAGCATTGGGAGGGCGCTCCGGAGGCGGCCGCCGCGACGGGCACCCGAGCGCGCCGCAAGGAGACCGTCTCGGCGGGCACGGCCCGTGAGCGGCGCGCCGAGCTGGACGAGGAGCAGGGGACGATCGATACGGTGGACTGGTTCAACCAGTGACCGGGCGCGGGGACCGGGCCCGCGCCATCACTCGGAGTCGCGCCGCCTCCGCGACACGGGGCCGCCTGAGGGTCCCAGGACCATCGTGTGGGGGTTCTGAGCAGGCGTGTCCGGTATAGGTGGGTCTGCCGCCGAGAGGACGGTCACCGGAGGTCCTGTTTGACCACGTACGAGCGTAACGAAGAACGCCTCGACCGGAGCGCGCTCCGGTCGATCGTGCGCGCGTCGGACACGGGGTATGCGCTCGCATTCGTGGTCGTCGCAGCCTCGCTCGCGCTCCAGACGTTGAACCTGATCCTCCCCTCTGGGGCGCTGCCGGCGACGCCGGTGCCACTGGCCCTCGCGATCGCTGTCGCCGGGACCGTGCTCTTCGCAGCTGTGCTGCTCGTGCTCCGACGTCGCGTCGCTCGTGGCATAGCGACGGTCAACCGCGACTTCGTCGAGCTTCGCGAGGCCTACGACCGCGCCCGTCTCGACTCACTTCTCGACGGTCTGACGGGTCTGGGAAACCACCGCGCGTTCCAGGAGGAGCTCGACGCACGAATCGCACAGGCTCGCGACGATGACCAGCCCCTGGCGCTCGTGATGATCGATGTCGACGACCTCAAGACGATCAACGACGTGAAGGGTCACGCCGCGGGCGACGACCTGCTGCGCTCGGTCGCCCAGATCATGCGGGCCAACCTGCGTCGGGGCGACGGTGCGTATCGGACGGGGGGAGACGAGTTCGCGCTGCTCCTTCCCGCGTGTGATGCCGAGAGCGCCGAGGTGATCGCCAACCATCTACTGGCATCGGCCTTGAGTGGGAACCACGGCCGATCGGGGGCGTTCTCGGTGACCATCGGGATCTCGTCGTTCCCGGGCCCGAGCACCGACCGGCACCAGATCATCCATCACGCCGACGCCGCGCTCTACGCCGGGAAACGTCACGGACGCACGAACGTGCAGCGGTTCGACCCGGCCAAGCACGGCATCGCCGAGGATGCGCGGAGCCTGGCACAGCTCGAGTCCGCGGTCGTCCGGGTCGCGAGCGAGGACCTCCTCCGAGCCGTCTACCAGCCGATCTATTCGCTCACGACGGGGTCGATCATCGGCTTCGAAGGTCTCGTCCGTCCGTCACCCGAATCAGGCTTCTCGTCGCCGACGAGCCTCTTCGTCGCCGCCGAGGCGACCCGGCGCACGGTCGAGCTCGATATCGTCTGCGCCCGTGCCGTCCTCGCCGGCGCCGCCGAGCTCGGGGTGGAGCGCTACCTCTCGATCAACCTGTCGCCCAGGACCCTCGAGTCCGACGCGTTCAGCGTCCAGGAGATCCTTGCGCTCGCTCGCCGCCACGGGGTGGCACCGTCCCAGCTCGTCGTCGAGATCACCGAACGCGAAAGCGTCGACGACCTGCGTCGTCTGCAGCAGGCGATCGCGACGCTGCGCCGCAACGACGTGCGCGTGGCGATCGACGACGTCGGCGCTGGCAACGCGGGTCTCCGGCTGCTCAGCGAAGTCGAGTACGACATCCTCAAGATCGACCTGTCGCTCGTCCGCGCGAGCGCGACCCACGGCGCGACCGAGGCCGTCCTCCAAGCCCTCGGCACGCTTGCTCGCAACCGCGGCCATCGCATCGTGGCTGAAGGTATCGAGACGCCGGACCATCTGGAATCCGTGCTCGAGCTGCGCTACGACGCCGGCCAGGGCTACCTCTTCGGTCGTGCCGAGGCGACGCTCGACCGCAAGCCGATCGACCTCTTCGCGCTGCTGTCAGGCGCCAGCCAGGAACAGCCCGCCGCCTGACCCGCCGGGCGTGGCGGTCTCGGGCCGCGCTACCGCGACTACACTCGCCGCCATGCCCGCCCCCGACGCACCGATCGCGTATGCCGGCGAGCCCGGCGCATTCGCCGAGGATGCTGTCCTCGCCGCGTTCGGGGACGTGCCGCGGATCGCCCTCGGGAGCTTTCGTGGCGTCTTCGAGGCGGTGACCGCCGGCGAGGCAGCCGCAGGCGTCGTCCCGATCGAGAACGTCATCAACGGGACCGTCCGCGAGAACTACGACCTCCTCGTCGAATTCAGCCTCGCGATCCACGGCGAGGTGATGGTCCCCGTGCGCCTCTGTCTCGCCGCGCTGCCCGGCCAACGGCTCGACGACATCGAGCGGGTCTATTCCCACATCCAGGCGCTGGGTCAGGCGGAGACGTTCCTGCGCTCCCGACCCTGGCAGCTCCTCTCGACGTACAACACGGCGGGCGCCGGCAAGACGATCGCCGAGTCCCGGGAGCGCGGCGCCGCTGCCGTCCTGTCGCCGCGGGCGGCACGTCTGTTCGGTCTGGAGCCGCTCGCGGATGAGATCGGCGATCTACCGGGTAACCGGACCCGGTTCCTCGTCCTCGCCCCGCCGGATGCGCCGCCCGCCGATCTTCTCGACCCGCCGGCCCATCGCCGGACGACGCTCGTCGTCGCGGTCCGGAATGAGCCGGGGACGCTGCTCGCGGTCCTGCGCGTGATCGCGGACCACGACCTGAACATGCGCAAGCTCGAGTCGCGCCCGAGCCGCGAGCGCGCATGGGAATACGTCTTCTGGATCGACCTGGACGGTGACGTCGCGGATCCGGCGATGGCCGCTGCCCTGGAGGAGGTACGCGCCGTCACGACGATGACGCGCGTCCTCGGCAGCTATCCGAGCCCGGACGCCTGAACGCCTAGATCTCGCTCAGCGGAGCGGCACCGGCAGCGGCGCGGGCGAGGCACCGCCGGCGCGCGGCCGAGGTACCTGCGGCGGCGCGGGCGAAGCCGGCCAGGCCGAGCGGAGGGCCGATGATAGGCTTGCCGTTCTGCTTGAAACGACCCCGCTGACCACCCTGGAGGACCGATGGACCAGGCCTTCCGCGATGCGATCTCGGCCGGCTACGGCTTCGATGAGCCGACGCTCATCATCGGCAGCGCGATGCTCGCGGACGAGCTCTTCAACGACGTCCGGGTCGCGGTCCCGATGTCGACGCTGAACCGGCACGGGCTGGTCGCGGGTGCGACGGGTACCGGCAAGACGAAGACGCTCCAATTGCTCGCGGGCCAGCTGTCGAAAGCGGGCGTCCCGGTCTTCGTCGCCGACATCAAGGGTGACCTCACGGGCCTGGCAGCCGCCGGTGACGCGGCGAACGTGAAGGTCCAGGAGCGAGTCGCATCGCTCGGTTGGACGTTCCAGGCGGCCGGTCACCCGGTCGAGTTCCTGTCCCTGACGGGCAAGCTCGGCGCGCAAGTGCGCGCGACCGTCCACTCCTTCGGCCCGCTGCTGCTGGGCAAGGTGCTCGACCTCAACGCGACGCAGACGAGCATCCTCGCGCTGGTCTTCAAATACTGCGACGACAACGACCTGCCGCTGCTCGACCTCAAGGACCTCGCAGCGACGCTGAAGTACCTCTCGTCGGACGAGGGCAAGCCGATCCTCGCCGACTACGGCGGTATGTCGCCGGCGTCGGTCGGCGTGCTGTTGCGCAGCATCGTCGTCCTCGAGCAGGAAGGGGCGGACATCTTCTTCGGCGAGCCGGAGTTCGACGTCCACGACCTGCTGCGGGTCGACACGAACGGCCAGGGCATCCTGTCCGTCCTCGAGCTGGCTGACGTCATGGATCAGCCCCGCCTGTTCTCGACGTTCATGCTCTGGATGCTGGCACAGCTCTACGAGGGCCTGCCCGAGGTGGGCGACCTCCCCAAGCCGAAGCTGTGCTTCTTCTTCGACGAGGCGCACCTGCTGTTCCACGACGCGTCCGATGCGCTGATGGAGCAGATCGAGCGCACCGCCCGGCTGATCCGGTCGAAGGGCGTCGGTGTCTACTTCGTCACGCAGGTCCCAGGCGACGTCCCATCGTCGGTGCTCGCTCAGCTCGGCAACCGTGTCCAGCATGCGCTCCGGGCATTCACGCCCGAGGACGCCGACGCGCTGCGCAAGGCGGCACGAACGTTCCCCACGACGGAGTTCTACGACGTCGAGAAGACGTTGACGTCGCTTGGCACCGGTGAAGCACTCGTGACGGTGCTGTCGCCGCGCGGCATCCCGACACCGCTGGCGGCGACGCGTCTTCTGCCACCCGACTCGCTCATGGCCCCGATCGACCAGACGGCCTTCCAGGGGATGGTCGCGGCGAGTCCGCTGAACGCGAGGTACGGGACGACGGTCGACCGTGACAGCGCGTATGAGCGGATCACCGCTCGCCTCGCCGCCGCGCGTCAGGCCGCGATCGAGGCCGCGACCCGACAGGGCCTCGAGCCGACGACGGCGGGTGGCCTCAACCAGATGACGCCGGCGCAGCAACAGCGCGAGCTGGCTCGTCAGCAGCGCGACATCGAGGCCGCCGACAAACGCGCGGCTCGCGAGGAAGAGCGTCAACGACGGGCTGCCGCGAAGCAGGCAGAAGCCGACGCGAAGGCGCGGCAGAAGACGATCGATACGGCGATCCGGACCGGCGGCAAGGTCGTCAGCTCCCGGCTGGGGCAGGACATCATCCGGGGCGTGTTCGGGACATTGTTCGGGGGCGGCCGCAAGGGGTAAGCGGGCGAAAGGGGGACATGATGGTTCGCGGGCCGCGGAGGGCACCGCTCGCGTTCGTCGCGTGGCTGGCGGCCGTGGTCGTCCTCGGCTGCGGGACGGGCTCGGGTTCGCCGTTGCCGTCGACGGCTGCCTCGTCCAGCGGCTCGGCCCCGCCGACCTCCTCGCCGACGGTATCGGCTACATCGTCACCGAGCGCCTCGGTTTCCGGCTCGACGTCGGCATCGAGCGATCTCCCGGATCTCCCCTATGTCTGGATCATCGTCCTCGAGAACCAGGACTACGGGCGCGTCGTCGACGCGCGGGATATGCCGTACTTCAACGGCCTGATCGAGCGGTACGGTCTCGCCGAGCGCTCGAGCGGTGTGGCTCGCCCATCGCAGCCGAACTACTTCGCGCTCTTCAGCGGTTCGACGCAGGGCGTCCACGACAACGATGCGCACGACATCGATGCGCCGACGATCGCCGATCAGATCGAGGCGAGCGGACGGACCTGGAAGGAGTACGCGGAGAACCGGCCGGCGGGCTGCTTCACTGGTGCGAGTGCGTCCGGTGGCCGCGACGGCGAGGGCACCTACCGACGGAAGCACGCTCCGGCCATCAGCTTCGACGCCATCCGGAACGATCCGAAGCGGTGCGCGAACCTCGTCGACTTCACGGCGTTCAAGCCGGGTGATGTCGACTACTCGCTGATCGTCCCGAATCAATGCCACGCGGCCCACGACTGCGACGCGAGCCAGGCCGACAAGTGGCTGTCCGGGTTCGCACCGACCATCCTCGAGAGCCCCGCATTCGCTGCCGGAGGCCTCCTGATCATCACCTTCGACGAGGACGCGGGGAACGACGGAAGCGGCGGCCACGTCGCGACGATCGTCGCGTCGCGCGACGTCCCCGCCGGCTTTCGGTCCGATCAGCCGCACGACCATTACAGCGTCCTTCGGACGATCCAGGATGCCTGGGGCCTCGATTGCCTCGCCGAGTCCTGCTCGGCGACGCCGATGCGCGAGTTCTTCGGCGCGTGACGGCCGACCCCTCTCGGGACGGACGCACGCCTCCCGGCGCTGTAGCTGACGGACTCGCCGAGCTTTTCGACCGGGCGTAGGCCGTTAGACCGACGCCTCGGCGGGCCGGACGGCCCCCTTTGGCTTGGCGAACCGCAGATACAGCGCCGGGACCACGAACAGGTTGAGCAGGGTGGAGGTGACCAACCCGCCCAGGATCACGATCGCCATGGGGTGCTCGATCTCGTGGCCTGGCAGATCGCCGGCGATCGCGAGCGGGACCAGCGCGAGGCCCGTCGCGAGTGCGGTCATCAGGATCGGAGCGAGCCGCTCCCTCGCGCCACGGATGACGAGGGCCGGCCCGAACTCCTCGCCCTCGTGCCGCTCGAGGTGCTGGAAATGGTTGATCATCATGATCCCGTTCCGCGCCGCGATCCCGAGGACCGTGAAGAAGCCGACGAGCGCGCCGAGCGAGATCACGCCCGACCCGAGCCATGCCGCGAGGATCCCGCCGACCAGCGCGGACGGCAGCGTGAGGAACGACAGGATCGCCAGCCGCATGCTGCCGAACGACGCCTGGAGCAGCAGCAGCACGCCGACGGACGCCGCGATCGCGAACAGCAGCAGACGGTCCTGGGCCTTCTGGCGCTCCTGGAACTCACCGAGCAGCTCTGGGTGGTACTCCTGCGGGAACTGGACGGTCGCGAGGGCGGCCTTGACGTCCGTGATGACCGCGCCAAGGTCCCGGTCACGAACGTTCGCGTCGACATGGATCCGCCGGGCCGTCTGCTCGTGGTTCACGTGGCCCGCGGTGGGAGCGACAGCGACGGCTGCGACGGCCTTCAGCGGGACCTTTCCGCCGGTCGCGGTGTCGATCAGCAGGTTTTCGACGTCCGATATGCTGCCGCGACTCTCGGGCACGCTCCACACGACGACGTCATGCGCCTTGCCCGTGTTGAAGATGTCACCGACCTCTTCGCCGGCGATGTACGTCGACGCGATCCGACGCACGTCGCCCGGCGTCACACCGTATCGCTGGGCAGCGGCGAGGTCGACCTTGACTTGGATCTGCGGGATGTCGACGAGCTGCTCGCTGTGCAGATCGATGATGCCCGGGACGGACTCGAGCTTCTCCTCGACATCGTCCGCGAGGTCCTTGAGCACCGCGAGGTCAGGCCCATAGATCCGGATGACGATCGCATCGCTCGAGCCCGTGAGCACTTCGCGGATGCGCTCCTTGAGGTACGTCTGGACGTCGCGCCGGAGACCCGGGTACCCGTTGACCACCTCGAGGACCGCAGCATGCGTCTTGTCGTAGTCGACGGACGGGTCGACGCTGATCCAGTTCTCGCCGAACTCGACGCCATAGGGCTCATCGGCGACGAACGCCTGCCCGATGTGGGACCCGCAGTTGCGAACACCAGGGATCTCACGCAGTTCCTTGCACGCCGCAACGCTGATGCGCGTCTCCTCCTGCACCGACGTCCCGGGTGCGGTCACCCAGTGCATCAGGAAGTCGCGCTCCTTGAAATCCGGGAGGAGCGACTGCCCGAGTTGGGGCCACAGCGCGATGCCGATGAAGCTGACCATCCCGACGGTGAGGAATGCGGGACGCGTCGTCCGCAGCAGACGGGCGATCAAGCGTGAGTAGCCGTCTTGGAGGCGCTTCGTGATCGGCGATCGTTGCCGCTCGATGGGGGCGTTGCGCAGCAGGATGAACGCGAGCGCGGGCGTCACGGTCAGCGCCACCAGGAGTGAGGCGAGGACGGCCAGCCCATACGAGATCACCAGCGGCTGGAAGAACGCGCCAGACAACCCGCTGATGAAGAACACGGGCGAGACGGCGATGACATCGATCAGCGTCGCGTAGACGATGGCGCTCCGGACCTCGAGCGACGAGTCGAGGACGATCGACGCCGTCGATCGCGGACTCCCTTCGAGGCGCGCCTGACGTAGACGTCTCGTGATGTTCTCGACGTCGATGATGGCGTCGTCGACGACCACCCCGACCGAGATCACGAACCCCGCGAGCACCATCGTGTTGATCGTCACGTCGCGGACCCACAGGACCATCGCCGCCGCCATGAGCGACAGCGGGATCGCGACGAGGCTGATCAGCGCCGTCCTCCACTCGAAGAGGAAGAGGATCAGGATCACGAAGACCAGGATGCTGCCGAGGATCAGCGCATTCGACAGGTTGTGCAGGGCAAGCTCGATGAAGCTCGCCGGCCGGAAGATCGTGTGATCGACGGAGATCCCGTCGAGCCCGGGCTTGAGCTGCCCGAGCGCGTCCTCGACGCCGCGCGTGACATCGAGCGTGTTCGCCCAAGGGAACTTCTCGACGATCAGCATGACGCCCGGCCCGTCGTTGATGACCGCCTCACCGATGAGCGGCTGATGGGTGTTCACGAGCTCGACGACGTCGGTCAACGGGAAGAGCTGGCCGTCGCGGCCGGGCACCGTGACGTGCGAAAGGTCCTCCACGCTGACGACCGGCGGGATGTGCCGGATCACGAGGCGCTGGTTCGGCGTATCGATGAACCCGCCGGTGCCGGTGAAGTTACCGGCGTTGAACTGGAGGAGGCCGTCGTCAAGCGTCTCCGACACGGCGTCCATCACCGCGGTCAGCGCGACGCCCTTCTCGACCATCCTGGCGGGGACCGCCTGCACGGTGAGCATGTCGAGCTGCTCGCCCCAGATCGCGACGTTGGCGACGCCCTTCACGCTCAGGAGCCGCGGTCGGATCGTCCAGTACGAGATCATCGACATGTCGATCTGGGACACCGAATCCGAGCTCAGCCCGATCTTCATGACGCGGCTGGTCGCGGACAGCGGCTGGAGCATGACCGGCGGCGCGGCCCAGGTCGGCAGCGAGGGGGTGATCTGCGCAAGCCGCTCGGCGACGAGCTGGCGCGCCTTGAGCTCGTTGGTCCCAGGCTTGAACAGCAGCACCACCTGCGAAAGCTGGATGACGGACTTCGAGCGGATCGTCTCGAGGCCCTCGATGCCGGCCAGCGACTGCTCGATCGGGACCGTGACGAGCTGCTCGACTTCTTCCGCCGACAGCCCGATGCAGATCGTCTGGATCTCGACCTTGGGCGGGGCGAATTCCGGGAACACGTCGACAGGCATCGCGCGCACCTGGGCCGCCCCGAAGATCAGCATGAACGCGGCCAGCGCGATCACGATGAAGCGGAACCGCAGGCTGGTGGCGATGATCCGGCGCATCATCTGTCGCTTCCCCCTCGGGACGTGCTCTGGAGCCCGATGGCTCAGTGGCCGCCGCCGACGCCGATCTCGGCGCCGTACAGCTCCGCGGCCCCGGTCGTCACGACTTGGGTACCGGCAGGAGGCCCGGCCGACAGTCGGGCCGTGTCGCCGGCGATGTCGTCGACCGTGATCTCCGCGCGCTTGAAGACCAGCGGCTGCTCGGTGACGTACGTCCAGGTCTTGCCCTGCGCGTCGTAGACGATGGCGGCGTAGGGGATCGACGTCCCGGAGGCCGCCGCGCCGACCTCGGCGGTCTCGACGCCGAGCCGCTGGGCGGCTTTCTCGGACAACGTGAGGGTCTTGAGCCCGGACGCCTCGTCCTCCTCCATCGTGATGGCCTCGACCTTCGGGGCCGCGCTCGTCGCGCTGTTGCACGCGCCAAGGGCGACCGCGAGGACCGCGAGCCCGGTGATCAACCAGCGATGTCGTGTCATCTCGGTCGCTCCTATGCCGCCGTCGGCTCGAAGGCCGGTGGCTCGCTCAGCAGGGATTCCGTCTCGGACTCGGGGCTCGGCCCGGAAAGCAGGTAGATGCTCGGAACGACGAAGAGGATCAGCAGAGCGGCGCTGATCAGGCCCCCGACGACGAAGATCGCCATCGGCCGCATGATCTCGAGCCCCGCGACGTCGCCGAGGACGATGAACGGCAGGGCGAAGACCGCCGTCGCGAGCACCGTCGTGACGGTCGGGACGAGACGTTCATGGACACCCGCGAGGGCCACGTCCACGCCTACGGACCCGGACTCCTCGAGCCGTCGGAACCGGTCGATCAGGGCGATCGAGTGGCGGATCGTGATGGCGATGACGAGCAGGAAGCCCGCGAGCGCACCCATCGTGAAGAGATGCCCGGTCGCGAGCGTGAAGAGGACGCCGCCTGCGGCTGCGGCCGGCATCGCGAGCAGGACGAACAGCGCGAGGCGCCAGGCACCGAACGCCGCCTGCAGGATGAGCAGGATCAGGATGGCCACGGCCACGGATACCGCGAGCAACCGCAGCTGGGCGTTCTGACCCTCGACGGCCGCGCTCGCGACTTCGGCGTGGTACTCGACCTCGAACGGCAGCGCGGCGACGGCGGAGCGTACGTCGTTGACGACCGCGCCGGGGTCGCGCCCGCCGATGTTGGCGGTCACGTCGAGGTAGCGCATGACGCCCTCGCGTGCGACGACGCTCGGCACGGGTGCGACGCTGACGTCGGCGACGTCGCCGAGCCGGACGAGGCCGGCCGACGGGGTCTCGATCAGGAGGTCCTGGATGCTGCTCAGGCTCTCGCGGTGCTCGGGCGTGCCCCACACCACGACCTCGAACACCTTCTGCTCCTCGAACAGGTTGCCGACCTGGATCCCTGACAGCAGCGATGTCGCGGCCCGGCGGATGTCGCCGGCCTTGAGGTTCACCGCGGCCGCCTTATCGAGGTCGACCTGGATCTGGACGGTCGGTTCCGTCACCGGCGCGCCGATGGTCGCTTCACGGACGCCCAGCACGTCGGCCATCGCCGAACGGACCTCGCCGGCCTTCGCCTGGAGCGTTGCCATGTCCTGGCCGTAGATGCGGACGGCGACATCGGGCTCGCCCTGGCCGAACACCTCCGACACTCGATCGGTCGGATAGGTCGTGACCGACCGGGCGAGGCCCGGGTACCCGTCGACCGTCGCCTGGATGTCGTCGAGCGTCGCGTCGTAGTCGGCGGCGGGATCCACGCTGACCCAGATCTCGCCGGTGTTCACGCTCGCGCGCTCGTCCGACATGATCGCGCGGCCGATGTGTGCGCCAACGTTCCGCACGCCATGGACCGTGCGGAGTTCGGCTGCGGCGCGCGAAACGATCCGATTCATCTCCGGGTGCCCCACGCCCGGCGCGCCATCCCAGTGGATGAGGACGTCGCGCTGGCGGAAGGTCGGGAGTGGTCCGTCGCCGCCGGCGGGCGTGACGGCAAGGCCGAGGACGACGGCCGCGCCGACCAGCAGCGTCGCCAGCATCACGACGGCCGGCCGGATCCGTCCGACCAACCAGCCTATCGCCGACGCGTAGCCGCGCCGGATGCGCCGCACGACAGGCGACTCGCGTCGCTCACCAGGACCGGTCGTCAGGATCAATACCGCGAGCGCAGGGCCGACGGTCACGGACACGACCAGTGAGGCGACGACCGCAACCGCGTAAGCGCCGACAAGCGACGGAAGGAACGCGCCAAGCGCGCCGCTGATGAACAGGAGCGGGATCAACGCGGCGAGGATGATGAACGTCGCGTAGACGGCGGGGCGTCGGCTTTCGACCACGGCCTCCGTGACGAGCTCGGCATGTGAGCGTTCCTCGTCGCCGGGGCGCGAGGTTCGCGACCGCTGGAGCACGCCGTCGACGAGGCCGACGACGTCGTCCACGATCACCGCCACCGCGATCATGATCCCCACCGCGGTGACCGCGTTCAGCGACGCACCCGAGAGGTGGAGTGCGACCGCGGCCGCGATGACGGCGAGCGTGATCGTCAGCAGGCTGATCAACGCGGCCCGCCAGTCGAAGAGCAGCGCGCCGAGGATGAGTGCGATCAGCAGGAAGCCGATCAGCAGGGCTAGCGAGACGTTGCTGATCGACGCGTCGATGAACGAGGCCTGTCGGAAGACGGTCGTGTCGACGGCGATGCCGGGCAGCCCCGGCTGCATCGCGGCAAGCGCCGCCTCGACGTTGCGGGTCACGTCCAGCGTGTTGACGTTGGGGAACTTCTCGATGACGAGGATCAGGCCGTTACCCGTGCCCACGATGCCGTCGCCGATGAGTGGCTGGTGGTCCTCCACGACCGTCGCGACCTCGCCGAGCGTCAGCGGTGGGGCGTCGGCACCACGGTCGATGGCCACCTTGGACAGGTCGTCCGCCGAGCGGATCGGCAGGATGTGCTGGATGCCGAGGCGCTGCTGCGGCGTGTCGATGAACCCGCCGGTGCCAGGGGTCGATGCCTCGAGGAACGTGAGCGGCGAGAACCACAGCGCGTTCCCTGCCGTCTCGACGACGTGGTCGAGGCTGACGCCGCGCTGACGGAGCTGGGCGGGATCGACCAGCACCTGGAGCTGTCGTTCACGCTGACCGAAGATCGCGACATTCGCGACGCCCGGGACGCCCATCAGCCGGGGCTGGATCGTCCAGCGCGCGAGCACCGACATCTCGATGAGCGACTTCTCCGGCGAACTCAGCCCGACGATCATGAATCGGTTCAGCGACGACAGCGGCTGGAGCATCACGGGCGCCTTGGCGACGTTCGGCAGGGCGTGCGACTGCGTCAACCGCTCGGCGACGACCTGGCGCGCCTTCAGCATGTCGGTGCCGGGCTCGAAGGTCATGACGATCGAAGAGAGGCCCGTCAGCGACTTCGACTCGATCTTCTCGAGGAACGCGACGCCGTGGAGCAGGTCCGCCTCGAGCGGCACGGTAACCAGCTCCTCGACCTCCTCCGCCGACAGGCCGAGCGCCTCGGTCTGCACTTCGACCGTCGTCGGGGCGAACTCGGGGAGTGCATCCACCCGCGCAGACTGCAGCTGCGTCGCGCCGATCAGCAGGAGGACACCGGCGATCCCGAGCACGATGAGACGGAAGCGGACGCTCGTGCTGACCAGGGCACGCATCATGGCAACAACCCCCACCCTCCCGGTGCCGATACTCCATGCGCCGTCCTCGACGGCGTCGCGTGGTGCGTAGGGTCACCAGCAACCCCTCGGGATCCCCGATTCCGGGTGGGGCATGATGGTTACCGCTAACACCCCCTGGCTATACTCGACTTCAACCAACTTGGGGGGTTGAGGGTGACCATCGCGGGTTCCGACTGGGACCATCGCCTGGCGCGTCTCGCGAACTTGGACCCGGTCCTGCTCCGGCGTCTGGTCGACCTCGCCTGCGCCGGTTTCGCGGTCGCCCTGTTCCTCCGACTGGCCGATCCCGAGATCCTGCTGCAGGGCCTGTGGCTCGTCGTCGCCATCGGGGCGTTCGTCTACGGGCTCGCTGCGGCCCTCTGGCGCATCGCCGTCGCGTGCGCTGTGATGGTCGCGTACATCGCGATCTCGGACGTCGTCGGCGTGCCAGCGACGCAGGAGCAGATCGAGTTCACCGAATGGCCGCTGATGGTCGCGATCGCGCTGATCGTCGCGATCCTCGCCGACCGGGTCTCGACGTCGGCTCGCCACTACGCGACGTTGTACCGACGGGCGAGTGAGCGGCTCGTTACCGCGCACGAGGAGGAGCGGGCGAGCCTTGCGCGCGAGCTGCACGACGGCGTCGGCCAGACGCTCACCGCGGTGATCCTGACCCTCGACGCCGCGGACTCCGAGCTCGCCGCCTCCGAGGCTGAAGCGCCAGGCAGTCGGCGGGGCGCCCTCCTGCGCGCGCGAGAGCTCGCGTCGTCCGCGCTCGCCGAGACCCGTGAGGTCGCCGCGAAGCTGCGGCCGACACGGGTCCACGAGATGGGTCTCGGGGCCGCCTTCTCGAACCTCGCTCGATCGGCCGGCGTCCCGGTCGAACTCAAGTTCGATCCCGCGACGCTACCTGCCGGTTTGCTCGAGCCCGAGCTGGAGATCGACGTCTACCGGATCGTCCAGGAGGCGGTCAGCAACGCCGCCCGCCATTCCCGGGCGCGCCATATCTGGATCACCGCGCATATCGTCGATGACACGATCCGGCTGCTGGTCTCCGATGACGGCGTCGGTTTCGACCTGACCGGCCGTGGGCACGGTCTTGGGCTTGATGGGATGCGCGAGCGAGCGACGATCCACGGGCTCGAGCTCGATGTGCGGTCCCGGCGTGGTGCCGGCACTCGCGTAGCGCTGATCGTGTCGACCGGACGACCTGAACCGATGCGTGACGTCCAGTTCGACGCGGCACCCGGAGTCGTCCATTGATGGCCACGTCCGCCGGGAGCCAAGGGGCGCGGACCGCGCGCCACGGCGTCCTGGGCGTCATCCGCCTCGCGCTGGTCGACGACCACCACCTCGTCCGCGAAGGCTTGCGCCTCGTGCTCGAGGGCGAGCCCGGCTTCGAGATCATCGGTGAGGCGGCCGATCACGCCTCCGCCGTCGACCTCGTCGTCACCGGACACCCCGACGTCCTGCTCCTGGACCTGACGTTCCCTGAAGGTGACGCCATGCCGCTCCTCCGGACGCTGCGGGCGCGCCAGCCGGATCTTCGGGTGGTCGTGCTGACGATGCATAGCGACCCTGAGACGGTCCGACAGGCCCTTGCCGCCGGCGCCGCCGGCTACCTCGTGAAGGGTGCGCAGTCGCGCGAGCTGATCGAGGCGATCCGCGCGGTCGCCCGCGGTGACCGGTATCTGCACAGCAGCGTCACCGGGGCCGTCGTGGAGGACTCGATCCGATGGTTCGAGGCCGGCGCGATGAGCGTCCGCGAGCGGGAGGTGCTGAGCCTCCTCGCCGCCGGCCGGTCACCGGCGCAGATCGCCGAAGCGCTCGATATCAGCGTCCACACCGTCCGGCGCCACCTCGCCAACATCTCCGAAAAGCTCGGAGTGAAGGGCATGAACGCGCTGACGCGCTACGCGATCAGGAACGGCCTCGACCGAACCGGTTCATAAGCACGCGTCCCAGGCGCGAGAACGCGGCAGCCGTCGTAGGCCACCCGCGCAGAGGTCAGGCGGGTTGCGCGAGGACCATGATCCGCAGCTCGGTCATGTCCTCGATGGCCCAGCGGAGACCTTCGCGCCCGAGACCGGAGTCCTTCACCCCGCCGTACGGCATGTGGTCGATCCGATAGGTCGGGATGTCGTTGACGATGACACCCCCGACCTCGAGGTCGTTGAATGCCTGCCACGCGCCCATCAGGTCGTTCGTGAAGACGCCGGTCTGGAGCCCGAACATCGAATCGTTCACGCTGGCGATCGCGTCGCGCAGATCGGAGAAGGGGAACGCGACCACGAGCGGCGCGAAGGCCTCGTTGCTGCAGACCTGCGCGGTCGTCGGGACGTCGGTCAGGACGGTCGGCGGGAAGAAGTTCCGATCCGCCCTTCCGCCGGCGAGGACCTTGCCGCCCATCGCCACGGCCTCGTCGACCCAGCGCTGCGTGCGCGCGGCCTGGTGCTCGTCGACCATCGGCCCGACGTCGGTCGTCGTATCCAGCGGATCGCCGAGCTTGAGGCCCTTGACGCCCGCCAGGAACTTCTCCATGAACGCGTCCCAGATCGCCTCGTGCACGAACATCCGCTGGACGCTGATGCACACCTGGCCGGCATAGCCATACCCACCGACCAGCGTGCGCTTCACGGCCCAGTCGAGATCGGCGCTCTTGTCGACGATCACGCCGGCGTTGCCGCCGAGCTCGAGGACGACCTTCTTCTTGCCGGCCCGCTCCTTCATCCGCCAACCGACGGACGGGCTGCCGGTGAACGTCAGGAGCTTGAACCGCTCGTCGCTGACCATCCGGTCACCGAGCTCGCGGCTCATCGGCAGGATGCTGACCGAGCCCGCGGGCGCACCAGCCTCCTCGATGATCTCGGCCACCGTCAGCATGACGAGCGGGTCCTTGGACGGCGGCTTCAGGACGATCGG
>JBJMMR010000052.1:0-110939 GCA_045804645.1 Chloroflexota bacterium | reverse complement strand
CGCCCCGCTATGCGGGATGTAGTCCATGACCATGGGCATCACGCGGTCGAGCGGGCGTTCGAGCCGCCAGATACCGATCTGATTGCGAAGCGGGATGACGGGGACAGCGACGCCGAAGAGCTCGCCGACCTGGGCCGCCCAGGGGCCCGCCGCGTTCACGACCACATCTGCTTCGACCACTCCGGCGCTCGTCTTGAGCCGCCAGCCAGCGGCGGTCGACTCCGCCGCGAGTATGCGCACGCGGGTCCGAACGCGGCCACCGGCGGCCTCGATCAGACCGACGAGCAAGGCGCAGTACGCGGGCCCGTCGATCCGACCATCGCGCGCCCCGAACAGCCCGCCGGCGACGCCGTCGCCCTGCAGCCACGGCACGAGCGCGTGGATCTCGTCGGGCGTGAGCACCGACGTGTCTTCGATGCCGAGTTCCCGCTGCAGCCGCGCGCTTGACTCGAACGCGGCCAGCGTCGCCTCATCCGGCGCCAACCGGAGATAGCCGATCTCCTTGATCTCGAGCCCGTGGTCGCTCTGGAAGCGCCGGAACGCGTGCATGCTCCGGGCGCGCAGCTCGATATCGAGCGGATCCACGTACTGGCTCTCGATGAACCCGGCCGATCGACTCGACGAGCCCGCCGCGACAGACTCGCCGGCCTCGAGGACAGTGACGTCGGTGATGCCCGTCTGGACGAGATGCCAGGCCGTCGATAGTCCGACGGCGCCTCCGCCGATGATCGCGACAGACGGCGCTGCGGCGACCCGGTCGGTCACCGATACGAGGCGATCCGGTTGCGGTTCGAGTACGCGCCGCCCGACCAGGAGAACAGATCGAACGCGACGCCGATCCCAAGCCAGATCCAGTCGAAGCCGTCGATGCCGCCGGGGAAGACGAGGACGTACATCAGCGTCGTCCACGGCGCGATCAGGAACCCGACGACCGCCCACAGGAAGCTGTCGAACGCCTGGTTCCAGCGGATCTGGTCAACGAGCCACCACACGAGGATCGCGGCCCTTGGCCCGAAGGCGAACAGCGCGGCGACGATGCAGCACATACGGTCTATCCCTCCTTCGGCGCGGCCGACGGTGCCGCTGCCGCGAGTGTGCGTGATTCCTTCCGCATTCGTCGGGCCAAGTCGTTCGTCCCGTTACGGCCGACCTTGGAACATCACATGTTCCGACTGACGGCTGAACCTTCGTTCTTTCGCCGCGTGTAACTTCCCGATGTTCCAAACAGCGGCTGAAGCTGGCGCTTTCCCTCATTCCGTCGCCAGTTGGAACACGTCATGTTCCAAAGCGCCGGAACCAGCCCACGCGGTGGGTGGCCCACGGCCAGCCGCTACGCGACGAGCCGCTTGTACTTGATCCGGTGCGGCTGTTCCGCGGCCGAACCCAGCTCCTTGCGCCGGAACGCCTCGTAGTCGCTGAGGTTGCCCTCGAAGAAGCGCACCCGTGACTCGCCTTCGAACGCAAGGATGTGGGTCGCGATGCGATCGAGGAACCAGCGATCGTGGCTGATCACGACGACGCAGCCCGGGAACGACTCCAACCCCGCCTCCAGAGCTCGGAGCGTGTCGACGTCCAGATCATTCGTCGGCTCGTCGAGCAGCAGCACGTTCCCACCGGCCTGCAGGAGCTTGGCGAGGTGGACCCGGTTCCGCTCGCCGCCCGACAGCTGACCGACGACCTTCTGCTGGTCGGTGCCGCGGAAGTTGAATGATGCGACGTAGGCCCGCGCTGGCACCTCACGAGCACCGGTCTTGATGATCTCGGCGCCCTGGGTGATCTCCTGGAACACGGTCTTGTCGGCTTCCAGATCATCGCGGCTCTGGTCGACATAGCTCATCACGACGGTGTCGCCGATCGTGATCGTGCCGGCATCCGCGGGCTCCTGCCCGACGAGCATCCGGAACAGCGTCGTCTTGCCGGCGCCATTGGGGCCGATGATGCCGACGATCCCCGACCGGGGAAGCCGGAAGCTCAGGTCCTCGATGAGCAGCCGGTCGCCGAAGGCCTTGCGCAGACCATCGACTTCGATGACCTGATCGCCGAGCCGTGGCCCAGGCGGGATGGCGATCTCGAGCTCCCGTTCGGTGCGCTTCGCGTCGTTCGACTCGGCCAGTAGCTGTTCGTACGCCGACAACCTCGCCTTGCCCTTCGACTGGCGCGCCTTCGGCGAGGACCGAACCCACTCGAGCTCGCGAGCGAGGGTTCGCTGCCGCGCATCGGCCGACTTCTGCTCACGCGACAGCCTGTCGATCTTCTGCTCGAGCCAGCTCGAGTAATTGCCCGAGAACGGGATACCGCGTCCGTGGTCGAGCTCGAGGATCCATTTCGCGACGTTGTCGAGGAAGTAGCGGTCGTGGGTGACCGCGACGACGGTGCCGGCGTATTCGTCGAGGAACCGCTCGAGCCAGTCGACAGATTCGGCGTCGAGGTGGTTCGTCGGCTCGTCGAGGAGCAAGAGGTCGGGGTGCTGGAGGAGGAGGCGGGCGAGCGCCACACGCCGACGTTCGCCGCCGCTGAGCGTCGTGACGTCCTGCTCGTCGGGCGGGCAGCGCAGCGCGTCCATCGCGATCTCGACGTTGCGCTCGACGTTCCACGCGTCCGCGGCGTTGATCTTGTCCTCGAGCGCGGATTGCTCTGCCCCGATGGCGTCGTAGTCGGCGTCCGGCTCCGACCATTTGGCCATGACGGCGTTGTATCGATCGAGGAGGTCCTGCACCTCCCGCACGCCGTCCATGACGTTGCCCTTGACATCCTTCGATGGGTCGAGCTGCGGCTCCTGCGACAGATAGCCGACGCTGAAACCCGCCGTCAGGCGCGCTTCGCCCGTGAACCCGTCGTCGAGCCCGGCCATGATCTTGAGCAGGCTCGACTTGCCCGCCCCGTTCGGCCCGATGACGCCGATCTTTGCGCCCGGATAGAAGCTGAGCGAGATGTCTTCGAGAACCGTGCGGTCAGGCGGGTAGTGCCGGGCGAGGCGGTAGGTCTGGTAGATGAATTCGGCGGGCATGGTCGGTAAGGGTAGGGCAGGGCTAGTCACGAGTGCCCGCATCCACGTTCGCGGACAGCGAATCACGACAAATGTCACTGCCCATCCGCGGCCTTTCGGAGTCGAATGGGCGCAGTCGGCGCCCAGAGCCGCCGCGTTCGGAGTCGAACCGATGAACAAGATCGTCCTCGCGGCCGCGATGGTGGCCGCACTGATCGTGGCGGCATGTGGCGCATCCACACCGGTCCCGAGCCCGTCCGCGGCGCCGAGCCAGGCGGCCGTCTCGCAGACGCCGGTTCCCTCGCCGACGCTTCAGCCGTCCCCGTCCGCGGAGCCGAGCGCCACCCCGGTCGCGACGCCGGCACCGACCGCGAAGCCGACGCCCAAGCCCACCCCCAAGCCGACGCCCGTCGCGTTCTCGCGCGGCGAGAAATACCTGGTCGATGGGATCATGCGCGGCGAGAGCGACTGCTCCCCGGTCCGCGGCGACGCGCTACCGGGTCTCGCGATCGCCGGCATCGACTGCGACCTCGTCGCCTCGCCCGCTGCGCGGATGGGCTTCTACCTGTTCAAGAACGACGATGACCTGCTTGATGCCTACATGGCGCGTGTCTCGGTCGAGAACCTGATCGTCGACAGCGGCGCGTGCGTCCCGGGTGAGGGTGAAGGCGCCTACACCCCGGGGGAGAACTCCCCTGATCGCCATGCGTGCTACGTCAACGACCAGGGCTACGCCAATTACCGCGCGACCCTTCCGGGCGTGCACGTCTACATGGGCCTGCTCGGTCGGACCCGCGACATGCGCAGCCTCGAGGACTGGGCCTGGCTCGGCAACGAGGACGTGCCCGGTAGCCCGACGCTCTGGCAGCAGGATCACGTCTTCAAGTAGGAACAGCCTCCTCGGGCAGCTCGCGTCTTCCGGGCCGCCCGTTGCGATCGGCGAACTTGAAGTAATCCGCCGCCACGCGGCGCCCTTACTGTTGAAGGCGGCGTACATACGCCGCGTCACCGAGGGTGAGCGTGGACCAGAGGGAACTCGCGGAGCGGGCGCGGCGGGGCGATCATGACGCCTTCGCCCAGCTCGTCGAGGGGTCGATCGCGCGGCTCGAAGCCGTCGCGCGGCTGATCCTCCGCGATCCCGAGCTCGCCCGCGACGCGGTCCAGGATGCGTACATCCGCGCCTGGCGCGACCTGCCTTCGCTCCGCGACCCCGAGCGCATCGATCACTGGCTTCACCGTCTGACCGTCAACGCGTCGCTCGACGTCGTGCGCCGCCGACGGCGCCGCCCGATCGAGATCGACATCGGCCCGATCTCGTCGCCGGCAGTCTCCGACGAGAGCGGCCGCGTTGCCGACCGCGACACCCTCGAGCGGGGGTTCAAGCGTCTTCGCCCCGAGCAGCGCGCGATCCTCGTCCTTCATTACTACCTCGGGCTGCCGGCGTCTGCACTTGCGGAGACGCTCGAGATCCCGCAAGGCACGGCCCAGTCCCGGCTCTACCGAGCGCTCTCCGACCTCAAGGCCGCACTCGCAGCCGACGAACGGGCGACCGCGTCGTTCCGAAGCGAGGTGGTGGCATGACGCGGTTCGACGCCCTCGAGCGTGAGCTGACCGTCTGGTTCGACGAGACGGCCATCCCACGCCGGCCCGACTACACGACCGAGATCATCCAGGCGACGGCGGCCCTGCCGCAGCGGCGCTGGATGACCATCGAAAGGTGGTTCCCGATGACCGTCGTCGCCTTCCGACGGACCGTCCCGCCCTTCCCGTGGAGAACGGCCGCTGTCCTGATCGCCCTTCTCGCGATCCTTGTCGCCGGGCTCGTGTACGTCGGCAGCCAGCCGCGACTGCCGCCACCGTTCGGCCTTGCCGGCAACGGATTGGTTGCCTACGCGAAGGACGGGGACATCCTCACGGTCGACCCGGCGACGGGCGTTCGGCGGTGGATCACCTCCGGCGACGAGGTCGATGAGCTGCCGCGATGGTCGCCCGATGGCACTCGTCTCGCCTTCCTCCGGGGGTCGCTGGCTGCCCCGGTCGAGGGCGCACGGCCGCTCAGACGAGTCGTCGTCGTGGACCGTCAACGGAACGTTCTTTCGGAGAGCGTTTCGCTCTACGACGCCGATCCCGATGCCTTCGCCTGGTCGCCCGACGGTCGCTACATCGCGATCGGCGCCAGGGGGCTCTTCATCCTCGACACTGCGGATGGTGGTGTTCGAACGCTCGATGTCGGCTACCAGGGCCTTGACTTCTACTGGCGGCCGACCCACCCGAGCGAGCTGCTGTTCCGAGGCGAGACGGCGGACGGCGTCGGGCTCGTCCTCGTCGATGTGGACCGTCCTGCGTCCGCGCGTCTCGTCGCCGGGGATGGCGAGGACGTGTCGAGGCCGAATGGGTGGACCCTCGATGGTCAACGCATCGTGTACACGCTCCAGAACTTCGCGGATGACAGCGCGCCGCCGACCGGCCGGACGCGCATCCTCGACATGACGACCGGAGCGTTCGTCGACATCGACGGTGCATACGCCCACGTCTCGAACGGCGGCACTCGACTCGTTGCCATCGGTCGGGATAGCCGTCCGTGTATCGCGAGCATCGACGGCGGGCCATGTAACGCGATCGCCGACGCGACGAAGGCGTACGACGGCACGTATGCCGGCGGGGCAAGCTGGGCCCCGAACGACGCGTCGATCATGGTGTCGTCCTTCGGGACGCTCGCGCTTCTCGATCCTGCCGGCCAGGGCAGTGGCGCGCCGCCGTCGTGGATGACCGATGGGGCTGAGTCGTGGCAGCGCGTGGCGCAGTGAAGCAGAGTTAGCCGTTCGGGCTAGACCTACGTTCCGAGTGCGTCCGCGAGCGTGCGGGCGCGCCTGGCGATCGCCGCCATCAGCCCGCTCTGGAATGCCAACTCCAGGGAGCCGTCGCTGAATCGTTCGGCTCGGGTGACGGCTGTGAGGAGTTGCTGCAGCTGGTCTGGCGTCGCGTTTGCGAGGGTGTCCCGATCGTCGCGCAGTGCCTTCGCCTCGTCCGTCTCGACCCACGTCATCCAGTCGAAGGGTTGTACCCAGCCGTTGGCGGCCGCGGTTCCTGTGAACGCCTCGGCGCGCTCACTGAGCTCGAACCAGGGCATCGTCCGGATCTCGCCGTCGGGTGTCTCGCGAACTTCGCTGTCGTGCCAGTGCCCCGCGTCGAAGTCCGGCGCATCGAGCTCCTTGCTGAAAGCCGCGAGGGCTTCGAGTCGGGCGCGCAGGTCATCTGCCTCGGACACGGAGCGATGGTCGTGCGTGGCGCGACGGGATGCAACGGCGCTGTCATCCGGCCTTCGGAGTGCCCGGTGCCGCTTGGGAGCCCGGCTCGGATAGGGTCGAGGCATGGATATGACGCATACGACGACCCACGGCGAAACCGGCATCCATATGAAGGACGGCGATGACTTCGTCTGTCCCAATTGCGGCTGCGAGATCAGGCTGATCCATCACGGCGACCCGGCCAGGATGCCGAACATGCAGATGTTCACGTGCTGCTGCGGCACGAAGATGGAGAAGGAGCACCCCGAGCGCTGACCGCGGGTCCTGCTCGCGTTCGGAGGGTCGCGGGGGCGGCCCTCCGTTCGCATCTGCCGACGGCTGGCTGAACGCCAGCCCGCCACTGATCGCGAGCTAGCTCGACGATGCCGAGGGAGCCGCTGGCGTATCGCGGGCATCTTCCGGGTGCAACCTGACGGTCGCGAGGATGCTCGTGAAATAGTCGTCGCCGTAGACGTCCACCAACGACGTGCGATCGCTGGAGGTGTAGAGGCGGACGAAGTAGCCTCGGCCCCCAGCCGATACGGCCACCAGCGTTCCGCAGAGCTGGCCCGTCGCCCCATCGACGGTGATGGGCGTGGACGTACCGCTAGCGCAGTCGCTCTCTGGGTCTGCGAGGAAGTCTGTCACCCATTGCTCACCCGTCTTGCCCGCAAGCGGTTGCGACGCCATCGCGAGGAACAGGTCGTGGGTGAGCTCGGTGTCGTACATGTAGTCGATGTCGGGCGATGTGAAGCTGAGCCCGGTCCCTGGCCAGGGCTGCGTCGCCGCTGACGTCTTCCATGCCTCCGGATAGCCCGTCGAGATCCCGTGCATCGTCGACGTGAACGTCGCCGATGGCGGCGGCGGCGACGAGGCCGGGCTGCCCGACGGCGTCGCGCGCGTTGACGGGGACGCGCTCGCGGATGGTGATGGGCTGGCGGTCGGCTGACCACCACCCACCGATGAGCTGCGCGGGCCGAGCATGCTCACGCCGATCACTCCGACGGCGAGCACGACCACGGCCGCGATCGCCACCTTGGCAAAGGTACTCATGTCAATGGGCCTCCACGGCGCACGGATGAGGACGCGCCGCTGTGGTGTCGATTCGATGGTTTCGAGGGCAGAGGCGAGCACCCAGTCGGGGGCCCGCTGCGGCGCCTCGGCGTGGTAGACGTCGGCGATCCCACGTTCCAGGCTGTCGTTGGCCTTCATGCCATCCGTTCCTCTCGCGTCGCGCCGACACCGGTGCGCTCGTCGGCCGCCAGTGCGGCTCGCAGCGCTTCGATGGCGTAGTGCAGCCGGGACTTCGCCGTCCCGACGGGGATTTCGAGGGCATCGGCCGTCTCGCTCGGAGACAGGCCGACGTAGTAGGTCAAGACGAGGATCGTCTGCTGCGGGACGGTGAGCCGTCGCAGACCGCGTTCGATCAGGTCGCGGTCCGCGACCGCCGCGGCCGAATCAGCCTCAGCGGGCTCCGGCAGGATCGTCACCTCGGCGCGCCACCGCCGGCGGTGACGACCGATGTCCGTGCAGGATCTGACCAGCAGGCGGTACAGCCAAGCATCGAATCGTTCGACGTCGCGAAGCGTCGGGAGATCTCGCCAGGCCCGGACCAGCGCGTCCTGTGTCGCATCCTCCGCGAGCTCGGTGTCGCGGAGGCTGAGGCGAGCGATGGCGTACAACCGATCGACGGCGCCGGCGGCCAGGACGCTGAAGGCCTCGCGGTCCCCGCGTCGTGCCCTTTCGACGAGCTCCGCCTGCACGCTTCGCTCCTTTAGGGGGCGGCCGATCTGGTCGCCTACACGCTACGGCGGAGCGCAAGCGGTTCGGGTTCATTCCTCGTTGGAGTGCGGCCAGGGCGTGGGTCAGCCGCGGTCCCTCACTCGGGGCGGGTGGTCCCGCCTGGTACATGACGTGTTCCAACTGACGTCGGAACGAAGGTTGATGGGCACCTTGGCCCTCGTATGGAACGCGTGAGGTTACAAACGGCGCCAGAGATCGGTTTCGGCCGTCAGTCGGAACATGTGATGTAACAAGGCAGCGGTCTGCCGCGTACGGGCCGGTCAGCGGCAGCCGCAACGCGGCCTCCAACGGGCGGCGCCGGCATGAACGATCGCCGCAAGAAAAAGAGTGACCGCGGGGTGGACGGACCCGCGGCCACTCAGGGGATGTCGCGCGCTCGGGAGATTCGCGTTCTCGAAGTCCCGCTAGATGGAAGTCGCTCCTATGGACGGATCCGCAGCAAACGACCGCCCGTGAACATGCCGTCGGTCACGAAGACCTCGCCTCCGCGGCCGACGACGATGCCGCCCGGCTGCGAGAGCTCGCCCCGGACCAGTTCACGCCGCTCACCGTGCCGTGGCACCTGGATCAGCAACGCGGCTGGGAACTTCCCGCCCGGCTGGAAGCCCGCCTCGAACGCGAGGAATCCGTGCCGTGCGAGCTCATACACGTAGAGCGTCCCGTTCCGCGGGTCGAACCCGAGATCCATGATCGACGTGAAGCCGCCCTTCCACGTCCGGCACTTCGAGTTCGCATGCCCCGCGACGCACAACGCATCCTTGGCGTTCGGGTTGATTCGCCAGACGTAGGCGGCCCCGGGTCGACCGGGGAAGCCGACCAGCTGCCCGACGTACGCCCAGCCATCCGGTCCGATGGCGATGCTCGTCGGGACCGCTTCGGCGGGGAGCTTCGGCGGGAGGCTCGCGTCGCCGACCTTGTCGGTCTTGACGAGGCGCCGCGGGAAACGAGCGACGGTCCAGGCCGTGCCATCGGCCTTCACGCGGATGATGTCGTTGCCGGCAGCGTCGGCGAGGAGGACGTCATTCGACTTCAACGCCGCGAGCCCGAACGGGTTCGTCTCGGCTGGGTCCTCGACCGGGTTGTTGTACGGGTCCGGATCGGCCTTCTGGTAGGCCGCGATATCGAGGACGACCTTGATCACGCCGTCCGACCCCTGGCGGTACAGCTTGTGGTCATTCCCGATCGCCCAGCCAGCACCGTCGGGCGTCACCGCCAGATCGACGATGTTGAGCGGGTCGGTCAGGTTCGTGAAGGTGCCCTTATGCGGCCCTCGGAAGACGTATTCGAATGCGGGCGCGGCGGGCGGAGCGTATGCACCCTGCCCGACGACGATCGAGTTCCTCGTCAGCAGACCGACACCCTTGGGCGAGGACAGCCCATCTTTGATGACGGTCGCCCGTCCGTCGCGGTCGTGGGCGGCAACCGGCGCGGCTGCCGCCAGCACCGTCGCGCCAAGAACCAGGGCAGCACCTATCAGGCTGCCGACTCGCCGTCGCATGGCCAAAACCCTCCTGCGCGCTCTTCCTCGGGGGTCGTTGGGGGCCTTCGCCAGTCTCGGCGCCGCGGTGCCAGCAGTCAACGTCAGCTAGCCGACAGTCGCGCCTCGCGGAATACCCGCAGACCGTGATCGACCATCTGGTCGCTGGCCGTCAGCGAGATGCGGAACCAGCTGGGTGACTCGACGATCGTGCCAGGCAGGACGAGCGCTCCGAGGTTCGCGAGGCGGGTCGCGAAGGCGAGATCGTCGGGATCGGGCGACTTGGCCATGAGGTAGAACGTGCCCTGCGGGTTCGTGACCTCGTAGCCCATATCGCGCAGCGCGGGCACCATCCGGTCGCGTCGCGCCTGGAGGGCACCGATGTCGATCGACACTCGTTCGAGGTCGCGGATCGCGTGCTGCAGCAGGGCGTTCGGGAAGCCCCACCCGGCGGCCAGTTGCTGCACGAAGATGCGATACCCGACGGCGGCTCGGTCCGGGAACTCCGGGTGAAGCGCGGCATACCCGATCCGCTGGCCCGGAGCAAGCGTCGTCTTGCCGTACGTGTAGATCGTGATCGTCGCGTCGTAGTCGAGCGCGGGAGTGCGAAAGTCGATGCTGTCGAACAGGATCCGGTTGTACGACTCGTCGGACAGCAGCGCGATCGGCCGGCCATGACGCTCCGAGGCGGAACGCAGGACCTCGCCCAGGGCCCGCAGTTCGGCAGCGCCGTAGATGCGCCCGGTCGGGTTGTGGGGGCTGTTGACCAGGACCGCGCGCGTCCGGGGCGTGATGGCAGCGGCGATGGCATCGGGATCGAGGTCGAACCCCGGCGGCTGGAGTCGGACGCGGACAGCGGTCGCTCCGGCCGAGGCGATCATCAGCTCGTAGAAGAACCACGGCGGCGAGAGGAAGATCACCTCATCGCCCTCGTCGGCGAGTGCCCGGATCGTGACTCCGAGCGCGCCGAAGGCGCCTGCGGTCATCGCCACATCCTCGGCGCGGTAGTCGATGCCCGTGCGCTCGCGGAGAGACGCCGCGACGACGTTCCGCGGCTCCTCCTCGCTCATCTTGTACGCGAACCAGTCCTTGTCCCTGGGGATCGCGTTCGACCGGAGCGCGTCGACCAGCCCGGGGAGTGGCAGCTCCTGCGGGTTCCCGAACGTGAAGTCGGCGACGCCCGGGTCCAGGTGATGCTGTTCCCAGTCCCCGCTCATGAACCAGCTGAACACGTGCTCGACGCTCGCGACCATGCGGTCCATCCGCGGTTCGGCGATGGTCATCGGTCTCCTCCGGGGGCTGGACGGGGCGCGGGACAGGGCCGCGGGACAGGGGACACGGCCGTCGGAACGGCGTCGGAACGGCGTCGGAACGGCGTCGGAACGGCGTCGGACAAGTTTGACCACTTTCGACGCCATCTACCCTAGAGCGTGGCCGAACGGCTACGTCACCGAGGGTGACCGTGGACCAGCGAGGACTCGTCGAGCGAGCAGGCCGAGGCGATCATGACGCGTTCGCCGCGCTCGTCGATGCGTCCCTTGCGCGGCTGGAGGCTGTCGCCCGCCTGATCGTCCGGGACCCGGAGCTCGCGCGCGACGCGGTCCAGGATGCGTACATCCGAGCCTGGCGCGATCTGCCCGGACTACGTGACCCGGCGCGGTTCGACGCCTGGCTCCATCGATTGACCGTCAACGCCTGCCTCGACGCCGTTCGCAAGCGTCGACGGCGACCGATCGAAGTCGACCTCTCGCCGATCTCGCCGCCGATCATCGGCGACGAGAGCGGGCTCATCGCCGACCGCGATCTCATCGAACGTGGCTTTCGACGGATCCGCCCGGAGCAACGGGCGATCATCGTGCTCCACTACTTCGTGGGGATGCCCTTCTCGGCGGTCGCCGAGACGCTCGACATCCCCCAGGGCACCGCGCAGTCGCGCCTTCACCGTGCCATGTCAGACCTTCGGGCGGCGATCGCCGCCGACGAAGCCGCGCCCGGCCCTATCGGGCGAGGGGTGATCGCATGAACCGCTACGACCTCTTCGAGCGGGATATCACGACGTGGCTGAATGAGGCCGCCTCGCCGCGGATGCCCGATTTCCGTGATGACCTGCTTCAGCGCACCGCGGCCACGAGCCAGCGGCCGCGCTGGAGCTTCCCAGAAAGGTGGCTCCCGATGACAGCGATCACCGCCGGCCGGCGCGCGATGCGCCCCGTGCCCTGGCGAACGATCGGGTTGCTTGCGCTCCTGGTCGTCCTCCTGACCGCGACGGCTCTGATCTACGCAGGCAGTCGGTCGAACCCCGCGCCGATGCTCGGGCCGGCGGCGAATGGAGTCGTCGCCTATGACACGGAAGGCGACATCTACACGGTCGATCCGGTGACCGGCGCCCGCCGTCCGGTGATCACCGGAGACGCACACGATCATGCGCCGCAGTTCTCGCTCGATGGGACGCGGCTCTTCTTCCTGCGTGGCGACGGCAAGCTCGACACTGCGGTCGTCGCGGACGCCGACGGGCGGAACCAGAAGGTCCTCGGGACGGAGGGAGTGGCGAACGTCGATCCGGACTCGATCGTCTGGTCGCCAGATGGACGGACGATCGCGATGCTCGCCGGAACGGAGTTGATGGCCGTCTACCTCGTCGACACGGTCTCGGGCACGATCACCGTGCCGCCGATCGATTACCGCGATGGCAAGATCTACTGGCGGCCGCCCGATGGCCGAGCCTTCATGTTCACCCAAGGGACGGCTGGTTACGACCAGCTTGCCGTGTACTCGCTGGACACCGGCAAGGTCGGTGTCCTCGACACGAACGGGATCACTTCGAATGTGCGGGGCTCGGGTTGGTCCGCCGATGGCACCCGATATGCGTTCCACCACGCCGTCAACAACACTTCGTTCACCGAAGTCGTCGACCAGGCTTCGGGCACCTCGCATACGCTCCCGGTCGGGTATGGCGAGCTCTCGAACGACGGACGCCGCGTCGTGGGGATGGATACGAATGGGGGTGGCCTGTGCGTCGTCGGCGTCGATGGCAGCACGTGCAGACCCATCAGCGAGCCCTACCCGTCCGGATGGGGCTGGTATTACCGCTGGTCGCCTGACGACACGTTCATCATCACGAGCCGGTTCGATGGCACGGACTTCGTCCTGGATCCGGATGGTCCGCCCGAGCAGACCCAACCGTCATGGATGGCTGACGGCGGCAGGTCCTGGCAGCGGTTGCCGCCTCGCTCCTAGCCTGCGGGTGCGTCGCGGCGCACATATTCGAGCAGCACCGCTCCCGACGGGAACGTGTGCGAGCTCGTCAGGCGCAGCTTCAGCGGCTCTTCGAGCTCGGCGAAGAGCCGCTTGCCCTGCCCGAGCGCCATCGGTGCGATGAGCAGCCGGTACTCGTCGATGAGCCCGGCGTCGGTCGCGGTCGCGAACAGATCGGCTCCGCCTCCGAACATGATCGGTGGGCCATCGCCCTCCTTCATCCGGCGAACCGTTTCGACGACGTCGCCCTCGAGCTTCGTCGCGTTCGCCCGCAGCGCTGGATCACCGCGCGACACGACGTGCTTCGGCGTCTCCCGCCAGAACGTCGCGAACTCCCGCTCCACGTCGGAAACCTCCGGATCGTCGAGGTCGAGTCGGTCCCAGTAGTCCATGACGTCGTACATGACGCGACCCATGACCATGTCGCCAGCGTCGCGTACGAGGTCGTTCGCGTACCGGTGCTCGTCCTCGGCTGGATCGAAGTCACCGAGACCGCCGTCGGGATCGGCATACATACCGTCGGTCGTGATCGTGATGTGGTAGATGACGCGTCTCATGCCGACAGGGTAGTCAACGCCTCGACATGGGGCCTCCACCGCGCTATACCGCTGCGATGACGACCTCGCGCGCTCCCTCGATCCTTGCGATCGTCGGTGCGGTCGTCCTGATCGCGTCGGCGGTCCTCGTCGCACGCGCGTTCGTCGCGCAGGGAGCCGTCCGAACGCTGACAGGCGTGGTCACCTGGGTGGACACGGCGCAGGCGCAGTTCGACCGCGACGTCCATCGTGAGTTGGCTTTCCCGAGCCCTTCACCCCAACCCGAGTGCGCCGAGGCGATGCTGGCCGTGTCGCTCGCGCCCGGTCAGAGCGTGAATCTGTATGACGGGTCCGGTGCGATCATCGCGCGTGGCTCACTCGGGCCGGCGCTGGCGCCCGTCTCGAACGGCTCCTCGAGCGGTGACCAGGAATGCGCGGTGACGTTCAAGGTTCCAGCGATCCCGCGGACGACGGACTACGTCGTCGAAGTCGGTCGGCATCGAGCGAGCTACGCCTCCTACGACCTCGACTCGGCAGACTGGGACATCCAGCTTCCTCTGGCGTCCCGCTGACGATCCTCTCGTAGCCGGCCGCTAGTAGCCGGCCGCGGGCTGCGGCCACGGTCGCGAGTACTCGCTTCGGTCGTACGCCTCCTGCGCTGCCGCGTGCTGGCTCGCCCATGATCTGACGATCGAACTCAGGTCCGAACAGGGTCTGCCGACGAGGCGCTCGTTGAGCCGCCGGATGTAGTCGCGGCCGATCTTGACGTGCCCGGCCTCATGGTCGGCGATGAAGACGACGATCTTCCGCCACCAATCGAGCAGTGGCTTCGGTACGCGCGCGGGATCGCTCCAGCGCGGGATATAGACGATGTAGCTCGTCCCAACGCGGGCTTCTCGGATGCGACACGACCCCGAGGACGCGCTCGTCGAAAGCCGGATCGACTGACGGGTGTCGCTGACGCGAGTGAGCGTGCACGCGCTCGGACGGGCGTCGCCGCGGAACCACTCGTAGTCGATCATCCCGCACGCCTTCGCGCCACCCCGGCCGACGCTTTCTGCGAGCTCCGCGGACGTGTCGCCGCTAACGTCGAAATAGCGGACGGTCGCGCCCGGCACTCGGGCAGTGACCGTCTTTCTCGCGACGTACGTGGCACCGGTCGGTGGATGTAGGTCAGGTCCCGCGGTCGATCCATCGGGATCCCGGACGGCGACCTCCTCGCGTCGGCCGGTCAGCTCGAACGCCGCTGTGTCTGGTTCACAGCCCGCGTCCTCGCCGATCGGCGTCGGTGTGATCGTCAGCTCGACGCTGCCGTGCAGTGCCACCGACGCCACCGATGAACCCACCGGGCGATCGGTCGTGACCCACAGACGCAGGACCGATGCTGTGTCCACCCCGCCATCCACGCGGTCGCCGAGGCCGGTGACACAGCTCGACGCCTGAGCGAGCTGGCCGGAGGACTTGTAGATCGCCCCCTCGCGGGTCATGTCGACGACGGTCGCCGGTGACGTCAGACCGAGCGGCGTCGTCGTCACCTTGACCGTCTCGCACGGTTCCTGGTCACAGGACGCATCGACGCGATAGGTCTCCTCGTCGAACGCGGCGTCGGCGACGGGCCGAGACTGGTCCTCGGCGCGGAGCACCTTGCGGACCCGCCAGACGCCGGAGATCGGCAGGAGTTCTGCCGCGGCCGACACCGATGGGCCGGCGCTCGCAGAGGCTCCAGGTGGTGATCCGGTGGCGGTCGTCGCGGACTGTGAGGCGGATGGCGCGCCGGGTGTGGAGGGCCCGCCCGAAGGCGCAGGCGTACTCGAGGACGGCATGCATCCGGCGACGATGAGCGCGACAAGGGCGGCAGTGGCGACGAGCGACCCTCGCGGGCCAGTCGGATGACGGCTCATATACCCCCTCGCGAGAGGGGCAGGCTAGCAGAGTCGACAGGCCGCGCCGAGGCGCGCACGATGCCGCCGAGCGGAGGCACCTCATGACCGACGGCCACGGCGAGCACCACGAACACGCGCACGAGCACGATGACGACGAGCATCACCACCACCACGAGCATCGACCACAGACGTACGAGGAAGCCGTCGCTTCGTTCCGGGCCGACAAGGATGCATTCTTCGGATCGGACCCCGGGAGTCCCGTACCCGAGGCTGAACGATCGACGTTCAAGGGATTGCCGTATTACGAGATCGACCCCGACTGGCGCTTCGAGGACCTCCAGCTCGAGCCGTACGCCGGCGATGAACCGTCGAACTTCCAGATCCCGACCTCTGACGGACGACTGCGGCCGGCGCATCGAGCGGGCGTACTGCGGTTCGAGCGTGACGGCGCGCGACATGGGCTGACGGCCTACACGTTCGACGGCGGGGTCGACGAGTCGCTGTTCGTTCCGTTCCTCGACGCGACCAGCGGCACGGAGACGTACGGCGCCGGACGGTACCTCGACCTGGAGCCCGAAGAGGACGGCACGTACTCGCTCGACTTCAACCTCGCCTACCACCCGTCCTGCGTGTACGACCCGAAGTACTCCTGCCCGCTCACGCCCGCGGAGAACCGGCTACCGATGCGCATCGAGGCGGGGGAGCGGCTGTCAGCCGAGCCCTGAGGGCTTCAGCCGCGCCGTGAACCGGTCGGCGTCGGCGTCTTCCGCGGCTCGCGCCGACGACCGGTGCCCGACGTCGGTCGGGGGTTCCGCAGGAAGGTCGGGAGTTCGAGGGGTTCGTCGGGATCGAACTGGAGCTGCGCCGGCACGGCGCGTGGCTCGGTCCCGCCTGGTGGCGTGGCTGGTGGTGTCGCGACGGTCGGCGAGGCGACAGCTTCGCGGACGAGTGGTGTCGGACGCGGGAAGGTTCCGGAACGTGGTTGACCGTCGAGGCCCGTCGCGATGAGCGTGACGTAGACCTGGTCGTCCGGCACGGCGCCGATGCTGGCCCCGAAGATCACGTTCGCTCGCGGATCCGCCACGGCGCGCACGACATCGGCTGCAGCACGCACCTCGCGAAGGCTCAGATCGGCGGGTCCCGCGATCTGAAGCAAGACGCCGCGGGCTCCCTCGATGCTGGACTCGAGCAGCGGGCTGGACGCCGCCTGGCGGGCCGCGATGACCGCACGATCGTCGCCACGACCCTCGCCGAGACCGATCAGTGCCGGTCCGGCGCCCTGCACGACCGACCGGATATCGGCGAAGTCGAGGTTGATCAGACCCGGCGCGGTCAACAGCTCGACGATGCCCTCGACCGCCTTGAGCAGAACCTCGTCGACGACCCGGAACGCCTCGAGCGCGGACGCATCGGGGTCGATGACCTGACCGACCTGATCATTCGGGACGGTGATCATCGCGTCGACCTCGGCCAGCAACGCTTCGGCGGCGTCTTCGGCGACATCGCGTCGGGGTGTGCCTTCGAAGTCGAACGGCTTGGTGACCACACCGATCGTCAGCGCGCCGCCTTCGCGTGCTTTGGCAGCCACCGTCGGCGCCGCGCCCGAACCCGTGCCACCACCGAGACCTGCTGTGACGAAGACGAGATCCGCACCTGCGACGGCAGCCGCGATCCGCTCGGCATCCTCGTCGGCCGCGCGGCGTCCGATCTCGGGATCGCCTCCCGAGCCCAGCCCGCGCGTGACGCGGTCACCGATGCGCACCCGTTGCTCGGCGCGTGACTCACGCAGTGCCTGCGCGTCGGTGTTGACCGCGACGAAGCCGACGCCAGGAAGCCCGACATCGACCATCCGGTCGACCGCATTGCTACCTCCACCGCCGACACCGACGACGAGGATCGAGCGCGCCTCGGGGCGACGATCGCGGCGGAGCAAACCGGGGATGGAGGTGACGATGCGCGCGACAAGCAGCCCGAGAAGGACGAGGACGACGAGCTGGACGAACGTCTGGGCGGCTGGGTCCACCGGCCGAGTCTAGGTCCGGCTGGGCGCCGCCCGGCCGAGAAAGTCGTCCCGGCAGGGGTGGTCCCTTCGTCGTCAGCGCCGGGCGCGCGTCACGGCCGTCTCAGGTGCCTTTGCGTCGATCGCTGCCGAGAGGCGGTCGATGCCGTAGTCGAATGCTCGCTCGACATCACCCCCCAGCCGAAACGCCCCGGCGAGCTCCATCGCGATGAAGCCGTTGGCCCACGCAACCACGGTGCGTGCGGCCTCGAGCCCTTCGTCCGTACCGGCAAGACGTTCCGTCGCGTTGATGACGGGAGCGCTCGCTTTGATGCTCCACTCCGCGTCGGCGCGAGCATCGTCGGGGAGTGGCGCGAAGATCAGCGAATACGCGCCCGGGTTTGCGCGCGCGAACCGGCGGAACGCCCTGGCGATCGCTGCGAGGTCCTGCCGGGCGTCCTCGCCGCCCACGGCCGCCTCGAGCTTGCGCGTCAGCTCCGCCGCGGCATCGTTCCCCACAAGTCTCAGTAGGTCGTTCCGGTTTCGGATCCGCTTGTACAGCGAGGGCGCGCGGACACCGACGCGCGCCGCGATCGACTGCATGGTGAGTCCGTCGATCCCGTCGGCTTCGATGATGTCGCGACCTGCTTTGACGATCTGCTCCAGCGAGGTCCTGGGCGGGGTCGGCATGTGGTTCCCTCGTTGTCGGCCCGTCTGGGCGTGGTGGTCTTGCTGTCGTTTCGCGCCGGCTAGGGCTATTGACATTAGCCATGAAAGCTATGTAGCATAGCCATGACGGCGAAAAGGTAGCGCAAGCGAGGAGACAGTGCAAGGACTGAAGGTCGTGGGAGTGGCGGCATTGGCGATCCGCTTCATCGTCGAGCTCCTCGGGATCGCCGCGGTCGCGTACTGGGGTTGGCAGGTCGGCTTCGATGGGATCGGGCGGATCGTCCTCGCCGCCGGTGCGGCAGGCGCGCTGATCGTGTTCTGGGCGTTCGTCGTCGCACCGAAGGCGGACAATCGACTGAGCCACCAGGGTCGCGACATGGTCGGAACGATCCTTTTGCTCGTCGCAGCCGCGGGGCTCGCGAGCGCCGGTCAACCGCGGCTCGCGATCGTGTTCGCGGCCGTCATCGTCATCGACTGGCTCGCGATCGTGGTCATCGGCCACGACGCTGTGCAGGCCCTCCGGCCGTCGACCGCGTCGCGCCGGTAGGGGAGGGAACGACATGCGATTGGCACCGTCCCTGCATCGGCTCGGCGGCTCGACGCTCGTGAACAGTTACCTCGTTGCGGACGAGACGGGCGTCACGCTGATCGACGCGGGCTTGCCTGGCTACTGGAACCAGCTGCCGGGCGAACTTGCCGCGATGGGTCGATCGATCGACGACGTTCGAGGTGTCGTGCTGACTCACGGCGACACGGACCACGTCGGATTCGCCGAGCGTCTACGCCGGGAACGCGGCGTCCCCGTGTACGTCCACGCCGCCGATGTCCCGCGCGCGCGAGGCGACGTGAGCAAACCGATGTCAGGGTGGGGGCCCGTGAAGGTCGGCGCGTTGCTCGGGTTCCTCTGGTACACGGGCCGGAACGGCGGCCTGCGGATCCCGCCGATCACAGAGCTCGTTCCGGTCGACGATGGGGCGACGCTCGACCTCCCCGGCTCGCCGCGCGTGATGCATATGCCCGGGCACACGCCGGGAAGCGTCGGGATCCACATCCCGGCGGTCGATGCCGTCTTCGTCGGCGACAGCTTCACGACACGAAGCGTGCTGACCGGAGAGACAGGGCCGGCGATCGCACCGTTCACGCTCGACCCCGAGACGGCCAAGGCGTCATGGGCGCGGTTGGACGCGATCGAAGCCCGCTGGCTGCTCGTCGGGCACGGCGACCCCTGGGATCGGGGAGTGGCAGAGGCGCTACGCGAGGCGCGGGCGCGGTAGGCGCGGCGGGGTCAGACGCCGGGGGGCGCGTTACGCCCGGCCGGTCCCCACGCCCGCGGGCGGAGTCACACGCGGCGGGGTTGCGCCGCCACGCCCAAGCGCCGGACGGGTGATCAGACGCCGGCGGGCGGCGTCAAGGCATCGGCAATCTCGTCGAGCGTCGCGACCACGATGGCGGCGCCCGCTCCCTCGAGCGCCTCGCGGCTTACGACGGAGCCCGCCGTGACCGCGAGCGGGATCATCGCTGCGGCGGCCGAGGCGACCATGTCCCACGTCGAATCGCCGACGTACCAGGCGCGCGATGGGTCGATCCCAAGCTCCTCCGCGGCACGCAGCAGCAGGTCGGGTTCGGGCTTGGCGTTCTCCACGTGACTCGCATCGACGATGGTGGGCTCCCTCGCGAGCCCAAGGGCATCGACAGAGGTCTTGACCTGCTCCTTGCGGCTCGATGTGGCGATCGCGGCGCGAAGGCCGCGGGCATCGATCGTGTCGAACAGCCGTCGCACGCCGGGCAGCGGCCGAGGGTCGCTATTGAGGCCTTCGTAGATCTCGCCGCAACGCTTGTCGATCACCTCGGAACGGTCGTCGTCGATCGGCTGGCCGGCGAGCGCACTGACCTCGCGCGCCAGTCGCTTTCCATCAAGACCGATGAGCGGAACGAGCTGGTTCCGGGTCGTGGGAATGTCGATCTCTTCGAATGTCTGGAGCCACGCGCGGATGCGCGTCTCGACGGTGTCGACGAGGGTGCCGTCGAGATCGAAGATCACGGCATCGGGCTGCGGCAGGTCGCGGACGGCGGTAACGGTCATGGCTACTCACGTTAGAGGATGACGAGGCAGTCGGCGCCTGGGTCTCGACCGGCCTTGAGCGCGGCCACGCAGGCCCGTGTGCTGATGGGGAACTGTCGGTCGAGGTCCGGTATTGCGGCGATGACGCGGCGGTTGTGGCGCGTGTCAGCTACGAGAAGGATCGCGCGTTTCGTCCCGAGGTCCCGTTGCTTCGTCCTGAGCCGGCGTTCCGTTGCCTGGACATCGTGAAGGCGGGTCTCAGCTTCGACGATCGCATCGAAGTCTTCGGCCTCGGCGGTCGCCACGCCGTCCGCGCTGCGGAGGTCGCCGGGGAGGGGGATCGGAACCTCGGTCTGCCACCTGATGGTGGGCCCGAGTCGGGCCGCGAACCGTTTGAGGAGCGCGACGTGGGCCTTGTCCGGCACCGGCGGACCGACCGGGTGGATCCGGAGGCTGAGCTCGTGGCCGAGAACGGCGGACAGCCGAGCGAGTAGTCCGACATCGACGTGCGGAGCGAGGCCACGCTCGATCCGGATCACCTGAACGTGGGAGATCCCGGCGAGTGCCGCAACGGCACGACTGCTCAGACCGCCTGCCATCCGGGCGCCGAGGAGTTCCTCGCCGAGTCGGCGCAGCAGGAGGTCTCCGCGCTGCGAACCGCGTTGCGCTCGAGTGTCCCAGGTCGGCATGAGTCCACGATGGCGCGGGACGGTTACCCAGCACTCATCCCGTCCTTCGCGCCGGTGGTACATCACTTGTTACGACTGACGAAGGAGAGTGACCTTCTCGGCTGTTTGGAACATGTCGTGTTACGAGTGACGGCCAAGGTGGTTCCAAAAGGCGCTTCAGCCGACAGCCGTAACACGTGATGTAACAGGCGAGTTGGGTGGGTCCGAGCGGATCGGAACCCGAGGAAGCGCTTCCCCGAGCCGCGCCCGCTAGCCGCACCCGAGAGCCTCCTTCGCCCGCCGTTTGGTACATCACTTGTTACGACTGACGAAGGAAATCGCCCTCGACCGCCGTTTGGTACATCACTTGTTACGGATGCGGGCCAAGGTCCCGACCTGGGCTGGTTCCGGTGTCAGTCGTAACACGTGAAGTAACACGGGCGGACCGATCTCCCGGCGGAGCGCGTTCCCCCGGCGGAGCCCGCGCAAGGCGACGCCGGCCCAAGGGGCATCCGGCACGAGGGGCTTCCGCCCGAGGCGACGCCCGCCCGAGGCGACGCCGGCCGCCGAGACCCACCTGGACCTCGAGCGTAGAATCGACAGACTCCCGACCCGCCCTCGAGGCGCCGCTCGCTATGGTCCTCGGACGGGCCGAGGTGTGGAGGAGCGTCGAGATGCAGCACGCCTTCCTGGTCGAGCTCGCCGATACGCCTGGTGCGCTCGCGGACATCACCGAGGCCATCGCCGCCAAGGGCGTCAACATCACAAGTGTCAGCGGCACGACCTGCGGCCAGAGCGCCCGGATCGCGATCGCGACCGACGACAACGCGCAGACACGTGCGGCCCTCGCCGAGAGCGGCGCGAAATTCGAGCAGAAGGAGATCACGTCGATCCCGCTGCGGCACGAGCCTGGTTCGCTCGCCAAGGCGTCGCGTCAGCTGGCAAGCGCCGGGGTCAACATCGAATCGGTGCTGCTGCTCGGGATGCAAGGCAACGACATCGAGGTCGGTTTCGTCGCGAGTGATCCGGTGATGGCTCGGAACGCTCTCGCGGGGACGGGTTCCGCTACCGGCTAGCGACTGGCGGCCGACCGCCGAGGCGGACCGTCAACCGGGACAGTCGCCGGCCGGACGACGCGCACGCCATCACGCATCGTCGTCTATCTGCTCGCGACGTCCGGGACGACGGCCCCGGCGGGCCGGTTTCGCCGAAGGTGGTGCACGCCGTCACCGAACGCGCAACCCCACCGCACCAGACCCCACCAGACGGGTGCACGATGGGAAGCCCGCTGGTCAAACCCCCGGAGATCGAGCCCCCAGGCGATCTCCGAGACGGCGCACGGGGCTTCGGCCCCGTCGCCGCCGTCCTTTCGCCGGCCGTCCCTTCGGCCGCCGTCCCTTGAGCCGCGTCGGCCGCGTCCCTTGAGCCGCGTCGCCGCGGTCCCTTTCGCGGCGGTCCGCGGTCGCGACTCGGAACTACCCGGAGCTGCCGACGGCGCCCGGCGGCTCTGTCTCTTACGTGGCGTATTCGAGATCCGCCTCGGAGGCCTCCAGCGGCTCCCGCAGCGTCGTCCAGGCGAGGACCGCTAGTGAGAACAGCAGCGCGATGCCCATCACCGGGGCGCCGATCCGCTTGATTTCGGGCGAGTCGAGGATCAGGCCGATCACGAAGACCATCAGGCCGAGGTTCACGCCCCAGAACATGACCTGCCCGATCCACGACCGGCGCACCTCGGCTCGCAGGAGGAGCGTCGTCAGCAACCCGAGCATGACGTTCGTGACGATGCCGATGTATGCCGAGTGGTCGCTCGCGATCAGCACGTTGACCGGAAGGGCGCTCGCATCGTTCGGGTCGGGCGCGGTGATGACGGAGAAGACGATGTACATGAACAGCCCGAGCGCGAACACGACCCAGATCGACGCGATCGCGAAATGACGGATCGGCTGGGCGGTCACCCAGTCGACGCGAAGGGCTCGCGGCCAGATGCGGACGACGAAGAGCACGACCGCGACCAGCTGCGTGAGCAGGTAGATCCCGCCACCGGCCTGGGCTGCACCGGCCAGCAACGAGAGCGAGATCACCAAACCGCCGAGGAACAGTGCGACGACCTGCACGATCCCGAGCGTCGGTAGGTCGCGCGTCCCCCGCAGCCGCCATTCGATGAACCCCATCGCCGCGAGGACGAGGTAGCCGAACGTCATCGCGCTCGCGTGCGCCCCGATCGCGTCGCCCGGGAGGATGTTCACGCCGCTCGCCCGTGTGATCTGGATCAGCACGCCGAACAGTGCGCCGTACGCGAAGCTCGTGATTCCCAAGGTCACCGCCAGTCGCGGCAGCGTCCGCTCAGAGGCAAGGAACGTCCGCCACACCCAGACGAGCAGCCAGACGACCGCGATCAGCAGCGCGACACCGCCGATAGCTCGAAACACGAAGTTGCCCGTGTAGAAGGCCAGGACGTAGATCGGGACGAGGACCGCGAGCGCGACCATGAGCCGGCGATCGGCGGCCTGGAACAGCAGGAACGTTGACGCGACGATCGTCAGCGTCAGCCAGCCGACGGTCCCCGCGTGGACGTGGGTCAGGATCTGGTTCTGGTCGAATTCGACGGCATCGGCGCCGTTGAGGATCCCGATCACGATGTTGACCACGAATACGGCCATCGCGACGAGATACAGATCTCGGGCCGTCGCGACCCAGCCAGGAGGACCGCCTCCTGCGCGAGTCGTTGGGCCTGCCTGGACCTGGGCTGCGTCCATCGATCCCTCCATCCTTCTTGCTTCGGGCACAGAAGTATGTCGACTAGGTGTGTCGCCGGATCGACCACAGAGCGACCGTGACGAGGATCAGGCCGGCGATGGCGATCGCCGCGCCGGTCGAGAGGCGGTCCGCGAGCGGGCCTATCACCAGCGACGGGATCAGCGAAGCAGCGGACACGATCGAGGCGAGCACGCCGAACACACGGCCGCGGACATCGGCTGGTGTCGATTCGGTGAGGTTCGTCTGGGCCGTCACCGACGTGACCGCGTACGCCGCCCCGGCGACCATCGCCGTCACGACCACGACCGGTAACGCGCCGACGCCGATCCCGATGCCGCGCATCGACTCGTCGAGCCAGCCAGCCCCCGCGAGTGCCGCGGTGACGGCCCCGAGGATGAGCAAGCCCGCCTCGGCGACCCGTCGCCGCGGCCACCCTTCGCCGAACCGTCGCAGGCCGAACACGCCGAGGACCACGCCGATCCCGAGCGGGATCACGACGACCGCGAGGTTCTGTGGCTCGAGCCCGACGCTGACAGCGAGCGACGGGCCGAGGACGCCGAGGACACTAGCGACCGAGGTCGCCGTCGCCAGCAGCAGGATCGGCCGACTGATCGTCGGTTCACGTCGCACGACCGCGAGCCCCTCGCGGAGCTCGTGGATCACATCGCCGATCGTGCGCCGCCCGTCGGCGTCCGGCGCTTCGATCGGTGGCGCGCTCGGCAGGCCGATGCAGGCGAGGCTCGCCGCGACATAGAACACCGTCACGACCCCGAGAACGAACGACGGTCCGGCCATCGACACCATCACCGGGCCGAGGAACGCGAACCCGATCGCGAACGACGCCTGGAGCGTCAGGTTGAACACGCTCATCGCGACCTCGAGCTGTGCCTTCGGCACGACGCGCGGGATCATCGACCCCTCGGCAGGCGTGAGCGCGACACTCATGAGGCTCACCCCGAGATTGAGGGCAAGGACCAACCCGATGTTCGTGCCGGCGAGCGCCAGTCCGGCGGTCAACGCGGTGCGGATCACGTTGGGGACGATGAGCGCCCACCGAAGGTCGAGACGGTCGACCACGACGCCAGCGAACGGTGACAGCGCGATCTGGGGCAGGACGAAGGAGACGAGCAGCGCGCTGACGGCGCTATTCGAACGGGTGGACGAATAGACGAGCACGGTCAGCGCGTACAGCGCCATGTTGCCGCCGATCTGATTGGCGGCCTGGATGAACCACAGGCGCGCAAAGACCGGATCACGAAGGATGCTGCGGGCGCCGGCGACCTCGATCGTCACGGGGCCCGAGTCTAGGGGAGCCGGCGGTCGCGGGAGAGGGACCTCGGGCGCCGCCCCCCAGGCGGGCGCCCGAGCCCTCACGACAAGTGCCGCTCGAGCCCGCGGCCCCAAGGGAGGAGGATGGACCGCGGGCTTGCATGAGATATGGCGTTCGCCAGCGCCGAATCGTTCATTTTCCGCGCGATCCCAGTCGATCTACGTCGTGAGTGCTGCCGCAGCTCGTTCGATGCCTGTGATCCGCGGAGCCCGCTCCTGTCGGAACGCAGGCAGGTACAGCGGGGCGGCGGCGGCACAGATCAGCCCGCCGACGACCATGGCCGCCGCAACGCTCGTGCCGTCAGCGAGCGCCGCCAGGACGATGCCGCCGATCGCAGCGGCCGGCTGGCCGACCATCGAGTTCATCGAGAGCACCGTCGTGCGGTGTGCGCCGTCCACCTGTCGATGGAGCAGTGTGGTGTGCATCGGGTCGGAGGCACCGTGCGCGGTATAGCAGGCGAGGTACGCCGACACGACACCGATGACGCCCGCGACCACGCCCATCGCGATGATCGTGGCGCCCTGCACGAGGCGCAGCAGCGCGGCTGACCGCGCGACGCCGATCCGTCGACTGACCATGGCGATGCCCGCCGCGCCGGCGGCCGAGGCGAACCATGCTGCCGAACCGACCGGGCCCATGATCGCCGCGGCCGAGTCGGTTCCCCCGACGAGCTCGGAGAGCCGGATCGGGAACAGGCTTTCGAACGTGACCATCGCCACGCCCCACGACGCCTCGACGAGGATGATCGCGAGCAACACGCGCGAGGAGCGCAGGAGGCCGAGTCCCTGACCGATGATCGCCGGTACGCTCCTGATCGACGCTGCGATCGCCGCCGCGTTGCGAGGCCGTGGCTCCTCGACCATCCATGCCGCGATCGTGATCGGCCGCGCGACGTGGAGCGCGAGGGCGACGAGGAGCGGCAGCAGCAGCGGGTCGACGCCGGCGATCGGATGTAGCGCGACGAGACCACCGCACAGGAGCGAGCCGATCGCGATCGCGATGCTCGCGGCCGCCGACGAGCGGCCGAGACTGTGCTCGATCTTGGCGTCGGGGTCCGCCACGAGCGTGGCGTCGACGAACCATGCCTCCAGCGGTCCCGAATCGAGCGCCCGATAGACACCCTGGAGAACCATTGCCGCGATGAACAGCGCCGCGGAGTCGGCGACCGTGAACAGGGCCATCGACACGATCGCCACCGCCGACGCGATCAACAGGATGGGTTTGCGGCCGAGGGCGTCGGAAAGCCCGCCGGTCGGCAGCTCGAGAGCGAGGACGACCAACCCCTGCGACGCGAAGATGACCCCGATCTCGGTGAGCGACAGCCCACGCGACAGCGGGACCAGCACGAATATCGGCATCAGGACGCCGACCGGAAGCCAGCGCAGCGAGATCAGCGCGAGGAAGCGTCGGCGGAGCGATCGGGCGTCGAGAGTGGCCGTCATGCCTTCGACTCCTGCGCGTCGGCGGGATCGGCGGCATCTACCGGGAACGTGTAGAAGTAGACGGCGACACGCCGAGAGCGATCATCGTCGGGGGAGGGGTCTCTGTAGCGGTCCAGAAGGGTCGAAAGCTCAGCCTGGAATTCGCGGAGCCGATCGGGCGAGACTCGGATCTCGGCATCGCCCGACTCTGCGGCATCCCGCCAATCGAGCGACTCACCCGCCGCGGCGTCCAGCCATCGCCCGTAGCGCTCGGCGAATCCCACGAAGTAGTGCCGCCGGAGCCAGTCGCTCGCCGCCTCGGCGTCGGGATCGCCCGCGAGGTCGCGCTCTCGCCACTCATGGCTCACGGTGCTCGCTCGCCACCAGCGTTCTTTGCCGCGACCGCCTTCGGTCTCCTCGACCAGGCCGACCGAAGCCAGTTTCCGCAAGTGATAGCTCGTCGCCCCCGTGTTCGTGTCGAGCTCTCGGGCGAGGGCAGTGGCCGTCGCCCCTCCGTTCATCCGAAGAGCGGTGAGGAGACGTGCTCGGAGCGGATGAGCGAGCACGCGCAGCGCGGCTGGGTCGAGCTGGATGGAGGATGCGGGAACGTCCATATCGTCCCGACTCTAGCATGCAAAGAAGTTGTGCACAAGTATTGTGCACCATGGCCGGGGGGGGTCCCGGAAGGCAACCACACGGGGTACAGTGGAGCCGAATGATCCTGCGCATCGTCTTCGGCCGATTCCCGACCGACCTCGACGCGAACGCGCTCGTCGACGCGCGCGGCCGCCTGGCCCGGTCGGCGCTCGATGTGCCCGGCCTCGAAAGCCTGATCGTCGGAGCGCGGCGCTCGTCGATGCCGGGGGACCATGGCGTCGAGGCAGCGATCGTGTCCGTCTGGACGGACGCGACGCTGATGGCGCGCGCCACTGACGTCGGCGAACAGGACCGCTTCCTGGCGGCGCGGCTGCAACTCCCGCTCTCGGTCGATGAGGCCGTGCACTACGAGATCGTCGGTCGGACGTTCGCCGCGTTACCGCCCGAGAGAACGGCTTACCTTCGGATCCTGACGATCCGGTCGCGCCCGAACGAGGAAGCGCGGCTGGTCCAGACCCTGCGTGACCAGCAGCGCCGCTTCGTCGATCTTGGCCTCGTGGCCTCGCACCTTGGGCGGCGGGTCATCGGGCGCGAATGCGAAGCGGTGACGGTCGGGGTGTGGCCGGACCTCCGGACGATCCGGTCGGCGACCGGCGGCCGGCCCGAGCGGCCGCTGTTCGAGCAGGACCTTGCCGACTGGGTGGGCCGGCTCCATCTCGAGACATATGACGGGATCGAGATCGCGCCGCGACTACCGGCGGTGAGCGGGCCACCCATCTACGTCATCGATGAGCACCTTCGGATCGTGGACATCACCGCGAGCGCCGCCGCAACGATCGGGCGGCCGGCCGAGGATCTCGTCGGGAAGTCAGTCCCCGAGATCTCGCTCGCCGAGCCCGCGACGGCGAGTGCCGCGTGGGAGGCGCTCATCCAGCAGGGCCTGACGTCCGGGGAAACGTCCTACCTCGTGCCCGACTCCGGTGCCGTCTTTCTCCGGTATATCGCACAGCGAGACGTGCCGATCCCAGGACGGCACACCATCCTCGTCCACCGCTGGCACGAGCCACCGCCCACGCAGGCCGATCTCGCCGAGGCGGTCCAGGAGGCTTTCCCCGTGCGCGGCCAGCCGGCCGGGCCGGGTCTTCCTACCGACCGAGACACAGCGAAGCCCCCCGCGTCGCCGCAGGGGGCCTCGTAGGAACGTTGCGTTGGTCGCTCCGTCGGGGTTCGCCGCCCGACTGGGAGCCGCCGCCGGACTGGGAGCCGCCCGACTGCGAACCGCCGCCACCGCTCATCCCGCCCGAACCGCTGCCGCCGGACGACGAGCCGCCGCCGCTCATCCCGCCCGAACCGCTTCCGCCCATCGAGCCACCGGCACCCTCAGCGTCTCCGGTCTGGCCCATGTTGCCGCTCTGGCCGTAGTCGCTGGTCTGACCACCCGAGCCCATCGAGCTCGCGCCCGGACTCGTGGATCCTGTCCCGGTGTCACCCTGGCCCGTATCCCAGTCCTCGGAGTTCCCGGGCTGACCCGTCCGATTGCCGGTCTGACCTGACTGGGTCCCGCTCTGGCCCATACGATCCTGATCGTTGCCCACTGACGCACCTCCATCGAGGGTTCGGGGGTCATCTACAGCGTGGGTCAGCGACGAAGCAGCTACCACCATGGGGCGGCGTCCACTCGTTGCGAGCGTGTGTCAGCGCGGCGGTGATGACCCTTCCCGACCGGCGGTTTCAACGTTTCCCGGCATACTGGCCGTCAACCCCATGAGCGCCGTCGTATCCCGCCGTTCCGGTCACCTGCTCGCTGGCGCCACGCTCATCGGGCTGGCCGTTGCAACGGCGGGGTGCACGCCGAACCCGGGACCCTCTGCGCCGACCGTAGCGCCGACGCTGGCGGCGGCGACACCCGCCGCGACGGCTGCACGGTCGATCGCTCGCCGCGTGTCGATCACGTGAGACGTGCCGCGATCGTCGCGCTCGTCGCGGTGCTTGTCTGCGGCTGCGGCACCATGATGCCGACCGCTTCGGCTCCGATCGCCTCTGACCTGCCCGTGAGCGCGACTTCGACCGCCCAGCCCAGCCCCATCCCGGTTCCGAAGCACGAGGTCTACGGGTTCGTGCCGTACTGGGAGATGGACGACACGATCGCCGATCACGTCGCTGCTACGGACCTGACGACGCTCGGCCTGTTCTCGGTCACGCACCAGCGCGATGGGCGGGTCGACCCGCAGACGGGTCTCCAGCGGATCCAAGGCGATGTCGGGCGCTCGATGATCCGTGCCGCGCACGACCGAGGGGCCCGGGTCGAGATCGTATACACGAGCTTCGGCGCGACGAAGAATCGTCGCTTCTATGACGATGCCAAGGCGCAGGATCGCTGGATCGACGAGCTTGTCGGGCTGGTCGAGGAGCTCGGGGTCGATGGGATCAACGTTGACGTCGAAGCCATACCCATCGACCTCGTCCCGCTGTACGGCGCATTCGTCGGTCGACTGCGCAGCACGCTGCGGGAGCGCGTCCCGGACGCCCGACTGTCAGTCGCGACGCAGGGCAACGAGATCGGTGCGGCCATGGCCGCTGTCGCCGCGGCCGCGGGCGCGGATCGCATCTTCCTGATGGGGTACGACTACCGGACTGCCCGTACGGAGCCGGGCGCGTCGGCACCGATCGATCGGATGGACGGCCAGGAGAAGGACCTCGTCTGGTCGCTCGATCTGTACGCCACCCTCGGTGTCCCGTCTGAGCGCCTGCTGCTCGGGCTACCGCTGTACGGCGTCACGTGGCCGGTGATCGCGCCAGGATTCCTCGCGCCGTCGAGTGGACGAGGCGACGCGTGGGTCCCGCGCCGGAACCTGGGTGTCTTCGACGATCCGACCTTTTCGCCGACGTATGAGCCGACCGAGAGCGTCGAGTTCTACACCGTGCCGACGGCATTCGCGACTTCTGCCGCGACGAGCAGCTCGGCCGTCAGTCCTTCGCCGGCCAGCCCTATCCCGACGGCGTGGGACGCGGTCTATTACGACTCGCCGCGTAGCTTGACGCCCAAGCTACGTCTCGCCGACGACCGCGGTCTCGCCGGTGCCGGGTTCTGGGCGATCGGCTACGAGCGTGGTCTGCCCGGATATACCGAGATGATCGCTGCATTCCGCGCCGGGAGATTGCCGCGCGAGTGAGGAGCGCCGCCGCGGGCCCTGTCCTGAGTACGCGACGACTGAATCGGGCGACGCTCGCCCGCCAGCTCCTTCTGCAACCGTCGAAGCTCGACGTCGTCTCTGCGGTCGAGGCGATCGGTGGACTGCAGGCCCAGGAACCGGCATCGCCGTACATCGGGCTCTGGGCGAGGCTCGGGGACTTCGACACTGCGACGCTGGACAGCGCGTTCGCCGAGCGCCGGCTTGTCAAGGGCAGGCTGATGCGGCGAACGGTTCACATCGCGTCCGCCTCCGACTACCGGTCGCTTTGGACGGCGACCCAGGGAACGCTTACTGGCGCCCGCCGCGGCGATCGCCGCGACGTTCCGGAGCCGTCGCTGCTGCGAGAGCTGCGTGAGTTCGGTGCCAGGTTCGCTGCCCAGCCGCGAGCGCTTGCCGAACTGCGCGATCGCTTGGGTGAGCGCGATGGGCGGTCGGCCGATGAACTCGCGTGGTGGCTTCGTCGTATCCACCCCTTCGTCGAGGTGCCGTCCGACGTCCGGTGGTCGTACGCTCGGCGGCCGCTCCTGGTGGACGCCGACGCGTGGCTATCGAGCGGTGAGTGGCCGGATCCGGGCGCTGCGATGGAGCACCTCGTCCGCCGGTACCTCGGCGCGTTCGGCCCGGCGTCACTCGCGGACGTCGCGCGCTGGGCGGGCGTCTCCGTGGCCGCTATCCGACCCGGTGTCGACGCCGTCGAGGCGGCCGCGGATCTGCGCATGTACCGAGCGGAGAGCGGACGCGCGCTCGTGGACCTCGCCGACGCGCCACTCCCCGACGAGGACATCGCCGCACCGCCCCGGCTCCTGCCGATGTGGGACAGCACCGTCCTCGCCCACGACGATCGGACGCGGATCATCAGCGATGCGGACCGGCCGCAGATCATCGCCCCGAACGGCGATACGCTCCCGAGCATCCTCGTCGACGGGTTCGTCGCTGGCCGCTGGTGGGCGGTCGCCGAGGACGGCCGGACGAGGATCGAGCTCGAGCCGTTCCGGAGACTCAGCGCTCCGGATCGCGTCGCGCTCGAAGAGGTGGCGGACCGGCTTGCGAGATTCGTCGCGCCGATCGAACCGGCCGTTTACGCCCGCTACAAGCGCTGGAGGAAGGACGACGCATGACATCGATCGAGGAGCACGTTCGCGCGGTGGTTCGACTCGCGACCCGAAACGTCGAAGCCGGCCAGTCGCCGTTCGCGGCTCTGGTCGTCGCCGACGGTGGGGCAGGGGAGGTCCTCGGGACCGGCCTCAATGCGACGCACCGAGACGCGGATCCGACGTCGCACGGTGAGGTCGAGGCGATCCGGGCCGCGTGCAGGCGACTGGGCACGTTCGACCTGCGTGGCGCGATCGTCGTCTCGAGCTGTGAGCCCTGCCCGATCTGTCAGGCGACCGCCGGGATGACCGGCATCTCACGGATCGTCTACGCCGCGACACGCGCGCACGCGGCTGCCGGCGGTTTCGGCTTCAGCGAGTTCATGGCGAGTCGACTCGACCGGATCGACGGCGTGATGGTCGAGCTCGAGCACCTCGACGTCGACGGCGCCGACGAACCCTTCGCGGCCTGGCGCGCCGCCGGTCACGCAGCCGAGACCCATGCACGTCCCGTCCACGAACTGCGCGTCGCGGTAACGGCGCCTGATCACGACGCCGCTGTCGCCTTCTACCGCGACGTCCTCGGCCTGCCGCAGCTCGCCGACTGGACGTCACCTGACGGGAAGGTCGTCGTCCTCGACGGCGGTCGCGCGACGCTCGAGCTCATCGATGAGGCCCAGGCGAGCTACATCGACCGGGTCGAGGTGGGTCGACGCGTCGCCGGCCAGATCCGGCTGGCGCTGTCGGTCGATGACTCTGCGACGCTCGCGAAGCGTGCCCGGATGAACGGTGCCGTGCTCCTGGGCGAGGGGCCGGTCCAGACGCCGTGGGGTGACCGCAACGTCCGCCTGTCCGCGCCGGCCGATCTCCAGCTCACGCTCTTCACCTCGGTCGAGTAGCGGCTAGATCTCGACCGCCGGGACGACCTGTCGGCCGAAACGCTCCATCAGCTGAACCAGCTCGTCCGGGTCGGTGGCGTCGAACCAGACGGCGAGGTGGTCGACGCCGAGGGCGGCGAAGGCTCGGATCTCCGCCACCATCTCCTCGACGCTGCCGCGTATCGCGTAATGATCGCTCGTCGCCGCACCGAACTCGGTCCACGCGCGAGCCGTGAGGCGCGGCATCGGGCGGCCTGCGGCGTCCGCGGCGGCGCGGATGACCGGAACGCGTTGCGCGTACTTCGCGGCACTCGTCGCGCTCGAGTGGTACCAGTCACCCTTGCCGCCGGCTCGCCTGAGGGCCGGCTCAGCTCGGCCACCGACGACGATCGGGACGGCGCCGCCCTGTGCGGGAAGCGGCGCGAAGACGAAATCGTCGGATCGATGGAAGCGACCCTCGAACGGCTCGCGCGACCCCGACCAGAGGTGGCGCCACAGGTCGATGGTCTCGTCGAGGTAGGCGCCACGCACATGGAACCGGTCGGCTACTCCGAGATTCGCGAACTCCTCCTCGTTCCAACCCGCACCGACGCCGGCGATCAGACGACCGCCGCTCAGTGCGTCGATCGATGCCAGCTCCTTCGCGAGCACGACGGCGTTGCGCTGCGGGACGACGATGACGCTCGTCCCGAGCTTGAGCTCCGGGAATCGCGCGCCGATCCAGGCCAGGACCGCGATCGCGTCGTAGTTCGTCCCGTAGTCGTCGGCCGCTGACCTCGGGACCATCACATGGTCAGTCGTCCAAACGGTCGACCAGCCGAGCCGTCGGGCCGTCTCCGCGCCGGCCTCCATGCCTTCGCGGGAGGCGCCGTCGCGGAAATTGGGGAGACACAGTCCGTAGTCCATGCGGCGAATGCTAGGTCCTTTGGTCGGGTGCCGGATCGTCATGGGTGCTGTCAGTCGCCCGATCAGACCTGCGTCCTGGACGAACACGGGCTGGGTCGTGGACCGGCCGCGTGACGGGCGACTGCAACGTCGCTTTGCGCTGAGCCGCCCGCGCCGTCACTTCACTCGTGCATGCCGGCTGCTGGAATCCGTCGCATCCCCGTGATCCACTGACCGGAGGCCGAGATGGATGCCCTAACGCTGCTCAAGGACGACCACCAGAAGATGCGCAAGCTCCTTGATGAGCTGGAGTCGACGACCGAACGAGGCGTCAAGACCCGAGAGGAACTCTTCGCCCAGATCAAGGGAGAGCTCACGGTCCACGAGGTCATCGAGGAGGAGATCTTCTACCCCGCTCTCAAGGACCATCCGAAGGCGAAGGACATCGTCCTCGAGGGATACGAGGAGCACCACGTCGTCGATACGGTGATGGCCGAGCTCGAAGATCTCCCGGTCGACGACGAGACCTGGGGCGCGAAGGCCAAGGTCATGAAGGAGAACGTCGAGCACCACATGGAGGAAGAGGAGGGCGAGATGTTCCAGAAGGCTCGCCAGGTGTTCGACAAGGACGAGCTCGAGGAGCTTGGTACGCAGATGGAGCAGCGCAAGACCGAAGCCCAGGACGAACTGAACGTGCCGGCTGGTCGCTGAACCACGGCGAGACCATGGTGCGCGGGGTCCGCCAGACATGGAGGAGCCCGGCCCAGATGCGGGGCCGGGCTCAGGTCGACGATCAAGGCGGGGAGGCCGATAGAAACGATCGTCGCCGGACCGAAACGTTACGGGCGCGCTTTGCTGGCGATGTCGACGGCGCCGGGTACGACCTTGCAGATGCGTAACGCCGAAGCGCGTGGAGTCCGCGCGGAAAACGAGTTCGCCAAGACGCGCGACGAGGCCGCCGGCTGCCGGCGCTGCGAGCTATGGGAGCGGGCGACCCAGACGGTGTTCGGCGAAGGGCCGGTGCCGGCCCCCCTGATGCTGGTCGGGGAGCAGCCAGGCGACAAGGAGGACATCGAGGGCCATCCGTTCGTCGGCCCTGCAGGACGGATCCTCGCTGAAGCGTTGGAGCTCGCGGCGATCGACCGCGAGGCTGCGTTCGTGACGAACGTCGTCAAGCATTTCCGCTGGCGACCGAGCCCCAACGGCAAGCGACGTCTGCACGAGAAGCCGACGCGCGCGAACGTCACGGCGTGCCACGTCTGGATCGAGCGCGAGCTCGAGCTGGTCCGACCGCAGGTCCTCGTGGCGATGGGCGCGACCGCCTCCGACGCGCTCTTCGGGAAGGACGTGTCCGTGATGCGCGATCACGGACGACCGATCGAGTCAGAGCTCGCGCCGACGGCCCTCGTCACGATCCACCCATCGGCGGTCCTCCGCGCACGGGACGATCGCGACGAGATGTTCGATGGGCTCGTCGCGGATCTGCGGGTCGCGGCGGGCGCGCTCGAGAAGGGCGCAGGCTAGTCCAGGTCGCGCAGCAGTTCCGCGAGCATCAGCGCGTTGGTCGCGCCGTAGTTGGCATAGCAGTTGTTGAACAGGACGTGAGTCTGCTTGGCCTGCCCAGCGGCGTCGCGGACGCGTGGCACCCACTCTTCGAGCTCATCGTCGTCGTAGAGGTAGCGGAACCGCTCGACCGTCTTGATGTTCTGCGCCTCCCACGTCTCGGCCCGCCGCCCGTGGAACCGGACGACGGCGAGGTCAGGAGAGGTCGCCGCCACGATGGGCGGCACGCTCGACTTGAAGCCCTGCGGCCCATCGACCATGACGAGCGGGATCTCACGATCGCCGAGGAACTTTAGTGTTCGCTCGATGTTCTTCTCGTTGAACCAGGTCGCGTTCCGAAACTCGACCGCCGGCGTCATCCCGACCTTGCGGAGGCGGTCGACCGCGTCCTCGATGGTGTCGCGGTTCTCGGATGAGGTGAAGAACCAGCGCGGATATTGCAGCAGGATCGAGCCCAGTTGCCCGGCTTCCGCGAGCGGCTCGAGGCCATCCGCGAACCACGCCCACACATCGTCCTTGAGCTCGTCCGGCAGATCCTTCGCGTAGATGCGCCTCTTTTCCGCGACGTCGGCCGGCAGCGCCTCGCGGAGATCCTTGGGGAGCCGCTTCGTCTCGGTCGGCTGGCCCGTCATCAGGGCGTGCGCCTTGATATCGAAGGTGAAGTCGGGCGGCGTCCGCTGGACCCACAGCTCTGAAGTGCGCCGCGACGGGAGCGAGTAGTAGGTCGCATCGACCTCCACCAGCGGGAAGCGCGACGCGTAGTACTGCAACCGCTCCTCGGCACTGTCTGCGCCGCTCGGGTAGAAGACGCCGGCCGCGGTCATCGTCGGGTCGGTCCAGGACGCCGTACCGATCCGGATCGTGCCGCCGTTCGATGCCGGGAACGGGTTCGCCGCCACGTCATCCGAGCCATCGAAGACGGCAGCGGCAGCGTCGGGCCCGGGGTCGTGCGGATCGCTCGCCATCGTCGTCAGGGTACCCGCGAAACGGGTTGCACGGCCGCTGTCACACCCCCGAAACCCACCTCCAGACACTCGATGACGACACGCTGACGAGGCGCGTCCGACGATGGCCGGACCAGTCCGAAGCGGAGAAAAGGATCGGACGAGGAGGTAGGCGCATGCGTGGCGATGAGCGTTATCAGGACGAGCAGCAACGTGACGAGTCCCGCTCGATGACGACCCAGAGCGGTGGCCAGGGCGACTGGAAGGGATACGTCCAGCCATATCGGTATTACGGACCTGGCTATCGGGGCGTCGGCTATTACGCGGTCTTCTACCAAGGTCAGGATGCGTCGGACTCCGACCAGGACCAGCCGGGTCAGCAGGAGATGCAGTTCGATCAGCGCGATGTCCAGTACGGCCAGGGCCAGGGGACGGGAGCCGGCTGGCGCAGCGGTCGATCGGGCCGCTCGAGTCGGGGCCAGGGCCAGGGCGCCTCGGGGCAAGGCTCGTGGGGCGGCCGAGGCGGTCAGACCGGGCAGTTCGCCGGTCGCGGCCCGAAGGGCTATCAGCGATCAGATGAGCGCATCCGCGAGGATGTGAGCGACCGGCTGACCGAACACGGTGATCTCGACGCCTCAGGCATCGAGGTCGAGGTGAGTCAAGGCGTCGTGACCCTGACGGGCTTCGTCGACGACCGCTGGGGCAAGCGGCTTGCGGAGGACGTCGTCGAGCAAGTCGCCGGGGTCCACGACGTGATGAATCAGCTTCGCGTCCACGGCCAGCAGGAGCAGGGCGCTAAGGGCCAAGGCGACGACATGGCCACGAGGTCGTCGAGCGGCACCAGTCCGCAGATGACCGGCACGGAGACGACGGCATCAGGATCGAAGTCGCAGGGTCGCAACGGCCGACGGGCCACGACGACGACGACGCGCTGACCCCGACGCACCAGTCCCGGACGACGATCTGTACGATCGGTCGATGACCGATCGCACGGCCAGACAGGTCGAGCTCCGGCTCGACCTCACCGACGCCGAACTCGCCGAGCTTGGGCGGGCACTCCTCAAGGCCCGCGCCACCGAGCTCGGCGAGATCCGTCGCCGACAGGTTCGCCTCTCGGCCGGCTACGGCGACGGGACGACCCGGGAGTCCCTCGAGGACGAGGCCAGTCGCGCGCAGCTGCGGTACGACGTCCTGTCGACGTTGATCGACGCGCTCAAGGCGCGGGCCGAGTAACGCGCTTCGCCGGGCGCTGACAGGCGCTTCGCCGGGACGTGGTGCCCCGACTTCCGTACCACCGGTCCCGTCGCCGATGGGCCGCTTGACGGATTCGGGCTCGAGCGTGAAGGTCTATGTCCCCCCAGGCAGCTCGAGTCTCGGATGCCCTACCGTTACCCGCGCCCCCGTCACGCCCGCTCCGCCACGTTTCGTGCCTCGGTTCGTGGCGTCCTGCTTGCCACGACCTTGTCGTTGGTCGTCGTGGCACCCTCGCTTGCCGCAGACCCGAGTCCGACCCCGTCTCCGACCCTGACCCCGTCGCCGAGCGCCTCCCCGACGCCCACCCCGACCCCGTCGCCGAGCGCCTCCCCCACGCCCGCCCCGACTCCGACCCTTACACCGCCACCGGCGCCCGCGTCGACCACCGCGGCAACACCAGCCCTGGCTCCGGCAGCGACAGCGACGCCGACTCCCGCGCCGGGTGCCCTCAGCGTCGCCATGTCACAGAGCGGCGTCAGCTACGACACCACCACGAACAAGGCTCGCGTGAGGGTCACGATCACGCCTGCGAACGCGGTCGACCCGTGGCGGTACTCGGTCGCGGTGCGCGGCACGACCGTCGTCAGCGGGTCGGTGTCGGGGAGCTCGGTCAGCGTGACGATCACCAATGATTGTTCGATCACGACCCAGAGCGTCACAACGACCGTCACCGACGCCCAGAACCGGACCGCGAGCGCCGCATCCACCCTCGATCGGTCGCTCTGTCCACCGCCCCCGAACTACCCGCACGCCAGGGATCACATCATCGCCGGGCCGACGCTGACCGAAGACTCCTTCGTCGATCGCCTCCGCGCGGTCTCGTCGCCGGCCATCTCCGAGGGCCGCTCGATCTATCGGACGATGGTCGCCGGCGGGGTCAACGTCGCGTTCGCCCTCGGGACGTTCCACGCCGAGAGTCATTCCGGGACTCGGGGCTATGCGACCGTGACGAAGAACTGGGGGAACATCCTCTACTACGCCTGGACGGCCGATTTCGGCGCGACCCCGTACGCGCCTGGCAACGGCTACACGTATGCGAAGTTCCCGTCCTGGCTGGCGAGCGTCCGGGCGTATGTCGACCTGCTCCAGCGGTATGACCGCAGCGGCTACACGACCGTCAGCTCGGCATCGGCACACTGGCTCGGCACGATCGAGGGGAGCTCCCGCCACCTGACCTATCTCAACAACATCACGACCGTGATGAGCAGCCTTCCGGACGACGCCGTTCCCGTCATGACGGCGCTGTCCGTCGCGCCCCGCAACCGCGCGAGCGTGCCGGTCAGCTACGCCGCTCGAGACAACCTCGGCGTCACCGGGTACCAGATCGGCAAGAAGCGCGGTGCGACGGGCTCGTGGTCGTATCAGACCTCGACGTCGAAGAGCACCACGCTGACGCTCGTCAGCGGGTGGTGGACGATCGCCGTACGCGCGACCGACGCCGCCGGCAACTCGTCGTCCTGGAAGTACGTCCGGGTCTCGGTCGACTCCAGCGCGCCCGCGATGACGGCCCTGAAGGGTTCGTACGTCGTCGTCCGCTCGATCGACGGTCGGTTCAGCGCCTCGTGGTCGGGGATCGACAACGTCGGTGTCACCCGCTACCAGTACCGGACGCGCTCTCGGCCCGATGGGACGCCCTCGAGCGCGACGAGCACGACCGCGAAAAGCGCCACCTTCTCGTTGGCGGCCGGGAGCTGGGAGGTCCAGGTCCGGGCCGTCGATGCGGTGAACAACTCGAGCCCATGGCAGATCATCTCCGTGCTGGTTCCCGGCGATGACCGGGCGTTCGCGTTCTCGAGCGGGACCGTCCGCCACACCGCGACGACGACCTACCGCCACACATTCACCGAGAACAGGACCCCGGGTTCGACGCTCTCGTTCACGACCGACGACGGGGATGCGCTGTACGTCATCGGCCGCGTCGGGCCGGCGTACGGACGGATGCGCATCACGGTGGACGGTGTCTCCGCGACCGTGGACACGGGGTTCTACGGCGGCCAGCGCGCGACGACGATCCGCGACCGCCTCGTCCTCTACAGCAAGGCGCTCCCCGCCGGGCCGCACATCGTCAGCATCACGAATACGGGGTCGGCTGGCCGCGTGACGCTCGCGATCGACGCGATCGGCGTCCGCCGCTAAGGGCCGAGCCGCATCGGGCTCTCAGACGATTCGCAGCCGGCGATGGCACCGTTCGGTTTCTATCCCGACTGTTGGTGGCCCCTCCCTCGATACTCCTGGCGGGTATTGACAAGGACTTGACAAGGGTCGGACCGGGGCGGCAACATCCGACGAACCGGGCTTGTCAAGACTTGACAGGCCCACAGGCACGTTCGGGGCCGGGCAGGACGACCCGGGTCAGCGAAAGCGCGGCGTCACCTGGTCAGTGACGCACGCAAGGAGTGGAGCTTGTCGGTCGGCGTCACTGCCGAGGTCAAGAGCAAGTTGTCGGTCGTCGACGTCGTGGGCGAGAGCGTCACTCTCAAGAAGGCCGGTACGACGTACAAGGGCCTCTGCCCCTTCCACGGGGAGAAGACGCCGTCGTTCGTCGTCACTCCCGCCCGCGAATCCTGGCACTGTTTCGGATGCGGGAAGGGCGGCGACATCTTCAGCTTCGTGATGGACCGCGATGGCCTGACGTTCCCCGAGGCCCTCCGCACGCTCGCTGCGAAGGCCGGCGTCGAGATCGATGAGCGCACGAAGCGCGAGGACGCGCGCAAAGCCCGCCTCCGAGGCGTACTCGACACGGCGATCGCCTTCTATCACGCAGTCCTGACCGCCTCGAACGCCGGCGAACCAGCCCTCGCATACCTGCGTGCCCGCGGCTTCACCGACGCCACGATCGAGGCGTACCAGCTCGGCTGGGCGCCGGCGGGTTGGGACGTCATGGCCCGCCAGCTCCAGGCGAAGCGGAACGTTGAACCGAACGACCTCGTCGAAGTCGGTCTCGCCAGCCCGAGCCAGCGCGGACGAGGCGTCATCGATAAGTTCCGTGCTCGCGTCCTGTTCCCGATCCGCGACCAGAACGGCAACGCGGTCGGCCTGGGTGGCCGACTGCTGGAGGGGGAGGGGCCGAAATACCTCAACTCCCCGGCGACGCCGCTCTTCGACAAGAGTCGAACGCTGTACCTGATCGACAAGGCGAAGGGCGTGATCCGCAAGACCGAGCAGGCGGTCATCGTCGAGGGCTACACCGACGCACTCATGGCCCACCAGGCTGGCTTCGAGAACGTGGTCGCCAGCCTCGGCACCGCACTGACACCGAATCAGATCGGACTTCTGACCCGCTACGCGAAGCGGATCGCCCTCGCCTATGACGTCGACCCGGCCGGCGAGAAGGCCGGCACCGTCGGAGTGACCGCACTTGCCGGCTTGATCACCCAGCTCCAGGGGGACGACTCGGGGGTCAAGCTCGAGGACGTCCGCGTCGCGCGTCTCCCTGATGGCAAGGACCCCGACGAGGTCATCCGAGATGACCCGTCTGCCTGGGAATCGGCGGTCGGGCGGGCCAAGCCCCTCGTCGAGTACCTGATCGACCATCACGCTTCGCGGCACGACCTCAAGACCGCGACGGGGCGGATCGCGTTCGTCGACGCGGTCATCCCGTCGATCCGCGACATCGCCGACCCGCTCCGGCGCGACGAGGCCCTCCAGCAGATGCATCGCGTGTCGGGTGTCGACGAGCGGGTGCTTCGGCAAAGCCTCGAGCGCCGACTCGCGGCAGTGGGCCCGGGGCAGCGCGACGGCTCGACCCGCATCACGGCCAACGCCGTACTCGCCTCGCCCGACGCGCTGCCGGTCGGCGATATCCTGAAGGCTGTCACGCCGGTCGAGGCCGAGCTCCTGCGGCTGCTGCTGCTGCTGCCCGACCAGCAGCTCCGCGTCGGCGATGCGCTCGGGCCCGACCAGTTGCCGAGCACGCTCGCCCGCGAGCTCTTCCGCGCGATCGTCATGGCCCGTGCGCCCAACGATCAGGGCATCCATCCGGCGTTCGATCTCAGTGCCTTCGTCGCCGGCCTGCCCGAGGATGAGGTCCGCTCGCTTGCACAGGCCGTGATGGCGATCCAGAAGCCGCCGCCCGAGGCGCGCGAGGTCGCGGGGTTGCTCCTCGACATCGAGGACGACGGGATCCGCGAGCGCAGTGAATACCTGGAGACGGCACTCGCCGAGGCGGAGCGCACTGGCGACACCATGACCGTCGACCGTCTCCAGCGCGAACAACGCCAGATCAATGAGAGCCGCCGTTCGATCGACCGACGGCGCGAACAGACCCGACTACTCGCGCGGCCCGTCGTGGCCGCCCAGACCTGACCAGCAAGGAGGCTCGGATGCCAACAGATCCGCTCGATAAGCAGCTCGTCGAAGCCGTCCTGTCGCGCCCCCGCCGCGCCAAGGCCGATATCGAAGAGGCGAAGCTCGCCGGACTTCGCCCACGGCGTGCACCCGTCGCCGTCGCCGAGCCCGACGACGAAGAAGACGACGACGATGACGAGGATCTCGAGCTCGCCGCCGTCGGGCAGGCTGAGGCGGAGCCCGAAGGCGAGGTGAGCGTCGAAGTCGTCGCCGAGGACGCCGTCGACGCATCGGCCGCGCGCCTTCCGGCGGAGGGTCCGACCAAGCTCGACCCGAAAGAGGTCGAGGAGCCGACGCCCGAGGACCTCGAGGCCATCAGCGCCGACATGATCGGCATCGACGACCCGGTCCGGATGTATCTCAAGGAGATCGGTAAGGTCGCGCTGCTGACGGCTGAGGAGGAGGTCGTCCTGGCCAAGGCCATCGAGCTGGGCGAGCAGATGGTCGAGGAGCCGTGGAAGGCGATCGCGTCGCTGCACGAGTGGACGCTGCACGACACGGAGCGCAAGACGCGCACGGCGAAGCCGCAGCATAGATTGCCGTACGGCGACGAGGCGCACGCGATGGTGCGTGCCGCGATCGCTGCGCGCACGGCCCGCAGCCTTACCGTCCAGTCACCGGATTTCCACCTCATCCGCGCCGGGAAGGACGCTCAGTCGGACGGCACCAAGGAACTCCTCAAGGAAGGCAAGAAGCTCGTCGCGACGTACAACGCCGGGCCGAAGACCGACACCTTCCTGCCGCTGCTCGACTGGGCGTTCCTCGCGGTCCACAACGGCGACCTCGACTCGCGCGACAACGTCGGGCTGCGCGCGATCTGGGACTGGACGCGCGAAGCCGTCGCGTGGCCGGCGCTGGAGCGCTACATCCTCGCCGGCAACGACGCCGAGCTACTCAAGAAGATGGGCTACGACCCGGAGGTGCCGCTCGAGACGAAGCTGCGCGACCGCAAGGGCGTGATCGTCGAGATCGGCCGCGACGCTCGTGAGCAGCTGACATCGGCGAACCTGCGGCTGGTCGTCTCGATCGCGAAGAAGTACATCGGTCGGGGGATGTCGTTCCTCGATCTCATCCAGGAAGGCAACATCGGTCTGATCCGGGCGGTCGAGAAGTTCGACTACGAGAAGGGCTTCAAGTTCTCGACATACGCCACCTGGTGGATCCGGCAGGCCATCACCAGGGCGATCGCCGACCAGGCGCGGACGATCCGCATCCCCGTCCACATGGTGGAGACGATCAACCGGCTGATCCGCGTCTCGCGCGGGCTGCTCCAAGAGCTCGGTCGTGAACCGACGGTCGAGGAGATCGCCGAGGCGATGTCGAAGGGCCAGGAGGTCCAGGTCACGCCCGAGAAGGTCCGCGAGATCATCAAGGTCTCGCAGGAGCCGGTCTCGCTCGAGACGCCGATCGGCGAGGAGGAGGACTCCCACCTCGGCGACTTCATCGAGGACCGCGGGGCGCTGGCGCCGGCGGAGGCGGCCTCTCACCAGCTGCTCAAGGAGCAGGTCGAGGCGGTGCTCGATTCGCTGACGGGCCGGGAGCGGCGCGTCCTCCAGCTCCGCTTCGGACTCGAGGACGGGCGTGCGAGGACGCTGGAGGAGGTGGGCAAGGAGTTCAACGTCACCCGCGAGCGGATCCGCCAGATCGAGGCGAAGGCGCTGCGCAAGCTGCGGCACCCGTCGCGGTCCCGGAAGCTCAAGGACTACCTGGAGTAGCTCGCCCCTCGCACGCCAGCAGTCTGACTTGCGGCATCGGCGGACGCGGACTGCCCGCCGGTCTTGGTCGATGGTTCGGTCGCGTCGCGCTCAGTCGCTAAGCGTCCTTAGTCGCTAAGCGTCCTTCGGTAGTGTCCGCTCGGCCAGACGACCGCCGGTGTGATCGGGCCGATGCCATCCGAACAGGGTGATGCGAACGCGGCGGGACCCGGCGACGATGCCTTTTCACTTGGTCGCTGCGACAGCGATGGGGAGGTAAAGACGTCCAGATGAGCGACGACACCCTGCAGCGGAGCGTGCTGCCGATCCCGGACCCGACGTACGTCGGACTCACGACGTACGACGCGAAGGACCCCGACACCGGCTATCCGCCGATCCGCGAGCTTCGGCCACCGAAGGGCGCGCCGAACGTGCTTGTCGTACTCATCGATGACGTCGGTTTCGGCGCCTCCTCTGCGTTCGGCGGTCCGATCTTCACCCCGACGGCCGAACGTTTGGCCGCCAACGGCCTGAAGTTCAACCGCTTCCACACGACGGCCCTCTGCTCGCCGACGAGGGCCGCCCTATTGAGCGGCCGCAACCATCATTCCGTCGGGATGGGCGGAATCACGGAGATCGCCACGTCGGCGCCCGGCTACAACTCCCTTCGTCCGAACTCGGCCGCCCCGCTGGCCGAGACCCTCAAGCTCAACGGCTACTCCACGGCCCAATTCGGAAAGTGCCATGAGGTACCTGTGTGGCAGACCTCGCCGATGGGACCGTTCGATAACTGGCCGTCTGGCGGTGGCGGGTTCGAGTATTTCTATGGGTTCATCGGCGGCGAGACCAATCAGTACGCGCCGGCGATCTACCACAACACGACCCCAGTGGAGCCGGATCGGAGCCCCGAGGAGGGTTACCACTTCACCGAGGACATGACGGACAAGGCGATCGACTGGGTACGCCAGCAGAAGGCGCTGATGTTCGACAAGCCGTTCTTCATCTACTTCGCACCCGGCGCTACCCATGCCCCGCACCACGTCCGCCCGGAGTGGTCTGACCGGTACAAGGGTAAGTTCGATGCCGGATGGGACCAGCTTCGCAAGGAGACCTACGCGCGGCAGAAGGAGCTCGGCGTGATTCCGGACGACGCGGAACTGACCGAACGGCCGGTCGAGATCCCCGCCTGGGAGGACATGCCAGCGGAGATGAAGCCGATCCTCGCGCGGCAGATGGAGGTTTACGCCGGTTTCCTCGAGCACACCGACCACCACGTTGGCCGCCTCATCGACGCGTTGGCCGACCTCGAGATCCTCGACGACACGCTCGTCTACTACATCATCGGCGACAACGGTGCCTCGGCCGAGGGAACGCCAAACGGGACGTTCAACGAGCTGATGACCCTGAACGGGGTCACGACGATCGAGACACCCGACTTCCTGATGGGGCGGATCGACAAGTTCGGGACGCCGGAGGCATACAACCACTACGCGGTGGGCTGGGCGCACGCCATGGATACGCCGTATCAGTGGACGAAGCAGGTCGCCTCGCACTGGGGTGGCACCCGGAACGGGACGATCGTCCACTGGCCGTCGGGCTTCGAGGCGCGCGGCGAGACCCGTACTCAGTTCAGCCATGTGATCGACTTGGCGGCGACCGTCCTCGACGTTGCCGGACTCCCCGAACCGACCTTCGTACACGGCGTCCAGCAGATGCCGCTTCATGGACGAACCATGCGGCCCGCCTTCGATGACGCAGATGCACCCGAGCATCGCACGACGCAGTACTTCGAGATGTTCGTGAATCGGGGCATCTACCACCAGGGTTGGACGGCGGTTGCCCGGCACAGCACGCCGTGGATCATGGCCGAGAATCCGCCGATCGATGCCGATCGATGGGAGCTGTACGCCCCGGATGACTGGACGCAGTCTCGCGACCTGGCCGCGGAGCAACCGGAGCAACTCGCTCGGCTGCAACGCCTATTCCTGATCGAAGCGACGAAGTACAACGTCCTCCCGCTCGACGATCGGAGAGTAGAACGCTTCAACTCCGAGATGGCGGGCCGACCGAGCCTGATCCGCGGCAATTCCCAGATGCTGTTCGGAGGGATGGGACGGCTTTCCGAAAACTCCGTCGTCAATATCAAGAACAAGTCACATGCGGTGACCGCCGATGTCGAGATGGCGGATGGCGTCACCGCGAACGGCGTGATCGTGGCGCAGGGAGGCGCGTTCGGCGGTTTTGCCCTCTACGCTATGGATGGGAAACCGGCCTACTGCTACAACCTCTTCGGGTTGCAACGGTTCAAGACCTACGGGGACGCGGACATACCGTCCGGCACGCACCAGGTCCGGATGGAATTCACGTACGACGGCGGCGGACTTGGGAAGGGTGGCGATGTGGCGCTGTACATCGACGGGAACAAGGTCGGTCAAGGGCGCGTTGACGCGACGGTGCCGATGGTGTTCTCCGCGGACGAGACCACCGACGTGGGCTCGGACACCGCGACGCCCGTCAGCGACGACTACGAGCCGCAGGGCAGCAAGTTCAACGGACGGATCCGCCGGCTCCAGCTCGACATCAACGAGGCCACTGAGGACAGCGACCACCTGATCACCCCGGAGGAGCGGTTCCACCTCGCGATGGCCCGCCAATAAGGCGGAGCTATGCGTCGACTGCGCCGCCCAGTCCCGCCACGGTCCCTCGCAACCATGGGGCGCGGCAACGGGAAGCTCGTCGCCCGAGTCACATGAACGATCGACCAGCCGACACCGCGCCCGCCAAGGACATGGTCTGGATACCCGGCGGAACGTTTCTCATGGGCTCGGACGAGTTTTACCCCGAGGAGCGACCCGTCCACCCGGTCCGCGTCGATGGCTTCTGGATGGACGAGCATCCCGTCACGGTCGCCCAGTTCCGCCGATTCGTGAAGGCGACCGGATATGTGACCCTCGCTGAACGTCCGCTTGACCCGGCCGACTTCCCGGGTTCGGACCGATCGGTCCTGGTTCCGGGTGCTCTCGTCTTCCATCGCACTCGTGGTCCCGTCGACCTGAACGACGTCCGCAATTGGTGGGCCTATGTGCCCGGTGCGTGCTGGCGTCAGCCGGATGGGCCGGGCAGCTCGATCGTCGGGCGGGACCGTCATCCCGTCACGCAAGTCGCCTTTGAGGATGTCGAAGCGTATGCGACGTGGGCCGGCAAGGCGCTTCCGACCGAGGCCGAGTGGGAGTTCGCTGCCCGCGGAGGCCTCGAAGGGGCGCGGTTCGCATGGGGTGACGAATTCGCCCCGAAGGGCAGGATGCTGGCCAACACCTGGCAGGGCGAGTTTCCGTGGCAGAACACGCTTGAGGACGGGTTCGAGGGAACGTCGCCAGTGCGCTCATTCCCGCCCAATGGTTTCGGGCTCTACGACATGGCGGGCAATGTCTGGGAATGGACGGACGACTTCTTCGCGCCCCGGCAGAGCGACCGGGCCGAGCATGCGTGCTGCATCCCGCACAATCCGCGGACGTCCTCGCCGGACATGTCGTTTGGCCATGGCCAACCCGGCGAGCACATCCCGCGCCGCGTGATCAAGGGCGGCTCCCACCTCTGTGCCCCCAACTATTGCCTTCGCTACCGTCCGGCTGCCCGCCAGGCCGAAGCCGTCGACACGAGCACCTGCCACATCGGGTTCCGCTGCATCGTTAGGCCGTCGTGAGCGGTCCCGTCGGGGGCGTTACCTGACCGTGCGCGGACGGGAGCTGACGATCTCGATTTCTCGGGACTCGGGTGCGCACTGACGAAGACCTCGTGCTGGCTGCCACTCGTCAAGTCCCTGCAATCAGTCCGAAGTGTTCCAACGCATGTTCGAGTGCCTGCCGTTACCGGCGCATCGCGACCCTTCAACTACAGCACGCACGTGAGGTCAGGAACACATGGATCACCTTCCGATCTACAGCGCCCTCCATGCGGACGAGCAGGTCGACATCGAGGCACCCGCGGGTGAGCAGGTCATCGTCGTCACCGACCGCAGGATCGCGGTCGGGTCGGCGGAACGCCTGGCTCTCGACGTCCCGATCGCGAACGTCCGCCGGATCCAGTTCGACATCGAACGGACGCGCCCGGCCACGCTCGTGATCGTGCCTGAACAGCCGAGCGACGAGCCCCAGGTCCTGACCGTGAAGCCCGAGGACTATCGTGGCGTGGCTGACGCCCTCGTGGTCATCGGACAGCGCTTGGCGGAGGCGTCGTAGTCTCCGGGGGATCACCCGGTCCCGGGCCGGTCGTGACGGGCCAGCCCTGCTGCGTCCAATCGCTGTACGACCCGGGATAGAGCCGCGGATCCGGCAGGCCGGCGATCCGCAGCGCGAGCGCGTCGTGGGTCGCCGACACGCCGCTGCCGCACGACACGACGACCTCGCCGATCGATCCGTCGGCCCCCAGCTCCCGATACCGTGCCGCGAGCTCGGCGGGCGAAAGGAACCGGCCGTCCGCCGCCAGATTCCGGTCAGTCGGGGCGCTGACCGCAGTCGGGATGTGGCCCGGATACGCGTCGATCGGTTCGACCTCGCCGCGGTAGCGCGCTCCCGCACGTGCGTCGAGCAGTCGCAACGATCCGAGGGCCGCGCGGACCTCGTCCCGGTCGAGAACTCGTCCCCACGATCCGCGAAGCGACAGACCCGCGGGCGGGTACCCAGGCTCCTCGCGAGTCAACGGCAACCCAGTGGCGGTCCACGCCGCGATGCCGCCATCGAGCACGGCCACTGACCGATGCCCGAGATCGTCGAGCATCCACCACAGCCTGGCCGCGACCCAGCCGCCGACGTCGTCGTACGCGACGACGGTGTGCTCGTCGCCGATCCCGACCTCCTCGAGCCGATCGCGGAACACCAGGGGGTCGGGCAGCGGATGCCGGCCAGGCCCCGTTGGCGCCGTCAGATCCGAGTCGATGTCGAGATGCAGTGCCCCGGGAAGGTGTCCGCCCTCGTAGGCGATCCGCCCTGCGCCTGGTCTGCCGAGATACCAGCGGCAGTCGACCACCCGGAGCCGAGGAGCGTCGATCGCGGCCGCCAGCGTCGAGACCGCGATCAGCGGCCCGTCAAGGCTGATCGTCACCGCCGCAACCGCAACCGCCACCGCTCCGGGGTGAGTCCGATCGGCCCGTCGACGAGCGGGAGACCTGATCCGTCCGCGGGTCGAAGCCGGCCGGTCATGTAGTCGCGGTACCACGGCGACCACGTTCGCGACCCGGCCTCGTACTCGGCATACGAACGGCCGAACGGGGCCTCATCGACCGGTCGTGTCGAGGTGAACTGCGCCGCGTCGTGGAGTGACGGCAGCTCGGCCTCGGACAACCCGAGACCTCGGTACAACCCCTCGACCTGGTGCAACCACTCATGGACGTAGCCCTGCTCGGGGTCCGGGTCGTTCGCAAGCGTGTGCCAATGGTCCGTCGAGATCGACGAAAAGCCGGCGCCGAGCGTCGCGTCGGACGCACCCTGCGTGCAACCCCAGCCGCATTGCGGGACGCCCGGCTCGCACGGCCACAGCGCGTAGATCGAGTCGTATTCGCCGCCGGTGTCGTGGACGTCCTCGAGTTCCGGTCGCACCTCACGCGGCCCGACCCACCAGCGACCACCGCCGCTCGAGGACAGCGAGGTCATCGGCCGGCGCACCTCGATCACGTCCACCGGATCGAGCGTCGCCAGCCCGGAGCTCCAATCGAGGACCGTCGCGGGCAGTCGATCGATGACGCCCATGATCACGTCGCGCTCCGCGCGCCCCATCACGCGGCGGGCCCGCTTCCGCGACAATCCCGACCCGTATCGGGCGTCGAGGACGGGGTACACCAGCACGAGAGTGCGCCAACGCTGGGTCGTCGCGTGTGGGTGACTCACGGTCGCAGCGTATCGCAGGGGACAGCGCGTTCGGTCGGGCTGCTTCGCTACCAGACGTGCGGTATCCTCCGGGGCGCCACGCCACGTGGCCCGGCGGGCACCGAGCCCGCGTCGTTCCGGCGTAGCTCAGTGGTAGAGCGGGCGGCTGTTAACCGCTTGGTCGTAGGTTCGAATCCTACCGCCGGAGCCAGCTACCTGACGGTAGCAAGCTCAGTGAGCCTGATGGAAACCGGGCGCCGGACCCGTCGTCCACGTCTAGCGGCGGTCGGACCCTCCTGACAGGCGTGAAGCGATGTCCTCGAGGCCGGTGATCGCGAATCCTGGTCGGATGTAGGTCGTCATGGTCGATCTCCCCTAGGCGGGAAGCGCGTCCGCGGCGAGGCGACGCCTCGGGAGCACTGGCGTCGATCTCTCGGGTAGGCCCGCGAGGAAGTCGGCAACGGCTGCCACCGTCTCGGCGGTCCGCTCGGCCTGGGGGTTGTGCCCGGCCCGCTCGATGATGCGCAGCCGCGCGCCGGGTATCCCTGCCGCCAGGAGCGCCTGGCTCTCCGGCGGGAAGAGGAAGTCGTCGTGGCCAGCGATCACAAGCGTTGGGACGCGGATCTCGCCGAGGCGCTCCATGACGCTCCAGCCGCGCATCATCTGGCCGCCGAAGGTGAGTGCTTCTGGACGGGTCTTCATCCGCCACGCCCCGGCGAGCATCCCGTGTGCCGTCCGAACGATGCTGAAGCGATGGTCGTACGCGGGCAGCAGGCGGAATGCGGCGCGGACGAAGTCCTTCGGGGCGATGCGGCCGCTGTAGAAGCGGCGCGCCACCGCGACGGTCTTCGGACTGAAGCCCCGATCGGCGAGGACCTCGGCCGCGTTCTCCTGTGACCACCGGGCGTCGCCGGCCGTATCGAGCAGGATGAGTTGCGATATGCGATCGGGGTACCGAAGCGCGTATTCGAGCGCGACGTGCCCCCCGAACGAATGCCCGAGCACCGCCCACCGCTCGAACCCCAACGTCTCCCGGAGTGCGTCGGCGTCTGCGGTCAGGTTGTCCCACGTCATCGATGTCACGGCTGCACCCGCGGAGCGCCCGTTGCAGCGGTGGTCGTACAGCACGACCGTGTACCGATCGGCGAGTCGCTTGAACGGCGTCAGCGAGATGTGGTCGAGCCCTGGTCCGCCATGCATGAGCACGAGTGGGGGACCCTGTCCGACGACTTCGACATACATCGACACGCCACGGATCGTGATCTTCGGCATGGAACAGCCTCCTCGGGGTCCGACTCCTGTCGCGCCGCCATCGATCGTCCGGGTTGGGCGCGGCCCGGCGCCAGAGCCGTTCGACCCGGTTTCGTCGGCCCGTCCCGCCCGTCCCAGAGCGGCGCGTGATTCGTCTACGTCACAAGCTCGATCTCGAACTCGGCTTCGTCGCCGACCGGCAGCCTTCGCCGGGACCGGCCGGACCGCCCTGACCGTCAGGTTTTGGGCGACGACTCCGGGATCGGCCACAACCCGAGGAGCTGGAGGATCTCGAGCCCGATGATGGTCAGGACGACGTTGATCAGGACACCGAGCCCGATCGGCCAGGCGAGCGTCATCGAATCGCGTACCGAACGCCGCCAGTCAGCCATGGCCGTCCCTCCTCACAGGTACCGAACCCAGACATACGCCGTCGAGATCACGAGCGAGAAGGCCACGACCACCGCGCCGTAGCGGAAGAACTGCATGAACCGGAGCGGGTGTCCGTCGCGTTCGGCGAGATTGGCCACGACGATGTTGGCGGAGGCACCGACGATCGTGAGGTTGCCACCAAGGCAGGCTCCCAGCGCCAGTGCCCACCACAGTGGATCGCCCTCGAGCCCCGTCTCGATCATGCGCTCGACGATCGGGATGGCCGTCGCTGTGTAGGGGATGTTGTCGACGATCGCCGAACCGAGGGCGGACACCCACAGGATGCCGGCGGTCGCGACCGTCTGGTCGCCGCCGGCGGCGACGGCGAGCGCATCGGCGATCGTGCCGACGATCCCGACATGGACGACGGCCTCGATCAGCATGAACAGGCCGACGAAGAAGAACAGCGTGTTCCACTCGATGTCGCGCAGCGCGTCATGCGGATCGAGTCGTCCGACGATCATCAGCACCGTCGCTCCGAGCAGGGCGATGGTCGCGGCTTCGACCCCGATCAGCGAGTGGAGCAGGAAGCCGACCATCGTCAGCCCCAACACGACCAGGGCCTTCATCATCAGCGGCCGATCCGTGATCGCTGCCGCCGGGTCGACGGTGGCGAGGCGGTCGAGCCTGTCCTCGTCGTCGGCCATCGACCGACCGAAGGCGATCCACAGGAAGGCTACGAACGCCACCATGATGATCACGACGACCGGCGCGAGGTTGACGAGGAAATCGCCGAAGTCAAGACCGGCCGCCGATCCGATGAGGATGTTCGGCGGATCGCCGATCAGGGTCGCCGTGCCGCCGATGTTGGACGCGAAGATCTGGCTGATCAGGTACGGGAAGGGCGACACGTTCAGCGTCCGCGCGATGGATAGCGTCACCGGTGTGAGCAGGACGACGGTCGTGACGTTGTCGAGGAATGCTGCCAGCACGGCTGTGACCAGGGCGAGGATCACGAGCAGCCGGAACGGCTCTCCGCGTGATCGGTGGATCGCAAGACCAGCCACGTATTCGAAGAAGCCCGTCCGGCTGAGCCCGCCCGCCAGGATCATCATGCCGGCCAGCAGGAAGATCACGTTGAAATCGATGCCGGCGAACGCCTCCTCCTGGTCGATGATCCCGAGGACAACGACCAGCAGTCCGCCGAGCAACGCGACCAGCGTGCGGTCGAAGCGCTCGGATGCGATCAGGGCGTAGGCGACGAGGAAGATGCCGCCCGCGATCAGGACGTCCACGTCAGGACATCCCGTGCGCACGCGAGTGCGCGCTTAGGTCATCTGGTGTGTCGTGCTCGGCGAGGCGTGGGAGGGGGGTCGGGTCGTGCCTATCCACCCGGGCCGTCGCTGGCCGCCACCACCAGCGACGTGCGCCCGAGGGTCGTCACGTTCATCGTCTCGTCGAGATCCATCGCTGAGACAGATTACCAGCACCCATGTCGTGCACCCGGGTCGGGCATCGCCAGGATGACCCCCGCCAGTTCGTCCCTTTTAGGACGGCTCGGCTCGGTATGCGATCACCTCGACTCGCTCCAGAGTGATCAAACCGTCACCGACCATGCCATCGAGCTCAGGCAGCACGGCGCGCAAGCGGTCCTCCTGGTCCACGACCTCGATGAGCACCGGCAGGTCCTCTGACAGCCGCAGGATGCGGGTCGTGTGCAGATGTGCCTTCGCACCGTAACCCTCGATCCCGCGCAATACGGTCGCGCCAGCAAGGCCTCGTTCTCGGAGGCGTTCGACGATCGCCTGGTAGAGCGGCTTGCCGTGCCACTGATCGGACTCGCCGATATAGATCCGGAGGAGGAGTCCCTGGCCGTCGATCTTCATAGCGCACGCCCCACGGTCAGTCCGGCAACGACGGCGACCATGCCAAGCAGCATCGACCCGAAGAGGTTCGCAGTGGCGAGCGCATAGCTGCCGTCCTCGACGAGCCGCCACGTCTCAAGCGTCAGCGTCGAGAACGTGGTGTACGCGCCGATGAAGCCGATCAGTACAGGAGCTCGGATGGTCGACGGCAAGACCGCCCGCTCGATACTCAGCGCGAACAGCAGGCCGAGTACGAATGAACCAGTGAGGTTCACCACGAGCGTGCCGAACGGGAACCGGCCCGCGGTCGCGCTCGATACGAAGCCGTCGACGACGTAGCGGGAGATCGCGCCAAGAAAACCGCCAGCCCCGACGAGCAGGATCGTCACGTTCCGATGTTGGCGTTCAGCCCGCCCTCTCCGTCGAACGCGATCGGTTCCTAGTCGACCACCGCCTCCGCGGCGCCGTCCTCGCCCAGGACCCGGTACAGCGCCCACCCGCCGATGCCGCCGACGATCGGGCCGACGATATAGATCCACAGGTCGTTGAGGTCCCCGCCGAGCAGCGCGGACCCGATGGAGCGGGCCGGATTGACCGACGCGCCCGACAGGGAGGCCGCGGCGAAGTGGATCGCCACCAGCGTCAACGGGATGGCCAACGGCGCGAGGCCGGCGGCGCGCTTCGTCGAGACGAGGATCACAAGGATGAAGGCCGCGGTGAAGACGATCTCCAGGATGAGCGCGCCGATCGCCGTGATGCCCTGTCCCGGTGCCGTCACGCCAGCCGCGACGGCCGACTGTCCGGCGACGACGAACACGACCGCCGCTCCGCCGATAGCGCCGATGACCTGAGCGAGGATGTAGCCGATGGCATCGGTCGTCTCGATACGGCCGTCCAGGACCGCCGCGACCGTGACGGCCGGGTTGAAATGGCCGCCCGAAATGTGTCCCACCGCGAAGATCGCCGCGAGCAGCCCAAGGCCGAATGAAAAGGGGACGACGAGCAGGGTCGGGACACCGCCGGCCGAGGCCGCTGCCACGGAGGTATAGCCGATCGTCAGGAACAGGAATGTGCCGACGAGTTCGGCCAGATACTTGCGCGTATCCATGGTCCCTCCTGCATGGCCCCGTGCGCGCCCCTGGCCGCGACGGCGTAGCGGTCAGATGCTACCTGTTCCGTCCCGCCGCGGATCGCGCCTCCCCGCGACGCGACACACGGCCTGATGTGACTCTGCGGGCCTGTTGGTGCGTAGACTTACGTTCGAGTCGCCAAGTGCGACCAACGTGCGGTCGACGTTTCTCGAGCTACGGCCCTGCGTCCCCTTCGGGGCATCGAGAGAACGGAGGCCCGAGACGATGAGCGACGATCGCCTGGACGATCCGTCGAGCGAACGTCCACCGAGCTTCGACGGTACCTCGCCGCGTTGGCAGGAGAACGACGCCGCCCCCGGCGAGGTCGAGCGCTACCGCCGGGACCGGATAGACGCTCGACCGCATCAGCGCGGTGCTATCGACGAGGACGGAAGCGTTCCAGGGTCTCGTGACCCGGCGGCCGATGAGGACGTGTCCGACGAACAGGGCGAGGAACCTCGAACGGCCGCCGACCAGACGGAGTCGTGACAGGCCGTCCTGCAGGATGCGAACGGTCCTAGCAGCCGTACGTCGCGCCTCAGGCCGGGCTGAGGACTAGACTCGATCGATCGTGGAGGAGCCGTGACCGAACGTTTCGTAACCCGCGGTTTCGTCGGTCGGCCGAACCAGCCCGGCGCAGGCGACACTCGCGACCGGGTCCCGCCGGGGCAGTACCTGACGACGGACTTCCCGGTCCTGTCGGCCGGACCCACCCCTCGTACATCGCTCGACAGCTGGTCCTTCACGATCGAGGGACTCGTTCGGGCGCCGATGACCTGGACTTGGCCGGAGCTGATGGCGCTGGAGAACCGCGAATGGGTCGTCGACATCAGCTGCGTGACCAAGTGGACGAAGCTCGATATGCGTTGGCGCGGCGTGAGCGTCGACACGCTCCTCGAGAACGTCGACCTCGAGGACAAGGCGGCGTTCGTGATCGCCTATTCCGATGGCGGCTACACGACGAACCTTCCGCTCGGCGACGTGCTGAACGGCCAGGCCTTCGTCGCGTGGGAGTACGACGGCAAGCCGCTGGCGCCGGAGCACGGCGGCCCCGCGCGGCTCGTCGTTCCGGGGCGGTACTTCTGGAAGAGCGCCAAGTGGGTGCGTGGCTTCCGGGTCCAGGAGCGCGATCAGCCGGGGTTCTGGGAGTCGCTCGGCTATCACAACCGCGGCGACCAGTGACTCGAAGAGCGCTATAGCGGCGACTGACAGCAGGATGGCGAACCCGATCGCATGGCAGCTCGCGACGGTCGTCGCGATCCGTGACGAGACGCCGAGTGTCCGCTCGTTCACGCTCGGGCTGCCTGGCTGGCCCGGTCATCGACCCGGGCAACACGTCGATGTTCGGCTAACGGCGGAGGACGGCTACAGCGTCGAGCGTAGCTACTCGATCGCCTCAGAGCCCGAGCGCGAGGGCGAGGTCGACATCACCGTCGAGCAGATCCCCGGGGGCGAGGTATCGCCCTTCCTGCACGAGGTCGTCGTCGTGGGCGACCGATTCGAGGTGCGGGGCCCGATCGGCGGCTACTTCGTCTGGCAGGCGGCGCTCGGTGGGCCGTTGCTGTTGGTCGCGGGCGGGTCTGGTGTCGTGCCGTTGATGGCGATGATCCGCCATCGCCACCGAGCGGGCTTGGAAGTGCCGACGCGGCTCCTCTTCAGCTCGCGCCATGCGGACGAGATCATCTTCCGAGACGAGCTCGACGAACTGGCTTCGGCCGAGGACGGATTCGAAGTGATCCACACGCTGACCCGCTCCCGGCCGTCAGGCTGGAGCGGCTACGACCGCCGCATCGACCAGCGGATGCTTGGCGAAGTGCTCGAGCCGCTCGGCGTCGGGGCGCGCGTCTACATCTGCGGACCGACGGCGCTCGTCGAGGTCGCCGCGAACGCCCTGGTCCGGCTAGGGGTGCCGCCGGACCGCGTGCGGACGGAGCGATTCGGACCCACAGGGACATGACGACCGAGGAGACCAGGATGCTGGACCACAGCGATGACCCCGCGATCGAGCGTGAGCTCGACGGAAACGCCCTCGCCGGGTCGCTCGAATCGCTATTCGGTCGGGATATGACCGCCGTACCTGGCCGCTGCGCGCACTGCGGCACCGTGCATATGGTCGGGGCGATGCGTCTGTTCATGGGCGGGCCGGGGGCCGTGCTCCGGTGTCCGGCGTGCGACGAGGTCGTGCTCCGCATCGTCGAGACCGCGGATCGGACGTACGTCGATGCGAGGGGTGCCGACTACCTCGTATTCCGGCGCTCGGATCGAGAGATCGCCTGATCGCGCCCCCACCTCGCGGCGCACACCAGAAGTCCCTGACGTCTACCCGAGCGTGAACGGACACGACCGCCTCGGACGGCGCCATCACTTGGCTGTCGTCCTCCTGCCGATCCTGCTTGCCGCGTGCGGGACATCGACTCCGACGAGCAGTCCACAGGCGACTGGGCCGATCCCGGTGTCGACCGCGAGTTCGAGCGCGACCCAGAGCGCAACCCAGAGCGCGAGCGCATCCGTTGGGGCGACGTCGACGCCATCGAGGCCGACGGCCGGACCGCCGAGCGAGACGCCCGCTCCATCGACGGCGAGGTCGTGCTCGGCGCGCGTCCTCGCGTCGTTGACCGAGACCCAGCGGGTCGGTCAGGTCTTCGCAGTCGGACTCGCGAATGACGTCTTCGATGCCGGCGCGCGCTCGGCGCTCGCCGAGAACGGCTTCGGAACGTGGTGGTTCACGCGGACGACGACCGTCGGAGCCGCCGGGATCCGGAAGGTCGCTGATGCGGTCCAAGCCGCTTCCACGGACACGTCGACGCACGGCATCGCCGCCTTCGTCGCAGCCAACCAGGAAGGCGGACAGATCCAGGCGCTGCGTGGTCCCGGGTTCGCGCGGATGCCATCGGCGGTGACGCAGGGCACGTGGGCGACTGCGACGCTTCGGCAGCGGGCAGAACAGTGGGGCAAGCAACTAGCGTCGGCGGGCGTCAATCTCGACTTCGCGCCGGTGGCCGATGTCGTCCCGCCGGGCACGGCGGCGGAGAACGCACCGATCGGCCAGCTCGAGCGCGAGTACGGTTCGACCCCGAAGACCGTCGCCGACCACGTTGCGGCGTTCATCGCGGGGATGCACAGCGCAGGCATCGTCACGACCGCGAAGCATTTTCCCGGGCTCGGGCGAGTCGCCGAGAACACCGACTTCAGCAGCGGTGTCGTCGACGACGTCACGACGGCTGACGACGCGTTCCTCGAGCCCTTCCACCGGGCGGTCCAGGCCGGTGTCCCGGCCGTGATGCTGTCGCTGGCGACCTACGAGCGGCTGGACCCCGACCGACTCGCGGCTTTCTCGTCCTCGATCATCAACGGGATCCTCGAGGACAAGCTCGGCTTCCACGGGCTCGTGATGTCCGACAGCCTCTCAGCGGAGGCAGTCTCCTCGATCCCGGTGGGCTCGCGAGCGATCCGCTTCCTGCAGGACGGCGGCGACCTGGTGGTCGTTCGCCCCGTGGACATGGCGGTGACGATGGCAAAGGCGGTCGAGGCGCGGGCAGCGTCGAGGCCGGACTTCCGCACTCGCGTCGACGCTGCGGCACTGCGCGTCCTCGAGGCGAAGGAAGACGCCGGATTGCTGCCGTGCTAGGTCGCGTCATCGGGCCCGCCGCCGGCCGCGCCTGCTGACGTTCGCCCGGCGGCGTATCGTTCCGTCAAGGAGAACGCTCATGGCTGACGGACCCATCATCGACCGGATCAACGAGCTCGCCCACGAGGAAGAGCAGCTCTGGCTGCACGCGAGCGAGGGAGGCGGGCTGACGACCGACGACCAGCAGCGCCTCAAGGTGATCGGCGTCGAGCTCGACCAGTGCTATGACCTGCTTCGTCAGCGTCAGGCTCGGCGTGAATTCGGGCAGGATCCGGACGAGGCTGAGGCCCGCCCGGCGGAGATCGTGGAGAACTACCGGCAATGACCGTACCCGAGGGCCCGCCGATCGATCCCACCGCCCCTCCGAGCGGCGACGGCTGCGCCGAGTGCACCGCGACAGAAGGCTGGTGGTTCCACCTTCGACGGTGCGCGACGTGCGGTCACATCGGCTGCTGCGACTCGTCGCCGTCGCAGCACGCCAAGGCGCACGCGAGCACGACCGACCACACGGTCATCGCGAGCTACGAGCCCGGTGAGGAGTGGTTCTACGACTACGCTACCGACGAATCGTTCCTCGGGCCTGAGCTGATCCCTCCGACGCATCACCCCACCGACCAACCCGTGCCGGGGCCCGCGGGACGTGTCCCCCGCGACTGGATGCAGCATCTCCATTGACCATCCGATGAGCGAGCAGCAGACGGCGCCGGCACCCGTCGGGCACCCGTACGCCGCCGACATCGACGACGAGCGGCGGGGCTGGTATCAGCTCGTCGCGCTCGTGCGCCCGTTGACCCCTGAGGAGTGCATCGAGCCTGGGTACTACCGCGACCCGGACTGGACCGTCCGTGACGTCGTCGCGCACCTTGGGACCTGGCTCGCCGAGACCCAGATCCAGTTCGCCAGGATGTCCGCTGGCACCTACGAAGGCCACGACATCGACATCGATGCGTTGAACGCGGCCTTCCTTGACGCGATGGCGGGCCAGCCGTGGGACGTCGCGTGGGTCCAGGCGAACGCCGCCCGGACCAGGATGCTCGAGGAATGGTTCTCGCTCGAGGCACCGAGCGAGGAGGCGGCGTGGTGGATCCGCAAGGGTGCGGCCCATCACTACGACGAGCACTTACCCCGCCTCGGCGAATGGGTCGACGAGCTCGTCGGGCGGCGTCGGGGCGGAGCAGCCCGCTAGCGCAAGGGCTCGGTCAGCTCCCCATCGAGTCCGGATCGAACGGCGTCATCAGCTGGAAGTAGTTGTCGTCGGGGTCGGCGAGCGTCGCGATCCACGAATCCGGGAAGCCCTCGAACGAGTAGGGCTCTCGGACGACGATCGCTCCCGCGTCCTTCATCCGATCGAACTCGCCCTGGACGTCGGTGGTCTCGATGTTCCAGATCAGCCGGCCGGGCTGGGGGTTCTGGCCGTGGACCTCGCTGTGCGGGCCGATGGACACCGTGCCCGAGCCGAGCATCCACGTCGAGAAGCTGCTGTCCGTGTAGCCGGGTTCGCCGAGGACCTTCGTGTAGTACGCGATGAGGCGGGCCGGGTCGTCCGAGCCGATCAGGATGCCGTTGAACTGCATGTCCTTCTCCTTCGGTGCTGCGAGTCCACCCTAGCCGATGCGTATCATCGGGTCGATGCAAGCGCGTGATCCGAGGGTCGACGCCTACCTCGCAGCGCTCCCCGTCGAGCAGCGGCAGCTCCTCGAGGGCGTGCGCGGTCGGATCCGGGAGCTGGTGCCCGACGCGGAGGAGACCATCAGCTACGACATGCCGGCCTTCAGGCTCGACGGTCGGTTCCTCGTGTCGTACGCGGGTTGGAAGCGGCATTGCAGCGTGTACCCATTGACCGACTCGTTCCTGGCCGCGCACTCGGCCGACATCGAGGGCTTTGGGCGCACGAAGGGCAGCATCCACTTCACGCCGGCAAAGCCACTATCGTCCGATCTGCTCGACGAGCTGATCCGAGCCCGCGTCGCCGATCTCGCGACGGGCGACTGATGGCGACCTCGGCTCCGTCCGACCCCGCGGTCCCTGAGCGGCTCGCCGCGGCGCGGCAGGCCATCGCGAACCACATGTGGCAGCAAGCCTTCGACGCCTTCGTGGCAGCCGACGCCGAGCGCCCACTCGAGGGCGCCGATCTCGAGTCGCTGTCCGACGCGGCCTTCTTCACCGCGAACATCGACGTGCGCGAACGCGCGCTCGAGCGAGCGTTCACCTCGCATCTCGCGGCAGGGGACCCGATACGAGCCGCGGCCATCGCGCTCGGGCTTGCGATCGATCTGGCGTTCCAGGGCCGGAGCTCGATCGCGTCCGGCTGGACCCGACGAGCCGCGCGGCTGCTCGAGGGAACGTCAGGCACATACGCTCACGGGTACCTGGCACTCGCGATGAGCGGTGCGGCGCGGGCTCAGGGACGGCTCGACGAGGCGCTCGCGCTCGCGGAGGACGCCGTCCGCATCGCGTCGAGCTCGACGGATCCGAACCTCCAGGCGATCGCGCTGCTTTCGCTCGGCGGCCTGAAGATCGGGGCAGGGGACACCGCCGGGGGCCTCGCGCTCATGGAGGAGGCGACGGCGGCCGCGGTGAACGACGAGCTGACGCCGTATCTGACCGGCGTCACGTACTGCTCGATGATCTCCGCGTGCCGCGACCTCAACGACTACGAGCGTGCAAGCGAATGGACCGAGGCGACCGAGCGCTGGTGTGAACGCAGCGCGGTCTCGGGTTTCCCGGGCGTCTGCCGCGTCCACCGCGCCGAGATCGTGGCCCTCGGAGGTGACTGGCCCCGAGCCGCTCAAGAGCTGGAACGAGCGACGCAGGAGCTGGCGCGTTATCGGGCCGTCCCACCGCTTTCCGACGGGTTCTACGCGATCGGCGAGATCCGGCTTCGGATGGGCGACCTCGACCGCGCCGAAGCCGCGCTCCGTGAAGCACACGCCAATGGCCATTCGCCGCAGCCCGCGCTGGCCCTGATCCGTCTCGCCCGCGGCGATGCGCGCGGCGCTGCCATCGCGATCGACCGTGAAGTCGCGGAAACGCCCGATGTCTGGGCGAGAGCTCGGCTGCTTCCCGCGCAGGTCGACATCGCGATCGCGGTGGGCCACGTGCCTGTGGCACGGAACGCCGCCGAGGAGCTGAGCCGCACGCTCGCGACGCACGACACACCGGCAGCCGCGGCTCGCGCACACGATGCCGCCGGCCGCGTGGCTCTGGCGGACGGTGAGCCGGCGGCGGCGGTGCGCGAGCTCCGAGCGGCGATCGCCGCCTGGCGCGGTGTCGGTGCCCCGTATGAGATCGCTCGCGACCGCCTTGTCCTCGCTTCGGCACTCGAGATGGTCGGCGACACAGACGGCGCGGATCTCGAGTACGCGTCAGCGCGCTCGGAGTTCGAGCGGCTCGGGGCACGTCTCGACGTTGCCCAGGCCGACGCTGCCGCGGCCGTCGTGGCTGAACGCCGTGCGGGGCACGCGAGCGCGCGCAAGACGTTCCTGTTCACGGACATCGTCGGCTCGACCGCCCTCGCCGAACTGCTCGGCGACGAGGCATGGGAGCAGCTGCTGCGATGGCATGACGAGACGCTGCGCGCGATCCTGACGCGCGCCGGTGGCGACGTCGTGAATTCGACCGGCGACGGGTTCTTCGTCGCATTCGATGACGCCGGCGCAGCACTCGATGCCGCGATGGCGATCCAGCGCCGGCTCGCCGAGCATCGACGAACGAGCGGTGCGGCCATCGCGATACGGATCGGCCTGCACACCGCCGATGCGAGCCGGCGCGGCAACGACTACTCGGGTGTGGGGGTCAACCTGGCGGCCCGCGTCGCCGCGGTCGGCGCGGCCAGCGAGATCGTCGCGACGGAGGCGGCGATGTCGGCGGCGGGCCGGGTGACCGACGAGGGGTTTCGGGAGGTCGAGCTACGCGGCATCAGCGCGCCGGTGGGTATCGCCACGGTCCGCTGGTCGTAGGGCGGCTTCGCCGAGTCGTCGCCCGGTCGCGGACTCATGCGTCGTCGAGGTGGCAGCCGTCGTTCCACTGCTCGATCACGGAGGTCGCATGCTCCCAGCCCAGGACGCTGAGGGTCGCGGTCCTGAGGGCGTATCGCGCCCCCGCCCGCGGCGACTGCCCGAGCCAGCGCGCGGCGAGGACACGCAGTACGTGACCGTGGGCGAACAGCAGGCTGTCGCCCGTGACGTCCGGGGCGAGACAGCGCGCGATGACGCGATCCACTCGATCGCCGACCTGCTCGGGTGTCTCGCCGTCCGGCCACGGGCCCTTCCAGATCGACCAACCCGCTAGCGTCTCGCGGATCTGCGCCGTCGTTCGGCCCTCGAACTGGCCGTAGTCCCACTCCATCAGGTCCGTCGTGCGCTCCGCATCCGGGAAACCGGCGAGGCGGGCCGTGTCGGCAGCGCGGGACGCGGAGCTCGTCAGGACGAACGCCCAACGGTGCGCGCGCAACCGCTCCCCGATGGCCTCGGCCTGACGCCGCCCGAGCTCCGTCAGCGGGAGATCCGTTCGACCGGTGTGCTGCCCGGAGCGCGACCATTCCGTCTCACCGTGGCGGACGAGATGGATCTGGCGCTCGGGCTCTTCGGTCACAGGTCGGTGGCCGGTCGCTGCAGGTCCTCCGGCTGTGCGGCAAAGAACGGGCGTTGCTGCCAGCCGAACAGCGGCGCGAGCAGCATCGTCGGCAGCGTCGTTATCCGCGCGTTGTACCGATAGACCTGGTCGTTGTAGAGCTCCCGGCGGTCCGCGATCATCGATTCGAGTCGCTCGATCTGTTTCTGGAGGTCGAGGACGTTGACGTTGGACTTGACCTCCGGATATGCCTCGACGACCGAGAAGAGCGACCTCACCGCGCGGGTCGTCTCATCCGAATGGACAGCCTGGTCAGGGATCGGTTCGGTGGGGGAGTAGTTGGCGCGGGCGCGGGTGACCTCGGTAAGGACGTCCTGTTCGAATGCCATCACGCCGCGTACGGCGGCTACGAGCGCCGGCAGCTGGTCGTGGCGCTGCTTGAGCACGACGTCGATGTTCGACCACGCCTTGTCGATGCGTTGGCGGAGCGACATGACCGCGTTGTAGCTCGTGACCGCCATGTACAGGACGATCGCGAGCAGCAACCCGACCGCGAACGCGGCTGCGAGGCTTTGCGGGGTCATCAGGCGTCGCTGATCACGTGCCTGGCGCGCCCGACGCGATCAGCGCGAGAGCCATGGCTGAGGCGATCGCGAGGATCGCGCCGAGCAACCCCACGAGAAAGCGACCCTGGCGTCGCTCGACGGCTGCGGACGGCATCCCGTGCGCGATCAGGAGCGGCGCCTCGGGAGCGCTCGCGAGCACGAGCGCATCTGGAGGGATCTCAAAGCGACGCTCCGCGTCCGATGCCTGCCTCGCCGTCGCGAGCGGCAAGGCGACTGCTTGCGGGTCGAGTACGGGGGTCCGGACGGGCTGACCGATGCCGAAGCCCGGGATAGCGGCGTTCCCCCATGCTGCCTCCGGGGTCCCTGTCAGCAGCCCCGCTTCGCGTGCCTCGGCGATGTCGGCCGCGATTTCGGCGTCGTCGGCGGCGAGCTCCGACCCGACGGCGATGTCGGCTTCCGCCGGATCGGCCAGGTCGCCGAAGGGCAGCGCACGCCCGAGGACCGTCACCGTGTCGCCGAGCGCGAGGATCGCTTCGCGGTAGTGCCGCCGGCGGTCGCCGCCGCCGATGCCACGGTGCGACGCACCACCGAGGATGACGAGCGGCCGGAAGTCGGGGGCGACCTCGGGACGGGCGAGCAGCGCCGCGATCGCAGCCTCGCGCCCGAGACCGGTCGCGGCAAGCGCAGAGCCGGTCCGGATCCGCAGCCCGGCCGGCTCGTCGCCCATCAGGCCCGTGCTGCCGTCGAGGGTGGTCGGCGCGTCCCAACGGGCGGCGCGCGGGAAGACCCTGATGTCCCCGGTCGCATCACGCACCCGAAAGCCCACCGCCCGCTCCTCGAAGAAGTCCGCGCCGAGCTCCGCGAGGTCAGCGCGGATATCGATGCCGTCGTCGGCCCCATCGATCGTCGAGCGGTAGTACACGCACGTCGCGCTTTGGAGCGGCGAGATCAGCGTCAACTCGGCAGGCTCGATGGTGCCACTGACCTGGACTTCCCCGGCGGCGAGCGTCGCGATCCGCGACGTCGACGTATCGCCGATACGCGTCGCTTCGCGGTAGTCAGCCAGCCCGCGCGCGAGCAGCCAGAGGCCGAGGCCGAGGCCCGCGAGCGCGAGGAGGATGCCTTGCGGCTGCCAGTCGATCGGCATCGGATCCATCGTACGGGGCGCCGATGGGTTCGCGCCGGGTCGATCGGGCCGTGCTTGCCGCTCCGTTCTCGCACATATGTCGGGAGACCGACAAGCGTCCCGACGACCCTGTGCTAGCGTCGCCGGCCATGAGCGCACGTGCTGATGTGGCGCCGCGGTCCGATCCCCTCGGTAATCTTCATCCAGTCCGCCGGACGATCCGCTACTACGTCGCTCGGGTCGTCGCCGCATTCCTCACCCGCACCTGGCTCCGGTTTGACGTCGAGGGCCGCGATCGGCTGCCAGCCGGCCCCGCCATCTACGCGTTCAATCACCTCTCATGGGTGGATCCCTTCGCATTGATGGCGACGCTCCCTCTTCGGCCACGGCTGTCGTTCTTCGGCCCGAAAGAGGAGGACATGCGGTCCAGCGGACGGAACCGGGTGATGCTATGGACCGGCAGCGCCATCCCGTACAAGCCGGGCAAGAACGACCTGCTCGAGGCGACGAGACGCGTCGGCGCCGTCATCGGCAAGGGCGGTGTGCTCGCGATCGCCGCCGAGGGACGGATCGGCGCGATGGAGGACCATCTCCTGCCGCTCAATGACGGCGCAGCATATTTCGCGCTCCGTTCGCGTGTCCCGCTCGTTCCGATCGCGATCAACGGCACCACCTGGCTCCGGTTCGGTGCCCGCGTTCGCATCCGGATCGGCGAACCCATCGCGGTGGACGGACGCCCGGACCGTGCGGCGGTCGAGGCCCTGACGGCGCAGCTTGCGGCGCGGCTCGGGGACATGCTTGCGGACGCGCCGAGTGCACCACGGACGGGGCGGATCGCCGCCTGGATGACGGAGCGATTCAACGAGTGGCCCGAGGGATCGCGTGACGCGGCCTTGGCGGCGCAATGTTCGGCGCTCGCGACGGGCACCCAGGAGCGCGCGGAAGCCGTCTGAGGCGCGACGCGCGGCGTCCGTCTGGCATACTCGGAAGACCGAAGCCAGACAGGGAGCGCCGTGGCAGGGACAGGGCTTTCGACCGACCCGAAGGAATACCGACAGCGCCTCGCCGACCAGTCGGATGACCAGATCGATTCGTGGGCCGCGGAGATGATGCGCGACGTCGCGAAGCGCCGTGGCGTCATCCGAGTCCTCACCGATCTCCGCAAGGCCGCAGGCCTGAGCGAAGCGGATATCGAACGTGTGTTCGCTTCCGGCAGCGGTCCGATGGCCTCACTCGGGCGAGACGCCCAGGGTCGGCAGATGATCCCGGCAGTCGCTCTCTACGCGCTCGTACCTGGGATCCGCCGCGAGACCCCCAACGGCCGCGACCGGCTGATCGACTACCTCGTCGAGAACTTCGACGAGCTCGTTTACGTCTGAACCCTTCGCGGCACGCGCCGCCGGCATCGTCCGGCTGGTCCATCCATTCCCCTCGGTCCTCGACGGTATCGTCGTCTTTGCTGTCGCGCTCCTGGCCGGGGGAGGTGTCGCGACCGCTACGAGGCTAGCCGTGTCGATGGCGGCGCTCCAGTTCGCCATCGGCGCGCTCAACGACCTCGTGGATGCGCCAGCGGACGCCGGGCGGGTCCCGCCGAAGCCGATCCCTGGGGGTCTCGTCGACCCTCGGACGGCGAGGGGCGTCGTCGTCGTGGCGGCTGGTGCCGGAGTCGTGCTGGCGTTGCCCTCCGGACCGGCGACGTTCCTGGTCGCCATCGCCGTGCTTCTCGTCGGCGCCGCCTACGACCTCCTCGCCAAGGGGACGGCGTGGTCCTGGTTGCCGTTCGCCGTCGGCATCCCGCTGCTGCCGGTATACGGCTGGCTCGGCGTGACCGGCTCGCTGCCGGACTTCTTTCGGATCCTCGTGCCGATGGCGGTCCTGGCCGGAGCGGGGCTCGCGGTCGCGAACGCGCGCGTCGACCTCGAGACCGATCGCGCCGCGGGGACGCGGTCCGTCGCGACGGCACTGGGCGCGCGTCGATCGTGGTGGGCCGGAATGGTGCTCATGGCCGCCGCGACGGGCGTGGGCATGGTCCTTGCCGATCCCCTAGCGTGGCCGCTGGTTCCGCTCGCGCTTATCGTCGCCGGGACGCTCGTCGTGATGGCGGGCGTCAGCCTCGGATGGCGAAGGGACGTGGCTGCAAGACGCCGGGCGTGGGAGGCACAGGCGGTCGGCGCCGCGATCGCGGCGGCCGGCTGGGTCGCGGGCTTGCTCGCGCGGCCCTAGCCGGTCAGCCGGTCGGAACGCTCAGTCGAACCCGTCGCCAGAACGCACGAGGGCGATGGCGTTCTCGAGGCGGAGCTTCGAGATCGTCAGGTACTTGGCGAGGTTGTCTCGATCGACATCGGGGATCGAGCGAATCGCTTCTGGGGCGCGCAAGACATTCACCAGCTCGTCGAGAGCTTCCGCCAGCGATGACTTCGCGTTCACGAGCGAGTCTTCGCTCAGCGGCCCGCGCCGTCGCGTCAGCTCTTCGATCTGCTCCACGGGCTCCGGTGCGCGCGCGATCGGAGTCGGTTCGTCCAGCTCGTCGTCCCCGCCCGCGTCGACGTCGAGGTCGAGCGTCGGCTCTGACCCGTTCACGCCGTCCAGAACCCGGGGGACCCGCGTTCGGCGTCCCTCGATCTTGTCGCGGAGCTTGATGAGCGTCAGCTCGCCGCGCGCGACCTGGTCGGCGAGCCGCCGGCGTCGCTTGGGGTCCTGGACCTTCATGAGCTCGTATGCGTGCGAAAGGGTGTCTTTGCGTAAAGACACCAGCTCGCGAACCTCGTCGGGAGCGTCCGCGAGCCGCAGACGATTCTCGACGTAGCCCTTGTCCTTGCCGAGCTTATCCGCAAGCTTCCGGAGGCTGTACCCGTGCTCAGTGACCATCCGGTCGAACATGGCCGCCTCGTCGAGGGGCGAGATGTCCTCGCGCTGGAGGTTCTCGATGATCGAGATCTCCAGCGCCGTGTCATCGTCGATCTCTTCGATCAAGGCTGGGATCGTCTCGAGACCCGCCTGCTTGGAGGCGCGCCAACGACGCTCGCCGGCGATCAGCTGATAGCGGTTCTGGCCGACGGGCCGAACGAGGATCGGCTGGAGGACGCCGTGCTCGCGGATCGACGCGGTGAGTTCGTCGAGTGTTTCCTGGTTGAACGCGAGTCGCGGCTGTTCGGGATTCGGCTCGATCCGGTCGACCTGGACGATCCGGACCCCGACGCTTCGGGTCGGGCCGTCCGGGGAGAGAAGGCTGACGATGGCCGGGGAGAGCTCGCGCTCCTCCGAGAGTCGACGCGCGGCGGCTGCTCGGAAATCAGGCCGTGCCAAGGTCTACCACCTCCCGTGCCAGCTCACGGTACGTGCGAGCAGCTTCGCTTCCGCCCGCGTAGCTCGTGATGGGCCGCCCGACGAGGGGAGCCTCGCCGAGCTTCACCGTGTTCCGAACGATGCTCGTAAACACGTGGTGGTCACCGACCACGCGCAGCTCGTCGAGCATGTCCCGAGCGAGGTTGGTGCGACCGTCGTAGAACGTCGGAAGCAGTCCGAGGATTCGGAGATTGCGGTTGAGCTTGAGCCGGATCGCGTTGATGACCTTCACGAGGTTCGTCAGGCCCTTCATCGCGTAGTACTGCGTTTGGACGGGGATGATCACGCCGTTGGAGGCGACGAGGCCATTGACGGTCAGCAGCCCGAGGTTCGGCGGGCAATCGATCAGGACGTAGTCGTAACCCTTGATCTGCCCGTCGAGCGCCTCGCGCAAGATCGACTCGCGTCCGAGCGCGGTGAACAGTTCGCCCTCGGTCGAGGCGAGATCGATGTGCGCCGGAGCGACATCGATGCCGGCGCTATCGGTCGCGAGGATCACGTCACTCAACTTCGAACGGCCGTCGGCGAGGACGTCGGCCATCGATCGTTCGACGGTGTTGAGGTTGATCCCGAGACCCGCAGTGAGATTGGCCTGGGGGTCCATATCGATGCAGAGGACGCGATATCCCTCTTCCGCCAACGCCCCCGCGAGGTTGATCGCAGTCGTCGTCTTACCGACGCCCCCCTTTTGATTCGCGATCGCGATGACGTTTTTCACTGGGGCATCACCTCGAATCGATCGGCCCGATGGTTGACGGTGACGGCGGGACGTCGCGTCATGCTACTCCAGCGTCGTTGGGCACGGGACGGTGGTTATCCACAGGCGGCGGGAGTTGTTCACCATTTCCGTGGATAACTGGGACCGTATGATGACGGCTGTCCTTGCGCAAAGACAGCCCGATTCGCTGAGGATCAACCCCTTGTCGACGAACGAACGACGTCTCGCGCGCCTTGCTGCGATGCGGGAAGAGGCGCGTCTCGGTGGTGGCCAGGAGCGGATCGACCAGCAGCATGGGCGCGGAAAGCTGACGGCGCGCGAGCGAATCGAGCTGTTGCTTGACGCGGATTCGTTCATCGAGCTTGACGCGTTCGTGACCAACCGGAACGCCACGGTCCATACGTCGTACCTCGGCGACGGCGTCGTGACGGGGCATGGCTCCATCGATGGACGCACGGTGTTCGTCTTCAGCCAGGATTTCACGGTGTTCGGCGGATCGCTGTCAGAGGCGTACGCCGAGAAGATCTGCAAGATCATGGATCTGGCGATGAAGGTCGGCGCCCCGATCATCGGGCTGAATGATTCTGGCGGTGCGCGTATCCAGGAGGGCGTCGTCTCGCTCGGCGGCTATGCCGACATCTTCCTACGCAACACGCTCGCGTCCGGCGTCGTGCCACAACTGTCGGTGATCCTGGGGCCCTGCGCCGGGGGAGCCGTCTATTCCCCGGCGATCACCGACTTCACGATCATGGTCGAGGGAACGAGCTACATGTTCGTGACCGGACCGAACGTCGTGAAGGCTGTCACGCACGAGGACGTCGACGCGGAGACGCTCGGCGGTGCGACGACCCACACGACCCAAAGCGGTGTCGCACATCTCGCGGCGCCGGATGAGGCCTCGGCGCTCGAGAGTGCGCGACGACTGCTGGCGTTCCTGCCGCAGAACAACCTTGGCGATCCGCCGATCTCGTCGACGAATGACCCGGTCGACCGGATGGACGACACCCTCGACTCGATCATCCCGGACGACCCGTCCAAGCCCTATGACATGCACGGCGTCATCGAGCGGATCGTCGACGACGGCTCGTTCACCGAGATCCAGCCGGGGTGGGCGCAGAACATCCTCACGGGCTTCGCCCGTTTGAACGGCCGCAGCATCGGCATCGTCGCACAGCAACCGGCGGTCCTGGCCGGGGCACTCGACATCGCGGCATCCACGAAGGCGGCGCGCTTCGTCCGGACGTGCGACTGCTTCAACGTCCCGCTCCTGACGCTCGTCGACGTTCCGGGCTTCCTGCCTGGTGTCGGGCAGGAGCACGGCGGGATCATCCGGCACGGTGCCAAGCTCCTCTACGCGTATTGCGAGGCGACGGTCCCGAAAGTGACGGTCATCACGCGCAAGGCGTACGGCGGCGCGTACGACGTGATGTCGAGTAAACACGTCCGCGGCGACATCAACCTCGCCTGGCCGACGGCGGAGATCGCGGTGATGGGCGCGGAGGGCGCGGTGAACATCCTGTATCGGGACGAGATCGCCGGGGCGGATGACCCCGCGGCCACTCGGGCGCGTCTCGTGACTGAATACGAGGACCGCTTCGCCAATCCGTATGTCGCCGCGGCGCGCGGCTACGTCGACGACGTGATCCGACCGTCGGAGACGCGGCCGCGCCTCATCGCGGCGCTTGAGATGCTCGCCGACAAGCGCGATACGAACCCGCCGAAGAAGCACGGCAACATCCCCCTGTGACGGGCGTCGCCCCGACACCTCGGGTGTCCTTGCGCAAAGACACCGCGACTCGGCCGTTCACCCGCATCCTCATAGCCAACCGCGGGGAGATCGCGCTTCGCATCATCCGGACGTGCCGCGACCTCGGCGTCGAGGTCGTCGCGGTCTATTCCGACGTCGACGCGGAAGCGGCGCATGTCCGCGCGGCGAACGACGCGGTGCGGCTGGGCGGGGCGGCCGCCGCCGAGAGCTACCTGCGTGCCGACCGCATCATCGAGGCGGCGATCGCCACCGGTGCTGAAGCGATCCACCCGGGGTACGGCTTTCTGTCGGAACGGGCGTCGTTCGCGCGTGCGGTCGTCGAGGCCGGGCTCGTGTTCATCGGACCGCCAGCGGGGGCGATCGACGCGCTGGGCGACAAGCTCGCGGCGCGACGGACGGCCGCGGCGGCCGACGTACCGGTGGTCCCCGGGACGTTCGATCCTGCGCCGATCGATCGAGCCGATGCCATCGACGGGATCACCGCGGCTGCCGAGCGGATCGGCTTTCCCCTGCTCGTCAAGGCTGCCGCGGGCGGAGGCGGTAGGGGGATGCGGCGGGTCGCACGCGTGGGCGACCTACCGGCGGCCCTCGTCGCCGCGTCGACCGAGGCGCGCGCGTCGTTCGGCGACGGCGCCGTCTACCTCGAGCGGGAGGTCCGGCCCGCGCGTCATATCGAAGTCCAGTTGCTCGGTGACCAGTCGGGCGAAGTCGTCGCTCTCGGCGAGCGCGATTGCTCCGTGCAGCGCCGCCATCAGAAGCTTGTCGAGGAAACGCCGGCGCCAGGGCTGACGACCGACGAACGTCGCGAGCTCCACGGGATGGCCGTTCGCGCCGCACGCGCGGCGGGGCTGTGGAATGCGTCCACTGCCGAGTTCCTCTTCGACCGCGAGCGCAAGTTCTGGTTCCTCGAGGTCAACGCGCGGTTGCAGGTCGAGCACGGCGTCACCGAACTGGTGACCGACCTCGACCTCGTCGCCGAGCAGCTATGGATCGCGGCAGGACGTTCGCTTTCGGATCGAGCACGCGGAGCGGCAGCCCGCGCCCTCGACCCTCAGAGGCACGCTATCGAGGTCCGGCTTGCCGCAGAAGATCCGTCCCGCGACTTTGCCCCCGCCCCGGGTCGCGTCGGGCAGTGGGTGATGCCGTCGGGCCCTAGTGTCCGCGTCGACACCGCCATCCGGGCTGGCGACCGCGTCGCATCGGAGTACGACCCGATGATCGCAAAGGTCATGGCGGTCGGCGCCGATCGGCGCGAAGCCGTCGCCGCGCTTCGCCGGGCGCTCGACGAGGTCGAGATCACCGGCATACAGACGACCCTGCCGTTCGACCGTGCCCTCGTGCGCGACGAACGATTCCTCGGCGACGACGGGGACGCGTTGTCCACCGATTGGGTCACGGACCACTGGGATGGCGCCGCCGACCGCAGGCACGTGTTTGACGTGGCGGCCGTCGCGGCCGTGGCGGTCGGCCGTTCGGCGGGAGTCCACGCACCACTGTCTTTGCGCAAAGACGCTCCACCTGCGTCGCCCTGGCGGACCGCCGGCCGAGCGACGGCGATCGAGCGTTGGCCGCGATGACTCGACCCGCGCGCGACGTGCGCGTGCGGTCGGCTGGGGAAACCGCCCATCCGGACGACCCGACGCTCGTGTTGCCGAATGACGAGCCGGTGCCGGCCGGTCACATCGTCCAACAGGGAGCCGTCGGGCAGCCCGCTCGGGACGGGACGCGAACGGTCGAGGTCGTCGTCGACGGGTGGCGGTTCGTGCTCGTCGTCGAGGACGACGCACGGGCGACCCTGCGTGAGCGTGCGACGCGCGCGGGGGACGACTCGACCAGGGGTGGTGGAGCGCTCGAGATCCGTGCCATCATCCCGGGAAGGGTGGCGTCCGTTGCCGTCGTGCCTGGTGACAGCGTGGAGGCGGGCCAGACGCTCCTCGCGGTAGAGGCGATGAAGATGCAGAACGAGTTGCGTGCGCCGCGCAGTGGCACCGTGGTCCGCGTTGCTGCCGCGACTGGGGGGACCGTCGAGGTCGGGGACGTGCTCGTGGTCGTCGAGTGACACGATGACCGACACGACCCGGAACACTCGCCCCCGTAGACCCGTCGTCGAGGGAACGGACCCTGCGCGCGAACGGTGGCGCGAGACGCTCCGGGCCAAGGCGCTCGCCTCCAGCCCTGAGCGGCGACAGGCATTCGAGACGTCATCCGGGATCCTCGTCCGCGACCTGTATACGGCCGCGGATACGCACGATCTCGATGAGGACCGCGACCTAGGACGCCCGGGGGAGTACCCCTTTACCCGCGGCGTCCAGCCGACGATGTACAGGAGTCGCCTCTGGACGATGCGGCAGTACGCCGGGTTCGCGACGGCCGAGGAGACGAACCGCCGCTTCCGGTACCTGCTCGATCATGGCCAGACCGGGCTGTCGGTGGCGTTCGACCTGCCGACGCAGATGGGCTACGACTCGGATGCGGCCGCCGCGGAAGGGGAGGTCGGGCGGGTGGGGGTCCCGATCAGCAGCCTTGCCGACATGGCCACGCTCGTCGACGGTCTGCCGCTCGGGGACGTCAGCACGTCGATGACGATCAACGCCACCGCCCCGATCCTCCTCGCGCTCTACGTCGCCGCTGCGGAGGGCCACGGCGTCGAACGAGCCAGGATCAGCGGCACCACCCAGAACGACATCCTAAAGGAGTACATCGCCCGCGGGACCTACATCTTCCCGCCGCGACCCTCGATGCGGCTCGTGACCGACGTCTTCGAGTTCTGCGCGGCCGAACTCCCGAAGTGGAACACGATCTCGATCTCGGGCTACCACATGCGGGAGGCCGGCGCGACCGCGGCCCAGGAGCTCGCCTTCACGATCGCGGACGCCATCGCCTACGTCGAGGCGGCCGTCGATCGCGGGCTGGACGTGGACGACTTCGCCGGTCGGCTGTCGTTCTTCTTCGCCGCGTGGTCCGAGCTGTTCGAGGAGGTCGCCAAGTTCCGCGTCGCCCGCCGGATGTGGGCGACGGTGATGAAGGAGCGCTTCGGCGCGACGAACCCCCGCTCGATGTTGTGCCGGTTCCACGTCCAGACGGCGGGGTCGTCGCTAACTGCCCAGTCGATCGACAACAACGTCGTGCGGACCACCATCCAGGCCCTCGCGGCCGTGCTGGGCGGCGCGCAGAGCCTGCACACGAACTCGCGCGACGAGGCGCTCGCCCTGCCGACCGAGGAGGCTGCCCGACTCGCGCTCCGCACGCAGCAGATCCTCGCGTACGAGGCGGGCGTGACCGAGACGCCCGATCCACTGGCTGGCTCGTACTTCGTGGAGAGCCTCTCGAACGAGCTCGAGGCGGCCGCCTGGTCGTACCTGGATGAGATCGAGTCGCTCGGTGGGACGCTACCCGCGATCGAGAAGGGCTTCCAGCAGCGCGAGATCCAGGAGGCGGCCTATCGAGTCCAACGCGCGATCGACTCGGGTGATCAGGTCGTCGTTGGGGTAAACCGGTTTACTGACGATACCGTCACGACCCCGCCGACCCAGCGCATCGATCCCGAGGGCGAGCGCCGGCAGGTCGAGCGAGTCAGGCGCGTGCGAGCGGAGCGGTCACCGGCCGCGTGGTCGAGCGCGATGGGTCGGCTCGAGGAGGTCGCGCGCGGCGAAGGCAACCTCATGCCGGCGATCCTCGACGCCGTCCGCGTCTACGCGACGGTCGGCGAGATCAGCGATCGGCTCCGGGTCGCGTGGGGTGAGCACCGCGAGCTCATCACCGTCTGATAAAGGAGGAAGCGTTGGCCGCTGCCGTCCCGGCGCCGATCCGTCGACTCGGCAAGATCCACCATGTCGCCATCGTCGTGCGCTCACTCGAGGCCTCACTCGGGTTATGGCGCGATCTCCTTGGCCTCGAGCTCGAGGCGGTGACGGACATCCCGACGGACCGGGTACGGATCGCCTTCCTCGGCGTCGGCGAGTCCAAGGTCGAGCTCGTCGAACCGACGGATGACACGACCGGCGTGGCCAGATTCCTCGCGTCAAAGGGGGAGGGGTTCCATCACGTGTGCTTCGAGGTCGACAACCTCGCCGAGGCCCTGATCCGCCTCGAGCTTGACGGTCTCGAGCTGATCGACAGCGCGCCGCGGCGTGGCGCGGAGGGACCCGTGGCCTTCATCCACCCGCGCTCGTGCCAGGGCGTGCTCGTCGAGCTGATCGAGGTCCCCGCGGGACCCGCGTGGCGGAGTCTCGGCTACCGCTGACTCCCCCTCGGACCCCCGGACTCAGCCTGGCTTCCCGGGGGTCAGCCTGGCTTCGACGCGAGCAGCGAGAACATGAGGGGCAGCTCGCCCGGGCCGTCCGGCAGCACCCACTGATCGCTGCCGGGTGCCTTCTCGACCAGGAAGTCGACCTTCCACTCGAGGAACGGCTGCTCCTCGAGACGGTCGATGCGCAGTCCCGCGTCGATCAGCGCGGTGACGATCTCGCCGAGACCGTGGTCCCAGCCGTGCTCTTGGTGCTTGGCCCCGAGATCGGCGGTCGGGTCCGCATACGAGCCGTGGACATCGAAGATGAGCGGGTCGCCATGCTCCCAGTACGGGTATTGCAGGCGCAGCTCGCGCGGCGAGACGCCCTCGGTCTCGAACACCTGGAGGACGGGATGCGCCTCCGAGATGTAGAACCGACCACCTGGCTTGACGAACCGGGCGACCACCCGTGCCCAGCCTCGGATGTCGGGCAGCCAGCCGAGCACGCCTCGGGACGTGTACACGACGTCGAACTCGTCGCCGAGCCGGAGCGGCAGCTGATAGATGTTCGACTCGATGAAGCGCGCGTCCGGGAAGCCGGTGTCCTCGGCGAGTTCGCGTGCGAGTTCGATCGCGGCCGGGGAGAAGTCGACGCCCGTAACCGTCGCACCGAGGCGCGCCCATGAAAGGGTGTCGAGTCCGAAGTGGCACTGGAGATGGAGCAACGTCTTCCCCGTGACATCGCCGAGCGCCTCGATCTCGTACGGACGGATGCGGACGCCGCCCTGCCGGAAGCCGGCGACGTCGTAGAACTCGCCCTCGGCGTGGACCTTCGTCCACGCGTCCCACAGGCGCTGGTTGGAGGCGAAGGACGACTCCAGGTCCGTCCGATCCATCGTCTGGTCCGGCATGGCTATCCCCGCGCTGTGGATCAACGGGGGTGAGATCCACTCCTGCTCAGTCTGCGGGAGCGACCGCCTGTGCCGCCAGTCCCTCGGCGAAGAAGATCATGTCGATCTCCCCTGGCGAGCGGTCGATCTCCGTGAGCAGTGCGGCCGCCTCAGAACGGTGCTGTGTCCCGTGGTTCACGACGTGGGCCAGCATCCGCCAAACGGCGACACCGTCATGGACCTCGTCGAGGAGTCCCTGACTCATCGTCGGGATCCACGCGCCGTAGGCATCCCACTCGGTCGCCCAGCGCGACTCAAACTCCGCGACCGATATGAGCGGCTCCTCCTCGGGTGCCGGTCGCACGCCGGTCTGCTGGATCCAGTGGCGCCAGCGCTGAGTCGCCCCGAGGTGATGGACGAGGATGCCGCCGAGTCCGAGTTCGCCGATCATGTCTCGTCGCGACCAGACCTCGTGGGGGACGCCGTCGAGCGCGTCGAGTACGCGCTTCGTCGCCCACCGGTCGTACTCGAAGAGGTAGCGGATGTCGTCGACGTTCATCCCGTGTATCCCGCATCGCGGAGGAGCGCGGGGAGTTCGGTCGGCGAGCCAGCGACGTGGAAACCTGCCGCTTCCAGCGCTTCGACCTTCGAGGCCGCGGTGCCCGCTCCGCCGGAGATGATCGCGCCGGCGTGGCCCATGCGCTTGCCTTCTGGGGCCGTCCGACCCGCGATGAACGCCGCCTTCGGGACATCGCGGAGGTGCTCGGCAGCCCATCCGGCCGCTGTCTCCTCGGCCGAGCCGCCGATCTCGCCGATCAGGACGATCGCCTCTGTCTCAGCGTCCTCGGCGAATAGCTGGAGCGCGTCGAGGAAGGTCGTGCCGATGATCGGGTCGCCGCCGATGCCGATGCAGGTCGACTGCCCCAACCCGGCGTCGGTCATCGCCTGTACCGCTTCATAGGTCAACGTCCCCGACCGGCTGACGACCCCGACGCGGCCCTCTCGGTGGATCGAGCCCGGGATGATCCCGACCTTTGCTCGGCCGGGCGACGTCGCCCCGGGGCAGTTCGGCCCGATGAGACGAGCTCCCTGTCGGCGGACGAGATCGACAGCCGGGACCATGTCGAGAGCGGGGATGCCCTCGGTGATGCAGAAGATCGTGGCGATCCCAGCTGTCGCCGCCTCCATCACGGCATCCGGCGCGCCGGCGGCCGGGACGAAGATCAGCGACGTGTTCGCTCCCGTCTCGCCGACCGCCTCGGCCACTGTGTCGAAGACGGGCACGGTGTCGTCGAGCGCGCGCACGCCGCCCTTGCCCGGAGTCACGCCCGCGACGACGTTCGTCCCGTACGCCTGGCACTGGCGTGCGTGGAATTCGCCCTCTCGGCCCGTGATCCCCTGGACGACGAGCCGGGTATCGCGCCCGACGAGGACGCTCATCTCGGCGTCGCCGTTCTGGCGCCGCGGGAGGCCGCCACGGTCTTCGCCGCGGCCTCGTCGAGGCTGGCCGCCGTCTCGAACCGCGCCTCCTCGAGCAGGACCGCGGCCTCCGCGGCGTTCGTACCGACGATGCGCACGACCATGGGGACGTCGCGCGACTGCTGCGCGCGCGCTTCGATCAGCCCGCGTGCGACCTCGTCCCCCCGGGTGATCCCGCCGAAGATGTTCACGAGGATCGCGTCGACCTTGGGGTCCGCGAGGATCAGGCGCATGGCGTGGGCCACCTTCTCCGCCCGGGCCCCGCCACCGATGTCGAGGAAGTTCGCCGGCTCGCCGCCGGCGCGTTTCACGAGGTCCATGGTCGTCATCGCCAGCCCCGCGCCATTGACCATGCAGCCGATCGTGCCGTCGAGCTTGATGAAGGTGAGGCCGGCCTCTCGGGCCTCGCGATCCTCGGGCGCCTCCTCGTCGGGGTCGCGGAGGTCCTCCAGACCCGGATGCCGGGCGAGGGCCGAGTCATCGAGCGTGATCTTGGCGTCCAGGCAGACGAGGCGCTGCGCGGGCTCGCCGCCGGGCTGCCCTTCATCGACGATCGCGAGCGGGTTGATCTCGACGAGATCCGCGTCATACGCCGTCATCGTCCGGACGAGTCCTTTGGCGATCGCGACGGCGGGCTTGAGGTGTCCCGCGAGACCCATCGCGAAGGCGAGCTCGCGCGCCTGAAAATCGAGGAGCCCGAGTGCCGGATCGGCGTGCCGGCGGACGATCGCCCCCGGGTTCGTCGCCGCGACCTGCTCGATCTCCACGCCGCCCTCGGCCGAGCCCATCAGCAGGATCGCGCGCTCTGCTCGGTCGAGGACCGCGGCGAGGTAGAACTCCTTCACGATCTGCGCGGCCGGCCCGACCAGGACTTTTCGGACGGTCATGCCCTTGATGTCCATACCGAGGATGGACGCGGCGACATCGGCCGCCTCATCGGCGCTCCCGGCCAGCTTCACCCCGCCTGCCTTGCCGCGTCCTCCGACGAGGACCTGGGCCTTGATGACGACCTTCGCTCCCGCGGGCCCCCCGTCGAGGAACCGCGCCGCCGCCGTCCGGGCCTCGTCCCGCGAGTGCGCGACGGCCCACTCGGGAACCGGGAGCCCCTGGGCGACGAGCAGTGACTTGGCGTCAGCCTCCTGGAGCTTCACGCAGGCATCGTAGCGGAGCCGGCGTCAGCGCTTGCTGAGGTACCGCCGGCGCGCATCTGCGATCCAGTCGAGCGCCGACGTCGACTTCGAGGTCGACCAGATGATCGCATCGTCCACGGCGACACCCGCCAGGCCATCGAAGACGGCTGCGAGCCGGTCGCGGTCGGCGACCTCGTCATCGTCGAGGCGGAGACCGACCGTCCGGCGGAGCGTGGTCGGGTCGCGTTCGGCGGCCCGGCAGGCCTCGTCGAGGGCAGCGAGCTGGGCGCGTAGCCGATCGTCCACGCCGGAGAACCAAGCCACGTTCCACGCGTCGGCCCACCTCGCCGTGAGATGCAGCATCCGCGGCCCCTTCGCGGCCACCAGGATCGGCACTGCGCGCTCGGGCGGAGGGAGGAGCACGACATCGCGCATCTGGCGCCAGCGGCCCTCGAAGCTGAAGCGTTCTCCCCGCAGCAGCCGGGCCGTGATCTCGACGTCCTCCACGAACCGACCGACCCGATGGTCGAACGGGAACCCGAACGCGTCGTACTCGGGCTGATGCCAGCCCGCGCCAAGCCCAAGGATCAGGCGGTGACCCGACAGGTCATCGAGGGTGGAAGCCATCTTCGCCATCAGCCCCGGATTGCGGAACGAGGCGCAGATCACGAGCGCGCCCAGCTCGACCCGCGGCACCACCGCACCGAGCGCGGCGAGCGTCGTCCACGCCTCGCGGATGCCCTCGTCAGGCTCGCCCGAAGATCGGAACAGCAGGTGATCGAATACCCAGACGGAATCGAGGTCGAGCGCTTCAGCGTGCTGGGCGTACGCGAGGGTCTCGGCGAACGTCGGCGAGCGTCCGTGCGCGGTGTCGTCCTCGGCAAGCGGCAGCGTGACGCCGATGCGCATCCGGCGAGTCTACCGACGGCTCGCGCGTCAGCGAGACACCAATGCGGGCGGCGGACACCCAGAACGAACGATTCCAACGGGTCGCCTCGCCATACTCATCGAGCGCGGCCGAGCGGTCGTGCCACCGCCGAGGGGCGTGATGCAGCGAGACCTCGTGGAGCGAGCACGGAAGGGCGATCATGACGCCTTCGCCGAGCTGGCAGGCGCCGCGATCTCCCGTCTGGACGGCGCCGCCTGGCTCATGCTCCGGGACGTCGAACAGGCCAAGGACGCCGTGCAGAACGCACTCGTCCGCGCCTGGCGTGATCTGCCCACGCTGCGTGACCCGGACCGCTTCGATGCCTGGTTGCATCGGTTGCTCGTTCGCGCCTGCATCGATGAGGCGAGGCGGCTTCGACGGCACAGGTTCGACGTCGACCTGACGACTCTTTCGGTCCCCTCGATCGTCGACGAGGTGTCGGCGGTCGAGGATCGCGACCGACTCGAACGCGGCTTCCTCCGGCTCGACCCGGAGCTGCGGGCCGTGATCGTCCTCCATCACTACCTCGACCTTCCGATGCCGGCCGTGGCGATGACGCTGGGCATCCCGCTCGGGACAGCCAAGTCACGGTTGCACCGTGCGCTCGACGAGATGCGGGCGGCGCTCGACGCCGATTCGCGCGTCCGTGGCGACCTCGTGGAGGGCCGACCGGCATGACGACGAACGAACGGTTCGAACGCGAGCTGGCCGGATGGCTCCACGACGACGTGGCGTTCCGTGTCCCGGACCACCTTTCCGAGGTGCTCGTGGAGACCCAAGGAACACGCCAGCGGCCGGCATGGTCGAGCCTCGAAAGGTGGCTCCCCATGGATACGACCTTCCGACCACGCGTCTTCAGCGTCCAACGTCCCGCCCGCGTGCTGCTCGTGGCCGCGATCCTCCTCGCCCTCCTCGGAGCGCTCGTCCTGTACGCGGGTTCGACGCAACACAGGTTGCCGGCGCCATTCGGGCCGGCACGCAACGGGCTGCTGCTCACGAGCGCCGATGGCGACATCTTCGCCATCGACCCGGTGACCCTCGCGAAGCACACCGTGGTCGGTGGCGACACCTTCGACTTCGGTCCGAACTTCTCCCGGGACGGCACGAAGTTCATGTTCCTTCGCGGCGCACCTTCCGACTGCGGGCGATCCGACTGCGGGCTGATGCTGATGGTCGCGAATGCCGACGGTTCTGGTGTCCGAGCCCTGACCCCTGGCCTTCGGGCGCTCGACTGGCAGGACTGGTCGCCGGACGGTTCGCAGATCGCGATCGATGCGGCCACCCCGACCATGAAGGGCCACGTGCTCATGGTCGTCAACACGGATGGCAGCGGCACCCATACCTTCGACCTCGGGCGACCGATCCACGAGATGTCGTGGTTGCCTCCGGACGGGAAGGAGATCGTGTTCCGCGGCGAGCAGCTCAACCCCGGGGATCCGCCCGTCGGGATCTTCGCCGTGGATGTCGCGACCGGTGCCGTGAGGCAGGTCGTCGTTCGTCCGCCTCACAGCAGCGACGACTTCCAGAGCGTGGCGGTATCGCCCGACGGGACACGCATCGGGTACCGCGACGACGGTGCCGCCGGAGGGGTCCGGGAACATATCTATGACGTCCGGACCGGTCTCGACACCATCCTTCGCGGGCCGCTGGGCCAGGCGGGCGGTGGCTTCTCGCCAGACGGGTCGAAGCTCGTGTTCGTCCGTGGCGTCCCACCCGACAAGTTCCAACTCATGGTGGCCCCCGTTGATGGCAGTCGCCCAGCGACCGCCCTCGGTCCGGTGGTCGGCCAAGGGTCGGACGGCCCCTCGATCAACAACTACAGCTGGACACCGGATGGCACGGCGATCCTGGCGAACTACGACGCGGAGAAGCTCGGACTGCTGCTGCCGATCGACGGCTCGCCGCCTGTCGAGTTGATCCGCGGCGATCTCGCCTTGGCCGGCTACCAGCGGCTCGCCCCCTAGGTCCCGACACGCTCTCGGTGACCGGCCGCTCCTCTTCAGGACGGCCGGTCACGCCGCTCCTGTCCGCACGGATACAATCGGGCCATGGCCCATCGAGTCACCCTGATCCCCGGCGACGGCATCGGACCGGAGCTGGCGGAGGCATCACGACGCGTCCTCGACGCGACCGGGATCGGGTTCGATTGGGAGGTCGTCGATGCCGGTGAGGCGGTCATGGAGCGGTATGGCACCCCGCTGCCGGATAGCGTTCTCGAGTCGATCAAGCGCAACAAGGTCGCCCTGAAGGGGCCGATCACCACGCCGGTCGGGGAGGGATTTCGGAGCGTCAACGTGACGCTCCGCCAGGCGCTCGGGCTGTACGCCAACCTCCGCCCGGCCCGCTCGATCGAAGGTATCGAGACGCGCTATGAGGACGTCGACCTCGTCATCGTCCGTGAGAACACCGAGGACCTCTACGCCGGGATCGAGCATCGCGTCGGTCCCGATGCTGCGGAGAGCATCAAGATCATCACCCGGGCCGCCTCGGAGCGGATCGCGCGCTTCGCGTTCGACTACGCGGTCGCGAACGGCCGGCGCAAGGTCACGGCCGTGCACAAGGCCAACATCATGAAACTGTCGGACGGGCTCTTCCTCGAGTCGTGCCGGACGGTTGCGGGCGAGTACGAGGGCCGCGTCGAGTTCGAGGACCGCATCGTCGACAACATGTGCATGCAGCTCGTCCAGAAGCCGGAGCTCTACGACGTGCTGGTGCTGCCCAACCTGTACGGCGACATCGTGTCGGATCTCGCTGCCGGCCTCGTCGGCGGCCTCGGGGTCGCGCCGGGCGCCAACATCGGTGTCGACGCGGCCGTCTTCGAGCCCGTCCACGGCTCGGCGCCGAAGTACGCGGGCCAGGACAAGGCGAATCCGACGGCGCTGATCCTCAGCGGCGCGCTGATGCTCCGCCATCTCGGCTACCCCGCCGACGCCGAGCGCCTCGAGGCAGCCGTCCGACACACGATCGCCTCCGGGACCACCACCTACGATCTGGGCGGGACCGCCGGTACCGCCGCCTTCGCCGACGCGATCGTCGAACGGCTCGGTGCAGGCGTCGATGCCGCGGCGAGCGCTGCGCGATGACGGGTTTCGCCGGCAGCCTTCGACTCCCGCGCAAGCCGCAAGGGACCGCACCGACCGGTCTTGGCGTCACCCGTCGACGCGATCGATGGTGGACGGCCCCGCTCGCGCAAGGGACGCTCTTCACGATCTGCGCGGTCTATCTCGGGTTCAGCGGGATCCTCTGGCAACCGCTCGGTGGGCCTCCGTACGAACATGACGGCTATCTCTCGCCGCTGTTCTCACCCCTCATCGCGCCGGCCTGGCTGCCGTGGTTCATCAGCCCGGGGTTGCTGATCCTGTGGATCCCGCTGGGCTTCCGGGCGACCTGCTACTACTACCGCAAGGCCTATTACCGGTTCTACTTCGCGGATCCGCCGGGGTGTGCGGTCGGCGAGCCGGAGATCCATCGCGGCTATCGGCTGGAGACGGCGTTCCCGTTCATCCTCCAGAACCTTCACCGCTATTTCCTCTATCTCGCGTTCATCCCCTTGTTCTTCCTTTGGCTCGACGCGGCCCAGTCGGTGCCGTACCAGGGCGGCTATCGGATCGGCCTCGGGGTCGTCGTCCTCTTCCTGAACGCGGCGCTCCTGACCGGCTATTCGCTGTCATGCCACTCCCTCCGCCATCTCGTCGGGGGCAAGCTCGACTGCTTCTCGTGCTCGCGTCGCGCCCGGACCCGGTACACGCTGTGGCAGCGACTGACGTCGCTGAACCGCAACCACATGGCCTGGGCGTGGGTCAGCCTGATCTCGGTCACGCTCGCGGACGTCTACGTCCGGGCGCTGGCGGTCGGTCTCATCACTGACCCGGCGATCTACTTCTGATCCGCCCGTCGGACCCGCGATGACGTCCCCGAACGACCCGCAGACACGCCCGCACGACGTCCTCGTCATCGGCGCTGGCGGCGCGGGCCTGCGAGCTGCGATCGCCGCTGCAGAGGCGGGAGCCGATGTCGGGCTGGTGTGCAAGTCGCTCCTCGGCAAGGCGCATACCGTCATGGCCGAGGGCGGTGTCGCGGCCGCACTCCGCCACGTCGCGCCCGACGATGACTGGAAGGTCCACTTCCGCGACACGATGGTCGGCGGCAAGTACCTCAACAACCCACGGATGGCCCAGCTCCACGCGCTCGAGTCGCCGGACCGCGTGCGGGAGCTCGAGGCGTGGGGGGCGGTCTTCGACAGGACGCGGGATGGGCGGATCCTTCAGCGATCGTTCGGTGGGCACACGCATCCCCGGCTGGCGCACGTCGGCGACCGGACTGGACTCGAGATGATCCGGACGCTCCAGGACCGGGCCGTCGCGGCGGGCATCCAGGTGTACATGGAGTGCACGATCACGAAGTTGACCACCAGCGCCGCCGGCGTGACCGGAGCCGTCGGCTACTGGCGGACGACCGGTCGCCCCATCGTGTTCCCGGCGCGAGCCGTCGTCCTCGCAACGGGCGGCATCGGCCGCGCATACGAGATCACATCGAACTCCTGGGAATACAGCGGCGACGGGCACGCGCTTGCGTACGACGCCGGCGCGGAGCTGATCGACATGGAGTTCGTCCAGTTTCATCCGACCGGGATGGTCTGGCCGCCCGGCGTTCGGGGTCTCCTCGTGACCGAGGCGGTCCGTGGTGAGGGCGGCATCCTGCGCAACGCCGCCGGCGAGCGGTTCATGTGGAAATACCTGCCCGAGGAACGCCGTCAGGAGTACGCGGCCGACGACGCCGAGGCAGCTCGCTGGGTGACCGCGCTCTCGCAGAGCAAGCAGACCGACGCGCGCCGCCCGCCCGAGCTGTCGACGCGCGACAACGTGGCTCGCGCCATCTACAACGAGGTCAAGGAGGGCCGCGGCTCGCCGCACGGGGGAGTCTTCCTCGACATCTCGTACCTACCCGCCGAGCACGTGCGACGGAAGCTGCCCTCGATGTACGAGCAGTTCAAGGAGCTGGCCGACGTCGACATCACCAAGGGGCCGATGGAGATCGGCCCGACGACCCACTACGTGATGGGCGGCATCAAGGTCGATGCCGACTCCGGGGCGACCCGCCTGGCAGGGCTCTACGCCGCCGGTGAGGTGGCCGGCGGCATGCACGGGGCGAACCGCCTGGGCGGCAACTCGCTGTCGGACCTGCTGGTCTTCGGCGCACGGACCGGCCGAGGCGCCGCAGCGCACGCGGCGACCGTCGACGGCGAGCCGCACCAGGACCCGGTCCAGGTGCGTGGCGCCCTGCGCGACCTCGAAGCACCGCTCGAGCGAGGTTCAGGGGAGAGTCCGTACGCGGTGATGCGCGCGCTGCAGGTCGTGATGCAACAACGGGTCGGCATCTACCGCATCGAGGAGGACCTTGATGCGGCGTTGATCGAGCTGGCCGACCTGCGCCGTCGCTGGGCAGACGTCTGTGTCGACGGGGGGCGTGCCTACAACCCCGGCTGGAACACAGTGTTCGAGCTTGGCAATCTGCTGACCGTATCGGAGGCGATCACCCGGAGCGCCCGCCAGCGGACCGAGAGCCGGGGTGCTCACAGCCGCTTGGACTTCCCCGACACCGACGACGAGGTGTGGGGCCATCGGAACAGCGTCATCGCGAAGGGCGATGACGGACGGATGAGCGTGCACACTGCACCCGTGCTCGACATGGATCCCGAGTTGCGCACGCTTCTCGCGGCCGATCATCGATGACGGAGGACCGCATGTCCGACGCAGGCCCGCCTTCGGCGGCTATGGCGGCCGCGGCGCCTACCGCGCCCGCGGCGCCTACCGCGCCCGGGGCCCGGACTGCCGATCCCTCGCCCGGGACGTCGGAGGCGCGCGTTCGCGTCTTCCGGGGGACCCCGGGGAACGAGCCGCACTTCGACGAGTTCGATGTGCCGGTCGAGGACGGGATGGTCGTCCTTGACGCGCTCCACTGGATCCAGGGGCATGAAGCGCCCGATCTGGCCGTCCGCTGGAACTGCAAGGCGGCCAAGTGCGGCTCGTGCAGTGCCGAGGTCAACGGCCGTCCCCGTCTTACGTGCAAGACGCGCCTGAGCGATTTCGAGCCCGGTGAGGAGATCACCGTCGAGCCGATGCGGGCGTTCCCGCTCATCAAGGACCTCGTGACCGACGTGTCGTGGAACTACGAGGTCAACAAGACGATCGAGCCGTTCACGCCGCCCGCCGACGTGCCGCAAGGGGACTGGCGCTGGCAGCAGGAGGACATCGAACGCGTCCAGGAGTACCGGAAGTGCATCGAGTGCTTCCTCTGCCAGGACGTCTGCCACGTGCTCCGCAACCACGAGACGGAGCGGCCGTTCATGGGCCCGCGCTTCCTCGTCCGCGCTGCCGGCCTCGAGCTGCACCCGATCGATCAGGCCGACCGCCGGTCCTACCTGAAGGACAGTGGTGGGATCGGCTACTGCAACATCACCAAATGCTGCACCGAGGTCTGCCCGGAGCACATCAAGATCACGGACAACGCGATCATCCCACTCAAGGAGCGCGTCGCGGACGAGTACTACGATCCGCTTCGCTGGGCGTGGCGGAAGCTGCGGGGCGAGGGGTCCGGATCCGGCGAGCGCGTCGAGCTTCCCGTGCTTCAGGGCGAGCCTGGCGCACCCGAGCAGGCACCGGATTGACGTCGTCGCCGGGAGGGGATGGACCGGCGTACATCGTCCGGACCGATGGTGCCGCGCGCGGTAATCCCGGGCCCGCCTCGGCGGGCGCTGCGCTCTTCCGAACCGACAGGCCCGACGCGCGCGATCCGCGCGCCGTACCGGACGCGTCGATCTCCGACTATCTCGGCGTCCAGACGAACAACGTCGCCGAGTACACCGGCGTCGTCCGCGCTCTCGAGCTCGCCCGTGATCTTGGGGCGACCGAGGTGCATCTGCTGCTCGACTCGAAGCTCATCGTCGAGCAGCTGTCAGGGCGCTGGCGGGTCAAGGACGCGAAGCTGATCCCCCTCTGGGCTTCCGCGCGGCAGACCCTCCACGGGTTCCAGCGCTGGACGGCGACTCACGTTCCGCGCGCCCAGAACACCGTCGCGGATGCGCTCGCGAACGAGGCCATCGATCGGACCGCGGCCGGCGGACCGGCGTCGGTCGTGCGCCGCCCGGAGCGTGTCTGAGGGGAGGACGCCATGGACGACCCGGGCTACAGCGCGATGGACGACGCGCGGGTGTGGCTGCGGACCCACTGGCAGCTGATCGCGGCGCCGGTCCTGACGCTCGCGATCATCGCCGCGGCGTCGATGTGGCTCCGGCCGAAGGCTCAACCGTCTGGTCCCGTGAGCGTCGACAACCCGGCGGGTGTCGTCGACGGCCAGCCGTATGAGCCGAACATCGATCCGGCCGAGTTCAGCACGACCGTCGACAACCCGTTTTATCCGCTCATCGCGGGCACGACCGGGACGTTTCGCGAGGGGAATGAGCGCGTGGTCGTAACGGTCACCGCATCGACCCGGACCGTCATGGGCGTCGAGACCGTCGTCGTCCGCGATCAGGAGTTCGACGGAGACCGGCTGATCGAGGACACCGAAGACTGGTTCGCACAGGACGGCGAGGACAACGTCTGGTATTTCGGGGAATCGACGGCGGAGTGCCGTGACGGCGAGGTGACGAGCCAGGCCGGCTCCTGGGAGGCCGGCGTCGATGGTGCCCAGCCGGGGATCGTGATGCTTGGCAAGCCGGACGTCGGCGACTACTACCGGCAGGAGTATTACCGCGGCCACGCCGAGGACGTGGCCCGCGTGCGCGAGGTCGGCGCGACGATGACGGTCGGCGACACGACGTATCGGAACGTCGTCGTTACGGAGGATTTCACGCCGCTCGAGCCCGGCGCGCTCGAACACAAGGGGTATGCACCTGAGGTCGGCTTGATCCGTGAGGGGCCACCTGGCGGCGGGGGCGTCCACCTGACAGAAACCGCCGAAACGGCGCCGATGACGTCCGATCCGACGACGATGTGCAAGGCCTGACAAAGCGACGGCCTTATCTCGCCGTTCGATGCCGTTCGGAAAGTGCTGCCAGGCGTAGAATCGATGGGTCAGCGAGCCGGTCGGATGGCCGCGCGACGCCGGTCGGGGCGACCCGTACCGCCGGTCGTGAGGAAAGTCCGAGCTCCACAGCGCAGGGTGGCGGGTAACACCCGTCCGTCGCGAGACGAGGACCAGTGCCACAGTGACGATGCCGTCGCCGACCCTTGGGCCGGTCGACGGAGTGAAACGGGCAAACTCCACCCGGAGCAAGGCCAAATAGGAGGGCGTAACCCGTGCCGGGCGACCGGCCGGGGGAGAGGCGCGCTGCCCAGCCCTCGGGTCGGCCGCATGAGCCGTCGGGCGACCGACGGCCCGAGATGGATGGCCATCACCGAACGGGGCGCAAGCGCCGCTCGGGACAGAACTCGGCTTACAGGCCGGCCTCGCTGACTATCCCTGATCCGAAGTGAAACGGCCCCCGGCAATGACGCCGAGGGCCGCTTTGCACTCGGTTCTGCACCAGGGTTTCGCGGTCAGGTCCCAACGTCCTCGTCACGACCCGAACGACACGCTGCCAAGGATGGAGTCGAAGGTTGCGCGGTCAGTCGGGTCGGTCGCTTGATGGACACCGGGGTCGCGGAACACGAACTCGTAGCCGGTGCCTTGGTGGAGTGTCACTGCGAGATTGATGAGGATCCCGCAGTTCCACGCGATGAACGCTGAGGGCTCGGATCCCACGGTCGTCTGTTCGGTCGATTCCGGTTTGGGTGGACACGTCTCGCCGTGGAACTTGGCGTTGCGCGCGATCACGTCCTTGGCGTACCCGCTCAGGTCGCTCGACATCGGTGCGGCGAACCCGAAGGCGGATGCCGTCCCCGTTCCGAGGAAGCGGTCGACCGCTGGGTCGTCGTTGCCCGGAGCGCCTTGACCATCCCATTTGACTGTCGCCGGTTGCGCGGTCCATCCGGCAGGCAGGGTGACCGTGTAGCCATAGAGCGGCGACGTGAAGGTCGCTGCCGACGCCGAAGCCGAGGCGGACGGACTCGTTGACGCGGACGGCACCGCACTCGGCGAGGGCGATGCGAGCGATGGCGACGGCGCGACCGAAGCGGTCGGCGCACCGGTCGAAGCGAGCGGGGATGCGATCGGTGTCGAGCTGCAGGCCGCAACGAGCGTGGCTGACGCGATCGCCGCAAGCCAGTTCCTTCGGTCCATGTCGGACCCTCCTCCGCGTCCCCGCCTCAAGCGTAGCTACGCTAGGAAGGTGCTCCCTGCGGTCGTTCCCCAACTGGTCGGGAATGACGGTGCAACGGCATTGCGACGGGCGATCGCCGACGCGGGTCGTTTCGCGTGCGAACCGAAGGTCGATGGGCTGGCGAGGAGCGTCCCGCGCCTACCTCGTGCGGCGCGAGGCTGGCAGGGGCCTAGCCCCGGCAGCCGTGCTCTTCCTTACCGATGGACTGACCCAGGCCCGACGGTTCTGGCGGGCCGAAGTTGCTGACGTTGAAGCCCTGCGAGCCCTGGTTCACGAAGTTGCCAAAGCAGTTGCCCGCGTCCGGAGTCCTGCCGCTGTTGCTCCCACTGCTGGCGGCCAACACCGTGGGGGTGATCAGGCCAAGGGCGAGGACCGCGGCGACAGCCGCGATGCCGAACCTCTTGAGAAACATCCCTCGTTCCCCTTTCTGACGCCCCCTCGGCGGTGAAAGCCGAGGCTACGTCGGCCTGCACGAACGGGTCAAGGCGCGAAGAACGGCGGCAGATCGCTGCCCGGACCGTCAAGCGGTCCTGACATAGTTTGGGTGGACGTCGCCGGGCGGACCGGACGGTCCCACGCACGGCGGACCGGAGTCAGACCGGGTCACGCAGGCTGCGGGACAGAACTCGGCTTCCCGGCCGGCCTCGCTGACGCAGGTCGCCCAGCTCGACTGACGGCTGCAGCCGGTCTGCAACCCCGCTGCAACCAGCCCCCGCCATGGTCCCCCTAGAGCACTCACTGATGAGTGCACAACGGAGGTCACAGGTGATGAACATGATCAGTCAGGGTCAGGTCGCAGCGAACCAGCGCAAGCTCCTCGAGGGCTTCCTCGCCGGGGTCGCGGTCGCGGCCATCGCCATCGCTCTGGCGTGGGCGGCCTTCGCGGCCCTCAATACACCGAAGAGCGTCGCCCCGAGCGCGACGACGATCCAGACGCTGCAGGAACCGGGTCTCCTCGATCAGCGCGCAGGCGAGCGTGGTGGCGCTGTCGCCACGACCAAGAACGTCGTCATGACCGACAGCCTCGTCGAGCAGCGCCGCGGTGAGCGCTCGCCTTCGGGCCAGTCAGTGCAGAAGACCGGCACGAACGGGTTCAACGGGTTCGGCGATGCCGGTTATGACCTGGCAACGCCGACGCTCGATCAGAGCATCGTGGAGCATCGGCGCGGCGAGCACGGCCCGCTGCGCTAGTCGCCCACGGACAACCGAATAGTCGAACGGCCGGCCCGGTGGGGGGCCGGCCGTTCGATTCGTGTGTCCAGCACCACGAGCGAGCCACCGAAGTCAGCCGATCCGCGTCGTGGACGACGCAAAGCGCGGTGACAGGGTGCGGCTGATACGAAGACGCGTTCGGCGACGGACGGGCGGGGGAGATCGGCCGGAGTAATGTGCGACCCGTCGTGACGAACGATCGCTCGTGGATGCCGTTGGGGCCCCGCGGCAGCCACCAGCGATACGGCTATCGTCACCGATGAGCCGATCGAAACGCCGCGTAGGTGCCAAGTGCAGCTCGATTTCCGCCTCCTGGGCGAGTTCACCGTCCTCGCCGACGGTCGACGCCTCGACCTCGGGGGACCTCGTCAACGGAGCGTGCTCGCGCTGTTGCTTCTGCAGCGCGATCGAGGGATCGCGACCGCATCGCTTGCCGACAAGCTGTGGCCTGACGACCAGCCACTAAGCGCCATCAAGACCGTCCAGATCTACATCTCGCGGCTGCGCGATGTCCTGGGCCCCGAAGCCGGACGACTCCACTCCACGACGTCCGGATATCGCTTGGCGGTCGCAGATGACGAGTTCGACGTCGGCCGTTTCGAGCGTCGCTTGCGCGAGGCTCGCGAGGCGAGCGCGTCGGGCGACCAGGATGGCGCACGCACAACCCTCGAGGCAGCACTCGCCGAGTGGTCGGGACCCGCCCTGGGTGACATGGCCGACGAGCGTTTTGCCCGCAGCGAGGCTGATCGGCTCGAAGAGCTCCGGTTGCAGGCCATCGAGGAGATGTACCAGGCGCGCATCGACGTCGGCAGCGGCCGCGAGGCGATCGCCGAACTCCGTGGCCTCGTGGCCGACGAGCCTGGGCGCGAGACCCTATGGCGGCTGCTGATGCTGGCGCTGTATGCCGACGGCCGCCAGGCCGAGGCCCTCGAGGCCTACCAGGATGCCCGGCGGTATCTGGCCGACGAGCTCGGTCTCGACCCGAGCCCTGAGCTCCAGGAGCTCGAACGGGCGATCCTCAACCAGGAGGCGCCACTCCCGGCGCGGCGTGAACCCGAACCGGCTCCGGCCGATGCGAGTGACACGCGTACCGACGAGCCACCCACCTCGGCGGGCGTCGCCGAGCCAATGGCCCAGCGCCGGCGCCGGATGGTCACGGTCTTGCGCGCCGCTTCGGTCGGGACCGCGAACGATATCGACCCCGAGATCCTCGAGGAGCTCGGGCGACGTGCCGAGGAGGTCGTCCGTCGGGCGATCGAGCGCCACGGCGGCATCATCGAGCACGCCGATCAGTACGGCGTGACGGCCGTGTTCGGGCTCGCCGTCGCGCGCGAGGACGACGCGTTGCGGGCCGTCCGCGCCGCGGCCGAGCTCCGTGGCGAAGCGGGCTCCGATGCTGCCGTCGCGCGCGTCGTCCTCAGGGTCGGTGTGGCGACCGGAGAGGTCCTCGCGGGCGCCGGAGAGGTCCTCGCGGGCGCCGGCGACGGGCAGACCCTGCTGATGACCGGTGTGCCGCTCCATCTCGCGAGTGTGCTTGCCGAGCGTGCCGCGGGTGACGAGGTCCTGCTGGCGCTCGACACCGAGCGCCTCGTCCGCGGCTCGACAACCACCGAGCCTGCCGCCCTTGACGGTGGCGACGATGCCCCGGCGACGAGCGCCGTCCGCCTCGTGGCCGTCAGCGAGGCTGAGCCGATCGAGCGTCGGACGAGCACCACGTTCGTCGGCCGCGCCGCCGACCTGGACGCGCTGACGGCCGCGTTCGAGCGCGTCGCGTCGGACGCCGCCCCCGGGCTCGTGACTGTGATCGGCGCGCCGGGTGTCGGCAAGAGCCGGCTCGTCGCTGAGGCCCTGGCCCGCATCGCCGAGCGCGCCACGGTCCTGCGCTCGCGCTGCCTGCCGTACGGTGAGGGGATCACGTACTGGCCGGTCCGCGAGCTCGTCCAGGCGGCAACCGGGATCGAGCACGGCGAACCGCGCGACGACGCCATCGCCAAGCTCGACGCGATCGTCGGCGGCGTCGACCGGGCCGACCTCGTCAGCCGCAGCCTGGCGTCGATCATGGGCCTGACCGACGAGCCGGTGCCCGGCGAAGAGATCGCCTGGGCCGTCCGCCGCTTCGTGGAAGTGCTCGCGGCCGAGCGCCCGCTGGTGCTGGTGGTCGACGACCTGCAGTGGGCCGAGCTGGTGCTCATCGACCTGCTCGATCACGTGCTCGACCTCGGTCGCGGCCGGATCCTGCTCATCGCCATCGCCCGCCCCGAGCTCGAGGAAGTCCGACCCGACTGGCTGGCTCGCTCGAGCCTCGCGCTCGTGAGGCTGGACGCGCTCGTCGAGACCGACGCCGCGACGCTGCTCGATCATCTCGCCCCGGAGCTTCCCGCAGGGGAATTGCGCTCGCGGATCCTGGCGTCCGCAGAAGGCAATCCGTTGTTCGTCGAACAATTCGTCGCCTATGCCACGGACGAGGCACGCGCGGGCCGACCCATGCTCGACGAGAGAACGGCGATCGACCTTGCCATCCCGCCCACGATCGGGGCGCTTCTTGCAGCCCGGCTCGACCGCCTGCCCGAGGCCGAACGCCATGTCCTCGAGCGCGCCTCGGTCGTGGGGAGGACGTTCTGGAGCGGTGCCCTGACCGAGCTCCTGCCCGAAAGCGAGCGCCGGGATCTGGCAGGCCGTCTGGCTCACCTCGCGCGGCGCGACCTCATCCGACCGCGGCCGTCCGACTTTGCCGACGAGGACGCGTATCGATTCCGTCACCTCCTGATACGCGACGCGGCGTACGCGAGTCTGCCCAAGCGTGATCGGAGCGAGCTCCACGAGCGGTTCGCCGACTGGCTCGAGCGATCCAGCAGACAACGAGATCGCGAGATCGAAGTCGAGGAGATCCTGGGCTATCACCTCGAGCAGGCGTACCACTACCGCACCGAGCTCAAGCCTCGCGACGACGAGGCGGTGGCCCTCGGCGCCCGGGCGGCGACGCGGCTCGCCTCGGCCGGCCGGCGTGCTCTCGCTCGCGGCGACTTCCCGGCGGCGGCCAACCTCCTCGACCGCGCCGCGCGCCTCCTCGACGAGCGAGAGATCGACCGACCGCGTTTGCTCATGTCCGCCGGAGAGGCGTACATGGAGATCGGTGAACTGGCGACCGCCGATGCCATCCTTCTCGAGGCTGCGACCGGCGCTCGGTCGCTGGGCGAGGGACCGGTCTCGATCGCGGCTGACCTCATCCGGCTCCAGTTGCACGTGCGATCGGAAGCGTCGACCTCGATCGATGACGTCATGAGGCAGACCGAGCTCGGCATCGCCGATCTCGCTGCGTTCCAGGACCCGATGGCGCTCGCCCGGGCCTGGCGGCTGCTCGAGCTGGCGAACGGTGTCAGCGGGCGCTACAAGGCCGCGGGTGACGCGAATGCGATGGCTCTTGAGTACGCTCGACTGGCTGGCGACCGCGTCCTCGAGAAGCGGCTCTATTCGTCCGCAGCGCAGGTCGCTCTGTCCGGTCCATCACCAGCGCCCGATGGGATCGTCCGCTGCGAGGAATTGATACGGATGGCGGAGGGCGATCGGCGCGCCCAGGGTGTCACCCTTGCGGCGCTCGCCCATCTTCGTGCCATGGTCGGCGATTTCGACGGGGCGCGGGACGACTACCGGCGAGGGCGCATCATCCTGGAGGAGCTCGGGCTTCGGTTCGACGCCTCGCTCATCTCGATCGATTCGGGACCCGTCGAGCTGCTCGCCGGCGACCCCGTAGCCGCCGAAGCCGAGCTGCGCAAGGACTACGACGCACTCGATGCGATGGGAGAGCGCAACTACATCTCGTCGATCGCGGGTTTACTGGCTGAGACCCTCTATCGGCAGGGCCGGATCGCGGAAGCGGCCGAGCAGGCCGTGTTTTGCGAGACGGTCGCGGCTCCTTCGGACGTCTTCTCCCAACACCTGTGGCGCGGCGTTCGGGGCAAGCTGCTTGCTGGCGACGGGGCGCACGACGAGGGAGTGGGACTCGCCGCGTCGGGGGTCGAGCAGACCCGTGCGTCCGACGACATCGAAGGTCAGGCGAACGCCTTGATGTTCCTGGCGGAGGCGCAGGCTGCCGCCGGTCGTGATGACGACGCCGCGCGCTCCGCCGCCGAGGCGCGGGCCCTCTTCGAGGCCAAGGGGAACGTCGTATCGGCGGGCCGGGCGGCGGCGTTCGTCTCGACCGCGGAGGCGGGCAGCACCGTGGTCCGGGGGTCCGGTCGCCGCAAGTAGACTCCGCTGACGTCGGCGCGAGCTGGTTCGGCGGGGCGGTTCGCCGCGGGCTGCCGTCCGCCGCGGGCGCCTTTCGCCGCCCTGCCATGCTGCCGCAAGACGGGGCAGGAGTACGGTAGCCCGCCTCAGATCGGGTCGGCCGAAGCCGGACGATCCGTGCCTCCCAAAGGAGCGGCCATGCTGCGCTTCACGAACCAGCCGAATACGACCGAGACGGGCCGCCAGATCACGGACGGTCATGGGAGCGCCGGCGAGGCGATCAGCGTCGAGATCTACGACCCGACCACGAACCGGACCGTGGACACGGACGCGGCCGTGACCCTCACCCTGGGATCGAACGCCAAGCGTGGCAAGCTGATCGGCGGCGAGGCCAACGCCGTCGCCGGTGTCGCGACGTTCCCGGACCTGTCGATCGATACGCCTGGCCCGTTCACGCTCGAGGCCAGCAGCCCGGCCACCGCGGACACCGCCGTCTCTGACCAGTTCATGGTGGCCGATAGCGTGGCCACCTGTGACGGTCCTGACTGTAGCTTCACCGATACCAGGGACGGGCACACATACACGACGACGGCGGTCGAGCGGTCGGCAGGCGCCCGATGGGCCAGTTCCGTGAACCTGCCGGGCGTGCGCGTATCGTGCGATTTCGCGCCATTCGATCACCCGGACTCACGTCAGCCGAACGCCATCTGGTACAGCTACGAGGACGGCGACACCCGGTCGCCCAAGACGAACGTGATCGTCATCGACAAGGCTTTCGTGGATCAGACGCCGGACAACGACCCGTCCGACTATCGGGTCTGCTACTCGTCGCCGATGCCCTTCATCGACCGCACCGGCGAGCTGGCCAAGCCAGACCCGTGGGACGATGGGCCGAGCGTGTACTTCGGGACGACCTGGTTCACCGGACTCCTGCCGGACTGCGACGAGAAGGATCCCGTCGCGCCATGCGTCCTGAGATGGACCGACGACAGCGGCAACCGCGTAGCGACCTTCCTGGCACCGCCTGGCGACCCCTCGTACCGCTGAACCGATCGGCCAGGACGCCGGGCGTCTAGGCCTCGACCGAGGCGTCAGTCTCGCGCGAGACGCAAGTCAGTCCTCGTCGGGACGGAAGATGTGCGGCGCCGTGCAGGCGTTGCAGATCGGCATGGCCGACTCGAGATCACCGAGCGGGATCGGGATCTTCCGATCGGGGAACAGGCACTCGACGTCGTACACCCGATCGGAGCCCGCTTCCACGTCGATCAGCCGGCGGAACGTGCAGCGCTTGATGCGGTGCGGCGCCAGATGGTAGGCGTCGGGCTGGGGCGGTATGACGGGTAGGGGGAGCGCCATCGGGACGTATGGGTCCTCGCGCGAGCCGGCGGAAGATGGTCAGATCGACCTTGGCGCCGGAGCCTAGCACCGGATTCTCGGCGTCGACAAGGCGCGAAAGGTACTAGACTCCGCGCCGTCCGAGCCCACCGAAGCCGGAGGTCGCGTGGCCGACGAGACAATGCCGCCGCCCAAACCACGCCCCCGTCGGCGGCGTACCGACATCGATCCGAACGCGCCGAGTCCTCCGGTGGCGAACGAGCGACGCCGTCGGCGAACGCCCGCCGCCGATCCGGGACCCGACGCCGCGAGCCTCGCAGCAGCCGCTGCACTGGGTGCCGCGGTCGACGCTCCCAGCGACCCCGTCGCGCCCGCCGAGGAGGCGACCAGGGTCTTCCACGTCCCGGGGATGGCCGTCGCCGCGACCGCCGCGACCGTCGCCGGCGTGAGCGGTAGTAGCGTCGAGGTAGCCGGTGGCGCGATCGGCCACGACGATGGCGGGGACCACGCTCGGACCGCCGCCGCAGCAGCCGTCGGTGCAGCGGCCGGGCTGACCGAGACGGCGATCGATCCCCGCATCGAAGAGGTCGAGGCCGCACCTGCGGACGACCTGACGTCCCCGCTCGCTTCTGAGCCGGCGCCGTCGTGGCTCACCGTGCTGGACGACCGATCGCCGGATCCCGGGGTCTGCCCGTTCCTGCGAGCGACAAGCGTCGCCGGCCTGACCGCGCCGTTCGAACGACCCGATCCAGCGAACCGCTGCGCGGCACTCGCGGAAGCCGTGCCGCAGTCGCTCCGGCAGCAGGAGCTCGTCTGCCTGACCACCGGTCACATCAACTGTCCGCGCTACCTGCGCGGTGCGGCCGTCATGACAGAGACGCCCAAGGCCGTGGTCCGTCAACGCCAGCAGATGTCGGTACCGATGCTCGGCTCCCTGGTCGTCCTGGTCCTGGCCATCGCTGCGTCCGTGGGGTTCGTGCTTGCTCGCGGTGGGGCGTTGAGCATCGGGCCAGGGGCGTCGCCCGGCGCATCGCAGCCCGTCGCCGTCGTGTCATCGTCACCCGCCTCGATCACGCCCTCCGTCTCTCCGTCCGCCGTTGCTCAGGCGACACCGACGCCGGGTCCGAGCGCGAGCCCGACGCCGACGCCGACACCCAGCCCGACCCCGAGCCCGACGCCCAAGCCGACTGCGACGCCGCGTCCGACGCCGTCGTCAGACCGGTACCAGCTCCTCACCGCGTGCCCGAATACGGCGCGCTGCTGGATCTACACCGTTCGACGGGGCGACAACCTCTTCAGCATCGCCCACTACTTCGGCATCTCGACGGACGCCGTGTACAGCCGCAATCCGTGGTTGCGGAACAGTGGCCTGCGCGCCGGACAGCAGTTGAGGCTGCCGCCTCCCACCCGCTAGGGGATCGTCCCGGACGGTCCGGGCACCGCGCCGCCCTCACCCCGATCTCGCGGTGTCCGCAGTGTTCTCGCGCTGCCCGGCACGCCGTCGCGCTGCCCGGGAGGCCGTCGCGCTGCCCGGCGTGCTTCCCCCGCTCGGGCGGGCGCACTTCCTGCGAGCTCGATTTTCCGCATTGACGCGCCCTGTTTGACGGCCTAGGATGCACCGAAGTGGTCCAAAGTGGTGGGAAGTGGGGAACCGCCGACCCAGGCAGCGGCACCCACACCCAACGGACCAGAGCGAGCACCAAGGAGCCCCCACGGGTGTTCACCGGCGAGTACCGGCACACGGTGGACGACAAGGGACGGATCGCCGTCCCTGCGAGATTCCGCGCCCAGCTGGGCGCGGGCGCCGTCGTGTCCCGCTGGCTCGATGCCTGTCTGGCCATCCACACGACCGAGGGCTGGGACGGCCTCGCCGCGAAGGTCGCGGCGCTGCCGATCACCGATCCGAACGCGCGGCGGTTCCAGCGCCTGATCTTCGCCGGAGCGGCGGAAGTCGACCTCGACAAACAGGGCCGGGTCCTGCTGCCGGCCTACCTGCGTGAGCACATCGATCTCGGCAACGAGGCAGTGGTCGTTGGCTCACGTGATCACGCGGAGATCTGGGTCCCAGCGACGTGGGCGACCTACGCCAAGGGACTCGAGGACTCCGACGAGCTGGCCCAGGCCTTCCAGGGGTTGGGGATCTAGCTCGAACCACATGCGCTTCCAGGGTCCGCTCGGGATCCGATCGACGAGGAGTGGAGGGTCAGATGGAGGTAGGGCACATCCCGGTGCTGGCAGAGGAGGTCATGTCGATGCTCGGCCCTGCCCCGGGAAGCCTCCAGATCGACGCCACCCTCGGCGGCGGTGGGCACACCGAGCGGATCCTGGAGGCGACCGACCCTGATGGCCGCCTCCTCGGTCTTGATGCCGATGGGGCGGCCGTCGCCAGAGTGGACGGTCGCCTCCGCCCGCGTTTCGGGGACCGACTCGTGCTTCGCCAGGCGAACTTCCGCGAGCTCGCGGTCGTGGCCGCCGAGGCGGGTTTCGACGCGGTCGACGGCACGTTGTTCGACCTCGGGCTTTCGAGCTACCAGCTGGCCGACACGGAGCGTGGTTTCGGCTTTCGGGCCGGTGGCCCGCTCGATATGCGCTTCGATGCCGATCGCGGCGTGCCTGCCGCCGAGCTGCTCGCGACACTCGACGCTGACGAGCTGACGGCGCTGTTCCGACGTTACGGCGACGAACCACATGCTCGCCGGATCGCGCGGGCCATCGTCGACGCACGCCGGACGGCGCCGATCGCGACGGCACAGGACCTTGCGGCGCTCATCGAGCGCGTCGTCCCGGTGAACCCGCGCCGCCCCGGGCGCCGCACCCATCCCGCGACCCGTGTCTTCCAGGCTCTGCGCATCGCGGTGAACGAGGAACTCGACGCGCTCCAGGACGGGCTTGCCGCGGCGGTCGATCTGCTGCGGCCCGGAGGCCGGCTCGTCGTCCTTAGCTACCACTCCCTCGAGGACCGGATCGTCAAGCGCTTCTTCGCGGCGGAACGGCGCGGCTGCGTGTGCCCGCCGCAGTTGCCGGTCTGCGTCTGCGGGCGGAACCCCCGCCTCCGCGTCCTGACATCGAAGCCGGTCATGCCGACGACGTCTGAGGTCGAGGCCAATCCACGCGCCCGCAGCGCTCGCCTGCGGGCCGCCGAACGACTCGCCGCGTAGGGCGGCACCACGGACGGGAAGGGAGGCCCCATGAGCAAGGGACATCACAACAGGCGGCGAAAGGCCTACGGCCGCCGCCAGCACGAGGTCCATGAGCGGCACGACCGTTCGAAGCACGCCGAGGCGTCCGTCTTCGACCAGGACGAGTGGGGCTCGGGCGCTCCGTCGGATCCGCTGTCGTTCCTGGATCCGCGCACCCCGCGCTTCCGATTCGCGATCGGCGACTGATCGATGGCCGTCTATCAAGGCGCACGTCCGCGCACCGTCGGGCTGCCAGGCCGGCCCCGTCTATTCGACGGGCTGGCGCCCGCTCCGGCGCTGCCCCGACGCCGCGCGCGCGCCGCGGTCCGGGCCCGGCGGAATGTCACGGCGCGGCCGGGGCTCCTCCTCGCTGTGATCGTCGTCGCGTTCATGCTCGCGTTCTTCTCGCTCGCACAGCAGGTCCGCGTCTCAGCGACGACCTACGACATCGGCCGACTCCAGGTCGAGCGCGAGCGTCTCGACGCGCAGCTCCAGGAGCTCGATTCCGACCTGAGCCGCCTCGGCCGCGAACCGGCCGTCCGCAAGCTCGCCCTCGACGCCGGCCTCGGCGAACTCGGCGAGCCCGTCGTGCTGCCGGCTCGCTGATCGACGGAGGCTGACGACCGATGCTGGGTCGCACCGATTCGCGCCGCCGCCTGCTGGTCTTGCTGATGATCTTCGCGGTCGGTTCGATGGCGCTCCTCGCCCGGACCGCGTACTGGCAGGTCCTCCGGGGCGACTTCCTGATGGCGCGCGCCGCGGCCCAGACGACCGTCCGGATCGAGGTCGCCGGCCGGCGGGGTGACATCTACGACCGGACAGGCACCGTCCTCCTCGCGACCACGATCGATCGTGACCGGCTCGTGGCGGCCGCCGACCAACTCGCACGCGACCCGGATGTGCGACGGAAGACGGGCGACGAGCTGGTGCGCATCCTCAAGCTCGACCCCGAAGACGCTCAGACGTTGCGCGAGAGACTCGACTCGGAGCGGCCGTACATCGTGATCGCGCGCGGTATCGAGCCGTCGGTGTCGGAGCTGATCCGTCAGGCCCTGCGCGAGAAGCGCATCGAAGACGTGTCCCTGGAGGCGGAACCCGAACGCGTCTACCCGCAGTCGGGTGGTGGTCCGGACTCGACGCTCGCCGCGCAGCTGCTTGGGTTCGTGAACCGCGAGAACGTCGGCCAGTACGGCGTCGAGCAGGCCTACCAGGACGCGCTCGCTGGGTCGCCCCGGGTGATGGTCGCGCAGCGCGACGTCAACGGGCGGCCGATGGCCGAGACCTCGGTGGTCGAGGAGCCGGGCACGATCGGCGAGGACGTCCGGCTCACGATCGACGCAAGCCTTCAGCTCGCGCTCGAGCAGGAACTGCTCGCGGCCTGGATCGCTGACGAGGCCAAGAGCGTATCGGCGGTCGTGATGGATCCGTACACCGGCGAGGTGTATGCCGAGGGGACGTATCCCTCGTACGACGCCAACGACTACAAGAAGGTCGCCAAGGAGACGCCTCAGCGCTTCATCGACCCCGTCGTGTCGAACGTCTATGAGCCTGGGTCGGTGTTCAAGATGATGACCGCGGTCACGGCGCTCGAGGCCGGCAGGGTGACGCGGACCACGCGCATCAAGGACGTGGGGACGCTCCGCCTCGACGGCGGCGAGACCAAGATCGACAACGCCGACCACAAGGGCATGGGTTGGGTCACGTTCGAGGACGGGATCGCCTATTCGCGGAACGTGGTCGCGGCCAAGGTCGCGCTGGGTCTGTCCAAGACGACCCGCCAGTCCGCAACGATGCTGTACGACACGTGGCGGACGCTCGGCTTCGGGCAGAAGACCGGCATCGACGTCGCGGGCGAGGCGTCCGGCAGCCAGTACGTTCGAGACCCGAACGTGAAGCCCTGGGGCGAGATCGATCTCGCCAACGGCGCGTTCGGTCAGGGGGTCGCCGTGACGCCGATCCAGTTGGCGACGGCCTATTCCGCCCTCGTCAACGGCGGGATCGCGGTCCGGCCGCACGTCGTGAGCGGCGTCGGATCGCGCGACGTGACGGTGCCCCAGAAGGGTCGGATCGTCCCCAAGAAGATCTCGAAGACGCTCCTGCACATGATGGATCACGTCGTGCAGGAAGTGGACTTCTATCGCGACCGCACCCTCGTCCCGGGCTATCACGTCGGCGGCAAGACGGGTACGGCCCAGATCTGGGACGCGAAGGCGAAGAACTGGAAGCACAACCTCTTCAACTACTCGTTCATCGGATACATCAGCCGGGAGGCCGGCACCCCCGATCTCGTCGTGGCCGTCCGGATCGAGGAGGGGCGTCCGCGGCTTCCGCGGCTCGGCCACCTGGAGATGCCCGTCATGTCGTTCGAGCTGTTCCGGCGCATCGCGACGAACGCGATCACGACACCCGACCTCCTCCAGCACCGCACCGTTGCCGATCCCATCCCCGTGACGGACCGGTGACCGAGGTCTATGGGACACTCGCCGCCGTGAGCGACGACCCGACGCGGGGGACGCCGGCCGACCCCGACGTCGCGCTCGTTGCCGATGACCTGATCCGGCTGACCGGTGGCCGACCGCTCGCGCGATCCGAGCGGCCGGTCCGTGGCGCCGCGGTCGACTCGCGGCTCGTCCACCCGGGGAATCTGTTCGTCGCGCTAGCGGGTGAGCGCACCGACGGCCACCTCCACCTCGAGGATGCGGTCGCCCGCGGCGCTGCAGCGCTCCTCGTGACGCGACAGATCGACGATGTGACTCCCTACGGCGACGTTTCGATCCTCCGCGTCGCCGACGGTCTCGCCGCGCTCGGGACGATCGCGGCAGCGTGGCGTCGCAGGTTCGACCCGCTCGTCGTCGGGATCACGGGCAGCATCGCCAAGACCTCGACCAAGGAAGCTGTCGCGACCGTGCTCGGGGCCACCCGGCGAACGCTCAAGACGGAGGGCAACCAGAACAACGAGATCGGGCTGCCGCTGACGCTGTTGCGGCTCGGCCCGGACGACGAGGCGGCCGTCCTCGAGATGGGGATGTACGCCTCGGGCGAGATCGCCGACCTTGCTGCGATGGCTCGACCGTCGATCGGCGTCGTGACGGCCGTCCAGCCCGTGCACCTGTCACGCATCGGCTCGCTCGAGGCCATCGAACGCGCCAAGGGTGAGCTGCTCGAAGCACTACCGGCGACCGGCACGGCGGTGCTGAATGCCGATGACCCGATCGTCGATCGCATGGACCGGCGGACCGTGGCCCGTCCGGTGCGCTACGGGTTCGGCGAGGAAGCGGACGTTCGCGCCGTCGAGGTCGAGTCGGGCGGGACGGCCGGGATGCGCTTCACGCTCCGGACGCCGGCCGGGGAACGCCCCGTCACGATCCCGGCCCTCGGTCGGCTATCGGTGCACAACGCCGTCGCCGGGGCGGCGGTCGGCCTCGCCGCAGGGATGGATCTGGACGACATCGCCACCGCGCTCGAGTTCGGCTGGGGCGCGCCGCACCGCGTCGAGCTCGTGCGGCTGCGCGGCGCGACCGTCATCGATGACAGCTATAACGCGTCACCGGGCTCGATGACCGCGGCGCTCGAGGTGCTGGCGGACCTTCCGGGTCGACACGTTGCGGTCCTCGGGGAGATGCTCGAGCTCGGTGAAGGTCATGACAGCGGCCACCGGGCCGTGGGCGAGACCGCAGCCGCCGTCGCCGACCTGCTGATCGTCGTCGGAGCCGAAGCGTCAGGCATCGCGGACGGTGCGGCCGAGGCCGGTCTCGACCGTTCGCGCATCCATCTGGTCGCCGACGCCGACGCCGCCCTCGACACGCTCGAGCCCCGGCTCCGCGATGACGACGTGGTGCTGGTCAAGGCGTCACGAGGGATCGGACTCGACCGGGTCGTCGACGGGCTCCGGCTCAGTCAGGGCGAGGCCGCGCGATGACCGTCGAGCTGATCCAGGGCCTGCTCCTGGCGTTCGCGTTGATCGTGATCCTGATGCCGCCGTACATCCGCTTCCTCCAGGCGATCGGGTTCGGGAAGCGCATCCGGCAGGAGGGTCCCGAGAGCCACTTCGTGAAGGAAGGGACCCCGACGATGGGCGGCCTGCTCATCGTGGTGGTCGTCCTGGGGATCTACTTCTTTTTGCGCCAGCCGGACGCGGCGACGTTCGCCCCGCTGGCCGCGCTCGCGGGAGTCGGTGCGCTCGGCGCGTTCGACGACTATCTGAACGCCCGGACGGGGGAGGGGATCAAGGCCCGCCAGAAGCTCATCTGGCTCACGGTCGTCGCGTTCGTCGCTGCATACCAGATCCAACAGACATACGCGATCACCGCCATCGCCGTGCCGTTCTACGGGCCGCTGCCGATCGAGCCGTGGCTGTACGTCCTCTTCGCGGCGTTCGCCATCATCGCGTCCGCGAACGGCGTGAACATCACCGACGGCCTCGACGGGCTTTCCGGTGGGACCGCGGCGATCGCGTTCGTGGCGTTCATGCTGATCGCGCTGCTCAACACGCCAGCCCAGCCCAACCTCGCATTGCTGTGCGCATTGATCGTCGGGGCACTGCTCGGATTCCTCTGGTTCAACGTCCACCCGGCGCAGATCTTCATCGGCGACTCGGGTGCCCTCGCTCTCGGGGCCACGCTCGCCGTGACCGCGCTCATCACCGGCCAGATCCTGGTCCTGCCGTTGATCGGGGTCATCTTCGTGATCGAGACGATGTCGGTCATCCTCCAGGTGACGTACTTCCGCCTGACCGGCGGTCGACGACTCTTCCGGATGAGCCCGATCCATCACCACTTCGAGCTCGGTGGCTGGGACGAGGAGAAGATCACGATCCGGTTCTGGATCGTCGGGGTCCTCGCCGCGCTCCTCGGCGTGACGCTGTTCCTCGCGACCCAGCCCGGACAGCTGATCTGAGCGCCGCTGTCATGACCCGACCGCCTGCGATCGACCCCGACGCCTTGACCGTCGACGCGATCCGCGACGGCGTCCTCGCCGACGTGCCGGTGACCGTGCTCGGCCTCGCCCGGAGCGGCATGGCGATGGCGCGTTTTCTGGCGGATGCCGGCGCGCGCGTGACCGTGTACGACGGTCGTGGCGAGAACGAGCTCGGCGAGGCCATCGCGGCGCTCGAGGGGCGTGCTGTACGGCTCGCGCTCGGTCCGGACGTCGACCCTGTCTCGGCCTGGACCGAGGCGCGCCTCGTCACGACCTCGCCCTCGATCAACCCCGACTTCCCGACCACCGAACCACGTCTGCGAGCCGCGCTCCAGGCACTCGTCGCCGCCCGCGCAGGTGGTGATCCGTCCGCGCCCGCAGTTCTCTCTGAGCCGGATCTCTTCCTTCGGCTCTGCGTCGCCCCGACGATCGGCGTCACCGGGACGAAGGGCAAGACGACGACGTCCTCGCTCACTGCCGCCATTCTCGCCTCGGATCCGGAGCACCCGGTCGTGCTGGGCGGCAACATCGGCGTCCCGATCCTGGACCGACTGGCCGAGCTGACCCCTCGGCACCGTGTCGTCTATGAACTGTCGGAGCTGCAGCTCCCGACCCTGTCGCGCGGGACCACCGTGGCGGTCTATACGAACGTCACCTCGGACCATCTCGATCGGCACGGTTCGCTCGAGGCGTACCGGCGGGTGAAGCGGATCCTGGCCGAGAAGGTCGACCCGGCCGGGGCGCTCGTCCTGAACGCTGAAGACCCGATCGTGGCGGGGTACGCCGACGTCGTCCGGACGAGGACGGTCCGCTATCAGCGGGGCGAGCCGCCGAACGGCGGTCTCGGCGTCGTCGACGGCTGGATCGTCGCGAACGGCGTCGCGCGGCTGGAGGCGGCGGGTCCCGACGCCGAGGGGCGGACCGACGGGCGAACGGATCGGCCGATCCTGCCGATCGACGAGCTCGGTATCCCCGGTGCGCACAACGTGTCGAACGCGCTTGCGGCGGTCGCGGTCGGCGCGCTGTTCGGCATCCCGACAGCGTCGATCCGTCAGGCGGCGGCCGCGTTCACGGGCGTGGAGCACCGGCTCGAGCACGTCGCGACCGTCGACGGCGTTCGGTTCATCAACGACTCCCAGGGGACGCAGCCCGACGCGGTGATCGCGGCGTTGCAGGCGTTCCCCGCGCCTGTCGTCCTGATCGCCGGCGGCCGCGACAAGGGCGTCGATCTGTCGGCGCTCGCACCGGTCGTGGCCGATCGGGCCAGCGCGGCCGTCCTGATCGGTGAGAGCGGGGCGGAGCTCGAACGACGCTTCCGCGGCGCCGGCCTCCGCCGGACCGAGCGGGCGGAGACCCTCGACGAGGCTGTCGCGCGGGCGGACGTCCTCGCGCGCGAGGAGCTCGCGAGCGGGCCACGACGGGAGGCACCGGCGACGGTCCTCCTCAGCCCGGCCGCCGCCAGCTTCGACATGTTCCCCGACTATGCGGCGCGCGGCCGCGCCTTCAAGGACGCGGTGGCCGACCTCGTCGCCGCACGAGCCCGGAGTCGACCATGAACCTCGCACCGCCGATCCCGCGTTTCGGACGACCCGTCGCCGACCCCGAGGCCCGCGAGCGCGAGCTCGCCAAAGAGACCCGCCGGAATGCCAACCGGACACCGACCAAGGACCTGACACAGGCCCTCCAGCGCGAGCGGCACGCCCCGGACTACACGATCCTGGTCGTGGTCGTCGCCCTCGCCGCGATCGGCATCCTGATGGTCTACTCGTCGTCGGCGATGCGCGGCTACCTCTCCGCCGAGGCCGACACCTTCCAGACGGTCGGGCCGCAGATCCAATGGGCGCTGCTCGGGCTGCTCGCGATGGTCGCCATGATGCGCGTCGACTATCGGTACCTGCGCCTGGTGTCGATCCCGGGGTATGTCGTGGCGCTCGGCCTGCTCGTGCTCGTGTTCGTGGACGAGTTCAACATCGTCGTGGGTGGCTCGGCTCGCTGGCTCAAGCTCGGCCCGCTGCCTGCCGTCCACCCGGCGGAGATGGCAAAGCTCGCGCTGATCGTGTACCTCGCGCATTGGTTCGCGAAGCGAGGGGTCCGGGTCGGGCGGTTCTGGGGCGGGACGGTCCCGTTCCTGCTGATCGCCGTGCCGGTCATCGCGCTCGTCTTCAAGGAACCCGACCTCGGTACGACCATCGTCATCACGCTCACGGCGTTCACGATGTGGTTCGTGGCAGGAGCGAACACGTTCCACCTCGGCTCGATGTTCAGCATCGCCGGCCTCGGCGCCATCATCGTCGGCCTCGCGGGGTATCAGATGGACCGGATCCGCGCGTGGCTGGACCCGTGGAAGTACGAGTCCACGATCGGGTACCACACGGTCCAGGGCCTCCTCGCGCTGGGCCTCGGCGGCGTCTTCGGCTCGGGTCTCGGGGAGAGCCGGATGGCGGGTGGCCTCTTTGTGCCGAACGCGTTCAACGACTTCATCTTCGCGATCATCGGCGAGGAGTTCGGGCTGATCGGCGCCGGCGTCGTCATCGCGCTCTTCGTCCTGCTCGCCTACGCTGGCATCCGCGTCGCGCTCGGGGCGCCCGATACGTTCGGCGCCCTGTTGGCGGCTGGCATCACGGCCTGGCTATGCATCCAGGCGTTCATCAACATCGCCGTGGTCGTGACGCTGGTGCCGATCACCGGCATCACGCTGCCGTTCATCAGCGCCGGCGGCTCATCACTCATCATCAGCTTCGCCGCGATCGGGATCCTTCTCTCGATCTCGCGCGAGACCATCGAGAAGGGGACCTGGAACGACGATGCGAGCGCTCATCGCAGCGGGCGGGACGGGCGGGCACATCTACCCGGCTCTGGCCGTCGCCCGCTCGTTGCGCGCGCGGCACGACGACGCTGAACTGAGCTGGGTCGGCGGCCACCGCGGCTTCGAGGCGGCGATCGTCCCGGCCGCCGGGATCCCGTTCCGGCGCCTCGCGTTGCGGTCGCTGCGCTCGGTCGAAGTGGACATCCACGCGATCCTCGATCCGGTCCGGCTCGGCGCGTCCGTGCCGCAAGCAACGGCACTCCTCGCCCGTGAGCGACCGGACGCGATCTTCACCACGGGTGGCTACGTCGCGGTGCCGATCCTGCTGGCGGCGGCGCCGCTGCGCATCCCGGTGGTGCTCTGGGACGGGAATGTCGTGCCGGGTCGTGCCGTCCGCGCGACCGCCCGACTCGCCGACGTCATCGCCGTCTCCTTCCGGGAGACCTGCTTCGCTCTGGCGCCCGCGGCGCCGACCGTTCCGTGCTACCTGACCGGTACGCCGATCCGCGATACGACGGCGATCGACCGCGAGTCGGCACGGGTCAAGCTAGGGATCCCGCGCGGGGTCCGGGTGATGCTGGTGTTCGGCGGGTCACAGGCCGTCCGTCGGTTCAACGCGGCGGTCGCCGACGCGCTGCCACGGCTCGTGGAGCGCATCGCGGTCGTCCACGTGACCGGTGAGGACGGCTATGCGGCGGCGCTCGCCGGTCGCGAGGCACTCGCCGTCGAACTGCGCGACCGCTATCACCCGTTCCCGTTCCTGCGCGACGACATGCTCTCCGCGCTTGCGGCAGCCGACCTCGTCGTCGGACGGGCGGGATCCTCGACGCTTGCCGAAGTGACGGCGCTCGGTCTTCCGATCGTGATCGTCCCGTACCCCCACGCCGCCGGTCATCAGACGGCCAACGCGCGCCACCTCGTCGAGGCGGGCGCCGGGCGGCTCGTCGACGACGAGACCTTCGACGCCGACGCGCTGCTGGCGGCCGCCGCGCTACTCGACGATCCCGCGGCGCACGCCGCGATGTCGGCGGCCGCGCGTTCGCTCGGACGGCCGGGCGCCGCGGACGCCGTCGCGGACCTCGTGGTGGCCGCCGCCCGCCACCAGCCGCTGCCTGACGCGGCCACGATCGAGCGGCGCTCCCGTGGTTCGCTCGCATGACGGCGTCGACGGCCTTCGACGCGATCGCGATCGGGTCGGACATCCAGCGCCGTGTCGGCGTCAAGACATCACGCGATGAACCGCTCGCCCGCTTCACGACGATGCGCGTCGGCGGTCCCGCTGACCTGTTCGCGACCGTCCACAACCTGTTCGAGCTGCGGGCGCTCGTGCGGTTCGCGCGGCAACGCGATCTCCCCCATTTCGTGCTCGGGCGGGGGAGTGACGTCGTCATCAGCGACCGCGGGATCCGCGGGCTCGTCATCCAGGACCGGGCCGAAGGATCGCGCGTCGACGGCGACCGCTACACCGCGGACGCGGGCGTGCCGATGGCGCGGGCGGCGACGGAGACCCAGAAGGCCGGCCTCACCGGGCTTGAGTTCGGGCTGGCGATCCCAGGGAGCGTCGGCGGGGCCGTGTGGGCCAACGCCGGGGCACACGACGCCGCTGTGGCCGGCGTGCTCGTATCCGCTCGCGTTCTCGACGCGGCGGGAATGGAGGCGATCATCCCGGCGACCGAGCTGGGGCTGGCCTACCGCGACTCACGGTTCAAGCGGTCCGCTGATGATGGCCGCCCCGAGCTGATCCTCGACGCGACGTTCCAGCTCTCCGCCGCGGACCCGGACACCATCAAGGGCCGGCTCGACGAGATCCGGCGCTGGCGGCAGGCGCACCAGCCGCTCGGCCTGCCGTCGGCCGGCAGCGTGTTCCGCAACCCGTCGGGCGATTCGGCCGGGAGGCTCATCGAGACAGCCGGGCTCAAGGGCTTCCGGATCGGCGGCGCGGTCGTGTCCGAGAAGCATGCGAACTTCATCGTGAACGACCAGAAGGGCACGGCCGGCGACGTACGGCGGGTCGGCGACTACGTCCGGGCCGTCGTGGCCGAACGGAGTGGCGTCGAGCTCGTCTACGAGGTCGAGTTCGTCGGCGACTGGGACGGCTGGCCGTGGCCGGAGTGAACGCGGCCGGAGTGAACGCTGACGCACTGACGGCCCCCGACCTTCCGCCGTTGGTCGTCCTCCTCGGCGGCCCGTCCGCCGAACACGACGTGTCGGTCGTCTCCGGGACCGCGATCGCGACCGCCCTCGCTGAGGCCGGCGCCTCGGTGCAACAGGTCGTCATCGATCTCGACGGCCGGTGGTGGTGGCTGCCGGAGGACCATCGCCGCGAGGGCCGGCCGGCATCCGCGTACGACGACCCGAGCACGCTCGGCGCCGAGGGACCGGTCGCGGTCGGAGCGGCGATCGACCGATTGGCTGCGGGAGACCCGGCGCCCGTCGTGGTGATCGCGCTGCACGGCCCGTTCGGAGAGGACGGCACCGTCCAGGCCCTGCTCGACGCCGCGGGCCTTGCGTATACGGGATCCGGCGTGGCGGCGTCGGCGCTGGGGATGGACAAGGCGCTGTTCAAGCGGATGTGCCGCGGGCTCGGAATCCCGGTCGTCGACTGGCGCGAGGTTCGGAGGTCGCGCTGGGATGCCGACCGGTCGGGCGTTCGCCGCGAGATGGCGGCATTCGCCGCCGGCTCGGCCGATCCGCGGCTCATGGTGAAGCCGGCGCGTCTCGGCAGTTCTGTGGGCATGACCCTCGCCCACGACGCAGCAGAGCTGGCGGCCGCGCTCGACCTCGCGTTCCGCTACGACTCGCTCGCGGTCGTCGAACTGTACGTGGCCGGCGCTCGCGACCTGGAGATGGCGGTCATCGGCAATGACCACGCGAGGCTTGAGCTCTACGGGCCGGGCGAGGTCATCAGCGGTCACGAGTTCTATGACTACGAGGCCAAGTACACGCCGGGGCTGTCGGAGACATCGACCCACGCCGAGGTCAGCGACGTCGAGAGGGCCGTCATCCACAAGCTGACGCGCGACGTGTACCGAGCCATCGGCGCGGAGGGCTTCGCCCGTGTCGACTTCCTGATGGCCGGCGAGCGCGTCGTCGTATCGGAGATCAACACGATCCCGGGCTTCACGCCGATCAGCCTCTTCCCGACGCTGCCCGCAGACGCCGGCTACGCGTTCGTCGACGTTTGCCTGCGGGTCGTCCAGCTCGCCCTGGAGCGGCACGCCCAGCGACCTGCCTCCCGCCTCACGCCCGACGACCTGCCGCGATGACGCTTCGACCGCGCCAGCCGGCTCGCCGGCTCGCCCCGACGCGGCCGACAGCTCGGCGGGCGACCGGTACGGCTCCGGCGCGACGCACACGGTCGGTCCGGCGCGCGTCGGCGGGTCTGACTCCGGTCCGGGCGGGCGCGATCCTGGCGATGCTGCTCGCCGCGGCCGCGGTCTACGGGGTGGCGAATTCGCCGGCGTTCGCGTACGTGAACACGATCGTCGAAGGTGATGCGTTCACCGACGAGGCGGCCGTCGTCGCCGCGCTCGATGACGCGCGCGGCACGAACGTCTTTTCCATGGTCACCAAACCGTACGAGGACAAGATCCGCCAGCTGCCGACCGTCCGCTCCGTCGACGTCGGCGTCCGGTTGCCCGACACGGTCGGCGTCACCCTGCGCGAACGGACGCCGATCCTCGTGTGGCGGGTCGGCGAGCGACGCTATCTCGTGGATGCCGAGGGCCGGCTGTTCGCGCGGATGCCCGAGGTGCCGCCCGACGACGCCGCGGCGCTCCCCGTGGTCGAGGATCGTCGCGCGGCTTCCGTCGGACTGTCGGTCGGGCAGTCCCTCGACCGCGTCGACCTGGACGCCGCGACCCGGTTGGGATCGCTGCTCCCGGCCGATGTCGGGAGCGCTGCACAACGGCTCGCGGTGTTCGTCAATGACGCGAACGGGTTCACGCTCCGCACGCAACCGACGTCGTGGGAGGCCGTCTTCGGCTTCTACACACCGACCTTGCGGACACCCGAACTGATCCCCGGTCAGGTACGGCTGCTCCGCAGCTTGCTGATCGGCCGCGAGCCGCTCGTCGAGCGTGTGATCCTCGCATCGGACACCGACGGGACGTACATCCCCAAGGCGACGCCGCTGCCCAGCTCGACTCACGGCGCGAGCCCCGCACCGTGATAGCCTTGCCCAAACCTGACGGAGGAGGACGAGGGACCACGTGCTGCTTCCCCTGCTCGGGCTCCTCGTGGGCGTCCTGGCGGGCCTCGTCCTCAACATCAACGTCGGCTTCGAGCTCAGCCGTTACTCGGCCGTGGCCATCCTCGCCGCGCTCGATTCGGTGCTCGGAGCGGTCCGTGCGGAGCTCGATGGGGTCTACGACAATCGCATCTTCATCAGTGGCTTCCTCGTCAACGCGATCATCGCGGTCTTGCTGACGTTCATCGGCGATCGACTCGGGCTCGACCTGTACCTCGTGGCCCTTCTCGCCTTCGGGCTGAGGATCTTCGACAACGTGGCGCTCATCCGCCGGCATTTCCTTTAAGCCGGCCCAGAGGGGAGACGAACGGACACAGTGGAACGTGAAGCGGTCCTCGTCGGCATCGACGTTGGCACGAGCAAGGTGTGCGCCCTCATCGGCGAGGTGGCACGCGACGGCCGTTTGACGATCATGGGCCACGGCACCGTTCCCGCTTCCGGCCTCAAGAAGGGCGTCGTCATCAACATCGACCAGACCGTGCACTCGATCGCCGAAGCGGTCGAGAAGGCCGAGCGCCTGTCGGGCTGGAAGATCGACCGCGCGTTCGTCGGCGTCGGCGGGCAGCACGTCGAGAGCCTCAACTCGCCGGGCCAGGTCGCCGTGACCGGCCACCATCGCGAGGTCAGCCGCGAGGACATCAACCGCGCGATCGACGTCGCGCGCGCCGTGCCGATCCCGTCGAACCGCGAGGTACTCCACGTCGAGCGGCGCGGCTTCTCGGTCGACGGCCAGGAGGGGGTCAAGGACCCGCTCGGTATGAGCGCGCTGCGGCTCGAGGTCGAGACGCATATCGTCACCGCCGCGGCGACACCCGTCACCAACCTGTCCAAGTGCGTCGCGGCGGCCGGCGTGAAGATCGACGAGCTCGTCGTCAACTCACTTGCGTCGGCCGAGGCCGTGCTCAACGAGACCGAGAAGGAGCTGGGCGTCGCGGTCGCCGACTTCGGCGCTGGGACGATCGACCTCGCGCTGTTCCTCGATGGTTCGCCGTTCCACACGCGAGTCCTTCCCATCGGCGGCAACAACGTGACGAACGACATCGCGGCCGTCCTCAAGACGTCGCTGCAGACCGCTGAGGAGCTAAAGATCAACGAGGGGACGGCCGACCTGCGCTCTGTCGGCGAGGATGAGGAGATCAGCGTCAGCGTCCTCGGCGAGGATGCCGGACGGACCGTGAGCCGGCTCGAGGTGTCACAGGTCATCGAGGCGCGCATGCGTGAGACCTTCGAGCTGCTGCGCAACGAGATCCGCGCGGCCGGTGTCCGGCAGCTCCCGGCCGGCGTGATCCTGACGGGCGGCTCCGCGCAGCTCGCGGGGATCGCGGAGCTCGGCCGCGACGTGCTCGAGATGCCGGTGCGCGTCGCGGCGCCGAACGGGATCGGTGGGCTCGTCGACACGCTGCTTACGCCGGCCTACAGCACGAGCGTCGGGCTGCTCCAGTGGGGCGCGACGACGCTCGTCGACGGCGAACCGACGCGCTATGAGTCGGCGCCTGCCATGGGCGGCGTCGGGCGGATCCGGGACGCGCTCCGCTCGATCTTCCCCTAGGCCCCACGAGGCGCGCTTGGATACCCGCGAGCTCACGGTCCGGACGGGCTCGGCCCGCGGGGTAGCGGACCTGACCGCGGCATGCGCCGCCTTCCTGTCGGACATCGATGCCGACGACGGGTTGTTGTCGGTGTTCGTGCCCCATGCGACCGCCGGGCTGGTCGTCGTCGAGATCGGGGCTGGCTCGGACGACGACCTGATGGATGCGCTCGACCGGTTGCTCCCGCGCGAGGAGCGGCTGTACCGGCACCGCCATGGTTCGCCCGGCCACGGAGCGGACCACGTCGTCCCGTTACTCGCCTCGCCGTCGCTGACGGTCCCGGTGACGGGTGGCCGGTTGGCGCTCGGAACGTGGCAATCGATCTGTCTGCTCGACCCGAATGCGGACAACGCCGAGCGGACGGTGCGGCTGAGCTTCATCGAGGGGTAGGTCGGGCCCGGCGCGGCTGGCGACGGCCCAGCATAGCCTCGCGGGCGTAGCCCCGCCGGCGTCGACGGCCCCGGCGTTGTCCCGCCGGCGGCGTTGCGAGCGAGTGCCGGGCGGCGCGCTTGGCGACGTGCTGACCCGAGCGCGCTTGGAACATCACATGTTCCAAGTGACGAAGAAGCGTGCATCCTGGGCATGTTCACCCGCCCAATGGAACAGGTGGTGTTCCAAACGGCCGCTGAGCGCCGGTTCCGACGTCGGCCGTAACACGTGATGTTCCAACGCCTGCGGCTCGGAGCGTCAGCCTGGTCCATCGGCCCCGGACGGTGTCTATCTGCA
>JBJMMR010000051.1:0-31154 GCA_045804645.1 Chloroflexota bacterium | reverse complement strand
GATCAGCGCGTGCGAGCTCGACGACGGCAGCCCGAACCACCACGTGATGAGGTTCCACGTGATCGCGCCGATGAGCGCCGCGGCGACGACGGCCTGGGTCGTCGTCGTCTCATCGACCAGCCCGGCACCGATCGTCTTGGCGACGGCGGTGCCGGCGAACGCCCCGGCGAAATTGAAGAACGTCGCCATGAGGATCGCGTGTCTCGGCCGGAGCGCCCGTGTCGCGACCGACGTCGCGATCGCATTCGCAGTGTCGTGGAACCCGTTGATGTAGTCGAAGACGACGGCGAGCACGATGACGACGAGAAGCGCGAAGAGAGCACCGTCGACCACGCGCGATACCTCGTGAGGGCCTAGGGAAGTGTCGCCGGGATGGTAGCGGGCCCGACTCTACGGTTGCGGTGGTGGCCACCCTCTTCGCGTGCCGGTGGTCGCCGCTATCCTTACCGCTCCATGCGCGTGTCCCACCTGTTCTTCACCACGCTTCGCGACGACCCCGCCGATGCCGAGATGGCGTCGCACCGTCTGTTGCTCCGCGCGGGTTATGTCCGCCAGCTCGGGTCGGGCATCTATTCACTGCTGCCGTTGGGCAAGCGGGTGAGCGACCGCGTCGAGCAGGTCATCCGCGAGGAGCAGGACCGGATCGGTGGCCAGGAGATGGAGATGCCGGTCGTCCATCCCGCGGAGGTCTGGAAGGAGAGCGGCCGCTACTTCAAGATCGGCCCCGAGCTCGTCCGGTTCAAGGATCGCGGCGAGCGGGATATGGTCCTGGCGATGACCCACGAGGAGGTCGTCGCGCTCCTGCTCCGCGACATCGTCCAGAGCTACCGGCAACTGCCGATGATGGTCTACCACTTCCAGACCAAGTTCCGGGACGAGCCGCGGTCCCGGGGCGGCCTCATCCGCGTCCGCGAGTTCGTGATGAAGGACGCCTATAGCTGCGATCGCGACGACGCCGGTCTTGACATGAGCTATCGCGCTCAGTACGAGGCGTACGAGCGGACCTTCAAGCGGCTCGGCCTGCACGCGATCGCGGTCGGAGCGGATGTCGGGATCATGGGCGGCTCGGGCGCTCATGAGTTCATGGTGCTCAACGACTTCGGCGAGGACACCCTCGTCCTGTGCGACAGCTGTGGCTACGCCGAGAACCAGCAGATCGCCGAGGTCCGCAAGCCGGATCCGGAGCCCGAGGACGCGCGCCCGATGGAGGACGTCGAGACGCCTCACGCGACGACGATCGAGGCCCTGTCCACCTTCCTGGGCATGCCCCGCAGCCGGACGGCGAAGGCCGCCTTCTTCGTCACCGGCGACGGGCGGTTCATCGCCGCGATCGTCCGTGGCGACTATGACGTGAACGAGACGAAGCTCGTCAACGCGACCAAGGCGATCGGGGGCCTCCGGCCCGCGACCGTCGAGGAGATCAAGGGGCGCGGGATGGAGGCGGGTTACGGCTCGCCGATCGGCGCGCGCGACGCGGTGATCGTGGTCGACGAGCTCGTGGTCCGTTCGCTGAACCTCGTCGCGGGGGCAAACCGCGTCGGTTGGCACGTCAAGAACGTCAACGTGCCGCGCGACTACACGCCCGATTTCGTCGCCGAGATCACGAATGCCCGCGAGGGCGACGCCTGTGTCCGCTGCGGCTCGCCCGTGAAGCTTCGAAAGGGGATCGAGGTCGGCAACATCTTCAAGCTCGGCACGGACTTCACGGTGGCGACCGGCGCCAGCTACCTCGGGGAAGACGGCGAGCGGCACCCGATCGTGATGGGCTCGTACGGGATCGGCGTCGGTCGAAACGTCGCCTGCATCGTCGAGGCACATCACGACGAGAAGGGCATCGTGTGGCCCGAGGAGGTCGCGCCGTACGCCGCGCATCTCGTGACGCTCGGCGCCGCGAAGGAACCACGCGTGACCGAGATCGCCGAGCGGCTGGATGCCCTCGCCGCAGAGGCGGGGTCGCGACACGACATCCTGTGGGACGACCGCGATGAGTCGCCGGGCGTCAAGTTCACCGACGCCGAGCTGCTCGGGATGCCGTGGATCCTGACCGTGTCACCGCGGTCGCTGGCCGCCGGTGGCATCGAGGTGACCGAACGTGCGACCGGCGAGCGCTCGACACGTCCGATCGAGGAGGTCGAGCGGCTGCTCGTCGAGGGCTTCGACGCGCGCGAGGCCGTCGCCTAAGCCGCCGGCCTAGCCGGTCGGGATCGAGCTCGGCGGCATCGGGTCGCCCGTCAGGGACGACTCCCGCGGCGGGTAGCGCGGCCTCATCCACCGTCGTACCGTCGAGCGCGAGCACGAGCTCGGCGGCATCGGCCCGCTCGACGAGCTCCGCCGACGAATGGACCCGGCCCACGACCTCCTCCACCTCGTCGCCGATCCGGCCGATGGAGAAGCTCACGGACGGTGGGATCGATGCGGAGATCGAGATCTCGGCGATCCGATAGGGCGACGCCTTGTCGCGAAGCGCGCGGTTCGTCATCTCCTGGAGGGCGGGTCGCACGTACGATCGATTCGGCGAGCGTTGCAGGGTCGATCTTCTCGACGACCGTCGTGACTCCGCGCCGCGCCACACCGAGTGCCTCGCGAGCGCTCCTCGAGATCTGCTCCTGCGTTGCCGGGTCGTTCGCGGTCTGGTTCGCCATCGCGGCCACCTGTGCCGCGGCTTCCTGGGCCCGCTTCATGAAGCTCATCGGTCACCCCTCCCGACCGTGCCCGTCGGAAGATGTCCGCGGGCCGGAGAGCTGCAGGATAGCGAGCGGTCGCACCGGTACCCTCTCCAGCATCGATGCCGACCCGTCAACCGCTTCCGAGCGATGATCTCTACGCGCGGCTCGGCGTCCCGCGCGACGCGAGCCCCGAAGCCATCGAGCTGGCGTGGCGGGCGCTGCTTCGCCGGCACCACCCGGACGTTGCGGGCGCGGATGCTCTCGAGCTCGCGAAACGGATCAACGTCGCGCATGACTGGCTGAGCGACCCCGATCTTCGGCGACGGTACGACCGGGAGCGGTCGATCGGAGTGCGGGCCGGGCGGCCGCCGCGTGGCGGCCCCGATCGGGGGTCGCCGGTTCGCGGGCCGGTGCGACGTCCGCCGACGACCGCCGAGCTGATCGCGTCTGTCGTCGAACGTGTCGGCCGGTTGACCGCGGACGAGCTCGATCGGCTCGCCCTCGCAGAGCCAGCCCCGATCGCTTTCCTCGCCACCCTGCGCCAGCTCGTGCCACCAGAGCTCGAGCGGCAGCTCGACGAAGCCGAGCGCGCGGCGCTCGGGGAGCTGCCAGCGGCCGCCCGCCGATCGACGCCGATCAGGGACGCCGTCGTCGGTCGTCTGGCGGACATCCTGCTTGCGGATACCCTCGACGAGATCCTCGGCGACCCCGCGTCGATGTGGGCGCGCGAGCGACTGACCCGCGGCTGGGATTCCGCGGTGGGGCAGCCCCGCTATGGCCCCGCGACGGCCACGGTCACCAGGTTGCTGGAGCGGCTCCGCCGGCTCACGCCCGACGACCTCCGTGAGCTTGCTGCGACAGGCACGCTCGAGCGGCTCGGCGCGGCCCCCTGGCCGGATGCGGCGTCGCCCGAGGAGGACGACGCCCTCCGTGTGTCGAGCGAGCTCGCGGCGACCGACGCGACCGCCGCGGTCGACGCCGCCGTCGTGACGACCGGAACGACAGGCACCCGGACCGTGACCCCAGCGCGGCGCGCCGCTGCCCGGATCGTTCATCTGCTTGTTCTGCGGCACGCGTTCCCGATCCGTGCCTTCGAGCGACACGCCGCACCGTGGCTCGGTGGTCTGATCGAACGCCAGATCGCTTGGACGACCGGCCCACGACGCCGTTGACCGACCTGCCCGGAACGGCCCGGTATGCGATGCTCGCCGAGTGGATCCCGCCGTCGTCATCGCGAGCCTCCTCGCCGTGACGAGCGTCGTCGCAGCGGTGGCGTGGGCGCGCCGCGGACGCTCGCTGGACCGCGCGACATCGAACATCCAGGGGCTTCGCGATGAGGGCGCGGCCTGGACCCGGACCCTCGCCGACCGAGACGCCGAGCATGGCGTGTTGCTCGATGCGCTGGACGAGGGCGTGGTCCGGATCGACGCGGTCAACCGAGTGACAGAGGCCGATCGGCGCGCTCATCTGTTTCTTGGACATGAGCCGGGCACGCTCCCCGGCCGGACGCTGATGGAAGCGTTCATGGACCCGGCAGTCGAGGCGCTGGCGACCCGGACGCGCGCCGGATCGACCGGCGCGATGAGCGTCGAGCTGCGACCGTCGGGTCCGGACGGGGCCGTCGTCACTGTCCGCGCTCTACCCACGCCGTCCGACAGCGATCTATGGCTCATCCTGGCGGACGTGTCCGAGCTGCGGCGTCTCCAACGCATCCGCACCGAGTTCATCGACAACCTGTCGCATGAGCTGCGAACGCCGCTCACGACGGTGAGCCTGCTATCCGAGACGCTCCAGCGCGAGGCGGAGGGCGCCGGCGAAGCCATCCCCGCGAAGATGCGCGACCGGATCGCCAAGATCGAGGTCGAGACGGGTCACCTCGTCCAGATGGTCAACGAGCTTCTCGACCTGAGTCGGATCGAGAGCGGCGGCACGCTCCAGATGTCCGACGATCTCGACATGAGCCGTCTGGCCGCCGACTCTGCCGAGCGTCTTCGGCTCTTCGGGGAGCGGCAGGGCGTCACGCTGCGGTTCGAGACGCCGCCCGGCTTGCCGAGCGTGCGTGGCGACGCGGCTCGACTCGGGCAGGTCGTCGTGAACCTCGTCCACAACGCGGTCAAGTTCAGTCCGGATGGCGGCGAGATCACGATCCGGACGGCAGCGTCCGGTGGCCAGGTCGTGACGTCGGTCGAAGACCAGGGTATCGGCATCCCACGGGCAGCTCGGAACCGTGTCTTCGAGCGGTTCTACAAGGTCGACCGAGCGCGTCTCCGTGCAGAGGCCGGCGGCGGCACGGGCCTCGGGCTCGCCATCGCTCGCCATGTCGTGGAGCAGCACGGCGGTCGGATCTGGGTCGAGTCTCGCGAGGGGATCGGCTCGACCTTCGCGTTCGCGCTCCCCGCCGCCGACGTTGAGCGACGAAGCGCCGGATGAAGGACGGTCGCGGTGAACGCCTTCTGATGCACGGGATCGGCTGATCGTGCTTCGACTCGCGCACCGGGGCGACTGGCGCCACGCGCCGGAGAACACGATCGGCGCTCTTGTGGCGGCCCTCGCGGTGCCGGGTTGCGATGGAGTCGAGTTCGATGTCCGCGTCTCCGGCGACGGCGTCCCGGTATTGATCCATGACGAGACGCTTGACCGAGTCCACGGTCGCGCCGGGCGGGTCGACGAGATGACCGCACGCCGACTGGAGGAGGTGGGCGTCCCATCGCTGGCCGACGCGCTTGCGATCATCCCGCACCGTGCCACGATCAACGTCGACCTCAAGGGCGTCCATGACCGTGCGGTCGTCGAGGTGCTCGCTGCGGGACGTGGACCGACGATGGTCAACGGCTTCGTCTCATCATTCCTGCCGGACACGCTGGAGCGCGTCGGTCGGCTTGCACCGGCCTGGCCGCGCTGGCTCAATGCGCGCCATATGTCGGCGGACACGATCGGAACGGCATTGGCGTTGGGCTGCAGCGCGGTCTCGCTCGAGTTCCACGCCATCGATCCCGACAGCTTCGCGATGGCGCGCGCGGCCGGTCTCGACATCGTCGCATGGACCGTACGGCGACGGGACACCTACGGGCGTCTCGAGCGACTCGGGGTCGCCGCCGCGTGCGTCGAGGGCGCGGCGCTGGACGGCTGAGCGCGAGCGAAGGAGGGACGCGGATGGCGGAGCGCGCGGATCTGGTGGTCGTCGGAGCCGGCACGATCGGCGGCTGGGCAGCGGTCTTCGCGGCGGAAGCCGGTGTCGGCCGCGTCGTCGTCCTCGAGCGCGGTATCGCCGGGATGGGAGCTTCCTCACGGGCTGCGGGCGTGGTCCGAGCCCAGGGTGGGACGCCGGCGACGGTCGCGCTCGGGCGCTGGTCGATCGACTTCTACCGCCGGCAGCCGTCGGCCTATCACACCGACTCGGGGTTCCGCGAACTCGGGTATCTGATCCTCGCCGTGACCGAGGATGACGAGCGCGCGGGCCGTGAGCGGCTCGCGATGCAGCATGCCGCCGGGCTGACCGACGTTCGGTGGTTGACCGCCGATGAAGCCGGGGAGGTGGCCGGCACGCTCGCGCCGGACGGGCATCGGGGTGGGACCTATCGCGCCGGCGACGGGCATATCGACCCGCCGCGGAACGTTCGCGCGTACTCGCTCGCGATCCAGGCCGCCGGCGTCGAGTTGCGCGAGCGGACAGCGTTCGCCGGCCTGCGGACGGACGACCGAGGACAGGTCACCGCGGTCCAGACGAGTGCCGGCGAGATCGAGACAGAGCGCGTCTTGCTGACCGGCGGCCCGTCATTACGGGCCATCGGTGCCCTGTGCGGGCTGCGCATCCCGGTCGGCGCCGCCCGGCACACGGTCGCGGTCCTCGAGCGGCATGACGCGTTCGACGTCGAACGGATGGCGATGGTGTTCGATATCGGCGCCGGGCTCTACTGGCGGCTCGAGGAGGACGGGCTGCTCTTCGGCTGGAGCGATCCCGACGAGCAGCCGGGCGAAGCGCGCGAGATCGACTGGGCCGCGTACGAGCGCTACCGGGCGCGGCTGGCGAGCTTCGTCCCGATTAGCCGGGATCTCGGCCTCCGCAAGATCTGGGCCGCGACCATCGACTACACGCCCGACCACCTGCCGATCCTCGGTCCTGCGATGCGGCCGGACGGGTCGGTCATCGGTGGCGGATGGGTCGCGGCCGCGGCCGGCCACGGGATGATGTGGGGACCGGGCGTGTCGCGCGTCGCCGCCGACCTGGTGCTCCGTGGTCGAACGGATCTGATCGACGTGTCCGAGCTTGGGCTCGATCGGTTCGATGCAGAGGGTCGCAGCCGCGTCGCCTCGGATTCGGTGGCGCTGCCGTATCCGACCGTGGTCGGCGACTGAGCCTAGGCGAGCGGCTGGACGACCGGTAGGCGCCGGCCCGCTGGCGCGGGCGTGATGGGCATGACGCCGAGCCCGCCGGCGAGCTCACGGAACCGGGCGACGGCCTCGGGTCGCAGCGAGTACCAGATCCACGCCCCGCGGCGTTCCGCCGCGATCCAGCCGGCCTCGCGGAGGACCTTGAGATGGTGCGACACGGTCGGCTGGCTCACCTCGCAGCACGCCATGAAATCGCAAGCGCAGACCTCGCGCGAGTCGCTCAGCTGGCGAAGGATCGCGAGGCGCGTCGGATCAGCGGCCGCCTGCAGCAGCCGCACGTCCGGATCGGTCTGCCGTTTCATGCCATCCAGCATATTGACAGATGTCGATATAGACAAGTATCAATATGACGGACACACCAAGAGGAGCCGCGATGACCGCCGAGACCATCCACGCCGAGACGACCCACCACGCCGCCGAGACCGCCCACGCCGCCGCCGGGACCATCCAACAGACCGCCGCGAGCATCCACGAGACCGTTCGCGACCACTACGCGGCGGCGGCCGTGCGTGCCTCGCACGGCGACGCCTGCTGCTCGGATACGGAGACGATCGGTGCCGGGCTGTATTCGGCCCTCGAGCGCGACGAGCTCCCTGATGCCGCCGTGCTGGCCTCGCTCGGCTGCGGCAACCCGATCGCGGTGGCCGAACTCCACGAAGGCGAGCGCGTCCTTGACCTCGGCTCCGGGGGCGGCATCGACGTCCTCCTTTCAGCGAAGCGGGTCGGGCCGACCGGGCGTGCCTTCGGAGTCGACATGACCGACGAGATGCTGGCCCTCGCGCAGCGCAACGCGGCGGAAGCGGGCGCGACCAACGTCGAGTTCCTGAAGGGCACGATCGAGGCGCTCCCGCTGCCGGCGGAGTCGGTGGACGTCGTGATCAGCAACTGCGTCGTCAATCTCGCCACCGACAAGCGAGCCGTCTTCCGGGAGATCGCCCGCGTTTTGCGCCCAGGCGGACGCATCGGGATCACCGACATCGTCGCTGAGGATCGGCTCACCCCGGGCGAGCGTGCTGAGCGCGGCTCCTACGCCGGCTGCATCGCGGGCGCTCTGTCCGTCAGCGAGTTCCGGCGGGGCCTCGAGGACGTCGGGCTGATCGACGTCTCGATCACGCCGTCGCACGCCGTCGCGGACGGGATGATGAGCGCCATCGCCAAGGCCACGAAACCGATCGGCGCCCGACCCCTCGTCGACCTGTCTGCCCACCGGGAACTGCCGGTCGCCGCGACGGGCTGCTGCGGCGGCGCTGGCTGCTGCTGAACAGGACAGCGGGCGTGCTTCCGTCCACTCGATCCCTGCGTCGCCGTGACCTTGCTGCTCTCGTCGGAGCGGCCGTCTGTTGGGGTCTCGGCACCGTCGTGAGCAAAGCCGCTCTGGCCGAGATCGCGCCCGTCACCCTTCTCGCGGTCCAGCTGGCGTCGAGCCTGGCCGTCCTCACCATCCTCATGCGGGCGAAGGGCATCCCGCTGCGCGGCGAAGGTCGGTCGTTGCTCGGACGACTCGGCCTCCTCAACCCGGGAGCGGCCTACGCGCTCGGCCTCCTTGGCCTCGCGTCGATCACGGCGAGTGTGTCCGTGCTCATCTGGGCCCTCGAGCCGATGATGATCATGCTCCTCGCCGCGGTCGTCCTCCGCGAGCGCATCACACCGTCGCTCGTCGCGTTGTCGATCGGCGCCGTGGTCGGCATCGGCGTGGTCGTCTATGACGCGGGATCGATCGGGGGAGAAGGCGCCGGGGTCGTTCTCGCCCTCGCCGGTGTCGCCTGTTGCGCCACTTACACCGTCATCACGCGCCGGTACATCCCTGATGCACACGAGACGAGTCAGGTCGTGCTATCGCAGCAGGCGTACGCGTTCGCCCTGGCACTCGTCCTCGTGCTCTTCGCTGCCATCGTCGGTGGATCACCGCTCCCCGCCGGGGTCTCGGCTCCGGCCCTCGCGAGTGGGATCGCCTCGGGCGTCCTCTACTACGCCGCGGCGTACTGGCTGTACCTGGGAGCGTTGCGTCGGGTGCCGGCCACGATCGCCGCCGGCTCGTTCTATCTGATCCCGATCGTCGGCGTGGCCGCCGGAGCTCTCATCCTCGGCGAACGGCTCGACCCGAGCCAGTGGCTTGGTGCATCGATCGTGCTCGCGGCGGTCCTCGGGATCCTGCTCCGATCCTCAGCGCCCGTCGCGAGCGCGACGAGCGACGCGCACCGAGTCGAAGCCCGGTCCCGTCCGATCTAGCGGACCTTCAGAGCGTCGGGTGGGAGCAGCCAACGGAGGGTTGCGCTACCCGCTCGCAACGGCCGTTCGACATCGATGCGGGCGAACGCACCCTTCTTCATCTCGAGCTGCGGGCCACACAATCTCGACAGGACCTCGCTGAAATCCGGGTCGTGACCGACGAGGACGATCCTCTCGGGGTCACCGGCATCGGTCACGAGCTCGTCAACGGTGTCGACGTCGAAGGCGTTCGCGAGTCGGTCATCGACCGTGACGGCCACCCCCAACCGTTCGCCCACGATGTCGGCGGTCTGTTCGGCGCGGACCTTCGGCGACGTGACGATGACGTCAGCCGTGAAGCCGATCGCACGGAGATGGTCACCGAGCCGCTTCGATTGCCGGCGACCCTTTGCACTCAAGGGTCGGGTCGAGTCCGGACCCGACCATGTCTCCGAGTCGCCCGCGTCAGCGTGCCGGAGGAGGTGGAGGAGCATCAGGAGCCAGCCGCCCCTTGTGAAGTTGAGGCCCGTTCGGCGATCACGACGAACTGCTGGATGCGCTCGCCGAGCGCGATGAAGACCCGCCGGAACACCGCGAGCCGCTGCTCATCTGTGCCAGTCGCCTCAGCCGGATCCTCGTAGCCCCAATGGAGCGACTCGTGGACGCCCGGGAAGACCGGACACGCCTGGCGCGCCTGATCACAGACGGTGATGACGTAGTCGAAGCGCTGACCGAGGAACTCCGCGACGGACTTCGACCGCGCCCCGGAAGCGTCGATACCGGCGTCCCGGAGGACGCGAAGGGTCAGCGGGTTGACGCCGCGGGGTTCGGTCCCGGCGCTGAAGACCTCGAAGCGGTCACCACCGTGCCTGCGCAACAGCGCCTCCGCCATGATGCTGCGCGCCGAGTTACCCGTGCAGACGAAGAGGACGCGGACCTGCGGGCGGCGTGTGGCCGCGGTATCGGTCACGGGTTCAGGTCCTCGACGTCCCCGGTCACCAGATAGACGATGTCCTCGGCGATGTTCGTCGAGCGGTCGCCGATCCGTTCCAGATAGTGCGAGGCGATGACGATGCGCGTCCCGCGCTCGACGTTGCCGGGATCCTGGCGCATCAGCTCGACGACCTCGTCGAACGTCGCGTGGTACAGCCGATCGATGTCGTCGTCCATCGCGGCTGCTTCTCGTGCCGCCACAGCGTCGATGTCGACGAGCGCGCGAAGGACGCCGTGGACGAGCTGTGCACCCAGCTCCGCCATCTCGGGGAGCTTCACGTAGTCCGCGAGCGGGGGTTCGGGCGCGAGCTTGATTACCTGCTTCGCGACCGAAGCGGCGTGGTCTCCGATACGCTCGAGCTCGTAGGTCACGTGATCGCACGTCAGCAGGTAGCGCAGGTCGCGAGCTACAGGCTGCTGCGTGGCGATCGCGACGCTGATCAGGCGTGACACTTCACGCTGCGCGTCGTTGATCCGCGCGTCGCCCTTGACGATATCGAGCGCTTCTGTGGCGTCATGCGCCTGCAGGGCGTGGGCCGCCCGACGGATCGCTTCCTCGACGAGGGCGCCCATGCGCAGGACCGAGTCCTTGATCTCCTGTTCCTGCAGGTCGAGGGGGTCACGGCGGGCTTGGGGCGGTACCGTACCGCGTTCATCCTCGGCCTCGAGGAGAGCGTCCACGTCGCGTTCGACGCCTGATCGTCCGGTCGGCTCTGTCATGCGTCCCATCGTCTTCAGCCGAACCGACCGGAAACGTAATCTTCGGTCATCTGATTCGACGGATTCGTGAATATCGTCGTCGTCTCGTCTTGCTCGACGACATACCCCGCCCGATCATCCGCCATGTTCATGAAGGTCGTTCGGTCCGACGCCCGGGCCGCCTGCTGCATGTTGTGGGTCACGATGACGATCGTGTAGTTCTCCTTGAGCTGCATCATCAGCTCTTCGATCTGCAGCGTCGCGCGCGGATCGAGCGCTGAACAGGGCTCGTCCATCAGGATGACATCGGGTTGGGTGGCGATCGCGCGCGCGATGCAAAGCCGCTGCTGCTGGCCGCCGGACAACGACAGGCCCGATTGCTTCAGCTTGTCCTTCACCTCATCCCAGATCGCAGCGCGTCGGAGGCTGTCTTCGACCAACTCGTCCATGTTTCCCTTGAAGCCATTCAGGCGCGGGCCGAACGCGACGTTGTCGTAGATCGACTTCGGGAATGGATTCGCCTTCTGGAACACCATGCCGATCCGTCGGCGGACTTCGACAGGGTCGACGCCCGAGCCGTAGATGTCCTCGTCGTGGTACCGCACCTGTCCCTCGACCCGGGTGCCCGGGATGAGGTCGTTCATGCGGTTGATCGTGCGCAGCAGTGTCGACTTGCCGCAGCCCGACGGTCCGATCAGCGCGGTGATCCGGTGGGCGGGGACGTCGATCGAGATGTTCTTGACCGCGCGGAACGAGCCGTAGTAGAAGCTCACGTCCTGAAGCCGGATCACCGGCGGCTCGGTGGGCGCGGATGTGTCTGTCGACGCGGCGGTCGCGATGTGGACCGAGGGCGTCGCTTCGCTCCTGGGGATGCCTGGCGCGGTCGCGGTGGTCATCGGGTCTCCGAGTGCGGGTACGGTCGTGTCGGGTTCGTCAGGCGGTTCATCCGTCACCATCGACGGTCGTATCTGTTGCGCAGGATGATCGCGAACGCGTTCGCGATGACGGTCAGCAGAAGCAGCACGATGATCGCCGCGGAGGTCAGGGCGCGGAACTCCTCCTGTGGCTTGCGCGCCCAGTCGTAGACGATGACCGGGAGAGCCGTGTACGAGCCGAGGAAGAGTTCCTGGATCGAGCGGCCCGTGGAAAAGGATCCGAGGACGGCGCCCACGAGGATCAGCGGTGCGGTCTCACCGAGGGCCCGAGAAAGCGCGAGCACGGTGCCGGTGAGGATCCCCGGCGTCGCCGCGGGGAGCACCAGCTTTCGCACGACTTGCCAGCGCGAGGCGCCGACTCCGAAGCCAGCTTCGCGGATCGCGTTCGGTACGGCTCGGATCGCCTCGGCCGACGTGATGATCACGAGCGGCAGGACCAGCACGGCGAGCGTGAGGCCACCGGTGAGGAGGTTCGCCCCGTTCGAGTCGCCGACGCTCGACAGCAACGCCACGAAGACGGCGAGTCCCAGTAGGCCGTACACGACCGACGGGACGCCGGACAGATTCCGGATATTGAGGTCGATGAATCGGCTGAAGCGCCCACCGGAGGAGTATTCCTCGAGATAGACCGCGGTGAGGATCCCGACCGGGAACGCGGTGAGCGCCACGATCACCGCCAATAGGGCGGTGCCGATCAAGCCCTGGACCAGGCCAGCGCGGGCCGGGCTGCTGGAGAGCGGACTGGTGAGGACGCCTACCCCGCGTTCCGCCAGGACCGGCATGCCGCGGATCAACTGGTCGGACACGAGGATGATGAGCAGGGCAAGGGTGAACAGAAGGCTGAGCAGGAGGATCGCCGAGAAGATCCAGGCAGCGACGTCAAACCTCTGGCGGCGAAGAGACGCGTTGACCGTGCCCGCGGCGAGGGATCCGGCAGTCGTCATGGCTCAGTACTTCTGCCGCGTACGGCGCACGAAGACGTCTCCGACGACGTTGAGGGCCAGGGTCATCACGAACAGGATGAAGCCGAGGAAGTAGAGGCTCAGGAAGGCTGCCGAATTGCCCGTGACGTTGTCGCTGCCGGTCGCCAACGAAGCCATGGCGCCGGTCAAGGTCTGACCGGGTCCGAGCGGGTCGAGCGTGAACAGCGACCCACCGCTGGCGCCCGCGGCGATGGCCACGACCATCGTTTCGCCGATCGCTCGCGAGATCGCGAGGAGCATCGCTGCGACGATGCCGGAGATCGCCGCCGGGACGACGACCCGCATGCTCGTCGTCAATCGCCGGGCCCCAAGCCCATACGAGGCTTCGCGGAGCGCCAGCGGCACCGCGCGCATCGCGTCCTCGGAGATCGAGGCCACGAGCGGGATCGTCAGGATCCCGACACCGATCCCCGCTGCCAAAAGGCTGAAGCCCTTGGCGTTGCTGAAGAGCGAGTGCACGACGTTCGGACTTATCCAGGTCAGCGCGAAGAACCCGAGTACCACGCTCGGGATACCCGCGAGGATCTCGAGCGTCGGCTTGACGATGCTGCGCACCCTTGGCGACGCGTACTCCGCCAGGTAGATCGCGCTAAAGAGACCGATCGGCGCCGCGATGATCATCGCGACGATCGTGATGATCAGTGTGCCGGCGATCACGGTCGGGAGGCTGAACATCCCGCGCCGCGGGAACCAGCCGTCGGAGAACAGCTGCGACAGATCGACCGACGTGATGAACGTCAGCGCCTCGAAGATCAGTGACAGCACGATGCCGGCACTGATCAGCACCGACAACGCGGCCGCGGCAAAAAGGATGGCCCTGACGACACCCTCGTTGCGACGGCGTCGTGTCGTGCCGCGGAGACGGCTAGGCGCGGTCGTGGCGGTCATGGAAGGCTGCTCAGTCTACGACCTGTCCAAACGGGAACCGGCCGGGCCATCCGAGTCGGCCCGACCGGTTCCGTAGGAGGAGGACGCCTCTACTGGCTCGAGTCCCAGGTGGACCGAGACTCGGTGAGCTTATCGGCGGGCAGGTTCACGTAGGGGACGGTCTCGAGGACGGTCGAGATCGTGCCCTCCGCGAGGTAGTAGTCCACGAACGCCTTCACTGCGGGGTTGTCGGCCGCCTTGGCCTTGTTGACGTAGATGTACAGCGTTCGCGACAACGGGTAGGACGCGTCGGCGATCGTTTCGGTGCTGGGAGCGACGCACGTCCCGTTCGGATCCTTCGACACCTGGATCTCGGCGACCTTGTCCTTGTTCTCCTCGGCGAACGCGAAGCCGACCCAGCCGAGCGACGTCGGTGAAGCGGCGATGCCTTCGATGATGGTGTTGTCGTTGGGACTGGCGGTGTAGTCCGGTCGCGTCGCCGTGTGCTTCGTCGCCGGGTCGATCTTGCCGCGCGGATCCGCGATCTTGTCGAGCGCGACCTCGACGAAGCTGTCGTAGGTGCCCGACTCCTCGCCGGGGCCGGTGATCGACAGTTCCGCGTCAGGGAAGACGGTGTTGGAACCGAGCTCCTTGGCGAGCGGCTGAGCGTCCGACCACTTCTTGAAGCCCTGCGACTCGGGGCCGATCAGGGCATACAGATCCGGGAATGAGAGGCAGGTGACGGCCGTGTTCGACGGATTGGTCATGACGGTCATCCCGTCGTAGGCGATCGGCAGCTCGACGTAATCGATCCCGGCGCTCTTGCACGCAGCGGCTTCCTCGTCCTTGATCTTTCGGGACGCATCGCTGATGTCCGTCTCGCCGGTGCAGAAGACCTTGAAGCCGTCGCCCGTCCCTGGGCCCTTCACCGTGAACTTGAAGTCGGGGTTGTTCGCGGCGAGGGCTTCGGCCACCCCCGTCGAGATGGGCTCGACCGTCGAGGAACCGGACACGTTGATGGAGCCCGACACCATCGCGCCGGCGCTCTCACCGGCGGCTGCGCTTTCGCTCGCCCCGGAGCTCGGCCCGACGCTGGAGGCCGTGCTCGGGGTCGTCGCGGCACCCCCTCCGCTGCTGCACGCGCCGAACGCGAGTCCGGCGACGACAGCCAATGCGCCGACGCTCTTCCTGGTGCTGATCACTCGATGGTTCCCCCTGGCTGGCCGGGCATTCGCGTCGCCCGACGCGGAAACGTCCGTGCTTGACGTCGGAACCATCGAAACGGGCCGTCAACGCGCCCTTTTCGGACCGTTAAGGGTCGGTTAAATCCCAAGTCAACATAGCGGCGCGAACGTGGGTTCCTGAGCACAACGGCAGTCAGTTAACGTCACTCTGCGAGCGTCACGACGCTGGAGCGCGGCGAGCAGTTGGACCGGGCCGAGGAGCGTTTCGTCGCGGCATGGAACGCCCTTTGTGCGCGTTACGGCCGGCGGCCGTTGACGGGAGGCGTATGAAGACGTCAGTCGACGCGGCGCGTAGCTCGTCTCTCCGCCTCGGTCAGGTCAGCCATCAGCTCGTCATGCGTTCCCGTTATCCATCGATTTCCTCCTTCAAGCCCCGGTCGGCCGCGACAGGCTGACCCGCGGGGGGTGCGGGGATCGCGAGTCTGCGGACCGGAGCCGGGGCGGTGACAGGCTAGCTGACGGGCGTCACGGCGCCGATGTGCCGCGACGCTTCGATAAACCAGGGGACGACAAGCCCGGCGAGCACAGCATCACTTGACGTGGAAGCGGACACTTTCGAGGTCATAGCCCGATGACGCCGTCCGTCCCGGGGAAGGGAGATTTCTGGAGGATGCGAAGCCTGCTTGTGGCGCTTGTCTTCCTGCTCGCCGGCTGTGCCAGCGCCGGCGTAGCAACGACCGGCTCGTCAGATGATGTTGAAAACCCAGTTGAGGTCACGCTCGAGCCAGGGACCGGCGACGAACTGGCGGCCGCCCCGGACCCGGAAACGGGGGAGCCAACGCAATACAAGGCAGGAGAGCCGGCGACGGTGACCAGCGACGGCGAGGACTGGGCGAAGATCGTTGTTGACAAGGTCAAGGCTGTTAAGCGGTACAACGGGCCGTACGACTTCGACGACGTGCCCAAGAAGGGCAACGTCTACATCCAGCTACGTGTCACGTACACCGCCCTCCAGAGCGGTGTCGCCTACAACCCGTTCGACTGGCAGATCTTCGTCGGTGGCGAGGCTGGCGGAAACTACACCTCTGTGGGGAACGGACCTACCCCCCTACTCGAATTCGGAACGCTGCCAAAAGGCCGGAAAGCATCGGGATACCTGGTGTACGAAGTCAAGGCCAAAGGAAAGGTGCTTCTCTCGTACGCCGGCAGCTTCGGGAACGAAGCCCCAATCTTCGAGGTCCTGCTTCGCTCGAAGTGAGCTACCGCCCGTCGAACCTCCACGCTTCGCGCTCGTACCAGCTTCGATCCTTCACCTTGGACCAGCCGACCCGCGTACCGTCGCGGTACATCGAGCTCCGTTCCTTGAGCACGGTGCGAGCGCGAGGCGTGGCGCTTCGACCGGCGGTAGCCCGCCTCCATCCCGTGGTGTCAGGCAGATGTCACCGGATGCCAGTCCGCCGATGGCGAACCGGCACCTCGCAATCGTCATCGTTCGAGCATGCTTGAACGACTGCCGGCGTTTCACCGCGCGCGCCGCATCAACGCCGTGATCGAGACCCCTCGTGGAAGCCGGAACAAGTTCACGTTCGACGCCGAAAGCGGCACCTTCCGCCTTGGCAAGCAACTCCCGGCGGGCGCGGTGTTCCCATTCGATTTCGGCTTCGTGCCCTCGACCCTGGCAGAGGACGGCGACCCGCTCGACGTTTTGATGCTGCTCGAGACTGCGACCTTCCCGGGATGCGTCGTCCGGGGCAGGGTCGTCGGCGTCATCGACGGCCAGCAGACCGGCCGGTCGGGCACGACGACCGCGAACCCGCGGCTCATCGCGGTCGCGACGAAATCGACCGAATATGCCGCTGTCCGCCGACTCCGCGAACTGCCTCAGGCGCTGATCGACGAGATCACCCACTTCTTCGTGTCATACAACGCCGCGACCGGCAAGAATTACCGCCCGACGGGGGCGTTCGGACCACGCAAGGCAACGGCGATGATCGAGGCAGGTATCCGCCGACGGCAGAACGCGACGGCACGTCGGCGGAAGCGCCGTCGGGCTTTGCGCCGGGTGGCCTGACAGGAAGCGTTCCTCGCGACGGCGCTCGCCCGGGGTAAGCGCGAGGTACCTGTAAGGCGCGAGCTCGGACATCGCGTGTGCGGTCCACTTCCCCCCTTCTTTACGCTGGGCACGTGGTACCGAGCCGCCATCCTGCGCGTCGCCGACGCGCTCGAGCGTCACGCCGCAAGCCCCCGTCGGGTGATTCCGCCGTGGGCTCCTAGTCGCGACGCAATCGGTCGAGCATCGGATCTCCGTCGCCCGTCGGGCTCGATGGCGTCGGCAGTGCAGCACGATCTGCCGCGAGCGCAAGGGTCTTGCGGCGGCGCCGCGATAGACCTTAGATTTATCGTCCTTCTTGGAGTCAACTGCGTCTCGACGGATGGCTGAGAGGAGGTGGTCCAGTGCATGGGGCGGCCGGACGCCCGGCGATCAGCGCTCACACGTTCCCTGCTGACGACTCCGTGTTTGCGGAGCGCGTCCGCGAAGTCCTCGGCGAGGTGGCGACGCCTGATCTCGATGAGACCGTCGCCGCGCTGATCCGCCCGCTCCGATCGGTGCACCCAGCCGTCAGTGCGACGGTCCGCTCGGAGATGGCCGGCTTCGGTGGCCCGGTCGTGTATGTCTACCGTGACGGGACAGCGGTGCCGACACCTAGCCACGACGAATGGATCGGCGACCCGGCGACGGCGCGCCTGGTGACCGATGCGAGCGGGACGTACGTCGACGCGAACGAGGCCGCCGCCACGCTGTTCGGCGTCGCGCGGGCCGACGTCATCGGTCGTCCCGCGGGTGCGTTCACCAAACCCGACGCCCGAGTCCGCGACGCCGATGCCCTCTGGCGGGCGCTTGCCACGACCGGCCGGCTTCACAGCCGGGCCGTCGTGTGTCATCCCGACGGCACACACGTCCTCGTCGAGTTCCTGACGATCCGCGACGGCGACGGTCCGGGTCTAAGCGTCACGTACCTGCGGAGGGTCGGCTGAGACCAAGCCCTGTGCGTGTGTGATCGTGGGGCGCTCGCGACGAGCCCTCGCGGCTTCGGACGTCGCCCGTTCAGGCCGTCATCGCGAGCTTGTCTAGCGCGACGTAGGCTGGTTCCCTGGGCCCCTCGTGGGCGCCCATTTGCAAGGCAGCTGTTCCTAGACGCTCGACGGGAGCGGCGCATACGGTCACGACGTGGATCGCTCTCCGGTCACGCTAGAGCAGCAGATCACCGACGTCGCCGACCTCAGGGCGGCCGCGGAGCGGCGCCACGCGCTCCCGCGCGGCACGCGCGAATGGATGGCGGCCGTGCTCGACGAACAGGAGATCGTCGCGCGGATCAGGCGGTGGAGTCAGCCCCGCACTCGATAAACGTTGTCCCGGGCCGCGGACCTTCCTCCTCTCGACACCCGCGATTTAGCCTCTTGCCCCTCGCGCGTCACGCCGTCGCTGCCGACCTGGGCGTCGTCCGTGACGAGGCGCTCCCACTCGGACCGCAGCTCCTGCTCGATCAAGCGCAACGTCAGCCAGTCCGGGGTCCATGGCGGCCGCGGGATGGATCGCATCGTCTTCGCCGCCGCGGTACCTTTTCCGCGTCGTCATAGCGCATTCGTTCCGGAGCGCATCGCGCACAGGCGCTGCGACGCTCCGAGAGGCCGTAGTCGTGGCGGCTTCCACCACGTAGGGGCCTAAATGCGGAGCGCCTGAGAGATGCCTCGATTGATGACGGCTGCGACTAGGGTTCTTCGGTTGACGTTCGAACCGTCAGCGTCGAGTCGCGACTCACATCAGTCCGTTCCGCTGATCGACTTCGTCGCGTATGGCCACGAGGCGATGCTCGCGGGACGACTACCGCTCGATGCCGATCGGCTCACCGATCTCCTCAATGCCTCGGACGAAGTCGAGCTCGTCGACGTCGTCTCCCTCGGTGTGGAGGGGGACGTCGTCGAAACGGACCTCGTTGTCGTGCGGCGCCGGGAACTCGTCGCGGTGAAGGCCGGCAATCCGCGCGGTCGTCCCAGTCTCCGCAAGCCGACACGTCAATCGGCTGTGCTGGCAGGTGCTGGCCGACACGTCATGCACGGCTACATCCACCATCGTCCCGGTGCCGACCCGATGATCGACGTCGGCCGGCGAGCACCGATGATCCCGCTCACGGAGGCGACGATCGCGTACCAGACGCCAAGCGGCTGGCGCCGAGATCGGGCCTCGACCCTGATCGTCAACCGCGACACCGCCGACTGGCTACGCCCGGCGAAGGAGGACGACCTCGCGCGTCTCGTCGCGCAGACGAGCGCCGCCTAGGCCCTCCAAGGTCAGGCGTCGGCGCTCGACAGCGGGCGTACCCTAGGCCGAGTCGCCTCGTCACGGCGTGCGCAGAACCGGAGCACGATGCGTGGGCAGCCGTCACGCCCTGTCAAACCCCCGGGCTCGACCTCCCTCGAGCGGGCGCGACGGTTCGCCCGGGCTCTCGGACTCGCTTGTCCACACGGCCTGGCCGTAGAGTGGCCATTGCGGGCCCCGCCGATCGGCTGCGGGTAGGTGGAAGGCGACACGGAATGTTGGAGAGACACGTGCCACCGCGGGTCGTGGCCGTCTTCGCCTGGTTGGCGGCCTTCCTTCCGCTCATGGCGCTCGTGGTCTTCTTAGCGGCCTACCGATTCGACGTCGGGCGGCTGGCCGATCTGCCGTCGATCGTTGGCGATCGCGCCTCGTCCGGGACTCTCCGCCTAGCCGGCCTGCTCGACATGAGCGCCTATCTGCCCGTCGCCCTAGTCGCGCTGTATCTCCATCGACGCCTCCAGGCGCGGGGCGGCGAGCTGATGGGGATCTTCACCTTCGGCGGGCTTGCCTACGTCGTCCTGGGCAGCCTCGGCGGAGCGATCGTCGCGACCGTCCTGCCGCCGCTCGTGGAGGACGGTTCGGAGATAGCCCTGACGACGTTCGCGGCCTTCTCGACGCTCGTCACCGTGACGATCTGGTCGACACTCGAGTTGATCTTTCTGGGCACCTGGCTTATCGGGATCGGCTGGCTCGTCCGGGCGGAGCGAGCCGCGTTCGGAAACGTAGCGGTCATCGCTGGCGTCGGCGCGCTGCTGACGGCTGTGCGCAGCGCGATCACCGGGCGTTCAGTAGGCGATCTCCCGGGAGTGATCGACTTCCTGGTCGTGGGTCTGCTCGGCCTCTACGTGCCCTGGCTGGCCTGGCTCGGGCTCCGCCTCTACCGGGAACGATGAACAAAGCGACTGGGCCGGATGTGGAGCGCCCGTTGCGGCGAGATCCCCGATGTCAGGAAGGACTCGTCGACTCCGCTTGGAGTGCGTGTCGTTGGGCCTGGTTCGCGAGCCGAACCGCCAGCCAGAAGAGGATGAGGGCGAGGACTGGATGGAGGGCGGCCACGACCGGGTACGACGCCTTCACCTCCGGCAGTCCGGTCTGGAGGAGGTAGAAGAGCAACACGCCGACCGCCAGCCTGACCGATGGCAGCCGACCGAGCCAGGCGACGATCGGCAGGAGCAATGTGAGGACGCCCACTACGAACCGTCCGAAGTCGACGTGAATGCGGAACGTCGCTGGGTCGACGAAGACGGCCAAACCCGCAAGCAAGACCTGGAACAACAGGCTGACCACGTACAGCCAGGCGAGCCACGGGAAGACGCGCCCCGCCCACCGTCGGATCACTTCCTACCTCCGTCGGATCAGCAGAAACGACGGCACGCGCGGAGGGCGCCACATCCCCCACGATCGGGTCCCCCGCGGCAAGTCCTCGCCCGAATCTCCACGATAGCGCGACCGACGACATGACGGGTCGTCATCAGCGGCACGCGCGGAGGGACCACATCCCCCAAGACGGGTCCCCCGCGTCAAGTGCCTCCGAGAGTGTATGGCCTATCCCGACGGGGACGGGACGTGTCGGCACGAAGATCGAAGCTAGTGCGAGCGCGGGGGCGTGGCGGTTCGCTAGGCGCTAGCCAGCGGGATCAATGTGCGAGACGGCAAGCGGCCTCGGTATCTCGCTCGCACGAACGCCGGCGTGCACGGACTAGATGACCCGACGTGCTTGAGGAGCTGTACCAGGCGCGCGGACGCCGCTCCTAGACCGGCGTCACGGCATACGGCTCGGACGTTTCCCGCAGCCGACGCTCCTCGTTGTGAATGATGTCGATGCAGCTGCATGACCGGCGGCGCAGGCCGTCGCGGTCATCGATCCTGATCCGACCCCGGGAGTAGGTGATCAGCCCAGCGTCCTTGAACTGTCGGACGGCGAGCGATACAGACGGTCGCTGGGTGCCGATCATCTCGGCCAGGAACTCCTGGGTGACGTCGAACGGCGCTTCCTCGACCCGCTCGTCGACCTGTAACAACCAGCGGGCCGCGCGTTCATCCAAGCGATGGGCCCGGTTACATAGGATCAACTGGGCCATGCTCACCATGACGACCTGGGTATAACGCTGAAGCAGACTGATGAGCACGCCGCCTCGCTCGAGTTCCGAGCGAAGCGCGGCCGCTGGCAGGCGAAATCCCTTCATCGCGATTTGAACCATCGTCCGGACCGGCATCTGACCGGTGCCCAGAAAGACGGGCAGACCCGTCATCCCCTCACGTCCGACCATCGTCGTGTCGACCGATTCGCCGCCGTCGCCGAGTGCCACGATGGACGCTATCCCGGTGGTCGGGAAATAGACGAACTCGATCTCCTCGTTGGGACTCTCGAGCACGGTCGGACGCGGCAGCGCCACGGGCTCCAGGGCACCATGTAGCCGCGCCAACTGACCCTCTGGCAGGGCGGCGAGCAGGACGTTCCGGCGCGCGTCCAGTTCTTGCTCAACGGCTGCTGCCGCAGCGCCATCCATGACGGAAGGATATGCCTGCTGTATGTCCGATGGAATGGAGACTGCATAGCGGCAGGAGGAGCCGGTGGAGGTTGAGTCGGCCGTCCCGACGTATCGCGGGGGGCTACCTGCGACTAAACGAGCTCGATCCAACCCCCCCGTCGTCCGGGCCGCCGAGGCGTCCCTGTTGAACGGCCTGCGCTGCCTTGCCGATCGCCTGGGCTCGCACTAGCAACTGATAGATCCGTCGGCGTCGTTTCTCGATCTCGTCATCGGACTTCGCGATCTCGATCAACTCGTCGAGCACGAACCGCGGGAGGGGAGTCATAGGATCTGAGACCTCGATGCAGTTGAGACACCGCCGCCCCCTGCAATCTGGCTAGCCCTTGTTGCCCTCTAGTGCGCTTCCCGGACCGATCCCGCGTGGGTCGATGGATTGTCGTCCTCCTCGAGTGTCTGGAGCGTCTCGTCAACGAGCCGCTGATATTCGTCGCGCAGCCGTGACGCGTCCGCTTGCAGCGACTCGGCCTCGAGGGTTCCAGCTTCCGGTTCGGCAAGTCGGCGCTCGACCTCGCGCCATTGTGCCAACAAGACTTCGGCACGCCGCTGTGACATGAATCCTTGACCCTCGCGTCGCCGGTGACGGATGCCTCCGTGACCGGATCATCGCCGGGCCTACCACGCGAGGCACCGCCAAGAGTCCTCCCGATCGCCCCGTGCCGTCTGTTCGAATTCGTACATACGACGAACGGCCGGTTGGCACGCTGTCCGGGCCCTGGATGATCTTCGACCCGGCTGTCGCCCTGGGAAACGTCAGTGGTTCCGGGGTAGGTAAGCCTCCACAGTCTCCGGGAAACCGCGTCGAGCCTGCGGCCCCCGTCCGGCTGTCGCTGGTCGCGTGGTCATCCTGGGGGAAGATGCCGGATCGACCGCGCCGAGCCGAACGGGGCCACGGTTGCCTCTGGGGGCGGGATAAGCGTCCGCCCCGGCGTCTGTCCTGTTCCTTACATAGCGGCCTGGAGTGCCGGACGCGCATTTCGAAGCGTGGCGCCTTCGGGTGCAACGTCGCTGATAGCTTCGACGGCTGGCGTTGGAGTCGCCAGCTACGTCGACAGGGCAACGCTCGCCCCCGGCGGCGGACGAGGGTTCTGCGGGAAGCGCCCCGCTGCAGCTCGAGCGACCCTGGGGGATCGCACGAAGCCGGCGGGGCGCTTGACTATCGGCCCCCGGTCGGCCTCCACATCGAAGCCGTCGTGTGCGCGAACCCGGAAGCTCGACAGGCCTGCCGACGCACTCACCGGCGACAGCGTGCCCCTGTACCGTCCCCAACGTGGGTGATACCCGGAAACAGGGCCTCCTGGACCTCGGTCACGGGTTTCGGATCATCTGCGTCCCGTCATCCGATCCCGAGATGTGCGGCGTCGTCCAGCGCCTCGTATCGTCCATCCCGTGGGTGACGCCAGACCGGCTGCAAAGCGGACTACGCGAGATCTACCCCAACGCGATCGTCCGGCGGCGCGAGCTTGCCGCAGAGCCGATGCCCACCTGGTACGTGTTCAAACAGCCGGCGGCGCGACCGCAGCAGAGCGGCGCGTAGCGCAGAGGTTCGACCGCCGGTGAGTCGGCGACGTTTCGCCTTGACCTTGGTTCTGCTGGTGGCCGCGTGTGCGCCTGCTAAGGAACCCACTACCTGCGGGGGTACGCACGCCATCCTGCCCGATGGGAGCGTCAAGTGCACGGGCGGCATTCCCGGCGGGAACAGCACCCCAAGGCCCAGCGGGGACACCCCGAACGAAGGTCACGGCGAACCGGCAGCGACGCGGTAACGCGAAGCGGGAGGCGTGGCGCTTCGACAGACGTTAGCTCCGGAGGACGCCTGACGTCGGGTTGCTACGGTATCGCCCATGGTGCGCGTCGGCGTCGTGGTACTCGGACAGCTCCTGCTCGCGACGACGCTCCTTGCCGCCTGCGGCGGGGACCTGCGAGTGCCGTTCGCGCCAGGCGGGAACGACCCGATCCCGCTGCCACCCGACCTCGATGTGATGCTGCGGGGGGAAGTCGGGTTCGCCCTCGGCGCCGCCGACGGGACGCCGCTGGTCTCGGCCGACAAGGCACTCGAGGTCGCCGGCATGACGCTGCGCGAGGAGATGGAGGGGAACAACGTCCCAGCGAACGATCCGCCGGGACCGCTCGCCCTCGTCAGACGCGCCTTGGTGGAACACCACCGGCCTGACGAAGTCCGTCCTGCGGTCAACGTCTGGGTCGTCGCCTATCGCTGGAAATACGACTGTCACGACCCGAACGGAGGGCCGGGGCCGTGCCCAACCACATCGTTCTACTTCATCGACGACAGGACGGGTGCGGTCGTGACCAGCTACGGAGTCAGTTAGTCCCGATCGCAGTACCTCTTGGTGACCAGGAGGTTCCACGACTTTCTGGCTATTCCCGGGCCGCCGGCTGCGGCCGACCATTCGGCGACGACCTGTGTCGAGCCGCCGGCTTTGGGGACCTCCACCCCGCCGTGGCCAGCCGCACCCGACGAAGGTCGATAGGGCGCCCGGCCGTGAGGCTCTTCCGGCCGGGCGCTTCCTTTGGCTGCCGGGGAGGCGCCGTTGGTGCCGCCGGCCTCGCGGTGACGTGGACGTCAGCCAACGGGCGACAGGTACGCTGTTGCGCAGTGAGCAAGCCGCCGAATGCTGATCGCGACGAGAGACGCCGGTCGCTCAATCAGCGACTGCGCGCCGAGTACGTCGCCGGGGCAGAAGAAGACTCGCGTCGACGGCTCGGTCGCGCGTTGACGCGCGAGGAGCTCGAGCGCGTCCTGCGTCGGTATTTCGGCGACCTGTGATCCACGGCGTTCGTCGCCCCGCCAGCGCGACGCCGAGCGACATGTCGGCAGTAGGTAGCCCGGTGAGACACGCGGGTCTCGTGTCCGCGGAGGGGAAACCTTGCATCGTCGTCGCCACCTGACGATCTCGTGGTCGGCAGTGCTCGCACTCGCACTGTCGTTGATCGCGACGGGTGGATCATCGGTGTGGCCGTCAGTGGCGGCAGCGGCAAGCGACGCGACGCCGCCGACGGTGTATTCACCGGTCGTCCGGTTCCGGCCTCTCGTCACCTTCGGGAGCTATCCCCAGGTCAGCATCACGATCGTCGGTCGCGACGCGGGCAGCGGGATGGGCGGCACGCCGCAGTGGGCGGTCAGCCGGAACGGGGGCGCGTTCAACCGGCTCACCCCGACGTCGTCGACGACGACGTGGTCGGATATCTCCAACGGCGTTCCGCATACCGCAGCCGTGGTCATCTATCGGACGCTCGTCCTCGCCGGTACATACCGCTTCGCCGGTCGGATGTTCGACCGCGCCGGTAATGCGAGCCGGTGGGTGTACGGGCCGACGATCTCGCCGCGGATCATCCAGGAGACGGCGACCAACATCATTTACTCCGATGGCTGGATTCGGGCGAACAACAACCTGTGGTCGTGGGAGGAGACAGGCGGGACGGGTGAGATCGCAACGATGAACGTGTACGCCCGAGCGTTCGCCTGGGTCTCATCACAAGGGGCAGATAAAGGCGAGGCCGAGGTGTGGGTCGATGGTCGCTACGTGAAGACGGTGAACTTGTATCGACTTCAACCGCTCGCTTCGCGGACGACCATGTTCACGAAGACGTGGAGCGCGACCGGTCTCCACACCGTGAGGATCGTCGTCCTCGGGACGCCCGGTCACCCGGTCGTGGACATCGACGCATTCCTTGTTCTGCGATGACGGCGTGGCGAGCCCGCTAGGCATCGGTCTCGACGTCGAACACGTCAGCGTCTACGTCTAGCCATCGCGCGACCGCCGCCCTCGTGGCCTCGAGCGCCGAGCGGCGGTCGGTCGCGTCAATCAAGAGCCACGATAGCCCGAGAACAGCCCATCCACCGTCCTGGCCGCGGCTCACGCGATATCCAGGGCGCTCACCGCGCGCCACCATCCGACGGCCGGCCTGCAGCGCGGCGTGCTCCCTTGCCGCCTCAGACATCCCGCGTCTGGCCATGCCGTAAGTGTCGGACAAACGGCGGTCAGCTAGCCTGTCATCGCCCCGGCTCCGGTCCGCAGACTCGCGATCCCCTTGGTCCCCCCTCGGGCCAGCCTGTCGCGGTCGACCGGGGCTTACTACGGCTTTCGGCACATCTGTTCCCTCAGATCCAAACGAGCCCGAAATATCCTCGACTCTGGCCCGAAACGATGCCCCGCCAAGAGCGTCTCCAACTCAGGTCGGCCGAACCGTTCCATGTGACGATGGAGGGATCGTCGGATCTGCGGAAACGACGGCACGCGCGGAGGGACCCGGCCCCCAAAGACGGGTCCCCCGCGGCGAGTGCTCGCCCGAATCTCTGCGATAGCGCGACCGACGACATGACGGATCGTCATTCGTTTGCCGAGACGAGCGCCAGACTTCGAGTCAACGCACTCCAGGGCGAGAGCGACCGCACAGAGGTACACGCCATGGCGTCGGTCGACTCCGTTGATCCCACCGGGCTCGGAACCGAGGGTTCCGGGGCCATGCTCAGATCCACTTGGGCCGTCGCGGCCGCAGTGACGATGCTCTTGTCGTTACCCCTCGCAGTGGCATCCCAAGTACTCGCGGAGACCGCCCCCGAGGTCGTGGTGCACCTTGTCCTGACCATCGGGATGCTGCTTTTCGTCAGGGCCATCTTCGACTTCGGGCTTCCCCGTTGGATCAACGCGATCGGAGCCGTCTCCGCGGGGTTGTTTGCCGCGATCTTCCTCCTGCAGGCGGTGAGCAGGCTGTTTCCGCAAAACGTCGCCCTCGACGACTTCGCGTTCGGTTTCCTCGGGCCGTGGCCGGAACGCGTCCTCGCGGTCGGGCTCTACGGCTGGTTCTGGGGACTCCTGCTGCTGGGTACCGAAGGGAGGACCCGTCTCATCGGGTGGGTCATCGTCCCGGCCGTCACGGCATACCACCTCATCAGCTTGGCTGGCGTCATATTCGCGATCAGTGTCGTGAGTCTGGGGGTGTTCAGCCTCCTGCTCCCGTTCGTGTGGATCCTGATCGAAGGCGCCAAACGAACTGCCCCCGAAACCGTGGGACCGCCTCCAGATACGAAGCGTGTGGACGCAACGCCGGCGTAGATCGTGGGTTCCAAGCAGTTGACGGATCAGTCGGAGTGGAGGTCGAAGGCATCCCGGTCGACCTTTAGCCAGCCCGCGATACCACCCACCCTGGCTACTTTTGGCGTCTCTATGCCGGCCGTCGTCCGTCGCGCCATCGCTCGGAAAATGAGCAGCCAGTACTCATGTCGCCTTCGATTGGGCGGGAGAGAATCTGGTCGCGGCCCGTCAGACGGAGATGGCCGACCCAGCGAGGAGCCCACGATGATCGCAATCGGTCGAACACACGCGCGCACGCTCATGGTGATCATGCTGGTCGCAGTCTCTGCCGCTACGACGGCGTGCAGCATGATCGGAACGCGAGGCGAGGGCGCGATAGCGAGTGAGACTCGCCAGACGGATCCGTTCACACGCGTCGAGTCCGGTACGGGGATTCACGTCTCGGTCGGGATCGGCGAGGCGAGGCCGGCCGAAGTGCGTGCGCAGGCGAACATCCTGCCGCTCATCGAGACCAAGGTCACCGACGGCACCCTCCGGATCGAGAGTTCCAAGGCATTCACGAGCTCCGAGAAGATCGAAGTCGTCCTCGCGACGCCGGAGTTAGAACGGATCGTCCTCAGCGGTGGCTCGCGAGGGACAGTCGACGGGCTCGCCACCGATGCCTTCGATGTGCAGCTGAGTGGCGGCTCCGTACTGACTGCAGCCGGGACTGCAAGCGACCTGTCGCTTGCCGCTAGCGGCGGTTCCGTGGCCGAGTTCGACGGGCTGACGGCGGCCACCGTCGACGTCGACCTCTCCGGTGGCAGTCGGGCCGTCGTTCGCGCGACCGACCAGGTCAACGGCTCGGCAACCGGTGGCTCACGGGTCAGCGTCGCCGGTGGTGCCAACGCCACCGTCGACGCCAAGGGTGGCTCGCAGGTGGAACAGCGATAGATGGAAGGGCGCCTCCGGTGCCCGCCAGAACAACCTGATCTACGAACGTCACGGCTTCGAGATCACCGGGATGTCGCAGGCCGCGTCATGCGCGCCGGTCTACTCGATGCTTCGCCCGCCCCGCGTTTAGCCGCGGCTAAGCGTCCCTCTCCACTGTCGAGTCGAGCAGTGGACGCCGAGTATGACCGGTGGTCTCCCCTTGGTCGGCGACCCTCTCGTACGCCGTTCGCAGCTCCTGCTCGATCATCCGCAACCGAAGCCAGTCCGGCGTCCACGGCATGGCGTCATCCAACGCGCGCTTGGTAGCGTGCCATGCCTCGTAGGCGTTGAGTCGGTCGGGCGTCGCCATCGGTCGATCGTTCTCGGATGTCCGCCGATATCATCCGGTCGTGGTCCCTGCGGTCGTTCCTCAACTCGTCGCCAATGACGGTGCACGCGCATTGCGTCTGGCCATCGCCGACCCCGATCGGTACGCCTGCGAGCCCAAGGTCGACGGGGTGCGCGGGTTAGTGGTATATCACCCGGACAGGGTCATCGAGATGCGCAACCGACGCGGCGAGAAGCGCGACTGGCTGCGGGGCGACGGGTTCGAAACCGGGCTTCGTCGGCTCGCCGATCGGCTGCCCAACCTCTGGGAAGGCACCGTCCTTGACGGAGAGCTGACCACCGGACGCTTCGAGGGAACCATGTCGGCGCTCCTCGGCTCGACGCGCTTCCGGCCGAGTCTGCGGTTCGTGGTCTTCGACGTGCCGTTCCTCATCGGCGCGGACCTGCGCCCATTGCCCTGGCAGGCGCGGCGCGATCGGCTCGAGCTACTCGCGCGAGCTTTCGACGTGCCGATCGAGCTCTCACCGCTCGTCGATCCGTCGGTATCGCTGGTCGAGCAGATGACGGACGGCAGGCTCGAAGGCATCGTCCTCAAGGACCGGAGGTCGACGTATCGCGACGGGACGCGCGTCGGCTGGTCGAAGGTCAAGGATCGAAGCTGGTACGAGCGCGAGGCGTGGCGCTTCGACCGGCGGTAGCCGCCCCATCGACTGCTGCTAAAGGCCTTCAGGACCTACACGGCATGCGCATTTCGAGGGCTATCGACAACCCCGATCGCGTTGGCGCACCCGGTCGGGCGAGGAGCGCGAGCAGGCCTCGCGATGCTGGCGTGGACTAGTCGCGGCAGCCGTGCTCTTCCTTGCCGACGAATTGACCCAGATCCGAAATCACTGCGTGCCCATTGTTGCTGACGTCGGAGCCCATCGAGCCCTGGTTCACGAAGTTCGCCAAGCAGTTGCCGCTGTCGGGAGTACTCCCGCTGTTGCTCCCACTGCTGGCGGCCGACACCGTCGGGGTGATCAGGCCGAGCGCGAGCACCGCGGCGATAGCACACATGCCCAGCTTCTTTGTTCGAAACATCCCTCGCTCCCCTTTCTGATGGCAGGCCACAACCCGAAAATCTAGCCTGCCGACGCTACGTCGGCCTGCCCGGAGCGTCAAGCGCGGTAATGGGACGTCAACCTATCGAGTAGAGGGCGGGAAAGACCAAGAAGGCGGAGATGGCCGTCAGACCGAGGGTCAGCAAGCCAACTCGTGGAGCCCACGTCGCAGCGAGATGCTCATCCCAGCACGCCGGGACCGAAGCCCGAGCCAGATCGCCGCGACCGCAGAAGCTATCGCGCCCCACTCGGCTAGCGGCACCAGCCAGCCGATCCAGTCCGGGTTGTGGCCTGCGTTCGGGACCCAGGCATAGGAAAGCGGCCACGCAAACAGGGGCGACGATCCCGAGCGCGAGCGCGAGTCGATCCAACTGCGCGGAGGCCACTGTATGCAGTCAGCGTCGGACCGAGCGAATAGAGCGTTGCCAACGGTCGCTGGGCACCGTGACCGGCACGGTCGTCGCGGCCTCGGGGGGCCTTTCGGCCTCGATGCGTGCGGTATGGCGGCGACTGGACGCTGCTGCAACCACGCCGTATCGAAAGGTCGAGCGCCCAACGGATAAACGTTGTCCTGGCGCCGCTACAACCGGGTCACCTGCCGTTGCATCCCCTACGAGGTCTTAGCTGATGGATGGCCACCCGGTCTTGCGCTCGCTCCACCCCGATGAAGAGATCCATATCGAGGTCCCAGCAGGCGACAACGTCGTCATCGTCACCAACAGGCGCTTGGCGATCGGCTCGGCCGGACGCCTCGCCCTGGACGTGTCGATCGACAACCTGCGGCGCATCCAGTTCGACATCGAGCGGGGTCGGCTGGCGACGCTCGTCGTCGTCCCGCAGACGCCGTCAGATGAGCCTCAGGTGCTCGCTGTCGGGCCCTCGGAGTACGAGGGAGTCGCCCGGGCCCTTGTCATCATCGGCCAGCGCCTGGCCGCAGTTAGCTGACAGCGCGGAAACTCCAGCCCCAGACGACGAAGCGGTCAACCCCTACTAACTCCGGTCCAGCTGTTCGTTCATCCATACGAGCCCGATTTTCCAATATCCCGGACTGGGCTGGATGCCCTGACGCCGCGCGTGCGCGTCCCATCTGGCCATCCACTCGTCGGCGGCTGCAGGCGACATCCGACTCTCGGCGATGAGAAGCGTCCTGATCGCGGCGCGGCGACCATGATTGACTGGATCAGGATCGGCGCGGTACATGGAGTTTGAAGGTGAACGCTTGACCGGCCATAAGTCGGGCCTCGCGAGGTGGTGACGGTGTCCGGAAGTGTACGACGGCACCCGTCCCGGTTCTTGACGGGCTAGCCTGTCATGGCCCCGGCTCCGGTCCGCAGGCTCGCGATCCGCTGCATCCGTCAGGGAGTCGGTCCATCCGTCTCTGCGGGCGGCATCGCGGGACCCCGCTTTGCTCGCTCATCGGTCTTTCGCTTCAGCGCCTCCGCGGCGCGTTTGGCGCCGCGCTCCGAGCGAGACGTGTCCTTGCCTTTGGCCGCCACCCTGTTGTCCTCCGCTGGTCATCGGATGTGATGAAGGGACCCCCGGATCCCATCGAGTACGTAGGCCCCGGAGGTCCAGGTCGACAACCGGTCAGGGGGTTCGAACCGCCGGAACCGGGTCGCCGAGGATGGATGATGCCAATCGTCGAATCCGTTCCTCGTTCGAGAACCCCGGTCCGCGTCTTGCATCGGCGCATCAGGGCGTCAGCAGGTCTCGGTTAGGCGGGGTCTACCGATACCCCCCGCTTCCGTCAGTAGACTCGCGATCGGGCTCGATCCGTCGCCCTCTCCGCCATCGCGGCCTCGCCATCATGCCGGTCAGCTAGGCTGTCAGCGTGGCTCGGGCTCGTTCAACCGGTGATGAACAACGGGTTGCCGACGAACAGC
>JBJMMR010000050.1:0-101493 GCA_045804645.1 Chloroflexota bacterium | reverse complement strand
ACGCCGGCTTGCTCGGCGTAGCCGCTGCCGCCGTCGGGGCCCATCGACACGGTCAGGAGTTGGGCGATCGTCCGTGTCCCGCCGACCCGAACACCGAGCGAATTGGCTACCGCCGCGGTCTCGGTGCCTGACGAGAAGGATCCGTAGGCGGTGACACCCGCCTCGTCGGCCGCAGAGATCACCTGGCGTACGGCATCGGCGCGGACCTCGGGCGACGCGTCCGCGGTCGATCGAGCGAACCCACCGGGCGCGGGCGTCACCGGGGTCGGACCCGGCAAGCCCGCCCAGTCCTCGAGCTCCTCGACGACGCGCGCGATCGCGGTGGCGTTCTCGGCCAGCCGGCGGAGCCCCTCTGCGTCAGTCCGTCCCGACGATGCCACTCCGACGCGCTTGCCGATCACGACCCGGAGGTTCACGGTCACGTCGATCTCGGCCACGTTCTGGTGGATCTGACTGTTCGCGAAGCGCGTCAGCGCCTCGTCCTCAGCGATCACGAGCGCCTCGACTTCGGTCACGCCCTCGCGCATCGCGGCGTCGAGGGCACGCTCCGCGAGGTTCAGCGCGTCCCGCGCTCGATCGTGATCCACCGCCTCGTCTACCACTTGCCGACGCCGACCTGGACATCACGGAAGCGCGCACCGGGGACGGCATGGCCGACGTGACCCGTCTGACTCGGCTCGCCCTTGCCGCAGTTCGGCGTACCGAGCATCACGTAGCTGCGTTCGTCACCGACCGCGTCGCATGATCGCCAGAACTCGTAGGTGATGCCCGTGTACGTCGGATTCTTGAACAGACGGCCTTTCTTGCCGCCCTTGATCTCGTAGGCGACCTCGGTGGCGAACTGGAAGTTCAGCCGCCGATCGTCGATCGACCAGGACCGATTAGACGCGAGGTACAACCCGTCGTCGGTGTCGGCGACGATGTCATCGAGACTCATGCCCGGTCGCGGCAACAGGTTGATGTTGGTCATCCGGATGAGCGGGATCCGATTCCAGCCGTCGGCGCGCATCGCGCCGCCGCTCGACCGCCCGATGCGCGGCGCCGTCTCGCGGCTGCTCAGGTAGCCGACGAACGTCCCGTCCTTGACGAGCGGCACCGCCTGGGCTTCGACGCCCTCGTCATCCCAACCGAACGTGCCCATCCCGCCGGGCGCTGTCGCGTCCGCGACGATCGTCACGAGTTCCGACCCGTAGCGGAAGCCCGACGTGAGCTTGTCGGTCGTCAGGAAGCTGGTGCCCGCATAGGAGGCCTCGGTCCCGAAGACACGGTCGAGCTCGGTCGGATGACCGCAACTCTCGTGCACCTGGAGATAGAGCTGCGACGGGTCGAGGATGATCGTGAACCGGCCGCTCGGGCACTGGGGGGCCGTGAGCAGCTCGACCGCCTCGTCGGCCAGCGGCTCGGCATGCCCGGCAAGGTCGAGGCTGCGGATGTACTCGTAGCCCGCAGCCTGCCAGCCGCCACCGGAGTCCGGGTACGAGCGACGCTGGTGCTCGTCCCCGTCGACGGCGTTGGCTTCGACCGCGGAGCCGACGTGGGTGATCGTCTGCTCGGTGAACGATCCGTCGGTCGCGGCGAACGCCTTCCACTCGCGCTGTGCCGCGTACATCGATTCGGTGAAGGCGATCCCCTTGACGCGGGCGGCCGCCTGGTCCGCCGCGAGCAGGTCGCCGATCTTCGACTCGAGGGGGACGTCGAACGGGTCCTCATCGACGGGTGTCTCGTACCGGCCATATGCGGGCGGTCGGTCGTCGAGCACGGCCGGCTCGCGGAGGGCGGTCGCGCTCGCGCGCGCGATCCGCACCGCCTCACCGGCGACCCGATCCGCCTCGGTCCCCGTCAGCACGTGGCTGCTCGCGAAGCCCCACGCGCCGTCGACGAGCACGCGGATCCCGAAGCCCTCGGTCTCGTTCGACGCGACACCTTCCACGCGACCGGTCTTGATGGCGATCGATTCCTCGTGCCGACGAACGATCCGGACGTCGGCATATCGGGCACCGAGGGACGTGGCGGTATCGAGTGCGCGCTCGGTGAGGTCTCGCATGGGTCGGTCAGCCTACCAGCGGGTCGCACGGACGACACTCGGGCGAGTGCCGTATCCCGATGACCGTAGGGTGTCCACCCTCGACCGCGGTCCGTGACGCACCGATAACAACAGCGGAAGGGAAAGCGAGGTTGGAAGGGGCCGTGACCGAGGTCGGACCGACGCAACCACCGGTCGGCGCGCACGCCGAGGTTCCGCTGCCGCTCGGTCTGTGGGCCGTCGCGGCATTGCTCGCCGTCGGCGGCGTCGGCTTCGTGATGGCCGCGCTCGATGTCGGACCGCCGTTCCTTGCCGGGGGGCTTGTGGGAATCGAGGGTGCGTCGTGGGGCAACGCCCTGCTGACGATCGTCGGGGCAGCGATGATCGTGTCGGCGGGCGGTCTGCTGCTGCGCGTGCGGTCGGCGTGGGGTCTGACGATGCTGATCGTCGGCCTCGGGCTCGCAGTCAACCTGATCGCGTACTTCAGCGGCGACCCGAACTTCCTGCGGATGGCGATCTTCGTCCTCATGGCCTTCTACCTGAACCAGCGGCCGGTCCGCGAGGTCTTCCTCGGCGTTGACGGCGGCCGTCCATGACGGTCGCGATCGAGGACGACATCGCGACCGACGTTCGGTTGCTGCGCACCTACGAGCCGATCGTCCGCTACAACCGCGGCGAGCTGTTCTTCCCGACGAACGTCGAGGGCTATCTGCGGGAATGCGACCTCCTCGTCGGGTCCTCGGAACGTGACCGCGAGGTCATCGTCCCCGTCGGTGAGCTGACGCCCGAGCGCCTGGCGACGGCGGTGGCGCGTCCCGGCGAGACCCTCTACCTACGGCTCGTCCAACGTCCGATGGCGCCGCTCGAGCTTGCGCGCTGGCGCGGCCGACCGGACCGCGAGGTCTTCCACGCGCCGGGCCGGCTCGCGCGCGTCGGGTTGTTCGCCCGGCTCGTCGACGCGGCCTTCTCGGCGTCGTTGCTGCTTCGTGGAACGGTCCCGGGGGGCACGGCCGCCGCCGCCCAGGTGAAGTACGCCCGAGCCCGCGAGGACGACCAGCGCCTCGTGTACTACGGACGGGTCGTGCGGTCGGGCGGCTGGACCGTCCTCCAGTACCTGTACTTCTACTTCATGAACGATTACCGCTCGACGTTCCACGGCGCGAACGACCACGAAGCGGATTGGGAGCAGGTCTTCGTCTATCTCGATGAGACCGAAGCCGGGCCGCGGCCCGTGTGGATCGCGGCGGCGGCACACGACTTCGTCGGGGACGAGCTGCGACGACGGTGGGACGACCCCACGCTCGAAACGGTGGACGACCATCCCGTCGTGTATGCCGGAGCGGGGTCGCACGCCTCGTACTTCGAGCGCGGTGAGTACGTCACCGAGATCCCGCTACCGGGCCTCCGGGGGGCCAGCGGCCTCCTCGAGGCGGTGCGGAGCTTTTGGCGCGAGTCGCTTCGCCAGCCGGACCCCGGAGATCTCGCTTCGGCACTGTCGCGCGCACTCAGCGTGCCCTTCGTGGATTACGCGCGGGGCGACGGGGCATCGCTCGGTCACGGTGCCGATGCGCCGTGGTCGCCCGTGATCATCGACGACGACACGCCATGGGTCGACGGGTATCGCGGTCTTTTCGGGCTTGACACGTACGACCGGTTCGGCGGCGAGCGGGCGCCTGCCGGCCCGAAGTACGGCCGTACGGGTGCCGTTCGGATGTCGTGGAACGATCCCTTGGGCTTCGCCGGGATCGACAAGGTCGCGCCGCCGTCTCGTCAACCGGATGAGTTGCGCGGTCGGATCCGTGACCGCGACGCGAGACTCCGAGAGCTGGACGACGCCATCGAGCGCAGATCCGCCGAGCTGCCGGGACTCGATCTCGAGACGCGGAGCCTGGCGGCCGACGGGGCGATGGCCGCGCTCCACAAGACCCGCGCGGGTGAGCTCGCGAGGGAGGTTGCCGAGTTGGAGGCACAGCGCCGCGAGCGAGCAGGTGTCGCCGACGCGCTCGTCGCGCTTCGTCGCGAGCTCGGGCGTGTCGAAGCGGGCGATCTCGGCGACCCGCGGGGGCATCTTCAGCACCCGCACAGCCCGGTGCCCGCGGCGGACGTGCAGTACGGGCGGATCGTGGAATTCTGGTCTGCCCTCAGCGTGGGGCTGTTGCTGCTCGCGATCGTCGCCCTGGTGTCGCTCCGTCTCGCGCCATGGTGGGTCGCGTTGGGATTGGCCCTCGCCGGCTACGCGGTCCTCGAGGCTGCCTTCAGGCGGCGACTGACGCTCCTCACGCTTCGTGTCGAGCTCGTGCTGGCGATGATCAGCGCGGCGATCCTCGTCTGGGAGGGGCTCTTCCTCATCGTGATCGCGGCCGTCGCCGGGCTCGCGCTCATCGTCGTCCTCGACAACGTCCGTGAGCTGCGGTGGGGGAGAGCGTCATCAGATGACGCGACGGCGCCGCCGTCTGTGGCCGCCACGACGGGCGTCGGTTCAGAGACCGGAGATCTGGATCGCTGACCAGGCCTGACCGGTCAGGACGACGCCGAACCCAAGGACCACGACCGCCGCGATGAGCGGGATCGCCTCGCGGAACCGCCCGAAGCCGATGCCGCCCTGCACTCGGTCGACGCGGTTTCGCGCACTGACGAGGACGAGACCGACGCCGCTCATGACGCCGGCCATCCCGAGACCGAAGGCGACGACGAGAACGAGCCCGAACGCCGGCCGGCCGGACGCGATGGCACCGAGCAGGATCAACAGCGCGCTGGTCGACGGGATCAGGCCGCCGGCGAGCCCGAGTACGAACAGGCTTCGCCACGTGATGCTCGACGCCGGGACGTGTGGGTGCCCGTGATCGTGCCCGTGATCGTGCGCGTGCCCGTGATCGTGCGCGTGATCGTGCGCGTGCCCGTGGTCGTGGTCCGAGGCCCTCGCGCCCCGCCGTCGGCGCACCTCTCCCAGCAGCATCCACCCGCCGATGACGACGATCGAGACTGCCGCCACGAGTGGAGCGCCCCGGACGATGACGTCAGGAGCGACGACGTCGGTCGCGGCGAGGACGACCGCCGCGAGCACCAGGATGCCGATCGTGTGCGAGAGGCTGACGGCCGCCCCGAGCCCGAGCGCGTGACGCGCTGAGCCGCGTGTCCCGACGAGGTACGCCGCCATCAACGTCTTGCCATGCCCGGGGGTCAGCGCGTGGCCTGCACCGAGCGCGGCGGCGGCGAGAAGCGACACCAGCGCGACGATCGGGGTGAGATCGGTCTGCCGGAAGATGTCAGGCAGGTCGCTGGCGGCGAGCCCGCCCGGGACGGCGGCAGGCGCCGGAGCCGACCCCGCCGGCGCTGGCGAAGGAGCTCCCGTGACGGCCGGCGATCCGCCAGGCGAAGGCGCGCCCGGATCGCCCGCGCCGACCAGCGTCGCGTCGGCGATCGCGAGTGGCGCCAGGGTCGCGCCACCGAGCGTGGCGAGGAGCTTGAGGGACTGGTCCCGCAGCGGCGACGCGATCAGGTCCTGCGGGTACTGCGTCAACCGCCCCGAGATGCTCTCCGGCCGCAGCTCGCCGTCGATGCTGGCAAGCGTGACGCCGGAGCCCTGCGCGACGATCTCCCGCCAGCCGGTCCGCTCGGCGAACGACCGGTCGACGAAACCGATCTCGATGCCCTGTTGCCCGATCGCCGTCGCGAGCGGCGCCTCGAACGTGCACACCTCGCGCATCGTCGAGAGACCACCGACCCCGAGCGGGAACGACAGCCCGGCGGCGGTCAGACGCGGCGTTACCGCCGTACCCGCGACCGACAGCGCGAGCGAACCCGCGAGGCTGTCGCAGGCGGTGAGGCGGCCGGCGTCGATCTCCTCGTCCGACAGCGATGCGTCGCCGTCGAGATCGAAGTCGAAGCGGGCCTGGAAGGTCGGGATCTCCGCCTGGTCGATCACGACGTCGAGGAGGACACGATCTACTTCCACCCGGATGCCCGCGTAGTGGTTGATCGTGAAGTTCCCGAGCGGGTGGGCGAACACCGACGCAGGCAGCACCACCGCCAGCCCGAGCGCCAGCCCAGCGGCAAGCAGGCGTCTGGCGAGCGATCGGCGACGGCGTCCCATGGCGTCGAGGGTACGCGCCGTCGCGCTCGCCGGATGACTCGATCAGTCAGGATCGTCTCGAGGGTCGGCTACACTCGCGCCGATGTCAGGAGGTGGCGCCCGGCGTGGCGTGTTCATCACGATCGACGGCCCGGATGGCGGTGGGAAGACGACCCAGGCGGAACGGCTGGCCGCCCATCTCCGGGAGCTCGGCACGACCGTTCACCTGACCCGCGAACCCGGCGGAACGTGGCTCGGCGAACGGATCCGCGAGCTACTCCTCGATCGAACGGGATCGACTGCCCCGACCGACCCACTGGCGGACGCCCTGCTGTTCAACGCGGCGCGTCGCCAGCTCGTCCGCGAGCTGATCGCTCCGGCGCTCGACGCTGGCGACACCGTCGTCTGTGCGCGGTTCGCCGATTCGACCCTCGCGTACCAGGGCTACGGAGCGGGGCTCGACATCGCGATGCTTCGCGCGCTGAACGACCGCGCGACCGATGGGATCCGGCCTGATCTGACCGTGCTACTGGACGTCCCCGTCGAGGCCGGGCTCGCGCGGAAAGCGCCCGGCGACGTGACCCGGTTCGAGGCGGAGTACGACCTCGACTTCCATCGACGCGTGCGCGACGGATTCCTTGCCATCGCAGCCGCGGAGCCCCGACGCGTGGCGGTGATCGACGCGACCCGGGACATCGCCGAGGTGGGCGAGGAGATCGTGGCATTGGTGCGTGCGCGCGCCGCCGCGGGTGAACCGCCGGCGCGGGGCGTGCGCATCAAGGGATGAGCGAGTCACCGGGCCCGCTCCCGCTCCGCGTGGCGACCGTCGCTGACGACGCGGATCGCGCGGCATTGGAGCGGATCGCCCGCGACGAGCTCGGGGCGCTCGACGATCTGTACGAGCGTTACAAGACCATGGCCTACTCGATCGCATACCGGATCACCAACGACGCGACCCTGGCCGAGGACGTGGTGCAGGAGGCGTTCCTTGGCGTGTGGCGCAACGCGACGCGCTACGTCGAGGGTCGCGGCAGCGTGAAGACGTGGCTCCTGTCGATCGTCCATCACCGCGCGATCGACGCCGTCCGTCGGAGGCGAGCCACGGTCGACCTACCCGAGCGCGACGACGCGCCGCCGCCGGCTCTGCGCCTGCCCGACGTCTGGGGCGAGGTCGCCTCGAACCTCGATGCGGACGAGGTGCGCGCCGCACTCGCATCGCTGAGCGACGTCCAGCGCGAGGCGCTGGAGCTCGCCTATTTCGGGGGGCTGACACAGACCGAGATCGCCGAGCGCACCGGGACGCCACTCGGGACCGTGAAGAGCCGCATGCGGCTCGGGTTGCTCGCCATGCGGGAGATGCTGTCGCCATGACGGACCCACGGCTGCCGGGCGGCCAGCCCGGAGGGCTGACCTGCGACGAGGTTCGCGACCTCGCCGCGTCGTTCGTGCTGGGTGCCTTGACCGAGGCCGAGATGGACGCCGTCCGCGCGCATCTCGCGGACTGCCCGGAAACGCATGACGAGTTTGCCGAGCTCGGCTCCGTCGTTCCGGCGCTCGACGCTGCCGTGCCGCTGATGGAGCCGCCGTCCGGGCTCAGGGACCGGATCATGGCAGCCGCAGCGGCCGACCTCGACACTCGCCGCTTGACGGGTCTCGCGCCGGTCGCCACCCCGGCTCCGCCACAGCAAACCGGCCCGGCCCCGGCACCGACGCCGACCGCGCGGCCGATCCCCATCGAGACCGCGCGACGACGCTCGTGGACGTGGGTGGCGGGTATCGCTGCCGTCCTCGCGATCGTGCTGCTCGGGGCCTGGAACCTCAGTCTCCAGGGGCAACTCAGTGCCGCCCAGACGTACCAGCGACAGGTCGCGGCCGTGCTCGATGCCGCAAGCCAGCCGGGTGCGCTGACGGCCGTACTGGCACCGCCCTCCGGCCAGGGCCCGAACGGCCTCGCCGCGGTCACGTCCGACGGGGCGATGCGCATCGCGATGCGCGACCTTGCTCCGACGTCCGGTGACGAGGTCTACGAGGCGTGGATGATCCTGCCGAACACGCCGCCGGCTCCGGTCGGTGGGTTCACCGTGGGCTCGGACGGTTCGGGGTTCATCGAAGCCGGTGGCGTGCCGGCACAGCCAGGCCTCGTGCTCGCGCTCACCCGGGAGCCACGCCCTGGGATGACCGCGCCGTCCGGCGATCCGGTGTCCGTCGGGACGACGACCTCGACCGCGACGTCGACGAGCTAGGTCAGCTCGGCGTCCCTGGAACCGGCACGGCATCGGCGACGCTGCCGGCACCTGTCGACTTCGCCCGGTCGAGCGCGGCCTTGGCCGCCTCGATCAGGGCCTCCGCATCACCGGCGTCTCGCGGGAACGTCGCGACCCCCGCGGACACGCTCACGCCGCGGCCCGCGACGCCCGGGAGCGCGGCGATCCCGTCCTGGACGCGCTTCGCGACGAGGACGCCGGCTGCCCCGGGCGCGACGAGCACGAACTCGTCGCCACCGATGCGCCCGACCGTGTCGACGAACCGGACGGATTCGGATAGCACCGACGCGACCCGGCGAAGGATGTCGTCGGCTGCACGGATGTCGTTCGCGTTGGCCGCCCGGAAATCGTCGACGTCGAACAGGGCAAGCGAGACTTCGCCGCCTTGGCGACCGGCGCGGGCGAGCTCGAGCTCGAGGACACGGGCGACGGTTCGCTCGTTCGCGATGCCGGTCAGCGGGTCCGTCGCGGCCATCCGCTCGAACCATTCGGAACGCTCGATCGCGTTGGACGCGTGACGCGCCCGGTCAGCAGCGAGTGCCGCGAGCGACGCGAAGGCGTCGATGACGGCCGGGTCGCCGGCGGTCGCGCCGTCCGGCCAGCGCAGGATCAGGGTCCCGACCGTCGCCTCGACGCCTCCGCGCCCGATCACGAGCGGGGCAGCGGTGACGCCCGCGATGTCGGTCGTCTTTCCGAGCGCCTCGACCTCACCGTCTCGGAAGCCGGTCGAAGCTGCCAGCTGCGGGTCCGCACGGTCCGGATCAGCCAGGAGGATCGCTCCGCCATCGGCGCCCGATCCGGCGACCGCTGCCGCGAGGATCCCGTCGAGCGCGCTCTGGAGGTCATCCGAGGTCGCCGCGCGGATCGCCGCCGGGAGCTCGCGGCGCGGATCGGTGGACGGACCGTCGATGGACACGGGTCGGCTCCTGCACGCGTTGGTTCGGGAGGCCGCATCGTACACCGCCCGCGTTCGCCGAAACGCGTTGACCGGGGAAGGTGGTGCACGGATACTCCGCCCGATGAAGCTCGTCGTGGCGATCGTGCACAACGAGGACGCCGGCGCCCTTGTCGACGCGCTCCTCGACAAGGAGTTCCGCGCGACGCGCGTGTCGAGCTCGGGCGGGTTCCTGAAGCGCTCGAACGCGACGATCTTCCTCGGGGTCGAGGAAGACGACGTCGACGAGGTCCTCGGCGTGATCCGCGACATGTGTACCTCGCGGACACAGGTCGTGAACCCGATGCCGCCGATCATGGAGCCCGGCGAGTTCTTCATGCCGTATCCGCTGGAGGTCGAAGTCGGCGGGGCCACGGTCTTCGTCGTCCCGGTCGACCGGTACGAGCGCCTCTAGCCTGGATGGCGTGGACGCCGCCCGCGCTCGGCCAGCGTGGCACATGGACCAAGACCTTCAGCGCTGACGACGTCGAAGCGTTCGCGCGGCTGACCGGGGACCGCAACCCGCTGCATTTCGACGAGGACTTCGCGAGGCGCACGAGGCCCGGCCGGCTGATCGTCCACGGTGGGCTCACGACGGGACTCTTCAACGCACTCGTCGCCGAGGTCCTGCCGGGGCCAGGCAGCGTGTTCCTTCACCAGGAATGGGACTATCCGGCACCGGCCTACATCGGCGACACCGTGACCGCGGAGGCGGAGGTGATCGAGGCGCGGGCTGACAAGCCGATCACCACGCTCCGCTGCGTCGCCCGCCGGGACGACGGCACCGAGGTCCTCACCGGGACGTGCGTCGTGTACACGATGCTGCCGAAGGACCGGCCGTGACCCAGGCCGCGACGGCCATGCGCCCGGCTGAGGCGGCCGCCGAACCGTCAGAGCGCTGGATACAGCTCGTGATCCTCGCGGTCGGGATGGTGCTCGCCATGTCGCCGTCGTTCGCCGCGGCGGCGGTCGCCCCCATCCTTCGCGAGGAGTGGACCGTCGGGCTGCTCGATCTGCCGTTCCTGACGGTCGTCGTCCAGCTCGGCTTCGCGGTCGGCGCGATCGGGCTCGCCGTGATCGGCGCGCCCGACGTGATCCCTGCCCCCCGACTCTTCGCGGTCGGCGCGATCATCGCCGCCATAGCCAACCTCGGATTCGGGCTGATCGCGACCGATCCCGGATCGGCGCTGCCGTTCCGCTTCCTGACCGGCGCGGCGCTCGCGGCCGTGTACCCCGTGGCGATGAAGATGGCCGCCGGCTGGTTCCGCCGGGACCGAGGCCTGGCGATCGGCGTCGTCAATGGCGCGTTGACCGTGGGCGTCGCCCTGCCGTTCCTGTTCCGTGCCGTGGGCGCATACGCCGGCGTCGACTGGCGCCCGGTCGTGATCGCGGCGAGCGTCGCGGGTGTCGCCGGCGCCGCGTTGGTCGGCCTGACGGCGGCCACCGGGCCACTCGACGTTCCTGCGCCGCGTTTCTCACCGGCCATCGCCGCGGCGGCGTTCCGGGAGCCGTCCGTGCGACTCGCCTCGATCGGCTATTTCGGCCACATGTGGGAGCTCTTCGCGATGTGGACGTGGATCCCGATCTTCCTGCTCGGGACGTTCGCGGCTGCCGGCGTCGTGGATCCAGCGGTGGCTTCATTGACCGCATTCGCGGTCGTGGCAGCGGGCGGGGTCGGGTCGGCCGTCGCTGGCGCGATCGCCGATCGCGTGGGCCGTACCGCGACGACGATCGCTGCGATGGCCACCTCGGCGACGTCGGCCGTCGTCGCGGGGATCTTGTTCGGCGCACCGATCTCGATCGTCGTCCTCGTCGCGCTCGTGTGGGGCGTGTCGGTCGTCGCGGATTCGGCGCAATTCTCCTCGGCGGTCTCGGAGCTCGCGCCCGCGGGGACCTCGGGCTCCGCGCTATCGGTCCAGACCGCGATCGGTTTCACGCTGACGAGCGTCACGATCCTCGGCGTCGGCCTGCTCGACCCGACCGACGCCGATGGCTGGCGTATCGCGTGGATCGTCCTTGCGCTCGGCCCGATCGTCGGCATCGTCGCGATGCTCCGTCTTCGCCGGCGTCCGGATGCGACCAAGATGGCCAACGGAAATCGATGATGATGACGCGATGAGTCCCCTCCGCCCCGACCTCGTCGACTGCTGGATCTTTCGGGTCGTCATGTCTGCGCGCGCCATCCCCAGCACCGAAGTGTTGCTTATGCGGCGCGGCCCCGACCGGATCCTTCCGGGCCTGTGGCAGTGCGTGTCCGGGTCGCTCGAGACCGACGACCACGTCGCCGCCGCCGCCCTGCGCGAGCTCCACGAGGAGACGGGGTTCGGCCCCGAGGTCATCGAGGCCTTCTATGACCTTGACTTCGTGAACCAGTTCCACGAGCCGTCGTACGACGCGGTCGTCATGGCCGCCGTCTTCGCGGTCCGCGTCCGTAACGGCGTCGACCCGACCCTGTCGCACGAGCACGACGACGCGCGCTGGGTCAGCGTCGACGACGCGCACGAAGAAGTGATCTGGCCGGGCTACCGGACTGCCATCGAGCGGATCCGCGACGATCTCCGCGTGACGGACCGCGCCGCGTGGTTCGAGCTGACGCTCGAAGGAGCCCGCCGACCGAGGGCATGAGGGATGCCCCATCGGCCATCGCGGTAGACTCGGGACCCAGGCGGCCCACCGTGAGGCGGCAGGGGAGGGCGACGTGATCGACCGGACGGACGTACCCGAGAAAAGCTCCTCGGCGGCGACGCGCCGCGCCTTCCGCTCCAAGGTCGACAGCATCCGCCCGACGTACGGTTTCGAGGATGTCTCGCTCGCGCCAGGCACCGACACGATCGAGCCTGCCGATGTCGACCTCAGCCAGATGTTCTGCGGCATCGACCTTACGATCCCGATCCTCGCCTCGGCGATGGACGCCGTGGTCGATACCCGGATGGCCGGCGAGCTGGCACGTCTCGGCGGGCTGGCGGTGCTCAACCTCGAGGGCGTCCAGGCCCGGTTCGACGACCCGGGCGCCATCCTCGAACGCATCGCGACGACACCTGATGCCGACGTCCATGACGTCCTCGCCGAGGCGTATCAAGAGCCGATCCGCGAGGAGCTCATCGCCGCCCGGATCGAGGCCATCCACGCGGCCGGCTCCAAGGCCGCCGTCGCCGCGACGCCCGCCGTCGCCCGCCGGTTCGGACCGTTCGTCGCGGAGCACGGCGCCGACCTGTTCCTCGTCCAGAGCCAGGTCTCGTCGGCGCGCCATATCGCCACCGAATACGACCCGCTCTCGCTCGCCGAATTCACGCGCTACATGCCGATCCCGGTCGCGGTCGGCAACACGACCAACGCGGATGCGGCGTTCGCGCTCATGGAACAGGGCGCGGCGGCGGTGTTCGTCGGTGTGGGTCCCGGCGCCGCATGCACGACCCGGGAGGTATTGGGCATCGGGGTCCCACAGGTCACGGCGATCAGCGATGTCGCCGCCGCTCGCGACGCGTACTTCGAGGACACGGGCCGGTACGTACCCGTCGTGGCGGACGGTGGGATGCGGCGCGGCGGCGAGCTCGCCAAGGCGATCGCCGCGGGCGCCGACGTCCTCATGGTCGGGTCCCCACTGGCACGCGCCGAGGAGGCGCCCGGACGTGGCACCAACTGGGGCATGGCCGCCCCGTCGCCGACGCTCCCGCGCGGGACCCGGATCAAGGTCGGCACGGTCGGCCCGCTCGAGCGGATCCTGCTCGGGCCGGCGCACGTCACCGACGGCAGCGAGAACCTCGTCGGTGCGCTTCGGCAGTCGATGGCCGCGCTCGGCGCACGCACGATCCGCGAGATGCAGCGCGTCGAGATGGTCTACGCACCGTCGACCCAGACCGAGGGCAAGTCCTGGCAGCGAGCGCGCTGACGGACGACATCGGCGACGAGCTCGTCTTCGAGGGCAAGGTCGCGAGGATCACGACGATCGGTCGGCGGACCGGCATGGCGCGGCCGGTCGCGGTCGGCTATGTCGAGGAGCCGGATGGGTCGGTGCTCATCGCCGCGGGGGATTCGGCTCGGTGGGCGCTCAACCTGCTCGATCAGCCTCGGGTGGCTGTGGAGATCGGCGAGCGGGCCTTCACGGCCGTGGCGGAAGGCCTCGACGCCGCCGACCATGCGAAGACGATCCGCGAGCTGATCCTTCGCTACGGGACGCCTGCCGAGCGACTCGGACGCGGTCCCTCGTTCCGGCTTCGGCCGGTTGCGGAGCGCGACGCCTGATGCCGATCGACGTCGCCATCGATTCGACCATCGAGCGGACGCCGGACGAGGTGTTCGCGGCCGTGGCCGATCTCGATGCGTGGCCGACATGGTTGATCGCGAGCGGCATCCGGTCGGTACGACGCGAGCGCCCCGGCGAGCCGTCGGTCCGGGAGAGGCTGGTCGTGGAGCAGAACGCCGCCGGGCGCGCCGGGACGTTCGACGCGGAGGTGACGGGCTTCGAGCCCGGGCATCACATCGCTCTGCGCGGCCGCGACCGGGACGGCGTGACGATCGACATCGAGGCTGCCGTCGACGCGACGCCGGGCAGCGACGGAGGCACCACCGAGCTCCGGTTCTCGATCCGCATCGCTCTACCGCTGAAGTACCGCCTGTTCGAATCGATGGCGCGGCCGCAGGTCGAGCGCGCGGCGCTGCTCGACGTCGAAAGCCTGCGACTGCGGCTGGAGTCGCCACCCGAGGGTTGACATCCGTCCATGCCGATTCCGGGCGGGCGTCGATGCCCGTCGCGAGCAGGCGCGGCCATCCTGCCCTCATCGAACGGATGCCACGAAAGGACCCGAACGGATGAGCGCTTCCCCTCGCACCTACGACCAGGTCCGCTTCCACCGCGGTACGCGGGGTTTCGCGGGGTTCCTGACCGCGCTGAACGGCTTCGTCGTCCTCGGCGCGACGCTGTTCATCGTCCCGACCCTTCCCCTCGAGCCGCTCATCGCCACGTGGGCGGTCATCCTCGGCACGACCCTCGGCATCGCCCACTTCGTCGCGGTCGTCGGCCTGATCCGGGGTCGCCGCTGGGCTGCCTCGCTGGTCGGCTACGTGGCCACCGCCGGGATCGCGATCTCCGTCTTCGGCGCCCTCGTCTCGGCGACCGGGCTGTCGATCTTCGGCGCAGAGCGCGGGACGTCGGTCGGGTTCTTCATCTGGATGATCGCCACCTGGGTCGTGGCCGCCCGCTTCGCCTTCAAGCCGTTCACCTTCACGGCGCAAGCCCATCGCGCGATGGCCCCGGTCGCAAAGCCCGTCCCCGACGCCCGACCGGTGACCGGCGCCCGAAAGCGGACGTTCGCCCGTCCCATCGCCGCCGCCGCGTAGACGCCGGCGGCGCCACACTCCCCCGCGCCGGCTACGTCATCCGGCCTACACGACGACAGGACGTTCGCCCGGTTACGGCCGGGCGGACGCGTGTGCACGATCCGCACATGGACAGCGTCGGGATGGTCCTCATCGCGATCAGCGCCCTCGCCCTACTGGAGCTGGCGGCCGCCAACCTGCGCGGCGAAGAGCGAAATCGGCGCGTCCGCCGCACGACTCGCGTCGTCCGCTGATCCTCGCCGCTTGGGCATCGGCTCGAACGCCGGTATCCTCGCGGCTCGATGGCGACAGGCACCACGACCCTCTTTGACCGCGCCGGCGGCATGCCGTTCTTCGAACGACTCGTCGGGCGATTCTATGCCGGCGTCGACACGGATCCGATCCTGCGACCGCTATACCCGGAGTCGGACCTCGCGGGTGCCCAGCGCCGCCTGACGCTATTCCTCGCCCAGTACTGGGGTGGCCCGCGGTCCTACGACGACGAGCGTGGGCACCCGCGTCTGCGGATGCGGCATGCGCCGTTCGCGATCGACGGGGCCGCCCGCGACCGTTGGCTCGAGCTCATGCGTGCGGCGCTCGCCGCCGAGGCTCCCCCAGCCGACGTCGCCGCAGAGTTGGACGCGTACCTCGAGATGGCCGCTGAGGCGATGCGCAACCGGCCGTAGGGGAGCGCGAACCCTAGGCGTGCCGGAGCCAAGTCAGGACGGCGAGCACGCGGCGGTGGTCGTCCGGAGCGGCCTCGAGACCGAGCTTCGAGAAGATGCTCGCGACGTGCGTCTCGACGGTCTTGTCGCCGATGACGAGTGCCGCGGCGATCGCCCGATTCGACCGTCCCTCGGCCATCAACGCGAGGACCTCGCGCTCTCGTGGGGTCAGCTCGGCGAGTGGGTCGTGCTCTCGGCGGCGCGCGACGAGCGCGGCCACGACGGCAGGATCGATCGCGGTCCCGCCGCGCGCGACCCGGTCGACCGCTTCGAGGAGATCGTCGACCGCCGCGACCCGCTCCTTGAGGAGATAGCCGATCCCGCCGCGCCCGTCGGCGAGCAGGCGGACAGCGTGGCCCGGTTCCACGGCTTGTGACAGCACTACGACCGGGATCGGTGGGGTCCGTGCGAGCAGCGCCTCGGCGGCGACCAGGCCCTCGTCCGTATGGGTGGGCGGCATCCGGATATCGACGATGGCGACGTCGAAGGGCGACGCGACCGCTGACGCGTCGACGGCGGCGAGCAGCGCGTCGGCGTCGCCGACCGCGACCACGACCTCGAACCCGCCGTCGCGGAGCACGCGAGCGATGCCCTCGCGCAGGAGGACGACGTCTTCGGCTACAGCGACGCGCATGGCAGCGCGACCTCGAGTCGCGTCCCCTGTCCGTCGAGGCTCTCGACCCGGATCGTGCCGCCAAGCGCCGCGACCCGATCCTGGATGCCGGTGAGGCCGGTCCCATCGGTCGCATCGGCGCCGCCCCGACCATCGTCGCGGACGTCGAGATGGAGCTGGTCGTCGGCAAGCCAGGTCCGAAGGTCGATCCGGCTCGCTCCGGAGTGCTTGATCGCGTTGGTCAGCGCCTCGGCCGCCACGAAGTACGCGGTCGCCTCGACGGTGGCGGGCAACCGCCGATCGAGGTCGTCGGCGACGACGACCGGCAGCGGGGATCGGTCGGCGAGCGACCCGAGCGCCGCGCCCAGCCCGGACTCGGTGAGGATCGCTGGGTGGACGCCGCGGGCGAGCTCCCGGATGTCGGCGATCGCGGCGGCGGCCTCGGCGCTCGCGGCCTCGAGCTCCGCCACCGCGGCGGGATCGGCGTCCGGGCCGAGGTCGCGCCGCAGCATCTGGAGCGACAGCTGGAGCGAGACGAGTCGCTGCTGCGCACCGTCATGGAGGTCGCGCTCGATCCGGCGCCGCTCGTCGTCCTGCGCCTCGACGATCCTCGCGCGTGACGCCGTCACCGCGTCGAGCTGCGCCCGGACCTCGGCCTGGAGCCGCTCGTTCTCGACGGCGAGCCGAACGGCCGCGGCGGCCGCCGAGACGAGCCCTGGGTCATCGCGCAGCGTCGGATCGTGGGCGATCACGAGCTCCGGCGCGTCGGCGTGGCCGATGGTCAGCACCGCACGTGCCGCGCCATCAACGGGCGGTGTCGCACGTCGCCCGGCTGCGTCCAGGAACGAGGCACTCGCCGCTTCCCATCGGTAGACCTCGAGCGACGGATCGCCGAGTGCGTCACGCAACGACGCCTGCAGGACGGGTAGCGGCGGCAGGCCGTCGAGCCGGACGACAAGGTCGGCGATACGACCCTTGGCGGCGTCGTCACGCAGGACGCCGATCATCAGCGCGATCGCCACGAACACGCGGAGCACCGCGAGCACGATCACCCGGAGCTCGCCGAGTGGCTCTCGAGCGCTGGTCGGCAGCACCGTCTGCCACACGAACGTCGCGATGAAGCCGCCGGCGAGCACCAGGCCCGCGACCAGCACCGGCGTCTGCCGGCTGCGTGCGGCCCCGCTTGCCGACACCCAGCGGGCGGCGACGACGACGAGCAGCCCGATGCTCAGACCGGTGAGCAGCAGCGTCTCGATCCGCCCGAGCGGGTCCATGGCGTCGTACGCCGCGATCCAGCGGTCGACGGTCGAGATGCAGGTCGGACAGTCCCACCACGCGATCGGGCGAAGCCCATATGCCTGGATCACCGTCCAGCCGGCCTGGACCGCGACGAACCCGATGGCGAGCGCCCGGTCGGGACGCCGCGTGATCCGGCCGGCGGGGTACGCCAGGATCACGAGTGCGAACAGCGGATCGAACCAACCATGCACGACGGTGGCCAGGTACGACACGACGGCCACGTCCGAGCTCGTGAAGTCGCCGACGAACCAGGCGAAACCGGTGAGGATCGCGAACGGCGCGATCCGGTTCCCTGGCCGGCGGTCGGCGATGATCAGGCCGGCGGCGATCATCGACCAGCCGACCGCGAGGTCGGCGAGGAGCAGGGCGGGGCTTCGCTCAGCCGTCCGCGTCAGTTGGTAGGTGGCGAACGGGCCGAAGACGAGGGCGACGAGGCCGATCGCGACGAGGGCGAGTCGGCGGCGACGCTCGTTCATGGCGAAGCGGTCCCGATGAGCGAGCGGAGAGCCGTCCCGTCGAGCTCGTGCTTCGCGAGGAATCCGGCAGCCGGACTCGAACGCACGCGCTCCCGATACGTCTCCGCGTCGCGACTCGAGATCAGCACGATCGACGGCGCATCCGGGCTGGCCGCGAGCCGCTCGGCGACCGTGAACCCGTCGACGTCGGGGAGTCCGATGTCGAGGAGCACGACGTCGGGCGCGAGGGCGGCCGCCGCCGCGAGCCCCGACCGACCATCGGCCGCCTCGCCGACCACCGACCAGCCATCGCGCTCCAGCAGCCGTCGTGCGGTGGCGCGGAAGCCGCCGTGGTCGTCGATGACGAGGATCGTCGGTCGGGTCACGGGACTCGGACCCATGGCTGGCGGTCGAGCAGCGCGAAGAACTCGGCGTCACCGGGATCGTCGGATCCCTCGAACGTCGTGACGAGGCGATCGCCCTCGAGCTGCCAGCGATGCTGGTGATCGCTCCAAGCGGGGGGCGAGTCGACGGTGATCGAGAGAAGGTCGCCGTCCACCGTGTAGTGGCCACGAGCCGGCCCTGTATCGATCCGTTGTCCGCTGGTCGCTTCGGGTACCTCGGCCCAGTCGCCGTCGGCGTCGAAGACCCACGACAGGCGCATGGGGCCGAACTCCGGGTCATCGAACGTCTTCTCGAAGACGCCGGTCGGAAAGCCGTCGGGCCGCACGCCGGCGGCGGGAGGCCGGTCACCGACCGCGCAGCCAGTCGCGACGAGCACGACCGCGACGATCGTGCCGAGGATCGGGAGACGTCGCGGATGGAGCATGGCGGGAACGATACGGCGCGCCCGTGGTCGTTCCATCCGGGTCCACCCGGAGACCGATTCCCACGTCCTCCCCGATGGCACGAGCGGTTTGCGGCCCGAGGCTGGTCCCACGGCCGGTCGTGCCGGGATAACCAGGAGGGCAAGGATCATGCGTCCCCGCAGCTGGCGCCTCATCGGCGCTATCGCCATCGCAAGCGTCGCCGGTGCATGCGCCGGCGGATCCGCCGCACCGTCGAGCGCACCTTCGACGCCTAGTCCCGCGGCGAGCGCCGAGGCACGCGACTGGATCCGGGACATCGACGTCGGCGGGCGGACACTGAGCATCGCCTGTGTGGGTCCGACCGACACCGGGCGTCCGACGGTCATCTTCGAGGGTGGCCTCGGCAGCGATCGTCGTGGATGGGGTGATGTCATGACGTCGCTCATGGCCACCGACCGCGGCTGCAGCTACGACCGCGCCGCGCTCGGTCTGTCGCAGCCGGCGCCGACGCCGCGCACGACTGACGATCAGGTCGACGACCTCCACGCGCTCCTGAGCGCAGCCGGACTCACGCCACCGTACGTGTTCGTCGGCCATTCGCTCGGCGGCTGGAACGTCATGGTCTACGGCGGTCGCTATCCGACCGACGTCGCGGGCGTCGTGATGGTCGATGTGCGCCCGCCCGCGTTCAGCAAGCAGTCGGCGGCCGCGCTGCCCAAGCAGACCGCCGGCGAGCCCGAGATACTCCACCAGGCTCGAGCCGAAGCCGACTTCGAGAAGGATCCGAGTCGGAACCCGGAAGGGCTTGATCTCATCAAGAGCGCCGCGCAAGCCGAGGCGTCCCCCGGGTTCGGCGATCTGCCGTTGACGGTTCTGACCGCTGGCGATCGCGTCGCGATCACCGAGGGCCTCCCGGCTGCCGTCGCAAAGGACACCGATGGCATCTGGATGAAGCTCCAGACCGATCTCGCTGCGCTGTCGACCAACGGTCGCCAGGAGATCGTCGAGGGCGCGACCCACGACATGCCTGGCGAGAAGCCCGACGTGATCGTCAAGGCGATCCAGGACATCCTCGATCAGGCCGGGGGCTGACGTACGTCCGTCCCGGCAACGGACGCTCGGCCATCGCCCATCGCCGGTGAGGAGGGCACGCTCGACGTGGGTCGGCTCGAACCGGCCCACGTCGAATACCTGATAGGAGCGCTCCGACACATGCGCAGCTCATTCCCCCGGCTCTTCGCCGCCTTCCTCCTCTCCGTCACCGCGGTCCTGACAGGCCTCACCGGTCTCGGGCTCGCTGCCGCGAACGCGGTGATCGCCACCGGTCGCTTCGTCGTTCGACCCGCGGACGCCGCGGCGCTCGATCAGCTCACCACGGCGGCGCCCGCCCTGGCCGCCTTCGCCCTCGCCAGCCTCGCTGCGGCGATCGCCCTGGTCCTGATGACTTCCTGGTCGCGACGCCTCGCGATCGGCGTCACAGCGACCGGCGTCGCCTTCGGGATCGTCGCCCTGGTGATGGTGATGCTCGCCCAGGGTCCGTTCGCGGTCATACCATCCACCCGAGCCCTCGACGGCATCGAGGCCATCGGCACGTTCACGGTCATCCAGCTCGTCGCACTCGTCGCTTCGATCGTGGACCGCTCGTCGATCCGCGCGATCGCCGCCGGACCCGCTGCGGCCGGCTGACGCCACGCAGCACCCAGCTCTGCGAACCGACCGGCCGGCCCTCGGGCCGGCCGGTACACTTGTCCCGGCGGATCCAACGATCCGGGAGGGCGGCATTTCGCGATGACGAAGGTGGCGGGAGCGGACGCCGAGGCGGGCGAGTCCGAATGGAGCGGGCGTGGCGATGGACCAGCGCCGAGCCCGGTCGATCCACCGGCGCGTGAGCGCGGCAAGACCGTCCACGGTGAGCCGGCAGATGCTGGGCACCGCGTCCTGGCGCCGGACGACGCCGAGGTCGAGGCGTATCTCGAGACCGCGTTGCACGCGCCGGCGCCGGATCGCGCGGCCGAAGGATCGACGAGCACCGGACCCGTCGCCGTCCTCGACTTCGGGAGCCAGTTCGCCCAGCTGATCGCCCGGCGGATCCGCGAGCTCGACGTCTACTCCGAGCTGCTGCCCCACGACACTCCCTACGCGGAGCTCGAGCGCCGAGGGACGCGCGCGATCATCCTGTCCGGCGGTCCGGCGTCCGTCTACGACGAGGGGGCGCCCAGGCCGGATCCGGCAGTGTGGTCGGGCCGGATCCCGGTCCTCGGTATCTGCTATGGCGCCCAGCTGATGGCTCACGAGCTCGGTGGTGACGTTCTCGCGACCGGAAGGCGGGAGTACGGACCTGCGAGTGTCCAGCTCGATACGAGCGACGGACTCTTCCGCGGGATCGATCGGGACCAGCCAGTGTGGATGAGCCACGGCGACTCGATCACGCGGTTGCCGGAAGGCTTCGTCTCGACGGCCCAGACCGACTCGACACCGTTCGCCGGCCTCGAGGCGCCCGACCGAAACCTGTACGGCATCCAGTTCCACCCGGAGGTCGCCCATACGCCCCGGGGCAAGGACGTGCTCCGTAACTTCGTCCAGGGGATCGCCGGCATCGAACCGTCGTGGACCGCCGCGAACTTCATCGAGACGACGGTGGCGGGGATCCGCGACCGCGTGGATCGCCATGCGAGCGAGACCGCCTCCGAGGGCAAGGTCATCTGCGCCCTGTCCGGCGGCGTCGACTCGGCCGTCGCAGCGGCGCTCGTGCACCTGGCTGTCGGTGACCGCCTGACATGCATCTACGTCGACCACGGGCTGATGCGGAAGAAGGAATCGGAGCTGCTCCGTCAGACCTTCGAGCAGAACCTCGGGATGCAGCTCGTCATGGTCGACGCGCGCGAGCGGTTCCTGGCGAGACTCGCGGGGGTCGAGGACCCCGAGGAGAAGCGACGCATCATCGGGGACGAGTTCATCCGCGTGTTCGAGGAGGAGGCGTCGAAGCTCGGGCGTATCGATTTCCTGACCCAGGGGACGCTGTACCCCGATGTCATCGAGAGCGCGACTACCGAGACCAAGGCGGCACAGAAGATCAAGACCCACCACAACGTCGGTGGACTGCCCGCGGACCTCCGGTTCCAGCTGATCGAGCCGCTGCGCTACCTGTTCAAGGACGAGGTCCGCAAGGTCGGTCTCGAGCTCGGGCTGCCGGACGCGATGGTGCTCCGCCAGCCGTTCCCAGGGCCGGGGCTGGCGATCCGGATCATCGGCGAGGTCACCGCGGAGCGGCTCGACACGCTCCGGGAGGCCGACTGGATCGTCATCGACGAGATCAAGGCCGCGAACCTGTACCGCAGCCTGTGGCAGAGCTTCGCCATCCTCACGCCGGTCCGCTCGGTCGGGGTGATGGGCGATGGACGTACGTACGCGAACGTCGTCGCCATACGCGCGGTGACCTCGGATGACGGGATGACGGCCGACTGGGCGAAGCTGCCGTACGACGTCCTGGGCCGGATCAGCAGCCGGATCGTGAACGAGGTCCCGGGTGTCAACCGCGTCGTCTACGACATCTCATCGAAGCCGCCCGCGACCATCGAATGGGAGTAGGACGTCGCGCAGGTGTTCCCGCCGGTGCGGGTCGATCGATGCATATCGGACGGCTTCCCATCGCTTCGGCGCGGATGTCCTCGGCGTGATGCAGCTCGGCGGCATCGCCGGATCGTCGGTCGTCCCTCCCCGGAGCCCGGGCGACCCCGGAGAAGGCCCCCGTTGATGCAGGCAAAGTGCATCACCGAGACTTCGTCCGCCGGCGGCGCAGTCGTATGTATCGCCCGACCGATGACGCGCGGACCCCGCCGTCCGCGGCCCCACGGCCCGACCCTCCTCGCGCGGTACCGCGCACACCCCGGACCGATGGGGTATTCCGGCCGTATGACCGCGCGGTAGCATTCGGCGCATGGTCGACGACATCCGTGCGACCGAACCAGCGGGCTCCGTCTGTCCGTGGTGCTCGGCGACGTACACCGGTTCCCCTGAGACGTGCCCTTCGTGTGGCGCTGCCCTCGCCGTCGACCCCACGACGGATGCCGCACTGCCCGGCCTGACTGCCATCGATGCCGCGGCGATCGTTCGCGCCAAGACGCCGGTCGCCCGCCCTCGGAGCCGGCTGCTATCCTGGATCAGCGGGGAATATCCGGACGAGGCGTCGAGCGTGGCCGAGGCTGGTGCCCTCGCCCCGCCAGACGCCGAGGTGCGCCGCGAGATGCTGCGGCTCGCGCTCGAGGCCGAGGTCGCCAACCTGCAGGCTGAAGCGGACGCGCTCATCGCCGAGGCCACCGTTGAAGGTCGGGCCCCCGAGGCGACCGCCGAGGACGCGGCAGCGGCGAACGCCGTGGTCGAAGACCTCAAGGAGGTCAGTGCCGAGCTCGACAACGTCGATGAGGCGCTCGATACCGACCCGCTCACCGACGGGGACCGTCAGCCAGCCTGATCCTGACGGCCGCGTAGACTTGCGGCCGTGCCCGATCGACTCCCACCGCCCGGACCGTCGTACCTGCGCGAGCACGAGGTCCACATCGGCGATCGCGCGCTCCGCGCAGGGATGGCACGCCCGTCCGAGGCCCCCGACGGTTGGTGGATGGCGCTGATGTGGGTCACCGACGACGACGGCGTCGTCAGCTTCCGTGACGTTGCACCCGCCTCTGGCCCACCGGCGGATCCGCCCCTCACGAGGCTGGGCCCCGCCCTCTCTGGGGCCCTTTCCGGGTTCATCCTCGAGGATGGCGGTCGACTCCAGATGCGCGTCGGCATGCTCGTCCCGCCCGACGACCCCGAACGGACGTGGCGCGCGCCGCTGGCGGTCCGTGCCGCGTTCCGGTTCGAGCCGGCGCGCGCCGCGACGATGCGCGCGAACGAGCTCGCCGATACCGTCCTCGCCGCGTTCCGCCGCTCGGTCGAGGCCCTCCACCGGCCCTAGGGTCGGGACTCCCGTGCGTATCGGCGCGACTGCCGTCGCAGCCCTGCTCGCTGTCCTCGAGCGCCCGTTCACGTGGGTGCTCGGACTCGTCGGATTCCTTGTGCGTGGTGGCTGGTTGCTCGTCCTGGCGCCGATCGTCGTGCTGCCGACAGCCGTCGGGTTAGCGAACGTCGTCGCGCCCCTCGTGGAGGACATCGCCTTCGGACGACGGACGGACGAGGTGATCACCGCTGGCCTGTTCACGGTGATCGCCGGCGCGGCGTGGCTGATCGGTGGCGGGCTTCTGGCGGCCGCGACCGAGGTCGAAGCGGTGCGCCAGACGATCGCTGCGCTCGGAGGCGGCTCCCTTCGCGACCCCTTGCCGCACGCGATCTGGCGCGTCCTCGTTGCTCGGTCGATCACACTCATCCCGCTGGCCGTCGCGGTCGCGTGGAGCGGGTTCCGGCTCATCTCGGTCGGCTACGGCGAGCTGACCGTGCCATCCGACGTCGCGACCCCGATCGGGTACAGGATCCTCGCTGGGGCACCGGACGTCGTCGTGGCGATCCTGGTCACGTGGCTGTTCGGGGAGATCGTCGGAGGTCTTGCGGCCCGACTCATCGTTCTTGACGGGAATGGCGTCCGCGACGCCGTCCGTCGCTCGGTGGCGGATCTTCGGCACGATCCATGGCGCTTGGGCCTGCTCGCGCTGCTGTCGGGTGTGGTGCTCGTCGCGGCGATCGGCGTCACCGGGCTCGCCACCGGGACGACCTGGGATGGCTTGCGCGCCTCTCTGGCCGGCGGTGGTATCTCGCTCGGTCCCGTTGCGTTGCTCGTCCTGTTCGTCGGTCTGTTCGCCGCGGGGCTGGTGGTCCTCGGCGTGACGACGGCGTGGCGATCCGCGGTTTGGACCGTCATCGTGGCGAGCAGGGGCCACGCGTCGGCTGGGACGTTCGGGGGAGGCGCCGACACCCGGTCGGGTGACTAGAACCGCCTCGGACCGTCTGTCAGCCTGAGCCACCCTCGACCCGTGGGGAGAGTCGGGGCGTACACGAGGTAACGGATGACGGCGCAGTCGATCGTCTGCGGCGCATGTGCCGCCGAGGTCCCGAACGGACGGCTCTCATGCCCGTCCTGCGGGGAGCTGTTGGCGTCCGTCGCGGGCAGTCGCCGCACGGCGGCGTCTGCCGTCGGTTCGGTGGCCGCCCGGCCGACCGTGCCCGACGTCCTCTACGAGCCGGCATCCGCACCCATGAACTCGGTCGTGGCTGGCCAGCTGGCGCTCGACCCCTCGACGAACGCGCTCCTCGACGACGATACCGACGACCTGCCCGCCTGGACGCCGCAGTCGGCGACCGTCCCATGGGGGACGGCGTCGGACCTAAACGGTGGCCGAACGCCGGCCTACATGCCGCGGCCCGGCCTGCGTCAGGCGGCTGCGACCGCCGCCCCTGCCGCTCACGCATCGCCCGACGAGGTCGAGTCGGGATGGACACCAGAGCCTGATATCGACCTGCTCTTCCCGCCAGCACCTTCGCAGCGATCCGGCGCGGAGTCCTCGCACGTCGGTGGACCGGCGGCCTGGGGGCCGGAGCTCGCATCGGTCGCGTGGGCGGCGCCACAACCGGTCGCGGTCGCGGCCACGGCAGCGCTGCCACAGGCCGTGGAGGGCTTCGCCGGACCGGGCGCGTACTTGCCGCCTGCCCCCGTGGCTGTCCCAGCCGGCCCTTCCGCCCCAGCTCGCGAATGGGCGGGTCATACCGCCGCTGAGGAAGGGGCGGCAGCCGGTGCGATCCCCGAAGCCAGCGCGGTGCTGGACGGAGACCTGCGCACGCGCCTCCTCGAATTCGTCAAGTGGCTATCGGTCGCCGGCGCGGCATTCGCTGCGGTCGGCTTCCTGCTCCCTTGGGGCCAGGTCGTCATCGGGTCGGCGGACACGGGCTACTTCGGGCGATGGGGCATCGCCGGTCCGTGGCATCTCCTGATCGCGCTTGCGATCCTCGCCGACCTCGGCCTCGCGCTCATCGACAACAAAGTCCCTGTATGGATCCGGACCGGCGTGGCGGGGCTCGGCCTCGGTGCCCTGCTGCTCGGCCTCGTTTGGCCCTACCTGACGCTGCCGTCGCTCGGCGCCGGTCCGGGTGCCATCATCGCCGCTATCGGTGCCGCCGGCCTCGTCGTCTCGGGCATCCTGGCGCTCGTGGCAGACCGTCACGCCGAGGCGTCCCGCCCCGTCTGACACCGGCCTTCGCATCTCGCGGCACGGCCGGGAAGCAGGAGGTCCCCTGCTACACTCCCGACCAGCAATTCGCTACGGAGGCGGCCCCGGCGCATGGATCAGATCCTGGAGACGGTCGGCCAGACGATCGACGACATCGTCAACAGCCAGGCCGTGCAGATCACGGGGCGGCTCATCTTCGTCTACCTCGTCGTGCTGTGGATCGCGTCCGCCTACTGGGCGTACCGCGACATGCAGCAGCGCTCGGACAACGCGATCCTGCCGTACCTCGTCGCTGCTGGGATCATCCTCTTCACGCCGTTCCTGTTCTTCCTCGCGGTCTGGGTCTACAAGATCATCCGGCCGCACGAGAAGATCGGCGAGGTGTGGGAGCGCAACCTGGCGGAGGAGGCGCTCCTCAACGAGGTCGAGGCCGTCCCGCACTGTCCGACATGCGAGCGACGCGTCGATGCCGAGTGGATCATCTGTCCGTCGTGTCGGACGCGCCTCAACCGCGTCTGTCCGAACTGCTCGAGGTTGGTCGGTCTCGACTGGTCGCTGTGCGCGTGGTGCGGCAAGGACTTCGAGCGACGTGACGTCGTCGCGGCTGGCATGATCCAGCCGCTTCCAGCCGGGAACGAGCAGACCGGTCGGATCGCCACACCGGCGACCGGGACGGCGGCGCTACCGGCGGCGATCCAGCGTTCGGTGCGGTCCCGAGGCGGTCGCCAGCAGCGTCCCTCGACCGCGGGGGATCCGCTTCCGGAGCGGTGACCGAGCAGTCCCCAGACCCCTCGGCTTCGTCGCCCGACACATCGTTCGTCCCACCCGATCCCACTGAAGCAGACGGCGCCGGGCCCTCGTCCGCCGGCATGACGACGCCCGAACGCCCGACCCGGCTCGGCACGTCGACCTTCACGATCGAAGGCCGGGCGGCGCCGGGGCTCTTCGTCCTCGGGTGGCTCGCGACGATCGCCGGGCTCGGAGCCATCGTCGTCGCGGTCATGTCCGGAAGCGGCACGGCCGGGTCGCTCCTGATCTTCGCCGGATTGGTCGTCCTGTCGATCGGTCTGGTCGCCGGCGCAGGCGGTCAGGCGATCGAGCGACGTGCGCGAGCTGCCCAGCCGTACACGGGCCCATCGCCGTTCCTCGTCTTCCTGGCGGGCATCCCGATCAGCGGCGTCCTGTTGATCGTGGCGGGCCTGCTGTTCGGCCTGCTGAGGATCCCGGTCGAGGGTCCGCTCGGACGGCTCGCGTCCGTCCTCCTCCAGGCGCTCGTCTACATCGGGCTGATCCGGTTGCTCGTCGTCGACAGCGGCGCGCTGTCATGGACCGCGATGGGCATCACGCGCCCGAGGTTGCCGTCACTCCGCGACATGGGAATGGGCGCCCTGACGGCTCTACCGGTGATCGTCGCTACCGTCCCTGTCGCCGCGCTCGTGACGCGGTTCCTGCCGGTCGCGCCGGAAAGCCCGCTTCCGCCCGCCGGCGACACGCCCGGGTTCGTCGTCAATCTCGTCGCGGGGGCGATCGTCGCGCCGATCAGCGAGGAGATGATGTTCCGCGGCTTCGCCACGACGGCGTGGATGCGGGGCATGGGCCGCTGGCGCGGCGTCGTTCGCGGCGCGCTCTTCTTTGCGGTGGTCCACGTCCTGACGATCTCCGGCGTCGACGCCCGCCAGGCCGTCGGCGTCGCCGTCGCGGCGTTCGTGGGGCGGATACCTGTGGCGTTCGCGCTCGGCTGGTTGTTCCAGCGGACGGGCACGATCTGGGCATCGCTCGGGCTCCACGCGACGTTCAACGCGATCCTGCTGATCATCGCGGAGGTGGCGGTTCGGATGGGTGTCCCGACGACCTGAGACGCGCCGACAGCGGATGGACGTCGCGACCGTAGGCGTAAGCGGCCGACCATCGTCGGGTGAGTCCGCGGTGAGCCTCCCCCGATAGTCTCGGCTCGTCCTCGAGGTCCGGATGGCGGGAGGAATCGGCGGGCTCTCGTCGCCCGGGCCGCGGGGACGCCCGACGTCCTGCAGCCGAGGCTTCCGTGCTCGATCCGACCTCGTCAACGCCCGTACGCGGCCATGCGATCCGTGAGTTGCCGGAGGCGGAGCGCCCGCGGGAGCGGCTCGCCCTCCGCGGTCCGGGAGGGCTCACGACCGCCGAGTTGATCGCGCTGCTGTGGGGCAGCGGCGTCCGCGGCCGTTCGGCCGTCGAACTAGCGACCGACGCCCTGACCGCCCACGACGGGCTGGCCGGGCTCGCCCGTGCGACCGACCTGGAACTGGCCGCGATCCCTGGCATCGGTGCCGCGAAGGCAGCGCAGCTGGTCGCGGCGTTCGAGCTCGGGCGCCGGCTCCTCGCCGACTGGCCGACGGCGCGGTGGCTGATCCGCAGCCCACGCGACGTCGCCGACCGGCTGATCCTGCAGATGGGCGGTCTCGAGCGTGAGGAGCTCCGCGTCGTCATCCTCGACACGAAGAATCACGTCCTGCGCGTCGCGACGGTGTACCAGGGGAATGTGTCGGCGTCGCTGGTGCGGGTCGGCGAACTGTTCCGGGACGCGGTCCGCCTCAACGCGGCAGGCGTGATCCTCGTCCACAACCACCCGTCGGGCGACCCGACGCCGAGCCCCGACGACCTGCACCTCACGTCCGAGGCGCTCGCCGCCGGCCGCCTGCTCGATATCGCCCTGCTCGACCACCTCGTCATCGGTCACGACGCGTTCGTCTCGCTTCGGGATCGCGGTGTGTCGTTCGACCGGCCGACACCCTCGGGCGGCGGCGCGGCCTTGGGGTAGTTTTCGACGGCTGTGATCCAGGCGTTCGCCCTTGGCGCTATCGCGCAGTCGTCGCTCATCCTGAGCGGCCTCCTCCCGTTCGTGCTGCGAATCCCCGATCGAGCGGTGGGCATCCTCGCTGGCGTCGGCGCCGGTGCGCTGATCGGCGCGGTCGCCTTCGACCTCGTGCCCGAGGCCATCACGGGGACCGAGGTGGCGCTGTGGTTCCTCGTCGGCGCGGCGATCTTCGTCGTCGCCGATGGCGTCATCGAGCGCCGCTTCGGGAAGGACGGCGCCGGCGGTCCACTGGGTATCGTCCTGGGCTCCGTCGTCGACGGCGTCCCGGAGTCCCTCATCTTCGGGATCCAGTTGGCTGCGGGCGTGCCGATCAGCCTCGCGTTCCTGGCTGCGGTCTTCGTGTCCAACATCCCCCAGGCGCTCGCGCCATCGGCCGACCTGATCGGGTCGGGCTGGCGGATCGGCCGGATGCTAGGGATCTGGGGCGCCGTCGTGGTGGCATGTGGCGTGGCGTCCGCCCTCGGTTGGATCGTGGCCTCGAACATCGATACCGTGACGGGGGCACGCGCCGCGGCCATCGCCGCCGGGGGCCTGCTCGCGATGCTGACCGGATCGCTCGTCCCATTCGCCTACGAGAAGGGCGGCAGCGCCGCGGCCGTCGGGACGGTCGTCGGGTTCTGCGCCTCGCTCATCGGGTCATAGCCGCTCTCTCGCGAGTCCGGGTTCGCCCGCCGGCGCCGGTCCACCGCGGCCGGTCGTTCACGGAGCCTCTGGTAGACTGCGCGGCCTAACGGCCCCTGGACGGGGCTCAGAACGGCCTATCCCGGCACGACGCGGCCCCTGACGCTGGCTCGCCGCTTGCCGTCGCGCCCGACCCCCACGGCGACCCAGAGGACCATTCCCGGAACATGCTCGACCGCCTGCTCGGCCTCTTTTCGCGTGATATCGGCATCGACCTCGGCACGGCGAACACCCTGGTCCATGTGCGCGACCGCGGGATCGTGATGAGCGAGCCGTCGGTCGTGGCGATCGACGCCAAGACGAAGCGTGTCCTCGCCATCGGGGCCGAGGCGAAGCGGATGGTCGGCCGGACGCCCGCGAACATCATCGCGGTCCGACCGCTCCGCGACGGCGTCATCAGCGACTTCGACGTCACCGAGCAGATGATCAAGTACTTCGTGAACCGGGTCCACGATCGGATCGGGCTCATCCCGCGACCCCGGATGCTGCTCGGCATCCCGTCGGGTGTGACCGAGGTCGAGAAGCGCGCGGTCCGTGACGCCGCCTTGAACGCCGGTGCTCGATGGGCGCGCCTGATCGAGGAGCCGATGGCTGCCGCGATCGGTGCCGGGCTCCCGGTCAGCGAGCCGTCGGGCAGCCTCATCGTCGACATCGGTGGCGGGACGACGGAGGTGGCCGTCATCTCGCTCGGGGGCATCGTCGTCAGCCGCTCGATCCGCATCGGCGGTGACGAGATGGACCAGGACATCGTCACGTTCGCGCGGCGCGAGTACAACCTGTTCCTCGGCGAGCGGACGGCCGAAGACATCAAGATCGCGATCGGCTCGTCCTACCCGGGTGAATGGGACGCGCAGCGCGTCACCCTCCGGGGTCGAGACCTGCTTACGGGTCTGCCACGCAGCGTCGAGGTCGGCGCCGACCAGATCCGCGAGGCGATCGAGCCGTCGGTCGCCCAGATCATCGACACCGTCAAGGACACGATCGAGGAGACACCGCCCGAGCTCGTGGCCGACATCATGGATCAGGGCATCGTCGTGGCCGGGGGCGGCGCGCTGCTCGCGGGCCTGGACCGGCGGATCGCCGAGGCGACCCAGATGCCCGTCCACATCGCCGACGACCCGCTGACGTGTGTCGCGCGGGGCACCGGCGTCGTGCTCGAGGAGCTCGACGAGATGGACCGCGTCCTCGTCGCCGAGACCTACTCGCGGCCGCCGCGCTGACCCACTGGCCGGCGGTTGACCGTCGGCCGATGATTCGACTTCCCCGATGACGACCATCCCCACCGACCGCATCAACCGCCGCCGCACCATCGCCTTCACGATCCTCGTGTCGGTGAGCCTCGTGCTGATGGCGATCTCGTCGAACCCGTACGTGCGCGAGGTCCAGAACGGCGTCGGCTTCGCGTTCCGCCCGATCCAGGGCGCCCTCGACTCCGTTGCGGGCACCGTCGCGTCCATCGGCGCGTCGATCGCCGAGATCGACCGGCTCCGGGTCGACAACGGGACGCTGCACGAGGAAAACGAGCGGCTCAACGTCGAGAACACGCGGCTGCAGGCGATCGCCCGCGAGAACGAGCAGCTCACGAACCTCCTGCAGCTCCGCGCGGGCTTCGACTACAAGACCGCAGCCGCGGCCGTCATCTCGCGCGACTCGTCGGAGTTCCGGAGGGTCATCGCGATCGACAAGGGGTCGAACGCCGGGATCAAGGAAGGCGACGTCGTCGTGGCGGGAGGAGGTGCACTCGCCGGACGCGTGACGAGCGTCGGCCCCGACACGGCCTCGATCGTGCTGCTGACCGACGGCTCGTCGACCGTCATCGGCCAGCTCGTGTCGAATTCGGCCGCGGGGCGGGTGGTCGGGCAGCTCGGCGGCGTCCTCGTCATGGATCAGATCGACTCGGGCGAGAAGATCTCGCTCGGCGATGAGGTCGTCTCGGCCGGTATCGAGCTCGGCGGCGGCGTGCGGTCGCCGTATCCGAAGGGCCTCCTGATCGGGCAGGTCGTCGACGTGCGGCGCGACGCGAACGCCGTCGTCCAGACCGCCTACCTCCAGCCGGCGGCCGACTTCGACAAGCTCGAGTTCGTCCTCGTCGTGCTGGATTACCAGGGTGGCTTGCCACCGGTCGAGGAGCAGCCGGTCGACTGCACGGCCGGCAGCGGTGGCGGGACGCTGCCAGAGGGCGAACAGCCGTGTCTGCCCTCGGCGCGTCCCTCCGCCAGCCCGCGCTGAGCCCCGGCGTCCCGACCGGCCGCTGCTACGCTTCCGCGCCATGAAGGGCATCGTGCTTGCCGGCGGGACGGCGACCCGGCTGTACCCGCTGACGATCGTCACCAACAAGCACCTGCTGCCGATCTACGACCGGCCGATGATCTACTACCCGATCGAGACGCTCGCGGGGATGGGCGTCCGCGAGGTGCTCGTCATCGTCGGGGGCAAGAGCGTCGGTGACGTAGTCGAGTTGCTCGGCGACGGGTCGCATTTCGGCCTCGACCTGACATACCGCTATCAGGCCGGTGCCTACGGCATCGCGCAGGCGATCGGCCTGGCGCGTGACTTCGTCGGCGCCGAGGCGTTCTGCTGCGTCCTCGGCGACAACATCCTGCGCGGACCGGAGCTCGCCGACGTCGCGCGCGAGTTCGAGGCGAGTGACTTCGGTGCGGGGTCGCTGCTGTACCGCGTGCCGGACCCGGAGCGGTTCGGTGTCGCGGAGTTCGACGCCGACGGCCGGGTGATCGGCTTCGAGGAGAAGCCGCGGCAGCCGAAGAGCGACCTGATCCCGATCGGGGTGTACTTCCTCCGGCCCGACGCGTTCGGCGTCATCGACCGGCTCGCGCCGTCGGGGCGCGGCGAGTTCGAGATCACCGACGTCCTGAACCACTACATCCCGGACGGTCGGCTCTTCACGCGGATCTACGAGGGCCACTGGACCGACGCGGGGACGGTGCCGTCGTTGCTGCGTGCCGCCGAGCTTGCCCGCGATGACGACGCGTCGGGCCGCCTCGCGCCGCCGGTGGAGCGTCCACTCGGGTGAGGGCCGCGCGGCGCGCGTGATGGCGATCGACCCGAAGCGACTATTGGTCACGGGCGGGGCTGGTTTCATCGGCTCGTGTTACGTCCGCCAGGTTCTCGCTCGCCGGGACGGGACCGAGATCACGGTCCTCGACAAGCTGACCTACGCCGGCAACGAGGCGAACCTCGCGCCCGTCCGCGACGACACCGAGATGGCCGCTCGCCTGCACTTCGTCCACGGTGATATCGCCGACGCCGACGTCACCGCGCCGCTGGTCGCCGATGCTGATGCGGTCGTCAACTTCGCGGCGGAATCGCACGTCGACCGGTCGATCCTCGATCCCGAGGCCTTCCTCCGAACGGGCGTCATCGGTGTCCACGTGCTGCTGGAGGCCGTGCGCGCCGGGCCGCGGTCGCCGCGCTTCCTGCAGGTTTCGACGGACGAGGTGTACGGCTCGGTCGAGACGGGGCATTCACGGGAGGACGACCCACTGCTTCCGAGGTCGCCGTACGCGGCGGCCAAGGCGGCCGGCGAGCTGCTGGTCCGAAGTTACGTCGTCACGCATGGCGTCGATGCCGTCGTGACCCGCGGCTCGAACACCTACGGTCCCTATCACCACCCTGAGAAGCTCATCCCGCTGTTCGTCACCAACGCGATCGACGACCAGCCGCTGCCGCTCTACGGTGACGGACTCCAGCGTCGCGACTGGCTGTACGTGTCTGATCACGCGGCCGCGATCGACCACGTGCTGCGGCATGGCGTCAGCGGCGAGACGTACAACGTTCCGGGCGGGGTCGAGATGGCCAACCGCGACGTCGTGCGCCTGCTGCTCGACCGGCTCGGCAAGCCGTGGTCGCTCGTCCGCCACGTCGACGACCGACCGGGGCACGACCGGCGCTATGCCATGGACGGGGGACGTCTCGCGCAGCTCGGATGGCAGCCGCGAACGTCGTTCGAGGATGGGCTGGCACAGACCGTCGACTGGTTCGTGGCGAACGAGCCGTGGTGGCGAGCGGCACGCTCCGGCGATTGGGATGCCTACTACGAGCGGCAGTACGGGTCGCGTCTGCGGTCCGCCCGCTGATGCGGGTCGCGATAACGGGGGCCGCCGGTCGCCTGGGGAGCGCGCTCGTCAGCGCTCTCGGCGATGCGCCGTTCACCGGCCCCGCCGGTCCGATCGCCTGGACGCGCGCCGACTTCGACCTCGACGCTCCGGGATCGATCGGACGGCTGCTCGATCGCGACCGACCGGAGGTGGTCGTCAATGCCGCTGCATGGACCGACGTCGACGGATGCGCCCTCGATCCGGAGCTCGCCATGCGGCGCAACGCGGTCGCCGTCGGTGTGCTCGCCGAGGCGACCGCAGCGCGTGGCATAGATCTCGTCCAGATCAGCACGAACGAGGTCTTCGACGGGCGCCGACCGCATGACCGAGGCTATCGACCCAACGACCGGCCCTCGCCCGCGAATCCCTACGGCGCGTCGAAGCTCGCCGGTGAGGACGCCGCCCAGGTGGCGTACGCAGGGGCATCAGCGCGGCTATCGATCGTGCGGGCGTCGTGGCTCTACGGACCGCCGGGTGACGACTTCCCGGAGAAGATCCTGGCGGCCGCGGAGCGCGCCCGCGCGGCCGGCGAGCCGTTGAAGGTCGTCGGCGACGAATACGGTTCGCCGACCTACAGCCAGGATCTCGCCGAGGCCATCGTGGACCTGATCGCCAGCGGCGAGGCGGCAGCGGCGAGCGGCGTCCACCACTTCGTAAACACGGGTGTCGCGACCCGCGCATCCTGGGCCCGTGAGCTGTTCCGCCAACTCGGCTTGGCCATCGAGATCGAGCAGGTCAGCGCATCGACGTGGGAGCGCGCATCGCCGCCGCCGCGCTGGGGTGTCCTCGAACCGACCATGCCACCGAGCGGCGAGCCGATGCGGCCGTGGGAGATCGCGCTCGCCGACTACGTTCCGATGCTGCGCCGGCAGCGTCCCGCAGCGGCGCGATGACGGAGCGACCATCCGAGCCGATCCCCGGCGTACGTTTCGGGACGGTGGAGCGCCACGCTGACGAGCGCGGTGCGTTCCGTGAGCTGTGGCGCGCCTCGACGGTCGGTCCCATCCGTGCGGACGATGCCGGTGCTGCCCGAGGCTCGGCACCGAGCTTCGTCCAGGCGAATCTGTCGACGTCGTCCGCGGGTGTGGTGCGTGGCCTGCACCTCCACCGCCGTCAGCTCGACCGCTGGGTGGTCGGATCGGGTCGGGCGTTCATCGCGCTGGTCGACACGCGCCCGATGCTCGCCGGTGGTGACGCGCCGGGCCTCGAGACACGTGTGCTGGGTCCGGACGATTGGGTCCAGATCCCGGCCGGCGTCGCGCATGGGTTCATGGCGCTCGAGCCCGTCGAGCTCGTCTACCTCGTGACCACCGAGTACGACGGCAGCGATGAGCGCGGCTTTGCGTGGGACGACCCGCTCGCGGCGGTCCCGTGGCCGCTCCCCGCCCCGACGCCAGACGGGCAACCGATCCTCTCCGACCGTGACCGCTCGAATCCTTCGCTGTGGGAGCTGGTCGCACGGCTCCGCGCTGGCGACTGACCGAGGCGACCTCACCGGACGGCACCGGGTTCCACCGCACGTCCCATCACAGCGCTCCGATGTGGCTAGACCGGAGCGGACCTTGCTGCGATGGAGCGCCCCACTCGTGGCCGCGACGCTCTAGCGGTCCGTCACCCCCATGACAGCGGAGCCCCCGTGCGTCGACCCCTCGCCATCGCCACGCTCGCGCTCGCTGGAATGTCGGCCGCGCTCGGCAACGCACCGGCAACTCACGCCGCGACCCCGCGCACTCCCGCGAAGGTCGTGATCGTGGTCGGGGCCACCCACGGGACCACGCCGACGTATCGCAAGTACGCCGACGCGGCGTATGCCGAGGCCATGAAGTACACGCCGAATGTCGTCCGGGTCTACAGCCCGAACGCGACGTGGTCCCGGGTCAAGGCCGCAGCGGTCGGCGCGTCGGTGCTGATCTATTTCGGCCACGGCAACGGTTGGCCGAGTCCGTACACGTACGACCCGCAGTACACGACCAAGGACGGGATGGGCCTGAACGCCGACCTCGATGGCAACGGGAAGCTGTCCGACTACGAGAACAAGTACTACGGCGAGCCGTATATGCGGTCGCTCGAGCTCGCGCCGAACGCGATCGTCCTGCTCCACAACCTCTGCTACGCCTCGGGCAACTCGGAGCCAGGCAAGCCTCAGCCGACCGTCAGCGTCGCCCGGCAGCGGATCAGCAATTACGCCGCCGGCTTCCTCGCGTCGAACGCCCAGGCGGTCCTCGCCGACGGGCATCACGGCCCGGCCGACTACATCCGGTCGATCTTCACGACCGACCAGACCATCGAGCAGCTCTGGCGGACCGCGCCGGACAACAACGGTCACGTAAGCAGCTTCACGTCGACGCGGACGAGCGGCGTCCGTGCGCTGATGGACCCCGAGGGCACCTCGAGCGGCTTCTACCGATCGCTCGTGACGCAGCCGACGCTGACGACGAGCATGGTCGTCGGGACGGCCGACACGAGCCGCGATCCAGCGACGCTCCAGGTCCCGGGGCGTGCGTCCGTCCGTGTCGCCGACGCGCCGCTGTGGCCGGATCTCGACGCGGCGATCAGCGGGGGAGGCGAAACCGCGACGCCGCAGCCGATCGATGCGCGTTTCGCGGTGGTCGCTCGTCCGCCGCAGACCGGGCCGGGTGGTGTCGCCCTGGTCGAGGTCGCGCGACTCGACGACGGGTCGATCCATGGCTTCATGCGAGCAGCCGATCTGGCCCCGCGCGATAGCGTCCCGCCGCGGGTCCTCGCCGTCGACCCTGCGGCTCCCGTCCTGTCCCCGAATGGCGATGGGGTATCCGACGCGACCGGGATCAGGGCGGCGTTATCCGAACCTGCGGCCTGGCGCGTCCGCTTCCGCGACGGCGCCGGGACGACGCTCCACGAGGAGACCGGGCAGGGCGCCGAACCCTTCGCGAGATGGGACGGGCTGGTCGACGGCGCGCCCGTCGCCGACGGCACGTATTCCTACCGGATCGACGCGACCGACGCGTGGTCGAACGCCAGTTACAAGACGGGGACGGTGCGGGTCGACCTGACCGGTCCGACGCTCGACGGCGTCACACCTGGCCCGGACGCCGACACGTGGATCGCCCCCAACGGCGACGGCGTTCGCGAAGCCGTCGCCTTTGCCGGAGTCGTTTCCGAGCGCGGCTCCATCGCCGCATACGTCCGCGATAGCGGTGGCGCCCTCGTTCGTTCGTTCAGCGTCCCGACCGCGACGACGGCCGTCGCGCTGGCGTGGGATGGCAAGGCCAACGACGGGACGGTCGTGCCGGATGGGACATACGAGGTCCGACTCATCCCGCGGGACGGGGTCGGCAATGCGGGGGCCGCGGTCACCAGGGCCGTGAGGGTAGCCGCGTTCGTGGGCTCGGTGACCACATCGAAGGCGGTTTTCTACCCGCAGGACCGGGACCCACTCTCGACCGGGACGCGTCTGTCGTTCGCGCTCCAGCGGGGGGCGACCGTCACGTGGACGATCCGGAACGCGCCGGGCGCGGTGGTCGCCAGGCTCCTCGACGCTGCCGAGACGCCCGCCGGGACGACGGCCGTCGCCTGGTATGGACTGAACGACGCCGGCGCGATGCTGCCGACCGGCCGCTACACGTCGGTCGTGTCGGCGACGGACGGGACGCTGACTGCGGTCCAATCCGTTGCTTTCGAGATGAACGCGTTCGGCATCCGACCGTCGGCGTCGACCGCGACCCGCGGACGGTCGATCACGATCAGTGTGACCTCGGCGGAGGCGCTCTCGACCGCGCCTCGCGTCCATGTCTCGCAGCCTGGCGTCGCGACCTGGGCCGCGACGCTGACGCGAACGTCGGCGGGCACGTATACCGCGCGGCTCACGATGCGAACGGGCGGATCGGCCGGCACCGCGAGGCTCACGGTGAAGGCCGCGGATTCCGCCGGCCGCTGGCAGGCGACCACCCTCTCGGTCCCACTCCGCTAGGGACCCGCGCACAGCGCACCGGACCGCACCGTACCGGTCCGTCTCGGGACCTTCGGAGCCTTGTCCGCCGGAGCCGCGGACGCGTACGTTCGCGGTCCAGAAACAGAGGTACGTCTTGCCCGTCACGTCGCCGCGCTCGTCGCACCGGTCAGCCCGACGCCTCCTCATCACGGGTGCCTTCGTCGTTCTGCTGATCGCGCAGGTGCCGCCGGCGGCGGCCGCAACGATTGCGACCGCCGCGGCAGGGCCGACCACGGAGGCCCCGGTCGACGCAGCTAGCGGGCTCCAGCCGACGATCCAGTGGGAAGAGGCGAAGGCTCACGAACATGACCGGATCGCCTTCAAGGCCGGCGGCCGTGTGACCGTCCCGTTCCGCCCTCGGGCGACCGATCGGTGGACGGTCGGCGGAGTGAAGGCTCGAGCGTTGCCTGCGGGACGTCTGGATGGCGCGGCGATGCGCAACCGCCTGGCGCCGGCAACCCCGATCGTCGACCAGCCCGTCGCCGAGCCGTCGCGCGTCATCGATGCGCGGCCCACGATCGCATCGGCGCCGACGACGTCGCCGGACGGCGTCCTCGAACCGCAGGCGCGTGTCGATCCGGGTGCGCTCCGACGCGAGGTCTTCGGGTTCCTGCCCTACTGGCAGGTCAACAGCAGCTCGCTGCGGATCCAGTACGACAAGATCTCGACGATCGCCTACTTCGGCATCGGCGCCGATGGTGCCGGCAACCTGCAGAAGCGCAACAGCGACGGCACGATGACGACGGGATGGTCCGGCTGGACCAGTTCGGCGATGACCTCGATCATCAATGAGGCCCACGCGACGCGGACGCGCGTCGTCTTGACCGTCCAAAGCTTCGCCTGGAACTCGTCGGGGCGCGCGCGACAGAAGGCGCTGCTCACCAGTTGGGCGGCGCGCGACCGGCTCGCCCGGCAGATCGCGGCAGCCATCCGGGACCGCGGCGCCGACGGCGTCAATCTCGATCTCGAACCGCTCGTTTCGGGGATGGAAGGCGAGTTCGTCGCGCTGATCAAGCAGATCCGGACGAAGCTCGACGCGATCTCCCGGGGGTACCAGATCACATTCGACACCCTCGGTCGGATCGGGAACTACCCGATCGAGCGTGCGGTCGCCTCGGGTGCCGACGCGATGTTCATCATGGGCTACGACTACCGGACGGCCTCGAGCAGCCCGGTCGGCAGCGTGGCGCCACTCACGAGCGGCGGCTACGACATCCGCGACACGATCGCCGCCTATGCGAGGCGCGTCTCGCCGTCGCGGCTGATCCTTGGCGTGCCCTATTACGGCCGCGCGTGGTCCACGGCCACCAACCTCGTCCACGCTCGCAACATCAGCGGGACGAGGTATGGAGCGTCGGCGTCTGTGACCTACGTGAACGCGCTGCCGTACTTCACGGCGCACGGCAAGCAATACGACACGACCGAGGCCGTCGCGTGGACCGTCTATCGACGACAGAACTGCACCACGACGTACGGGTGCGTGAACCCGTATCGCCAGCTGTACCTCGACGACGCGAGGGCGCTCGGACGCAAGTACGACCTTGTCAACGCGTACGGGCTGCGCGGCGCAGGCATCTGGGCGCTCGGGTACGACGGTACGAAGGCCGAGCTGTGGAACATGCTCAGGGCGAAGTTCATCACCGACTCCGTGCCGCCGACGATCACCGGCGGTTCGGTCAGCGCGGCGGCCTTCTCGCCGAACGGGGACGGGACGCGCGATACGACCACGGCCCGGATCACGGCCACCGGCCTCGTCCGCTGGGGATACGTCGTCCAGGCGGTGCGGGGCACGACCGTCGGGCCAAAGCTGCGGACGGGGACGGTGGTCGGCAAGGGCCCCGCGTTCACCTGGAACGGCAAGGACTCGGTCCCGGCAGTCGTCGCACCCGGCCGCTACCGCATCACGTTGTGGGCCGAGGACGCGTCCGCGAACCGCTCGCAACGCGCGTTCGACGTGGTCGTCGACCTTCGAGCACCACGCATCGCGGGATCGACGCCGCGGACGTTCCTGACCCCTGACAGCGACGGGCGCAGCGACACGCTTGCGCTGTCGTGGTCGTCGCCCGACCGGATCTACGGTGTCGTCCGCGTGCGCGACCACACGGGCGCCATCCAGCGGTCGTGGGCATTCGGTGCGCGCACGAGCGGGACGGTGACCTGGGACGGACGGCGACCGGGTGCCGTCGTGGACGACGGGCGCTACACCTTCGAGGTCGATGGGCGCGACGCAGCCGGCAACCGGACGGTCGCGAAGCGCCGGATCCTGGTCGATCGGACGATCCGTTCGGCCACCTGGAGCGACAGTTCGTTCGATCCGCGCGCCGGCGAGAGGAGCCGGGCGACGATCGTCGTTCGGCGCGCGGCGGTCATCACCGTCGGCATCTACCGCGGCAGCACGCTCGTAAGGCGCGTCTGGACGGGAACCTCCGTGGCCGCGGGAACCTACACGTATACGTGGAACGGGCGGACGTCGAGCGGCGCCTATCCAGCGCCGGGCACCTATCGGATCCTCGTGCACGCGACGAGCTGGGTCGGCACCACGTGGTACTCGCGCACGGTCGCGGTCCAGTCGCATTGAATGCCTTGACGCCGTGGCGCCGCCCGTATCCTTGCCGCTGATGGAAGGCGACCGCGCACGGGGGGCGGGGACGTGGGTCGTGGTGCCGACGTATGACGAGGCCGACAACGTCGGGCCGATCACGGCGGCGATCCTGCTTGCGCTGCCCGAGGCTCACATCCTCGTCGTCGACGACGACTCGCCCGATGGCACGGGGCGCATCGCGGATGAGCTCGCTGGCCGTCACCCCCGCATCCGTGTCCGGCACCGCGCGGCGAAGCAGGGCCTGGGCCGGGCGTACCTCGACGGGTTCGCGATCGCGCTCGAGAGTGGCGCATCGGTGGTCGTCCAGATGGATGCTGACTTCAGTCACGACCCGGGTGTCCTCCCGGCACTCATCGCGCCCATCAGCGACGGGTCCGCGGACCTCGTGATCGGTTCGCGCTACACCCCCGGTGGCGGCGTCGTCGACTGGGGCGTCGGGCGTCGGCTGATCTCGCGCGGCGGCTCGCTGTTCGCCCGGACCGTCCTTGGCCTTGGGCTCAACGACCTGACCGGCGGGTTCAAGGCGTGGCGGTCCTCGACCCTCGCGGCGGTGCCGTTCGACGGCGTCCACGCCGGCGGCTACGTGTTCCAGATCGAGATGACGTTCCGTGCCAGCCGCCTCGGTGCTCGCATCCGCGAGATCCCGATCACGTTCCGGGACCGCCGCGTCGGCCAGAGCAAGATGTCGCGCCGGATCGTGGTCGAGGCCCTCGTCGTCGTCGTCCAGCTCCGGCTCGAGGACCTGCGCGGCCGCTGGCGGGAGCGGCGCCAGGCGACGTGACCCTCGGCCAGACGACGTGACCCTCGGCAAGACGACGTGACCCTCGGCCAGGCGACCGAAGCAGCGCCTCGCCCGCCGGGCGTCCGCATCGTGCTTGACGTTCGCGCGCTCCAGGAGCCGATGCGCGCGCCGCGCACCGCCGCGTATCTCGAAGGGCTGTTGACGGCATTCAACGCCGCCCCGCTGCCAGGCGAGTCGTTCGCGTTCCTGCTCGCGAGCGACGAGGACGACCCTACGGCGCGCTTCAGCAACCTCGAGGTCGTCGGGCGCCGACTGCTGCCGCCGAGCCGGCTGCTGCGGTCCGCCGCTCTCACGATCGACCCGTTCCTGCTCCGCGGCGCATCGCTCGGCGCCGCCTGGCGTGCCGTCCACAGCGGCGCGGCCGGTGCGGTGTACCACACCGCGGGTGGCGGGTTGCCGATCGCGTCACGCCTGCCGACGGTCGCGACCGTGCTCGACCTCGCCCCGTGGCAGTTTCCCGACGCGTTCCAGCGCACGGCTGCCTCCCGGTTCGGGCAGCGGCTCCGCGGTCAGCTGCTCCGCGACGCGGCCGCCGTCCTGGTCGGGACGGACGCTGTCGCCGACGCGGCGCGACGCCTCCTCCATCTGCGCCGCGATCGGGTCCGGGTCGTCCCGCTCGCGGCGTCGGGTCCGTATGCCATCGGGCCAGGCCTCCTCGGCGGCCGAAGGGACGAGGCCCGTCGCCTCACCGAGCGCCTGGGGCTCGGCGAGCGGTATCTCGTGTACCCGGGACGCTACGACGTCCGTCACGACGCCATGACCCTGATGGCGGCGCTTACCAAACTGGCGCGGACCGCCCGTCCGCACGATCTCGCGGTCGATGCGCCCTGGCCGCCGCGCGTCCTCGTCGTCGACGCGACGCCGGACGATCGCGCCGCGCTGGCGCGTGTCGCGGCACGCCACGAGGCCGGCGCGCACCTCGCTTACGCGCCAGCGCTACCGCCCGACGAGACTGCGGCGGTCGTCGCTGCGTCGCGCGCCGTGGTCCTGCCGATGACGACCGAGTCGACGGGCCTCGCCGCCCTTGACGCGCTCGCTGCCGGGGTCCCGGTCGTCGCGTCGGCGGTGGGCGCCCTCCCGGACATCGTCGGATCGGCGGGCATCCTCGTCGAGCCGCGTGACGCGGAGCGCCTCGCCGCGGCGCTCACCGTGGCGTGGGGCGACGGTGCCGTTCGCGCCGGGATCGCCGAAGCGGCGCGAGATCGCGCGGGCCACCCGACTCGGACGTGGGCCGACGTCGCTGCCGACGTCCGCCGGATCTACGCCGAGGTCGCCATCCGCCGCTGACGGGCGCTGGCGGTCCGGGTGGCGTCGTTCAGAGTCGCTCCGACCTGCGCTGCTGGAGCGTCGGGACCGGCTTCGGGACCTTGCCGTCCTTGATCGTGATCTTCGATCCCCGGGGCATGACCTGGATGAACGTCTGACCGACGGTCAGCGTGATGGGGTTGCCCCGGGCGTCGAAGAAGCGCGTGGGCGACTTCATCGATGTCTTGCGCCACGTGCCCTTGACGGTCATTCCGTTGGTACTGACCCAGGCGGGGCCACGGCCGATGAACTGCGCTTCCAGCCGATGCTTCTTGCTGCCGTCGTTGAGCGCTCCGAACGACATCACCATGACGATGACGTTCTTCGGAGCGACGAACTCCTTTCGGCCGCGATCCGTCTGCCGCTTCTCGCCGGAGACCGAGCGGCGGTACGTATTGGACTTCCGGTCGTAGCGGTACGTGATCGTGTTCCACGGATAGACCGTGGTGATCGTCCCGCCCTCGGGTCGCAGGAGGATGTGGTTGTCCGGCGCGAACCGCCACGCCGGCTTCATCGTCTTGCTCTTCGCCCCGAGCCGGCGCGACAACGTGTACAGCTCCTTGCCGCTCGTGTACACGTTGTGCGGCGCGAATCGATCCTTCGTCCGATGGAAATAGACACCGCCCCACCGGAACTCGTCGGCGTTGTAGATCAGCTGGCCCTGACCCTGCTCGCGTAGCAGCTTCATCGCCTGGGGCGACCCGCCGACGTGGGCGTAGACGGCGTTCCACTCGGCGGCCCATGCGAGGAAGTACAGCCGGGCGCTGCGGACGGGTCCGACCGAGGGCGGGACCGCATCCTGGAACCACAGCATGTAGCGCGGGATACCGCCCTCGGCGGGCGCCTGCCACACGACCGACGCGTCGTTGAACCCGGATTGGGGACGCGCGTCGGGATGGTCGTCGATCATCACCGCGACGACGTGCCGCTTCGCGACGGCCGGCGAGACGGGACGTCCGGTGAGCGGCGCGGGGACTAGGGCTGGAGCGGGGGTCGGCGTGGCGGTCGGGGACGGTGTCGGGTTCGGCGATGGCGTCGCCGAGGGGGAGGCCGAGCCGGACCCAGACGGCGATGCACTGGCCGTAGCGCTCGGCGATGGCGATGATGTCGCGGCGACTGGCGTGGTCGGCTTCGGACCTGCGGCGACGGCCGCCAGCACGCCGAGGGCGACGCCACCTACCGCGGCGAGCCCCAGCGCCATCACCAGGACCGATCTTCCCCGTGCAGCCGGCCGAGTAGCCACGTGTCCCCTCGAACACCCCAGCATCCGCGTCGCGCAACGCGCCGTCGTCGGACCGCGGGCAGGATAGACCATCGACGCAAGAGGGCCGCTCGCATTACGCTCGCCGCATGGCCAGCAGGAGGTCGACGAATGACGGCGGCGAGCAGGGAACGGCGGAGCCGACGCCGGCAGACCGGATCGAGATGACCGAGGGCGGCATCCGGGACGCGCACGCCGGCTCGATCCGCTTGAGCGAGGGCGGGATCACCACGGCGACCGCCGACGCGATCGACGTCCAGCAGGGTGGGATCGTCCGGGCGACGGCGACCGATATCGCGGTCACGAACGGCGGCATCGTGCTCGCCCAGGGCGGGACGGTATCGATCGATCGGGGTTTCGCCGTCGCGGCGATCGGCGGCGAGACGCGTGTCGTGCAGTCCGCGACGAACTTGGTGGGCGGCCGCGACATCACGATCGACCAGTCGCTCGTCATGGGCGTGCTCGCCGAGAAGGCCACCATCCGTCAGCCGAGCATCATCGGGGTCCTCATCGCCGATCGCGTCGAGGGGTCCGTCAGGCCGTTACTCGACTGGCGGGGGGCGCTCGCGTTCGGCGCGGCGTTCGCCGTCGTTGCGAGGATCCTTCGGCGGCGCTGATCTCGGTCGCCGAGTCCCTCCCCGGCGACGACGTTCGCGCTGGTCGGGCCGCCGGAGACCCTCGGATATACTCGGCATCCCGTCGTGCGTACACGCGCGCGTGCGAGCCCGAGGAGGAGCCCACCTGCCCATGATCGACCCGAGCGCCCGGATCCACCCGAGTGCGGATCTCGAGGACGCCGTCGCCATCGGGCCACGCACAGCGGTGTGGCATCGCGCGCAGATCCGTGTCGGAGCCACGATCGGAGCGGACGCGATCATCGGCCGTGACGCGTTCATCGATGAGGGCGTCGTCCTCGGCGACCGCGTGAAGGTGCAGAACGGCGCACTCGTCTACCACGGCGTGACGGTCGGGGACAGCGTGTTCATCGGGCCGGGTGCGATCCTCACGAACGACCGGACGCCGCGAGCCGTCACGGCGACCGGTCAGCTGGCACGTGCCGCTGACTGGAGCGTGACCCCCATCCACCTCGCCGACGGTGCGTCGATCGGCGCAGGGGCCATCGTGGTCGCCGGCTGTGACGTCGGCCCGTACGCGATGGTCGGCGCCGGGGCGGTCGTCACGCGGACGGTGCCCGGACATGCGCTCGTCGTCGGCAATCCGGCTCGTCGGATCGGCTGGGTGTGCGCCTGCGGCGCGCGCCTGCAGGAGCGCGATGACGACGCACTTTCGTGTCCGTCGTGCGGCCGGACGTACACCTACGTCCCCGACGGAGAGACCCTGGCGGAGCGCTCGGGTCCCGTCATCGAGCAAGGAGCGCCAGCATGATCCCCCTCGTCCGCCCCGATATCGGCGAAGAGGAGATCGCCGCCGTCACCGACATCCTCCGCAGCGGGATGGTCGCTCAGGGGCCGAAGGTCGCCGAGCTCGAAGCACGCTGGGCCGAGTACGTCGGCGTCCGTCACGCGATCGCTGTGACGAACGGGACGGTGGCGCTGATGGTGATCTACGCCGGGCTCGGTCTCGGTCCCGGCGACGAGGTCATCACCGTCAGTCACTCGTTCAACGCGACCGGCAGCGCCGTGCTGTCGACCGGGGCGATGCCCGTGTTCGTCGACATCGAACCCGACACCTACGTGATCGACACGGATCGGATCGAGGCGGCGATCACACCTCGGACCAAGGCGATCTGCCCGGTCCACCTATTCGGCCTTCCGGCCGATATGGCCGCGATCGCCGAGGTCGCCGAACGCCACGGGCTCGCGATCGTCGAGGACGCCTGTCAGGCGCACGGCGCGACGTTCGAGGGTCGGCGCGTCGGCAGCTTCGGCCACGGCGCATTCAGCCTCTACGCCACGAAGAACATGATGACCGGCGAGGGCGGGCTCATCACCACGAACGACGATCGGCTCGCCGACTGGATCCGGCTGTACCGGAACCAGGGCATGCGCGAGCGCTACCACCATGAGGCGCTCGGCTACAACTACCGGCTCACCGACATGGCGGCCGCGATCGGTCTGGCCCAGCTCGGCAAGCTCGAGCGCAACACCGAGAAGCGCCGCGAGATCGCCCGACGCTACGACGAGGGCTTCGCCGGTTCGGGGATCACGGTGCCGGTCGTGCCCGATGACCGCACGCACGTGTACCACCAGTACACGGTCGACGTCGGCGATGAGCGCGACGCGGTGGTCGGCGACCTGAAGGAGGCCGGGATCGGGACCGGCATCTTCTATCCCATCCCGATCCATCGCCAGCAGTACATCGTCGAGCGCGGGATCCAGGCGGATCTGCCCATGACCGACCGTGCCGCCCGCCGGTCCGTGTCGCTGCCGATGTATCCCGGCCTCGCCAAGAGCGATCAGGCGACGGTGATCGATGCGGTCCGTGCTGCGTCCGCCCGCCATCGAGTCGGCGAGGAGATGGCCGCTCGATGACGCCCGCCTGGTCCCCGGCCGGGGACCGCGACCTCCGCGTCGGCCTCGTCGGTCTCGGATCGATGGGCCGCAACCATCTGCGCGTCCTCTCGTCGATGTCCGGGACCCGGCTCGTCGCCGTCGCCGACACGGATCGTGTGGCTGTCGAGACGGCGACCTCGGGGACCGGTGCCCAAGGGTTTACCGAACCGTTGGCGTTGTTCGCCGAAGCCGACCTCGACGCCGTGGTCATCGCCTCACCGACGACGACGCACCTTGCGCTCGCGCTGGCAGCGCTCGAACGCGGTGTGGCCGCGCTCGTCGAGAAGCCGCTTGCCGCGACGCCTGACGAAGCGGCAACCCTCGTCGATGCCGCCACGCGCAGCGGTGTGCCGCTTCAGGTCGGTCACATCGAGCGGTTCAACCCGGCCGTGCTCGAACTCGGCCGCCTGCTCCTCGAGGGTGGCTGGCTCTCGTCGGTCTACTCGGTCACGAGCCGGCGGGCGGGGCCGTTCCCGGCCCGGATCCGCGACGTCGGCGTGACCGTCGACCTCGCGACGCACGACGTCGACATCCTGTCGTGGATCGCCCGGGAGCGGCCGGTCCGCGTCTACGCCGAGACGGCGCAGCGGATCCACGCCGACCACGAGGATCTCCTGTTCGGGCTCATGGCCTTCCCGTCAGGCACGGTCGGCATGCTCGATGTCGACTGGCTCACGCCGGCCAAGCGTCGCCAGCTCGCCGTCGTGGGCGAGGAGGGCATGTTCGAGCTCGACTACCTCACGCAGCGGCTCACGTTCACGCACGCGTCGGACACGACGAATCCGCGGCTTATCGGCGGCTATGCACCCACGTTCGCCGGCGCCGAGGTCGAATTGCCCGTGCCGAACGCCGAACCACTCGCCAACGAGCTCAACTCGTTTCTCGAGATCGTCCGGTCGGGCGGCCGGCCGGTCGTGGACGGCGAGGACGGTCGCTGGGCGGTCACGCTCGCACATGCGCTGCTGACGGCCGCGCGCGAGCACCGTTCGATCGAGCTGGTGTCCGCGTGAGCCCGTCGCGTCGTCCGTCGGTCACCTCGAGCGTCGTCGGCGGGTCCATACAGCTTGCCCCTGCGCCCTGCCGCCACAGCACGCCGCGCCAGGTCTCGCCGTGGGCCGGTGACGCGGGCACGGCCGGGACGGTCGGGGTCGTCGGTGCGGGCAAGATGGGGCTGCCGCTGGCGGCCCAGTTCGCGGATCACGGCTGGAACGTCATCGCGGTCGACATCGACGAGCGCGTCGTCGCGTCGATCAACGAGGGCCGGTCCCATATCGGCGAGGAGCCGGGGGTCGGCGAGCTCGTGGAGCGGGCCCACACCGCCGGACGGCTGCTGGCCACGACCGACGGTGCTGAGGCCGCGCGGGCCGCAGACGTCGTCGTGCTCATCGTCCCGGTGATGCTCGACGCCACACACCGCCCGGATCACGGCTGGATGGACGCGGCGGTGGCATCGATCGCGCCCGGCATTCACCCAAGCTCGCTCGTCATCTTCGAGACCACCCTCCCCGTCGGCGACACGCGCGAGCGGTACGCGCCACGGCTCCAGGCCGCGAGCGGGCTGCCGGCGACCGGCGACGGTACCGAGCGGATCAACGTCGCCTTCTCGCCGGAGCGCCTCTACAGCGGCGCCGCCCTTGCGAACCTCGCCACCTACCCGAAGCTCGTCGGTGGGCTTGATGACGCGTCGACCGCGCTCGCCGCCGCGTTCTACGAGAGCGTGCTCGATGCCGAGGTCGTCGCGATGTCCTCGGCCGAAGCCGCCGAGTTCTCGAAGCTTGCCGACACGACGTACCGCGACGTGAACATCGCGCTCGCGAACGAGTTCGCGCGGTACGCCGACCGGATCGGCGTCGACATCACCGAGGTGATCGACGCCGCCAACAGCCAGCCGTACAGCCACATCCACCAACCCGGGATCGGTGTGGGCGGCCATTGCATCCCGGTCTACCCGCACTTCCTGCTTGATCGGGCGCCCGAGCTATCGATCGTCGCGCGGGCACGCGAGGTGAACGACGGGCAAGTCGACCTGGCCGTCGCGGAACTCGAGCGCGTCCTCGGCGATCTGTCCCGCCACGCAGTGCTCGTGCTTGGCATCACCTACCGCCAGGGCGTCAAGGAGCTCGCGTACTCGCGCGCCATCCCGTTGATCGCCGCGCTGCGAGCCAGGGGTGCGCGGGTCCTCGGCTACGACCCGCTCCTCGACGACGAGGAGATCGAGCGTCTCGACGCGACCCCGTGGGATTGGGGCACGACGACGCCGGGCGTGGTCGCGTTGGTCACGCAGACGGCCGACCCGGCGTGGGCCCAGCTCGATCCGGCCTGGTTCCCCGACCTACGCCTCGTGTACGACGGGCGCAACAGCCTTGGGAGTTTCGCCGCGCGACTCGGCCCAGACGTCGCCTACCGCGGCGTCGGCGTCCCGGAGCGTCGCGACGCGAGCGACCCGGTGGCCAGCCGGACCTAGTGCGCATCGTCAGCGTCGTCGGGACGCGTCCTCAGCTCATCAAGGCGGCGGCGCTGGAGCCGGCTCTGCGCGCGCGGTTCGATACCCAGCTGATCGACACCGGTCAGCACTATGACGACGCGATGGCGGGGACGTTCTTTCGAGAGCTCGGGTTGCGACCGCCCGACCACGATCTCGACGTCGGGGGAGGATCGGGCTCCGACCAGACCGGACGCATGCTGATCGCCCTCGACCCGATCCTGAGCGGCGCCCCGCCGGACGCCGTCCTCGTGTACGGCGACACGAACACGACCCTCGCGGCCGCGCTGGTCGCCGCCAAGCACGGCGTCCCGATCGCGCACGTCGAGGCCGGGCTGCGCTCGTTCGACCGGCGGATGCCCGAGGAGATCAACCGCGTGGTCGCCGACCACCTGTCGCGGTGGTTGTTCGCACCGACGCCGGCCGCGGTGGCGAACCTCCGGACCGAGGGGATCGTCGACGGCGTCGTCCAGGTCGGCGACGTGCTGCAGGACCTCGTGGCGCGGATGGGCTCCGAGGTCCGCGATCGGGCGGTCCTCGAGGGCGTCGGCGGCGGTCTCCTTCCCGGTGGCTACATCCTCGCCACGATCCATCGTGCCGAGAACCGGGAACGGGCCGCCATGGAGGCCTGGGCCGCGCTCCTTGCCCGCATCGCGACAGCGGATCGTCCCGTCGTCCTCGCACTGCATCCCGGCACGCGGGCGGCGCTCGATGCCGCCGGTATCCGCCTGTCACGGGATGTTCGCGTCATGGAGCCACAGGGCTATCGGACCACGCTCGGTCTCCAGCTTCATGCTGCCGCGGTCGTGACCGACTCAGGCGGCGTCCAGCGCGAGGCGGCGTGGTTGCACGTCCCGTGCCTCGTGCTTCGCGGTACGACCGAGTGGGTGGAGGCCGTGGCAGGGTCGGGTGGTTCGATGGTCGTGGTCGGCCTCGACGCCGACCGCGCACAGCGGGAGCTCGACCGGCTCGCCCCGCTTGACGGATCGCGAGCAGACGCGGAACGGCGAGCTGCCGACGTCCGCGTGGAGCCGGCCGGTGCGGTCGATGCGATCGTCGATACGCTGGCTGGAGCCGGATGACGGCGGAGACGGCCCCCGACGCGGCAGAAGCGCCGATCGGGACGCAGCCCGTACCGCAGCGACTCCTGCTCGTGCTCCCATCGACAGGCGAGTTCGACAGCCGGACCTACCGGATCGCAACGGCCGCCATCGCGCGCGGTCATACGGTCACGGTCCTCGCTCGATGGAAAGCCGGTCTGCCCAAGCGGGAGATCGACCCGGCCGGGTACGAGATCATCCGCATCCGGACCGACCCCGGTGAGGCACTCCCCGGTCGCGACGTCGCCCGGAAGGTCGTCCGGATGGGCGACCGCGATGGCTACGACGTCGGGCCAGGGCAAAGCCCGGACGACGAAGACGACGCCGATGACATCGCCGCCCCGGAAGGAGCGAGCGGGGGGCCGACCATCCTCGTCGGGGACGCCGGCCGCCGAGGCGCGGCCACCCGTCCGGCACGGCCACCTGGTGGCCTGCTGCTTCGGCCGATCCGTCGTCTCGCTGGCCGGATGATCCGGCAGTGGGCGATCCTGCTCACGATCCGGTCCCATTCGCGTCACGCTCGCGAGGTCGCGCCGCCGGCGGACCTTATCCACGGCATGGCGTACATGGGCATCCCGGTCGCCCACGCGATCGCCGACCGCCAGCCCCGGCGCCCTCGGGTCATCTACGATGCCCGCGACATCTACATGGACGCCGCCAATCTGGCACGGATGAGGGGTCCGGTCCGATGGGTCATCGCCCGAGCAGAGAAACGGTGGGCGCGCCGCGCCGACCGGGTCGTCACGGTGAACGAGCCCTACGCCGAGGTGATGGCGTCGCGTTTCGGCGTGCCGAAGCCGCTCGTCGTCCTCAACTGCTCGTACCGGTTCACGCCCCCCGAGCCACCCGAGCGCCGGTTCCATGACCATCTCGGCTTGCCTCCCTCGACCCGCGTGGTCCTCTATCAGGGCGGCTTTTCACTCGACCGGGGCATCGAGCAGCTGTTCGAGGCGATCCGATCGATCGAGGATGCGACGCTCGTGTTGATGGGTTACGGGCTCCAGGAGGCGGCGTATCGCGAGCAGGCGGCCTCGCTCGAGTTGCGGGATCGCGTGCGGATCATGCCCGCGGTCCCCCCGGCCGAGCTCCTGTCGTGGGTCGCCTCGGCCGACGTCGTCGCGATGCCGATCCAGCCGACGACGCTGAACCACCGCCTGACGACACCGAACAAGCTCTTCGAAGCCATGGCAGCCGGTGTCCCGGTCGTTGCGAGTGATCTGCCCGGTATGGCTCCGATCGTCCGGGAGACGGGAGTCGGCCTTGTCGTCGACCCCACCGACCCCGGCGCGATCGCGGCGGCGTGCCGCGAGATCCTCGATGCCTCGCCGGAGGAACGGGCGGCACGACGTCGACGCGCGCTCGACGCTGCGCACGCGACCTATAACTGGGAGCGGCAGGTCGACGTCCTGTTCCGGGAATACGGCCGACTGACGGGCCGACCCTGGTGACGGCAGCCGGCGCCCCCGCGGACACGGGCGAGCGCCGGATCGTCATGTTCGTCCGGAACGCGTGCACGACCGATGTGCGCGTGCTGCGCGAGGCGGACACGCTCTGTCGGGCCGGCTGGGTCACGACGATCGTGGCGCTCCAGACGGGCGGCAGCAAAGCGCCGCCCGACCGCGAGGTCCGCGACGGCGTGGTCATCGTCCGGGTCCCGTATCCGGGCGACTGGCGCAAGCGCTGGCAGGCGATGCGGAACTTCCCGTGGCGGTGGGTCCGAGGGGTGCCCCGGAGTGCGGTGGCAGCCGTTCGCTCCGGCCCACGTGGCGTCCGGCGCGCCGCGGGCCTCCTTGGCGCCGGAACGATCGTCCTTCCGTATGCGATCGTCCAGCGTGTCCGCTACGCGGCGGGCCACCGGCCAGAATCGCGACCGATCGGCCAGGACGACGCCTGGGACCATCTGGCGTGGTGGCGGTATTCCGTCATGGGCTGGGCACGCGCCGCCGCGCAGGCCGCGCCCGCCGCCGATGTCTATCACGGTCACGACCTGACCGGGCTGCCGGCCGCCGTCGACGCCGCGCGCCGGCATCGCGGTTCTGTCGTGATCTATGACTCCCACGAGCTGTTCCTCGACGCGGGGATCGAGGCGCGCCAGCCGTGGTTCGCCCGCCGTGTCCTGCGCCGATTCGAGCACAGCCTCATCCGAAAGGTCAACGCCGTGATCACGGTCAACGACTCGATCTCGGAGCGGCTGCAGGAACGGTACGGCGCCCCGCCAGCGACGATCGTGCGGAACGCCCCGCCGCGGCAGCCGACACGGAGCGCCCGAGCCGACCTCCTTCGGCCGTCGGCGGGGATCCCGGCAGGTGCTCCCGTCGTCCTGTACCACGGTGGCTTCCAGCGCGACCGCGGTCTTGAGATCCTCGCCGAGGCGATGATCGACCGGCGGCTTGAGGACGCGCACCTCGTCCTGCTCGGGTTCGGACCGCTCGAGGCGTCGCTGCGGACGCTGGCAGCGGAACCGCGCTTCCGGGGCCGTATCCACGTATTGCCGGCCGTGCCGCCCGACGATCTGCTCGAACGCGTCGCGTCCGCGGACGTGAGCGCGATGCCGAACCAGCCACGGACCGAGAACGAACGGCTCTCGACGCCGAACAAGCTGTTCGAAAGCATCGCGGTCGGCACGCCCGTGGTCAGCAGCGACTTCCCCGAGCGCCGGACGATCGTCATCGATGACCCGGACGGACCACTCGGCGCCGTCTGCGATCCGACCCGTCCCGAACTCGTGAGCGCTGCGCTGGCCGAGGTGATCTCCTTGCCGGCCGACGCTATGGCCGACCTGCGTGCCCGCTGCCAGCGCGCGGCGCACGAGCGCTACAACTGGGAGACCGAGTCGGCCCGGCTCCTCGGCGTCTACGACCGACTCTGGGAGGCGCGCACCTCCCGGTGACCGTCCGCGTCCTGGTCGTCGCGAGGGCCTACCCGTCGTTCGACGCCCGTGGCAGGGGCAGCTTCGTCGCCGACCACGTCGCGGCGCTGCACGAGGCCGGGGCGGAGGTCGTCGTCGCCTCCTTCGAGACGGTCCAGGCCCGCGGCCCGCAGGCCGCGCGCGAGGCGGCTGCAGACGCGGCCGAAGCGCACTGGCGGCCGACGCTCGTCGATCCTGCCGCACTGACCGTCGGTGCTCGCTTCGGCGCCGCGGGCGTGGCCGTCGCGCGGTTGCCGGTCGTCCGGACGTGGGGCGCGATGGACGGCTCCGAGGTACCCGTGATGGTCGCGCGTCACCGTGCGCCTTCCGTCGCCTTCGCAGAGGGACTCGCGGCGGCTGGAAGCCGGTTCGACGTCGTCCACGCCCACAACGGCCTACCTGATGGGGCGGCGGCGGTCGCCGTCGCCTCCACGCTCGGCGTGCCCCTGGTGGTCACCGAACACGACTCCACGCTCGCGGACCGCTTGCGCGACCCGAGCGCGGCCGCTGCCTATCGGCACTTGCTCGCGTTCGCGACCGTCGTGACGGTCAGCCAGGGCCTTGCAGACCGGGTCAGTGCCGCTCTTCGAACAACGAGCGATGAGACCGGGGACATCCACGGCGTCCTCGCGAACGTGGTTCCCCTCTCGCAGTTCGCAGCTCCCGGTCCAACGGACGTTCGCGACCTCGACGAGTTGCTGTGGGTCGGCGCACGAGCTCCGCACAAGGGGTTCGAAACGCTGTTGCGTGCGTTCGCGGGGGTTCGCGCACGGCGACCGGCCCTCCACCTGCGGGCCATCGGCCCGTCGACGCCGGACGACGAGGGCCGCTGGCAGGAGCTGATCGGCGAGCTCGGCATCGACGGAGCGGTCCATCTCGAGCCTGCCGCCCCTCGCGAGGTGGTCGCCGCCGCGATGCGACGCGCCGGGCTGTTCGTACACCCGAGCCCGTTCGAGACCTTCGGCATGGTGGCCGCGGAGGCGCTCGCATCCGGCCTGCCGGTCGCGGCGACGCCGTCCGGCGGCGTCCAGGAGATCCTTGGCGCTGTGGCGGATCGGGGCGAGGTCGCCGCAGCACCGTCGCCTGGCGCGCTTGCCGACGCGATCCTGCGGCTCCGCGACCGGCTTCAGTCGATCGACCGCGCTGCCCTCCGTGAGAGCATCGAGGCGCGCTACGCGCCGAACGTGGTCGCCGCGCGGACGCTGGCGCTGTACGAGGCGGCGCGGTCGCGAACCGAGGCCGCCGCGCCGGCAGCTGCGCTGTCGGACGGCCAGTCAGGCGGCCGGCGCTCCCAACATCGTTCGCCAGCGACGCCACCCCCGATCGTCGGCGCTGTCGTCGTCGGCGCCCATCCGACCGCCGCGGCGCGCGTGGACAGCCTCCCCGACGGTCCGCTCCCGGTCCGTCACGTGCGCCCCGCCCCGACGCCGGCGAACCGGACCGCGACGCGGCCGCGGGGCTTGCTGAGCCTGCTCCACGGACGGCGCGAGCGATCACCGTCGACCACTGGTCCGGTCGAAGACGCGTGGCGCGAACTCAGCTCTGGCGACGCCTCAGGCCGCGTGGTCCTGGTGCCTGCCGACGTCGAAGACGTGACCCCGATCGCGTCCGCCTTCGGCGGGCAGGGTGCTACGCATCTGGCGCCCGGCTCGCTCCGCTGGCTCGGTGACCTCCGCGACGCGTCCGCGGCGCGTGTGGGACGATGAGCCGGATGCCCGACACGACCACCGACCGCCGGATCGCGATCATCGGGCTCGGCTACGTCGGGTTGCCGCTCGCGCTCGCCTTCAACGAGGCGGGGCTCGAGGTCATCGGTGTCGACGCCAGCGACGCGCGTGTCGCCGAGCTGTGTGCCGGCCGTTCGCCGATCGACGACGTCGACGACGATCGTCTCGATCGTGGTCTCACCTCCGGGTTGCGGATCCTGTCGTCGCAGGAGGCCGACCTCGACGTCGTCGATGCCGCGTTCGTCTGCGTCCCGACGCCGATCACCGCGACGAAGGACCCGGACCTCGGTCCGGTCCTCGCTGCCGCCGACTATCTCTGCAGTCGGGTCCGCGAGGGCCAGCTCATCGTGCTCCAGTCGACGACGTTCCCTGGCACGACGGTCGGTCCGTTCCGTGAGGCGCTCGAACGGAGCGGTCTCCGGGCGGGTGTCGACTTCGATCTCGCCTTCGCACCCGAGCGCGTGAACCCAGGCGATCCTGTGAGCGCTTCGCGGTCGATCCCGAGGCTCGTCGGCGCCACCACCCCCGAGGCGACCAAGCGTGCCGGCGCCCTCCTGCGCCACATCAACGACCAGGTGATCGAGCTGTCCTCGCCGGACGCAGCGGAGCTGGCGAAGCTGCTCGAAAACGTCTTCCGCAACGTCAACATCGCCCTCGTCAACCAGCTGGCGTTGCTGTGCGAACGGATGGGCCTCGACGTCTGGGAGGTCATCGACGCAGCGGCGACCAAACCGTTCGGGTTCATGCGGTTCACGCCGGGTCCCGGCGTCGGCGGGCACTGCATCCCGGTCGATCCGTACTACCTGTCATGGCGGGCTCGGGAGTTCGACTTCATCGACCGCTTCGTCGAGCTTGCCGGCGACATCAACTTCGCGATGCCGCGCCACGTAGTCGATCTGGTGGCCGAGGCCCTCAACGACCGGGGCAAGGCGCTGAAGGGCGCGAAGGTCGGCGTCCTCGGCGTCGCGTTCAAGCCGAACGTGCGTGACGCGCGGAATTCCCCGGCGGCCGCGGTGATCGCCGGGCTCGTCGACCGAGGTGCCGACGTCCGGTTCCACGATCCCCACGTCGATGTCTTCGTCGACGCCGCCGGTGGTCGGCATGAGGGCGTCGCTCTCGACGATCTCCTCGGAGGTTCGGACGTCGTCACCGTTGTGACCGCGCATCGCGCCATCGACTGGGATCGCGTGTTCGACGGCGCCGACCTCGTCGTCGACACCGTCGACAGCTCCCGCGACCGCGTCGTTCGCCCGGGCCAGGTGCTGCGCCTCGGAGCTGGTTGGTCGGCTCGCACGTCGAGGTGAGCCGAGGCCGCGCTGTCCTTCTCGTCGCGAATACCGCGGCTCCGTACTCGCGCGGGCTGCGTGTGGCACGCAGTCTCGCGGCGGCCGGCTGGGAGGTCGAGATCGCGGCCGTCAGCGGAGCCGACGTCCCCGACGAGGAGCGGGACGGCGGCATCGTCACGCGCAGGTACCACCCGACCGGGCCGTTCAAGCGCTGGTCCGGTCTTCCCCCGACGCCGAAGCCTCCGACCAAGGTGCTGAAGGACCTCGTCCGCCGCGGCGACCGGGGCCTGAAGGCATGGCTGTGGCCGCTGCACGTCCGCGGCTGGTGGCGGACCCTCCGACGCGAGCTGCCGCCGGCCGACATCTATCACGCGTTCGGGATCCTGACGGTCCCGGTCGCGGTGGAGCTCGGCGCGAAAGCTCGCCGGCAGGGACGCCAGGGCATCGTCATCTACGACGTCATCGACGCGATCCTCGACTCGAACAACTACGCGAACGTGCCGCCGCCGCTCCTCGACCGCTATCGGAAGAAGGAGGCCGACTGGGTGCGCAAGGTCGACGCGGTCGTGACGGTGAACGAGGCGCTCGCCGACCACTGCGCGCGGATCTGGCCGTTCCGGGAGCGACCGACGGTCCTGTTCAACGGCCAGGAACGCTGGGATCCGCCGGCGACACGCCCCGACCTGATCCGCGACGCCGCCGGTCTGCCCAGGGAACGCTCGGTCGTGCTGTACCTGGGCCGGCTCGGCCGCGAGCGTGGTCTGGAGCACGCTGCGGAGGCCGTCCTCCGTCTCGCTGACGCCGCGCTCGTGATGCTCGGGTTCCCGGTCACGAAGGGCTGGGACGACAAGCTCGCCAGGCAGCAGGCGGATCCACGGTTCGCGGGACGCTACGTCGCGCTGCCGCCGGTCCACCCGGACGAGGTCCGGATCTGGGCGGCGTCGGCCGATGTCTCGATCATCGCGGTCCCGGCGAACTCGCTGAACCAGCGCCTCTCGACGCCGAACAAGTTCTGGGAGAGCCTCGCCGCCGGCACGCCCGTCGTCCTCGGACGCGATCTCGAGGTCATGCGGGCGATGGTGGAAGCCGACGGGCTGGGGGCCATAGCCGATCCGGAGGACGCCGACGACCTGGCGCGCGCCCTCCGCGAGATCCTCGAGCAGCCACGTGCCGACTACGACGCGATGCGGGAACGGTGCCTCAGCGTGTCGCGCGACCGGTACGCCTGGGAGGTCGTCGTCCAGCCGTACCTCGAACTGGTCGATCGAGTCACGACGGCCGGCACGCCGCGGACTCGCGCCGCGTAGTCGGCCGCGCGACCGTCGCCGCGCGTGCGACGATGGCACCCATGTCCTATCAGGCCTCCGAGTACTGGGGCGACCTCCATCAGCGCGACGACACGAGCGCCGTCGGTCAGTCCGGTCTCCCCGCCGCGTTCAATGCGTGGCTGTATCGGATCCTGGCGCGGAACCTCGGGAGGTTGTTGCACCGCCACGGCGTGCTCGATCCCGCCCCGGCGCGGATGTTCGAGGTGGGCTCGGGGCGCGGCGATTGGATCGGCTTCTGGCGGCAGCGCGGGATCGCGCGGATCGACGGCGGCGACCTCGTCCCGCAGGCCGTCGAGCGTCTCAACGAGCGATTCGGGACGACGGGGACGTTCGTCGTGGCGGAGTTCGGTGCCGAGCTGACGCCGGTGGCGCCGGAGCGCACCTATCCGCTCGTCACGGTCTTCAACGTGCTGCTCCACATCACCGACGACCGCCTGTTCCAGCGTGCGCTCGCCCAGGTCGCCGGGCTGGTCGAACCCGGAGGCCGCCTCGTCCTCGTCGAGCCGATCCTCTTCGACAGCGCGTTCGCCAAGCCATATGACCCCAAGGTCACGTCGCGCGCCCGCGCGCTCGAGACATACGAAGCGCCGCTGCTCGCGTCAGGACTTGAGCGGGTGAACGTCGGCGCGGCCGTCGTCCTCGCCAACAACCCGATCGAGGCTCGCAGCCAGGCAGCGCTCCGCCGCTATCGCCGGTCGTGGAACTGGTTCGCCGGTCGTGCCCGCCGAAACCCCGCCTCGTCTCGTTGGCTCGGCCCGCTGCTCCTCATCGGCGACCGCGTCGCGATGGCCACCGGCGCCGCGCCATCGAGCAAGCTCGCGATCTACCGCCGGCCGACGCCCTAGATCCGAGGCCCCCACCCCGTCCCCCCACCGGCTTGGCCCACGGCGCCTCGTGAGGCCGAACCGTCAGCGAACGACCCCGCTCCGTGCAGCGTCCGGCGGCAGCGACGTGACGCCACCCTCCTGGATCGCGCGATCGAGAGCCGCCTTGCGCTCCGCCTTCGTCCGCTCGGAGTGCTCGCGGTGGATCGCGACGACCTCGGTCGGATCGCCTTCCGCGATGATCCTGCCCCTCTCGAGGAGGATGGCCCGGTTGCAGAACTCCGTGACCCAGTTCATGTCGTGCGTCACGAGGACGACACCCTTGGCGCTCCGCACGAGCTCGAGGACCCGCTGCTTCGACTTTGCCCGGAACGTCTCGTCCCCCGTCGCCAGCACCTCGTCGAGGAGCAGGATGTCCGGATCGACCGCCGTCGCGATGGCGAAGCCGAGACGCGCACGCATGCCCGACGAGTACGTCTTGATCGGCGCATCGATGAACGGGCCGATGTCCGCGAACTCCACGATGCCGGGTGTGATCCGGCGCATCGTCGCCGCATCGAGGCCCATGAACGCTCCGGCCAAGCGGATGTTGTCCCGACCCGACAGGTCCTGGTCGAACCCGGCGCCGAGCGTCAGCAGGCTGGAGATCCGCCCGTCGACATCGACGATGCCCTCGGACGGCGTGATGATCCCGGCCAACACCTGGAGCAGCGTGCTCTTCCCCGCGCCGTTGGGCCCGATGACTGCGAGCGACTCGCCGTGGACGACCTGGAAGGTCACGTCGCGCAGCGCCCAGAAGGCGTCGGCCGGCTCACGTCGGAACAGGTTGATGAACGAGCGGTGGAACGTCGTCTTCTTGGTGAAGCGCAGCGAATACTGGACGCCAAGGTCGCGTACCTCGATCGCGACGGGTGCATCCGAGCGAAGGGGGGCCGGGGCGCCGTCGGCCGGGCGCCCGGCGACGTCGACCATCAGAGGACCTTCGCGAACGCGGGCTCGAGGCGCTTGAACACGATCGTCGTGAGGGCCAGGAAGACGATCGAGCCGATCAGGACCTGGACCAGGGCGGCCCAGTCGGGGAGCACGCCCTCGTAGATGACGGCGTGATACGCCGTGAACAGGGACGCCCACGGATTGAGCAGCAGCACCTTCTGGATGATCGGGAAGTCACGCGTCGCATGCGTCAGCTGGTCGAGTGAGAACAGGGCGGGCGACAGGTAGAACCACAGGCGCAGCACATGACGAGCGAGGTTGCCGATATCGCGGTAGAAGACGTTCAGTGCCGATAGCAGGACGGTCATGGCCATGTTGAACACGAGCTGGACCGCCGCGACGACCGGGATGAGCAGCAGCGTGAGTTCGATCCGGTCGCGGTAGAAGAGAAGCATCAGCGCGAACAGCGGGATGAGCCCGAAGGCGAAGTTGGCGATGCCGGCGACGACCGCCGCGACGGGCAGGACGAGCTTTGGGAACTGGATCTGGCGGACGAGTCGCTCGGCGCTCGATACCGACGTGATGCCGTCGTTGATCGACGACGCGAACCACTTCCACGGCAGGATCGCCGAGAACAGGAACAGGGGGTAGTCGGGTCCGCCGCGCTGGAAGATCACCGACACCAGGATCCAGTAGATGAGCATCTGGAGCAGCGGGTCGATCACCCACCACAGGTTGCCGAGCAGCGTGTCGGCGCCCTTCTTCTGGAGGTCTGCCTGGACGAGGTAGCGGATCAGCCGGCGTCGGCTGAGCACCTCCACGATCGCCTCGCGAAGGGAGCCGACGATGCCGGGCCGCTCGCCGGTGCTCCGGAAGTGGGTAGAGGCTTCGGCGGTCAGGTCCATCGGCACGGGAGGGTAACACGGGGTCACGGCCGGACAGGTCGGGCGGCTCGAGGCGCCCCAGGACCGTGCGTACGCTAGGCTCCGCCGGTCATGGCCGCCGATCGATCCTCGACGACTCCGCCTGCCGGCGTGCGGATCGCGATGCTCGCGCACTCGTACTACGAGGAGGATCCGCGCGTACGTCGCGAGGCCGAGTCGCTTGCGGCGGCAGGGCATCGGGTCGAGGTCTTCGCACTCCGGCGACCCGGTGACGCGAGCACCGTCACCATCGACGGCGTCGTCGTACACCGGTTACCGGTGCAGCGTCATCAGGGCGCCCGGCTCCGGGTGTATCTGGGCGAATACCTCTCATTCTTCGTCCGATCGACGGTCGCGCTCACCCGCGCGCACATGCGACGCCACTACACCCTCGTCCAGGTGCACACGCTGCCCGACTTCCTGGTGTTCGCGACGCTGCCGCTTCGGATGGTGGGTGTCCCGGTGATCCTCGACCTGCACGAGGCGATGCCGGAGTTCTTCTCGGCGCGGTTCGGCGCGCGTCCTGCCGGCCTCGGCGTGCGCGTGTTGCGCCTGCAGGAGCGGCTCGCGTGCCGGTTCGCGACCGCGGTCGTCACGGTCAACCGGGCGCTCGGTGACCGGCTCGTCGGACTCGGCGTGGATCCCGCAAAGATCACGATCGTCCCGAACGCGCCGTCACTCGTCCGGTTCTCGCCGGCCGCGCATCCGTCGCGCCCGTTCATGGAGGACGGGGTCCTGAGACTGGTCTACACGGGCGCGTTGAGCCCGACGTACGAGCTGGACGTTGCGTTCGAGGCCGTTGCCCAGCTCGTCCGGGACGACCCCGATTTGGATGTCCGCCTCGAGCTGTACGGTCGCGACTTCGCCGAGGTGCCGCTCGCCGAGCTCGCCGAGGACCTCGGGATCGCGGACCGGGTCACGTTCCACGACAGGATCCCGATCGACGCGGTCCCCGCCGCCCTCGCCGAGACCGACATCGGGCTCGCGCCGACGCGGCGGACGCCGTTCACCGACTACTCGCTCTCGACGAAGGTGTTCGAGTACGCGGCGATGGGGCGGCCGGTGGTGGCATCTCGCCTGCCGATGGTCGTCGCGACCTTCGGCGACGATGTCGTCACGTACGAACCGGGCGATGCGCGCGACCTCGCGCGGGCGATACGGGACGTCGTCTCCGACGCCGACGGCCGCCGGGGCCGGGTCGAACGCGCGCGCGCCCGGGTGCAGAATCTGTCGTGGGAGGTCGAGTCACTGCGCTACCTCGCGCTGGTGGACGGACTCGTGGCGAGAGCCGAGTCCAAGCAGGCGACGACGCAGGAGACCTGATCGCGCGTTTCGCGAACCGGCCGGAACGCGTCGGTACGGTACGATACCGCCCGCCCAACGACGACCGGCCCTCGTCGGGTCATGCCACTTCACACCAGGGATCCATCACCGAATGACGTTCCGCGCCAGGCCCGTCGTGCGGCGTTTCCAGAGACCATCCTGGGACACGCGTGACCGCCGCAACTTCTATCTGAATCTCGGCTTCGGCCTCGCCGTCGTCGCCGCAGTCGTCATCCTGGGCATCGCCGTCGCCCTGAGCTACTACAACGACCATCTCGCGCCGGTCGGCAGTGTCGATGGCCAGTCGATCACGAAGGACGAGCTGCGCGATCGAGCGGCGATCGAGTCGTGGCGCCTCGAGTTCCAGCAGCGCCGCGTGAATACGCAGGCCGCCGCCGGACAGCTGACGCAGGCCCAGGCCGAGCTCCAGACGCAGCAGATCGATCAGGCCCGTCAGCAGGTGATCCCGAGCTCGCTCGAGAAGATCATCGATAACCGGATCCAGGCGAAGCTGGCCACGGAGGAAGGCGTCGCCGTCGCCGACCCGGACGTGGACGCGAAGCTGCTCGAGGAAGCGACCACGCCCGAGTCGCGCCACGCGTGGCAGATCGAGGTGAAGCCCGCGACCGATGCGGGCGCGACGGAGCCGACCGCGGAGCAGAAGGCCGTCGCGCGCGCGACGATCGACAAGGCCCTCGCCGACATCAAGGGCGGCAAGTCGTGGGAGGACGTCGCTCGGACCGTCTCGACCGACAGCGCGACCGCCGCCCAGGCGGGCGACCTTGGCTGGGTGACCAAGGAGGACACGCAGACGGACGAGGCGTTCCTCGCGGCGCTGTTCGGTGCCGCCGTCAACACGCCGACCGACGTCGTCGAGGGCAAGGACGGCGTCTTCCGCATCGGCCGCGTTTCCGAGGTCGTCGCCGAGTCGGTCGACGCGAACTATCAGGACACGCTCGTCAACGACGGCATCGATCTCGCGAAGTATCGAGCCGTCGTCCGCGGCGACGTCGTCCGGACCAAGCTCGAGGACAAGCTCGTCGCCGACGCAAGCAAGCCCGCGCCGCAGCGCGAGACCGACGAGATCTACCTGAGCCAGACGACGCTCGATCTGCCCGACGATGCGGTCAAGGTCCGGCACATCCTCTTCTCCCCGAAGGATGACCCGGCCGCGGCGAGCAACGGCGACATCCCCGACGACGATCCATCATGGGGGCAGGCGAAGCTCGACGCCGAGGCCGCGTACGCCCAGCTCAAGAACGACATCAGCCAGTTCGATACGCTCGCTCGCAAGGAGAGCGACGAGGAGAGCGCGCGCGGACCGGAAGGCTCGGGCGGCGTCCTCGATGCGTACGTGAGCAGTGACAGCAGCTACGTCGAGTCGTTCTCGAAGCCGATCCTCGACGCGAAGCCCACTGACGGTCAGCTGCTCGCCCCGATCAAGACGGAGTTCGGCTACCACATCGTCCAGGTCCTCAGCCACGCGCCTGACCTCGCAGCCCTCAAGACGAAGATCGATTCCGGCCAGGCCGACTTCGAGGACGTCGCGAAGGACGTCTCCGAAGGTGCGGAGGCGAGCCACGGCGGCGATCTCGGCTGGATCGCCAAGGGGCAGCTGAAGAAGGAGATGACGGACGCGATCTTTGCCGCGCCGGTGGGCAAGACGTCGGCCGTCGTGACGATCCCCGACGACGGGCAGTACCTCTTCCTCGTGAAGGACGAGCAGGAGCGGACGCCGGAAGGCCGCCAGCTCGACGCGATCCGGACGCGGCTCTTCTCGGATTGGTATCAGCCGAAGAAGGACGCCGCCGCGGTCGAGCGCGACGAGTCGATCGTCGCGGGACTCGGCGGCTAGGTCCGCGGGTGCTGGACGCCCTCGTCACCGAGGCGCGGCTCCGGTTCGGGCTGGATCTCGCCGCCGGCCTCCAGGTGATCGCCAGCGAATGGCTGATCGCGACGCCCCTCGAGCCGTCGCGACCGGCCCTGGTCGTCCCCCTGGCGCTCCTGCTGGCGGGAGGCCCGGCACGGACGGACGCCAGCGACGCGTCGGAGGCGACGCCGTTACCGGGGCGCCATGGGCCGCTGGGCCGACGGGCGAAGGACGTCCTGGGTCGCGCCTACCCGGCCGACCATCCTGTCGGTCGGTTCGGAACGACACCATCGACGACGATCGCGGACCTTCGCGATGACGACCTCGGAGCACCGTTCTACCTCGCGCCGCTTGAGCCCGAGGCGGCGGTCGCGGGGCCGTGGGCGATGGCCGCCATCAGCGATCGCCTCCGTGCGCCCGACGGTTGTCCGTGGGATCGCGAGCAGACCCACGAGTCGCTGCGCAACCATCTGCTCGAGGAGGCGTACGAGGTGTACGACGCGCTCGAGGCCGGTGCGACGCCGGAGCTCGCGGGCGAGCTCGGCGACCTGTGGCTGCAGATCGTCCTGCACGCTCAGCTGGCCGCCGAGGAGGGTGTCTTCGACCTGACCGACGTCCAGGCCGCGATCGCTTCGAAGATCGTCCGCCGCCATCCGCATGTGTTCGGTGAGGCCGAGGCGCGGACGGCGTCCGACGTCAATCGGCAGTGGGAGCGGATCAAGGCGGCGGAACGCGAGGAGGCGGAGCCCGCGAGCGGTGCGCCGATAGGCGCGCTCGACGGCATCTCGCGGTCGCTGCCGGCACTCGCAGCGAGCCAGGAGATGCAGGAACGCGCCGCGAACATCGGCTACGACTGGCCGAGCATCGAGGGTGTCCTCGACAAGGTGATCGAGGAGACCGAGGAGCTGCGCGAGGCCGCCGAGGAGGGGGCCCCCACGGGTGCCTGGGCCGAGGAGCTTGGCGACCTGCTGTTCGTGCTGGTGAACGTCGCGCGCAAGCGGGGCGTCGACGCCGAGGCCGCCATGCGCTCGGCGAATGCGAAGTTCAAGCGCCGTTTCGGCCGGGTGGAGGCGATGGCCGCTGCCCGCGGGGTCGCCTTGCGCGACCTCGATTTCGAGGGGCTCGACGAGCTGTGGGATGCCGCCAAGGCGGAGGAGAGGATCACGACATGACGATCGGCAACCGCGTGACCGTACGTGCCGACGGCCGCGGGCCACGCGACCTGCGGCCCATCAGCTTCCAGCTCGGCGTGCAGAAATGGGCCGAAGGCTCATGCCTCGTCAGGTTCGGCGACACGCAGGTCCTCTGCGCGGCGACGATCGCCGATCGCGTCCCACCCCATCTCCGCGGAAAGGGGACCGGCTGGGTGACCGCCGAGTACTCGATGCTGCCGCGCGCCACGGCCGAGCGGAACGATCGCGAGTCGGCCAAGGGCCGCATCGGCGGGCGGACGCACGAGATCCAGCGCCTCATCGGTCGATCACTGCGCGGGGTCGTCGACCTGTCGCGGCTCGGCGAGCGGACGGTCACCGTCGACTGCGACGTCCTGCAGGCCGACGGCGGCACCCGCACCGCGTCGATCACCGGCGGCTACGTCGCGCTCGGCGCCGCACTCATCACTTATGGGATGGAGCGGCTGCTGACCTCGCGTGTCGCGGCGGTCTCGGTCGGCGTGGTCGATGGCGTCGGCTATCTCGACCTCGACTACAGCGAAGACTCGCGCGCCGACGTCGACATGAATGTCGTCGGGACCGACGCCGGCACGTACGTCGAGCTGCAGGGAACGGCCGAGGGTCGGCCGTTCGACCGCGCGTCCGCCCTCTCGATGCTGGACCTCGCCGACGAGGGACTCGCGAAGCTGTTCGCGGCGCAGGCCGAGGTGCTCTCTACGGTCCGGCGGTGACGACGTTCGGGGGGAGTCGGCCGCGGCTGCTGGTCGCGACCCGGAGCGAGCACAAGTTGCGCGAGCTGCGCGAGCTCCTGGCGCTGCCGAACGCCGAGCTGGTCACGCTCGACGAGGTGGGAGTCGACGGCGAGCCCGTCGAAGACGGTGAGTCGTTCGAGGCGAACGCCGCGATCAAGGCTCGCGCGGGCCTTGCGGCGAGCGGAGTACCGACGCTCGCGGACGACTCGGGGATCGAGGTCGACGCGCTCGACGGCGCGCCTGGCGTCCGGACGCGGCGGTACGCCGGCGACGACGCGACCGACGAGCAGAACAACCAGAAACTCCTCGCGGCGCTGGAGGGGTTGCCCGCGGAGCGCCGCGGAGCGCATTACGTCTGCTCGCTCGTACTGGCGATGCCCGGTGAACCCCTGATCACGGTTCGGGGCGAATGTGCCGGCCGGATCGCGACCGGCCCGCGTGGCAGCGGCGGCTTCGGCTACGACCCGATCTTCGAGCCCGACCGCGAGCCGCCCGGTGGACGCACGTTCGGCCAGTGGTCGGCCGAGGACAAGAACCGGGTCTCACATCGAGCGCGAGCGGCCCAAGCGATGACGCCGTACCTCGTCGACCGCGGGTTCTGAGCGGATGCGGATCTGCGTCTTCTGCGGCGCAAGTCCCGGGAACGAGGCGCGCTACGTCGACGCCGCGCGCGGTCTCGGGCAGGCCCTCGCGGCGCAGGGGATCGGTGTCGTGTACGGCGGCGGTCGGGTCGGGTTGATGGGAGCGCTGGCTGACGCGACGCTGGCCGCCGGCGGCGAGGTGATCGGGGTGATCCCGCAGGGCCTCGTCGATCGCGAACTCGCGCATCCCGGGCTGAGCGAGCTACGCATCGTCGACACGCTGCACGAGCGCAAGGCGGAGATGGCCGACCTCGCCGATGCGTTCATCGCGCTGCCCGGTGGGCTCGGGACGCTCGAAGAGCTGTCCGAGGTCGTGTCGTGGGCGCAGCTCGAGCTCCACAGCAAGCCGATCGGCCTGCTCGATGTCGGCGACTACTGGAGCCTGCTCCTCGCGTGGCTCGACATGGCGGTCGCCGAGGGGTTCGTCGCTCCCGCCCATCGACGGCTCGTCATCCGGTCGGATTCGCTCGCCGGGCTGCTCGATGCGTTCCAGCGCTGGCGACCGCCACCTGGCCGGTGGGATGTCGGACCCTAGGGCGTCACCTCGTCGGTCCACGCCCAGGACGTCGCGACGTCGCCCACCGTGTCGAACCGCTCCTGGACCGTGCCGCGTCGCAGAGTCCAGACGACGTCATAGGCGACCCCGGCGTGGGTGGTCACGAGGTGGACCATCGTTCCCGGCCCGTCGCCCAAGTCGATGTCGGAGTACGTCACCGCGACTGCTGGCTCCGAACCGAGGTAGGTCGGGACTACGTCGCCTGTCGCAGGCCCGCCCCGTCGCGCGTAGTCCGCCTGGACGTCCGCGATGCTCTTCTCAGGGGTCGCCGCGGGCGACGCGCGGACGGCAACGCGAGCGGTCCCGTCCGGGCCCGCGAACGTGTCCCCCTCGGCGGTCGAGGTCTGGGCCTTCCAGTCGGGTGGGAGCGCGAGGCTGAACGGCAGGTGCGGCGAGCGGAACAGCCTCCAGTCTGTGTCGGGCGGCTCGATCGGGTCAGGGAGGCCGGGGACCACCGTATAGGTCGCCTCGTGCGTGATCCTGCCGCCGCCGAACGCATCGCGGCGCTGTCCGGCGAGCTGGGAATGGACCCGCACCAGGCGGCCGTCGGGCGTCAGGTCATAGGTGACCGCGACGTCCACGTCATCGAGCTCGTTGCCGATCGACAGAAGGTAGATCGGGTCGATGACCGAGGAGTCGGCGTACCCGAGGCGTCGGACCTCACGCTGGCCGACCTTCGCCTCGCCGAGGTCGACGAACGTCCCCGCATCCGGGTCGGCGGTGAGCCGCAGCGGGTGGTCGAACAGCCCGGTGAACGGGATCCACGGTCCGTCGGTGCGCGTGTATCCGGAGTCGCCGATCCAGACCATCTCGTACGCCGCGGTCGAGACCATCCCGCTGCCCGCGCCGCGGTCGGTCCGGCTACCTTCGGCGGCCCACGCGCCCGGCGCGACACGCATCGTCCCGTCGATGCGCGAAGTCGTGGTATCGGATGTCTGGACGCGCTCCATGCGAAGCTGGTACGGGCCCGGCGCGCGCAGGATCTCCCGGAGTACCGACGGTAGGTCGGCAGCGCGGCTTGGCATTGCACTCGGCGGCACCGACGGCGGCACCGGTGAAGGCGAGTCGATCGCCGCCGGCGAACACGCCCCGACGACGAACGCGAGCACCGTGCCGAGAAGATGGTGTGGCGGGCGCACCCGAGTCGACCTAGGGCGACGGCTTCGGGCTGGGCCACGGCTCGGGCGTGTCGCCGGCCGGTGGGAACAGCCCCGCGGCGACCGCCCGGATCGCCACGACGTCAGGCTGCAGTGACGAGCCATAGCGGGTATCGACCGAGCGCACGAGCGGGTGGCGGATGACGGCACGCGTGATGCCGCCCTTGCCCATCTCGTCGATCGCCGCCGCGAGCTGCGGCAGCCGCTCGACGGGGAGATCCGTCCGGATCGAATCACCGACGGCGCCGATCAGACCCGGCAGCTCCCAGAAGACGCTGCCGCCGTCAGTCGCCGCGTTCTTGAGCGCGACGATGATCTCCTGCTGGCGACCCGCGCGCGTGAAGTCGCTTTCGCCGGCTGACTTCCGGCTGCGTGCATAGGCCAGGGCGTTCGCCCCGTCGAGATGGTGCTCGCCCGCCGTGATCGACCACCCACGCTTGCCTTCGCCGAACCCGTCGTAGCCCGGGTCGTCGATGCCCTTCTTGACGTCGATGTCGACGCCGCCGACGGCATCGACCATATGGATGAAGCCCTCGAACTCCATCGTCGCGTGGTAGTGGATCGGGATGCCGAGCAGGGCACCGACCGCGTCCTGGAGCGTCGCGAGCCCGCCCTTGGGGAAGTCCTTCGGGTGACGGTCCGCATACGACATCAGCGAGTTGAGCTTGGGTCCATATTCGTCGCCGTCGCCCAGCGGGACGTTGATGAGGTCGCGGGGCAAGGACACGAGCGAGGCCGCCTTCCCGACCGGATCGAACGAGACGACCATCATCGTGTCGGTAAGGACGGACGTGCGGCCGGGCGCCGCGTCGACGCCGACCACCAGCACATTCAGACGCTCGTTCGGACCGGGGCCGGCCGGCGGCTGCTCCCCGGCGCCGGCTTCGCGAGCGAGGCTCGGCGCCTGGAAGATCTTCGCGAAGGCCTCACCGAATGCGGTTCCGTAGCGGTACACCGCCAGGTGCGGGAGCACGACGAGGGCGGCGATGATCACGATGCCGATGACGCCCAGTCGGCCCGTCGGGCCGTGCCGGCGGGTGTCCAGGAATGCTTGACCGACGGCGAGCAGTCGCCAGCCGAGGACCAGCGCGTTGAGCGAGAGCAGTCCCGCCAGAACCGCCGGCGCGACCGCCCACGCGGCGATCCGCGTCGGCGTCTGCGTCGCCCACCCGAGGCCGACGAGCGCGCCGATGATCAGCGACGGGATCAGGAAGAGGAGGGTGAGTCTGCGTCGACCGTTGAAGGCCTGGCCGAGACCCGGGAGGAGGGCGGACAGGCCGGCGGCGAAAAGGCGGCGGCGGTCGATCGGTCCCGACGACGGAGCCGTCCGGATCCGGGTTGCGTGCACGACTGGAGACGTCCCCCTGACGGGTGTCGGGTCCGGGCGAGTCTACCCGAGGGCGACAGGCGACCGCGGGCGAACGGTTGGACGTGGTGACGCCGGGTGGTCGATCAGCCTGCCATGACCACCCGGCGTCTGGTCCTACGACGGGCGTGCAGGGCGAGGCGTGACGCGTCGCGCGGGTGAACCTCAGAAGACGACGGGCAGGCTCTCGAGTCCGCGGTCGGTCGGGGTGGGGAGGCGCACGATCGGGCCGTCGACCGACCACGCAGGGATGCGCGGCAGGAGCTCCTCGAAGACGATCTTCGCCTCGAGGCGCGCCAGCGGGGCGCCGAGACAGTGATGGATCCCGTCGCCGAACGCGACGTGCCGGGCCGGGTTACGGCCGATATCGAGCGTGTCCGGGGCAGGCCAGTGGCGCTCGTCGCGATCGGCCGAGGCCCAGATCAGCGCGACGCTCGCAGCCGCCGGGATCGTGGTCCCGTGGAGCTCGACGGGTCGCGTCGTGGTGCGGCCGAGCGCCTGGATCGGCGCTTCGTACCGGAGCAGTTCCTCGACCGCGGCTGGGATCGTCCCGGCATCGAGCCGCATCGTCTCGCGCGCGTCGTCGAATCGCGCGAGGTGAAGCAGCGAATTCGAGATGAGCCCGGAGGTCGTGGTGATGCCGGCGACGAACAGCAGGAGTGAGCTGCCGAGGAGCTCGTCACGGCTCAGCTCGCCGGCGGCCTCCGCACGAACGAGATGCGTCATCAGGTCGTCGCTCGGGTGGACGCTGCGTTCGCGCGCGAAGTCGAGGACATACGCCCGCAGCTGATCGCGTGCTGCTACCGCGATCGGCGGCAGCGCTCGCTCACCCCGCGTGCGCTCGAGCATGTCCCCGAACAACGCGAGGAGCCTCGGATGGTCCGCCTCGGGAAACCCGAACCACGTGAACATCGTCGTTCCGGGCAGCGGACGAGCCAGGTCGCGGGCGAAGTCGGCTCGGCCGGCCTCCGCGAACGCATCGATGCTCTCCCGAACTTGGGATCGAACGGCCGGCTCGAAGCGGACCTTGAGCGCCGATGGGCTGAATGCCAGCCGCAGGGCGCCTCGGAGCCGCGTATGGATGGGCGGATCGGCAGCCGGCAGGTCGCCCGCGGGCAGGAAGAGCTGGTACGTGTCGTCGAGGTCGTTGCCGGTTCCACCGACGCTGCTGGAGAACGTGTCCCAGTCCTTCGCGGCTGCCTGGACGTCGTCCCAGCGGGACAGCGCCCAGACGTCCCGATCCGGGTGGTAGTAGACCGGCGCCTCGTCACGAAGCCGCCGGTACACCGGGTAGGGATCGTCGAGGGGTAGGAGTGGATCCCACTCGAGCGAGGGATCGATCGGCGCAAAACTCTCGACGCTTGCCATCGCGAGCCTCTCGTGCAAACGGTTGCACAGGGATGGTACGCGTCGCACAAAGCGAGGACGCGGGGGATGCGCAGCGGGGCCGAACGGCACCGCGGTTCGGGAGGGTCGGCCGTGGAGCGGACTCGCGCATCGATCCTACGCTCGGCGCGGAGGTGATCGGATCGGCATGCCTGACACGAGTGTCACGCGGCGGGCAGGCGCGCTCGTGCGTCTGCTGGGCGCCCTGGCGATCGTCGCGGTCGCCGGTGGCTGTGTCGCCTCTTCGAGCGCGACTGCTTCTCCGACCGCCGTCGCGTCGAAGCCGTCCGAGCCGTCGCAGCCGTCGCCGAGCATCCGCGGTGACGGGGACCTTCGGCTCGACGACTGCTCATACGGCGGAGCCCCGGCGCGATGCGGAACATTCAGGGTCCCCGAAGACCGTTCCAAGGCCCATGGCCGTCGGATCGACCTTCGCGTCGTGATCGTTCCCGCGGGGTCGCCCGATCGGGCCGAGGAGCCGCTGTTCTTCTTGTCAGGCGGACCCGGTGGCGCCGCGACCGAGGATTTTCCCTGGGCCGTCGACGTGTTTGGATCCCTGCATCGGACGCGTGACTTCGTCATGCTCGATCAGCGGGGGACGGGCGGTGCTGATCGACTGGTATGCCCGACGGATCCGCCCGAACTCGGAGCAGACGACCCGGAGACGGCAACACGGCTGGCCAAGGCCTGGGTCGACGAGTGCCTTGCGGCGCTCGACGCCGACCTTCGCTTCTACGGGACCGACACCTTCGTTGACGACGTCGACGATCTGCGTGCCGCGCTCGGCTACGAGTCGATCGACCTCTGGGGTGGATCGTATGGCGCTACGGCGGCGCAGTACTACTTGCTCGAGTACGAAGCCCACGTTCGGACCGTCACGCTGTCGGGGCCGACCCTGCTCGGCACGCACCTCATCGAGTACTGGCCGCAGACACGCGACCGCGCGCTTCGTGGGTTGTTCGACGCGTGCCGCGCCGACGCGGCTTGCGCCACGGCTTTCCCTGACGTCGAGTCGGAGTTCGACGCACTCGTCGATCGGTTGGCGGCGCGACCAGTCACGAGCCGTGTCTTCGGGCCTGACGCCCGCCCGATCGACGTCGACCGCGCGACGTTGCACGACGTCACAGCGGCGCTTCTGCTCGACCGGCGGTCCGCCGCGGCGCTTCCCCGCCTGATCCACACTGCCGCGCTCGGCGATGTCGATCCGCTGGCTCGCGCGTGGACGGACGTGGCGAGTGCCGCCACGGACGGAGCTCTCGCGATGCGTGGACCGATCATGTGCAGCGAGGACTGGGCTCGCTCGGATCCCGCGATCGTCGCCGACAACGCGACCGGAACTCCCTTCGCGACCGAGGAGCTCGAGGCTGCTCAGGCCCATGCGTTCGGTTGTCGGTTCACGCCTCGGATCGAGGTCGGCGAGGAATACGCGACCCGTATCCGGTCTGACGTGCCGGTGCTGCTGTTGATCGGTGAACTGGACCCACAGGATCCCGCTCAGATGTCTGCGACAGCGGGGCGCGATCTCCCCAACAGTCTCCGCGTCGTCTTCCCCGGCGAGGGCCACTCGTTCGTCGACACGGCGTGCGCGCCAGGCATCACGCGCCAGTTCGTCGAGCGCGGCACGACGATCGGCGTCGATACGAGCTGTACGGAAAGTCTCGTCCTACCCCCGTTCGAAGTGGGCCTCCTGAAGTGACCCGACGGGGTGACCATGTCGCGGTTCGTACCGAGTGTTCGACGAGGTCGCGGACGTGGCGGTTGGCATGCCGGTTCAAGGTCAGCCCAAGGGTCTGTTCGCTTAGCCGTCAACGCCTGCATCGACATTTGGTCTGAAAGCTTGTGGAGTCCCTGCGGCAGCCTGTCCGGGAAGTTCAAGCAGAGCCCGGATCCGAAGAGGAGGAGTGCGCGGTTGGTCGACTACGACGGCCCGTTTTCAAGCCCGGAGTCAAAGGTCTCGTCTCGGGTGTCCCGCTCGACCTATTGCGAGCACTCGGGGCGGGCGCACCGAACCTCGGTAGATGTTTCGCGTGGCCACTGAGAGCAAGCCCGCCAATATCGGTCGCGTCCGCCGAGTAGGCAAGGCGCGTCTTCCCACGCGCATCGGAACCTTTGATGCCCTCGCCTACGCGGATTCGCGGAGCGGGACGGAGCCGATCGCCCTTGTCCACGGTGACATCGCGGGCCGGGACACACCGCTGGTCAGGCTTCATTCCGAGTGCTGGACGGGCGACGTGCTGGCGTCGCTTCGATGCGACTGCGGTCAGCAACTCAGCAGTGCCCTGACAGCAATCGTCGCCGAGGGAGCTGGCGTGCTCCTCTATCTCAGGCAGGAGGGTCGGGGGATCGGGCTCGGGAACAAGTTGCGGGCCTACGCCCTCCAGGACACCGGTCTGGACACCGTTGCCGCGAACACGGCACTCGGGCTACCGGTCGACGCCCGCGAGTACGGCGCCGCCGCAGCGATCCTCGCGGACTTGGGGCTGGAACGGGTGCGGCTGATGACCAACAACCCCGCTAAGGCGACCGGGCTGGAAGCCCACGGTATCCGCGTCTCGGAGCGCGTCCCGCTCCCGGCGCTCCCGAACCCCGTCAACCGTTCGTATCTCGAGACGAAGACCACCCGCCTCGGACACGTTCAGCCGCGCATGGCCGCGCGGCCATCGGTCACGGTGCACTACGCCCAGACGATCGATGGGCGTCTCGCTACCCGGACTGGCGACTCGCAGTGGATCAGCGGGCAGGAGTCCCTCGTGCTGGCACACACGCTGCGCGCGTCGCATGCGGCAGTGCTCGTCGGCGCGGGAACCGTGGCGGCCGACGATCCGCGGCTGACCGCCCGACTCGTCGAAGGTCCCTCACCCATCCGCGTCATCCTCGACAGCAGGCTGCGTCTTTCATCAAGTGCGAACGTCGTGACGGACGGCGCCGCGCCGACGATCCTGGCGACGACGGAGCTCGCGCCCGCTGACCGGCGCAGGGAGCTCATGCGGCAGGCGGTCGAGGTCCTCGTCCTCCCCTCCACCGCCGACGGCAGGGTTCACCTCGGGTCGCTCCTGGACGAGCTGGGAGCCAGGGGCATCGCAAACCTGCTCGTGGAAGGAGGAGCCGGCGTGATCACGGCGATGATCCGCGAACGCCGGGTGAATCGGCTGGTCGTGTCGATCGCGCCGTTGGTTCTCGGCTCGGGGATCGAAGCCGTGGGTGACCTCGACATCCTGCGGCTGCGCGACGCGCTGTCATTCCGGCGTGCGTCGTTCTCGCAAGTCGGCCCGGATGTCATGTTCGACGGCGAGCTTGAGCCCTGGAGCGAAGGTGATGCCTGACGCCGTTTGGTTCGGGGCGCCGCAGCGAGTGGAGATCCGACAGGAACCTGCCGCGCCCCTCGGAGCCGACGACGTCCGGATCCGCTCTCTTGTCTCGGGGGTCAGTGCCGGGAGCGAACTCCTCGTCTATCGCGGCGCCGCTCCGCGCGAGCTGCAACCTGATCTCCCCACCGTTCGCGGTGACTTCGGCTTCCCGATCAAGTTCGCGTACGCGAGCGTCGGGCGCGTGGTCGAGGTGGGCTCGAACGTGACCCTGCTGACCGTAGGCGACCTCGTCTTCGTGCACCACCCACATCAGACCGAATACGTGGTGCCTGCCAAGACGCCGGTCCGGCTGCCCCAAGGCCTCCCGCCCGACGTCGGTGTATTCGCAGCGAACCTCGAGACGGCGGTCACCGTCGTGCTCGACGCCCACCCTCGCCTGGGAGAATCGGTTCTCGTGGCCGGCCAGGGCGTCGTCGGGCTGCTGATCACGATGCTCCTTCGGAAAGCAGGAGCGACCCCGATCGTCACGGCGGATCTGCACGAGCGACGTCGGTCTGCATCCGCCGCCGCCGGTGCAAATCATGCACTTGGCGTGGATGGAGACTTCGTCGACGCCGTGCTCGAAGTGACCGACGGGCGTGGGGTGGACATCGCCGTCGAGGTCAGTGGGAGCCCCGCCGCCCTCCAGGCGTGCATCGATGCCGCCGCGTTCGCCGGGACCGTCGTCGTCGCGTCGTGGTACGGGACTCGCGATGTGAGCCTCAGCCTCGGGGGTCGCTTTCACCGCCGGCGCCTGCGAGTCGTCAGCTCGCAGGTCTCGACGCTCGATCCGGCCCTCGCGCCACGCTGGGACCGCGCTCGACGGACGGGCCTCGTATCAGCGCTGCTCCAGGAGCTGCCACTGAACGAGCTGATCACCCACCGGTTCCCGTTCGACCAGGCCTCCGCAGCGTACGAGCTGCTCGATCGTGATGCGGGAGAGTGCCTGCAGGTCGTGCTGGACTATGTTTGAGGTCGGCGTCGCGCGGACGTTCCACGCGCTACATCAGCTCGAGGCGGTCGATCCCGACGCGAGCCACGAGCACAGTCACGACTATCGCGCGGAGGTGGTCGCGCGCGGTGAACGTCTCGACGAAGACGCCATGCTGGTCGACCTCGACCTCCTCGGTGAGGCTTTGTCGGAATGCCTCGCTGAGCTCGACTCCGCCGATCTTGGGAGCCTGCCGGCATTCGCCGGCCGGAATACGACCGTGGAGACGGTCGCCGAGCATATCTGGACTCATGTCCGCGATCGCCTGGCTCGTGCCTCGTCGCTCGCCGGCCTCCGAGTCACCGTCTACGAGTCAGCTGACGCGTGGGCCTCTGTGGACCGGCCGGTCGCGGATCGGTCGTGACGTCGCCGGTTCTGCTCCATCTCGAGGGGACCGACTTCGAGCGGGACTTGGGCGCGGCCAAAGGCTTGACGGGGCCCGTCCGTCAGGAGCCTGGCAGAGGTCGCTCTGCACGGGTTCGGTGTCGTGCCAGGACCTCGTCGATGATCGCGAAGAAGCGTACGGCCGTCTCGTCCCACGTCGGACGCGCGGCTGCGCGGATGTAGGCGGCGCGGCCGAGCCGAGCCCGGAGCGCTGGGTCGCGGGCCAGGCGGTCGATCGCCCGGCCCAGAGCCCGAACGTCCCCCACCGGCACGAGCACGCCATCGCGGCCGTCATCAGCCAGAAATGGCAGGTTTCCGGCCTGCCAGCCGACCACCGGAAGTCCTGCCGCCATCGCCTCTCCCCAGACTGTTCCGTACGTCTCCTCGAAGCTGGGCAGCACGAAGGCGTCGACGGTCTGATACATCTTGTGCACCGCCGGCGGTTTCATGAGGCCGTGCACGACGACCCGGTCGCGAAGATCGGCGCGCTGGACGCGCTCGTGCACCCGACCTGCGTACCCGCCGCGTGTGGCCGTGTCGCCGACGAGGTGGAGGGTGACAGCGTCGTCGGGCAGGCCCGATACCGCCTCGAGGAGCTCGAGGATCCCCTTCGCCGGTAGCCAGTTCGCGACGCAGACGGCGGCCATGAGGCGGCCTCGTCGCAAGCCGGCTCGATCGATGCCAGGGTTTTCGTCGCCTGTCACGGCGCCAGCCGCGACGTCGAGATCCTTGCCCGGCGGAACGACACGGAGCCGATCAGTCGGCACACCCGCGGATACGAGCTCGCCCGCGAGCCAGTCGCTGGCGACCATCAAGAGCTTGCAGGCGTGGTACGCGTGCCGGTCGAAGACGGCCCGGAGCCGACGTTGCACCGGAGGTGCGCCGATCCCGCCGGGGGGCTGATGCAACATGCCGACGATCGGCGCCCGGACTTGGCCGAGCCATGGCGAGGCAGCGCTCGCCGCGATGCTGTCGAGCACGAGCAGGTCGGCGCTCCGGGTCACACGCGCGAGCAACCACGCCGGCCCCGCCGCCATCGCCCATGGCAGCGGCAGGTCGGGAATCGAGACGAACCGCAGCTCGGCGCCGTGCTCCCGCGCGCGATCCGCGAGGCGACGGTGAAACAGGTAGCCGCCCGTCATGCGACTCGGATCTCCGACCGTTAGGAGCGCCACCCGGGTGCGGGTCATTCACCTCGCTCGCGCAGTCAAGAAAGCCGTCCCGTGACGATCCTCAGAGATGATCGGCCCGGCGGCTGTCATCGATCGGATTCGTCTGCCTACTTTGCGCCAACGACGTACCGCCGATCGGATCAGCCAGGCCGGATGTTGTGGTTCCGATGGAACACGTTCTCGGGATCGACCCGGCGCTTGACCGCGACGAGGCGCTCCCAATTGGGTCCGTACGCCCCGCGTACGGCGTCATCGCCCTGATCGTCGCCCAGGTAGTTCAGCCAACGTCGCTCGACCAGATGCTTGCTGAACGCGGCATGCGTCGCCCGCGTCCAGGCCACGTTCTCCTCGGTGTCCGCCGGATCGAGCCAGACGGATGGGATCAGCAGGTTGAAGCCCTCCTGACGGTGCGGGACGGCCGTCTCGGTCGCGGGCACGCGCGTCACGGCGCCGTGGAAGTGCTCGAACAGGATCGCGTTCATCGGTGATGGCGTCGACGCGAACTGCTCGACGGCGAGGTCGATGAGCTCATCCGTAAGCCCGCCGGTAAAGCTCGACATCCAGTAGTTGAACGCACCGACGGGAAAGCCGTCATCGAGGATGGTGTTCATCGTGGCATACGGCATCGGTCCGACGTCGACCACCAGCGGGGAGCCCCACGCCTTGAACATGGCGAGATCCGCCTCGGCCTGATTCCGATCCCCCGTGTGGCAGACCACGAGCACGGCGAGTTGCTGGCCCGAGCCGTCCGGTGCGTGCACCAGTCCCGAAAAGACCTCCAGATCGTCCGAGACGTCTGCGACGGCATCGCGATAGAAGCGGAGCATGCTCGGGGCCACGTCGATCGGATGCGCGATCAGCCCGCCTGTCACCATGGCGAGCTGGTGTAAACGGTAGGTGAACGCCGTGGCGACGCCGAAGTTACCCCCGCCCCCACGCAGTGCCCAGAACAGATCGGGATCCGATGCTGCCGTGACCTCGGTAACGTCGCCGTTCGCCGTCACGAGCTCGATCGCGACCACGTTGTCCGCTGCCAACCCGAACTTCGGCATCAGCCAACCCAGCCCGCCGCCGAGCGTGAAGCCGGCGATCCCGGTCGTCGAAACGGCGCCACCCGTGACCGCAAGTCCGTGCTCGCCAGTTGCGGCATTGAGTTCCGCCCACGTCACGCCGCCCTCCGCCCGTACCGTTCGGGATTCGGGGTCGACGCGGATGTCCTTCATCTCGGCCAGGTCGATCATCACGGCGTTATCCGCGATCGCGAGCCCGGCCACGTTGTGGCCGCCGCCTCGAACCGAGATCTCGTGCCCGCCAGCGCGGCCGAAGCGGACTGCCGCGGCCACGTCGGCCGCTGTCCGACAGCGCACGATCAGCGCCGGTCGGCGGTCGATGAGGCCATTGTGGACGCGCCGAGCCTCGTTGTAGTCGTTATCGCTGGGCAGCAGCAGGCGTCCCGTCATGGCCGCGGCCAGGGCGTCAACCTCTGACCGATCGAGATCTAGCGTCGTGCCCATCGTGATCCCTCCCGTGAGGCGCCGGCCAAGGCGCGGGCTTGTAGTCTAGGGCGCCCCTCGTGGCGGATCTGAGTGGGAAACCGATCGAGCACTGTAGGCTAGCGAGTGCCGGGCATGCTCCGACTTTGCAGGTCGTGAGCACGAGACGCCGGGGAGTGGCGTAGTTGGCAACGCACGTGCTTTGGGAGCACGAGACCGTGGGTTCGAGTCCCACCTCCCCGACCAACCCCGGTAAGCGAGCCGGTTTCTCAGGCGTCGGAGGGGATCGATCCTCCTCCTGGACGCATGGACGGGGAGCGACCTACGCTCCCTGAAGGGACGGATCCGGTCCGGGATCGCCGCCCTCCACGACCGTGACCAGTCGATCGAGGTAGAGCGACCAGCCGGCCTCGTGGATGTCCCGTTCGCCTTCGGGTAGCAGGTCGTGGGTCAGCGTCAGTACTGTCGCATCGCCGTCGGGACGAATGTGGACGGTGACGACCGTCGAGCCAGGCGGGAGGGTGGAGAGCGGACTCCGTGCCCAGCCCCATGTGAAGACGACGCGCTCGAAGGGCTCCAGCTCGACGAAACGACCTTCGGCCAACCCGGACCCGTCGGGACCCATCCCGAGCTGCAGGATGCCGCCCGGTCGTGCGTCGGCTACCGCCGATGTGCCTTGCCATCGCGCCCACAGCGCCGGGTCGGTGAAGAACCCGTAGATGCGCTCGGGCGAAGCTTCGATGCGGCGGATCACGATGATTCGCTCAGCCTGCGACCTCATCTGGGCGGATCCTCGCGCTCTGCCTCGGCCGCGAGCCGATCGAGCGCGTCCGACCAATAGGCCACCAGTACGGCCGCGAGGGGGCCGATCCGCTCCTGGTTGGCACGGTAGTAGCGGTACGTGCCTTCGTGTCGAACGTCGACGATGTCGGCGTCGCGCAACACCTGTAAGTGCTGCGAGACAGCGCCGAAGGTGATGGGCAGCTCCGCGGCGATCTCGCCCGCGCTCATCTCGCGATCCCAGATGAGGCGCAGGATCTCGCGCCTTCGCGGCGCCGCGATGGCCGTGATCGCATCCATGTTTCTACTTTAGCCATCACTTGAATACCCATGCCTGCGCAGATATTATAGGCATGGCTAAAACAAGGGGGCGCTCATGCCCATCGATGTACGCGTCGATGCCCACATCGCCAGGTCGCCAGGCGAGGTCGCCGCCTACATGTTCGACCCTCATCACGACCCCGACTGGATCACGGGCATCGAGCGCGTCGATCCGTCAGCGGCACCTGTCGGTGTCGGTACCGAGACCCACCGCGTGGCCAAGTTCATGGGTCGGCCGATCGACTATGTGTTGAGGGTCGTCGAGCACATCCCGGACCGTCTCCTGGTGATGGAGTCGGTCAAGGCGCCGTTCCCGATGGGCGTCACGTACGCCATCGAGCCCGAGGCCGCGGGATCGCGGGTACGGCTGCGGGTCACCGGCGGGTATGGCCGGGTGATGCACCTGGCGTCGGCGATCGTGACGCGCCAGATCAAGCGGAGCCTGGAGGCTGACCTTCGGCAACTTGCCCGACGGCTCGAGCCGAACACGTTTGACGGAGAAAGATCCCACGCAGCCGGAGGACAGCGATGAACGGACCGATGCTCCACACCGTGGACGTGGACAGCGATGCACGACGGATCTATGAGGCCATCACCACGCAGGCTGGCGAGGCCGCCTTCTGGACGTCCGATTGCGACGTCGAGCCGGCGGTCGGTTCGATCGCCCGGTTCGGCTTCCCCTCAGCGCCCGTAGACCTCCGGATGCAGATCGATGAGCTGAGCCTCGACCAGCGGATCCGCTGGTCATGTCTTGGCGACTTCCCGCACTGGGCCGGGACGACCGTCAGCTGGACGCTCACGCCCGCGCCATCCGGGCGCTGGACGGCATTGGCCTTCGTCCACGATGGCTGGGGAGTCGACTATCCCGATGACGAGTACGCGCGGGTGAACTACACGTGGGGCCGGATCGTCGGAGCCTTGAAGGCGTACGCGGAGTCTGGGGAGCCTGCCCCGTTCCTCGGGTAACCCGCCGTCCGACGTCGGTCTTCGGTCGTGGCAGGCGCCGCCTGTCGAGAGATATCGCTGGCACTCGGCCATCCGATCGCTCCTCGGCGTGGCGAACGCATTAGGCTTCGTCGGTCATGGATGGACGCGAGAAGATGAACGTGGCCCTTTGGCACACGTCGCTGGTGGTGGGGGCCAGTGACGGCCCTGGTGGATAGGCCCGGCCTGACTGCACGTCGGCGTCCTCGAGCGACCGACACGTCGATGGATCTGGTCGGGCCGCCGGCCACGGAACCCGGTGCGCACCTTGTCGGCGACACCGGTCCTCCTTCCACAACCAGCCGGCGGCGTCGAGCTCGATGAGCGACCTGGCGATCGCCACGACCGGACTCAGCAAGCAATACCGCGGCGGCGTCCTGGCGGTCGACCACGTGGACCTGCGCGTTGCGCGCGGTGAGATCTACGCGTTCCTCGGTCTCAACGGAGCCGGGAAGTCGACGACGATCCGGATGCTGCTCGGGATGATCCGGCCGACCGCCGGGCACGCAGAGCTGTTCGGCGCACGGGTGCAGAGTGGAGCCACAGGCCTTTGGCGAAGGGTCGGTTACCTCGTCGAGTCGGCGACCGCGTACCAGGAACTCACCGTTCGCGAGAACCTCGACATCGCTCGGCGCTTGGCGGGGATGCGCGAGGCCGGGGCGGTCGACCAGATCCTCGACCGCCTCGCTCTCGGGCCGTACGCGGATCGACGGGCGGGCACGCTGTCGCTCGGCAATCTGCAACGACTGGCACTGGCTCGGGCGCTGCTTCCGGCGCCGGAGCTGCTCGTCCTCGATGAACCGGCAAACGGGCTGGATCCCGCTGGCGTCATCGAGATCCGCGAACTGCTCGGCAGCCTGGTGGCTGATGAGGGGGTCACGGTCTTCATGTCCAGTCACATCCTCGGTGAGGTCGATCGGCTGGCGACCAGGGTCGGGATCGTCCATCGTGGCCGGCTCGTCGAGGAGCTGGATCACGACGCCCTTGAGGCCCATCGAGATCGCCGACTCGAGGTTGAGAGTCGGGATCTCGCGCGTGCCGAGGAAGCCTTGCGTGCAGCGGGATTCGCGCCGCGCTTGGGAGCTGCCACCGACCGAAACGCCGTCCTCGAGCTACGCGAAGCAAAGGCTCTTGATGCCCCCGACGAGGTCGCGACCCTGCTCGTCGCCGCGGGGACGGCGCCGACGCGCCTGGCCGTCGCTCGCGAGTCGCTCGAGGATCACTTCATCCGCCTGACTTCTGGCGACGGTGAGGGACCGTCGTGAGCGGTTTCGGCGCTGGCGTCCGGACCGAGATGCTCAAGGCCGGGCGGTCGCGCGTACCGTGGGGCGTTGCGATCGGCTTCTCGCTGGCCCCCCTGGTCATGGGCCTGTTCATGGTCATCCTCAAGGACCCGGACCGCGCTCGCTCGCTCGGACTCCTGGGCGCGAAGGCGCAGCTGACTGCGGGAACGGCTGATTGGCCCACGTACCTCGACCTGCTCGGTCAGGCGGTCGCGGTCGGCGGGGCGGTCCTGTTCGCGTTCCTGACGGCGTGGGTCTTCGGGCGGGAATTCGCGGACAAGACCGTTCGCGGGTTGCTCGCGAGCCCGACCTCGCGGGGTTCGATCGTCCTCGCCAAGTCCGCCGTGGTGGCGACCTGGGGTGTCGTGACCAGCGCGTGGGTCCTCGCACTCGGCCTCGTCATCGGTAGCGCGCTCGACCTTCCGGGTTGGTCATCGACCGAGGGACCGGCAACGGTGGTGAGCATCGCACTGGCCGCCGTCCTTACCGTCGCCTTGCTCGGTTGGGCCGCGTTCTTCGCCAGCGTCGGGCGCGGCTACATCGCCCCACTCGCGTGGACCGTCGGGATGGTCGCCCTTTCCCAGATCGTGACGGTCCTCGGCTGGGGTGCGTGGTTTCCCTGGGCCATACCGGCGCTGCTCAGCGGTGCCGGCGGCTCCGCGGTGGGATCCGTGACCCCAGCTGGCGTGTTCGTGCTCCTTGCTGCCGCTGCTACTGGACTCGTCGCGACGATCGTCTGGTGGGACCGCGCCGATCAGACCGGCTGACACGAGAATCACGTATTGACATTGGACCGACTCCAAGGTCTACGTTTCGCGTCATGGCAGCGATACCTGAGACGGGCTTCCTCGTGCTCGCCGATCTGACTGGCTACACCGCGTACCTTTCGGGAAGCGAGATCGAACACGCGCCAGCCATCGCTGGCGACCTGCTGGAGACCATCGTCGGCCGGCTGGAGCCGCCGTTCCGACTGGCCAAGTTCGAAGGGGACGCGGCGTTCCTGTTCGTCGAGGACGGACGGGCTGACGCGTCCTTGCTGCTCGACGCGATCGAGGCGGCTTACCTCGCATTCCGGCGTCGACTGCGCAGCATCGACCAGGCGACGAGCTGCGACTGCAACTCCTGTCGGCTCGCGCCGAGGCTCGACCTCAAGGTGTTCGTCCATCACGGAGCGTTCGTCTGGAGCCGCATCGCGGGACGCGATGAGCTGGCGGGTCCCGATGTGATCGTCGCCCATCGATTGCTGAAGGGCGCGGGCGCCGCCGAGGCCCGCGCCAACGGCTTCGCGCTGTTCACGGCCGCGGCCGTCGACGCTCTCGGTCTGGACCCCGAAGCGCTACAGCTGCGGCCGGGTGCGGAAGACATCGAGCACCTTGGCCGGGTCGAGACGTTCACCCTGGACCTCGAGGCGCGGTGGCAGCACGACAGCACGATCCACCGGCTCGACATCGCCGACACCGACCTCGCCTTCGACATCGAGGCGACCTTCGGAGCGGATCCATCGGTGATCTGGGCCTACCTGACGTCGCCTGCTCTCCGGACGGGGTGGGAGGGACCGCTCGCCATCGAGGAGTCGTCGGCCGGCGGGCGCCGCGGCGTCGGGACCACGGTCCAGTGCGTGACCGGACGGCTCGCGACCCTTGAGGAGATCGTCGACTGGCAGCCCTACGACCGCGTCGCGTGGCGGCTCGCCGTTCCGGGCGTGGGCCCGGTCGCAGCGACCGCCGATCTCGATCGGACGGAGAGCGGGACGCGTCTCCGGCTTCGCTGGGGCTACGTGGGCGGAGTGGCCGCGGCGACTGACGCCGTCGAGTCGTTGCGCGTCGAAAAGGAGGCCGCCTACGCGCGCCTCGCAACCGTGATCGCCGGCGTCTTGCCGGTCGTCGAGCAGAAGGAGGCTCGAGCATGAGTTCGTCGGTCTCGGAGCAGGTGATCGAGCGGTCGGCGCAAGACGTGTGGGTGTATGCGGCCGACATCGGCCGACATCCGGATTGGATGACCGTCACCGACGCCCGCATCGTGCGCGGCGATGGCACGGAGGTGGGAGCGCGCGGGCGCGAGCGGGTGCGATTCGGGGCGTTCGAGTGGGACGTGGAGTTCGAGGTCGTTGAGGCAGAGCCGGGACGTCGGATCGCCTGGAAGGCGGTCGATGGACCGCCATTCGATCTCATCGTGCGGCTGGACCTTGAGCCGATCGGTCCTGCATCCACCAAGGCGGCCTACGGCGCGGATATCCGACTGCACGGCGTCTGGCGTCTGCTCTCGCCGATGGTGGCGATGGAAGGCAAAGCCGGGCCGGCGCGCGAACTCGCGCGGCTCAAGGCACAGGTCGAGGCCGCCCCGGCCATGTCGCCCGCGATGTCATGACATCGTTGCGCCAGTTCCCGATCAGCGCGAGGGCCGCCGCCGTCGACCTCGGACGCGCGCGGCGGTGGTACGAGGAGAGGCTCGGCCTCGTGCCGGAGCACGAGGATCCCGGCGGCGTCTGGTATCGCTTCGGCGGCGAGACCTGGCTTTACCTGTACGGGACGCCGTCAGCGGGGACGGCCCAGAACACGATCGCAGGCTGGGAGGTCAAGGACATCGAGTCGGTGATGGCCGGACTCCGGGCGCGCGGGGTGACGTTCGAGGAGTACGACCTCGGCGACGTCAGGATGGTCGATGGACTGGCGGACTTCGGGCCGGCCAAGGCAGCCTGGTTCAAGGACAGCGAGGGCAACACGTACGAGCTGACGGAGGTCGGCGCCGGCTCTTGACATCTGAGCGACTCCAAGGTTTGCTCCCCGGGATGAGGATCGGCGAACTCGCAGATGCCGTCGGCGTCTCGACCGACACCGTGCGCTTCTATGAACGCTCAGGCTGGTTGCCCCGCGCGAGCCGGCGCGACAACACCTACCGGGAGTACGGACCGGCAGACGTCGAGCACTTGCGCTTGATCATCGACCTCCGGCGGCTGGATCTGCCGCTCGAGGACGCGGCCAGGATCGCCGGCTGGTGCCATTCAGGGCACTGCGGCGACTCGACCGCCGAGCTGCCGCGCATGATCGACGCACGACGTGCCGAGATCGCCGAGCGGATCGCCGGTCTTCACGCCCTTGACGCGAAGTTGGCTGGACTGCAGGGACACCTTGGGCGACCGCCTCGGTCGCTCGCCGTCATCGACGGTCCTTGCTGCGACGCCGCGGATGCGGTCGTCGGAGCGGCCGAGGGCGGGTGCGCATGCTGCTCGTCGGAGCCCGCTACAGCGAAGCCGGGGGTTGGCGCGTAGCTCGACCGTCGAGCAGGGCCTCTCGCCGTATCGTTCGGTCGTGCTCTCCTTCGAACCGAGCGACACCGACATCGAGGACCTCGTCTTCGACGCCCTCGACCGGCTGCCTTCCCCCTTCCGCGAGCAGCTTGGCAGCGTGGCGATCGTGGTCGAGGATGAGGCGAGCCCGGAGCAGCTCGCATCGGTGGGTGCCCGCGGGCTGTACGGGCTCTACCAGGGCGTGCCACGGACGGCCTGGGGCGCAGATCAGGTACAGCTGCCGAGCAAGATCACGATCTTCCGCGGTCCGCTCGTCCGCGCGAACCATAGCCCCGAGCGTCTGGCGGCCGCAGTCGCGGAGACGGTCTACCACGAGATCGCCCATCACCTCGGGATCTCGGATGCGCGGCTTCACGAGCTCGCCGATGACCGGAGCACCGGCGGCTAGACCGCGCTCGGGACCCCCTAAACGACCGCGAACAGGTCCATCGGGGCCGCGAGGCCCTTGAGCGCGTGTGGCCCACGCTCCACGTAGCGCAGGTCGGTCCCTTCCGTGAGCGCGCGCGTGATCGGCGAGACGAGGATCTCCGACGCACTGGCGGCCGACATGATCCGCGCGAGCGCGTGGATGGCGATCCCGCGGACCCCGTCTGTCGTCGTCTCGATCTCGCCGGTATGTACGCCGATGCGGACCTGCAGGTCGAGGCGCCGGACCGCGTCCCGGATCGCGCGAGCGCAATGCACCGCGCCGGCGGCGCTGTCGAAGGCGACGAAGAACCCGTCGCCCGTCGTGTCGAGCTCGCGGCCGCGGAAGCGGTCGATCTCCCGTCGGACGATCCGGTTGTGGTCAGCGAGCGTTTGTCGCCAGCGGGCGTCGCCGAGGCGCGCTGCGGTCGGCGTGGAATCGACGATGTCGGACATCAACATCGTCACGACCTGCCGCGCGAGGTCGGCAGGCAAGCCGAACTGCGCACTGTTGCCGGACAGGTCGATGATGTCGGCGGGCTCGTCGCCGACGACCCAGGCGTCGTGTCCCGGTGGGATATCGAAGACGTCACCGGCGACGAATTCGTCGACGTCGTCCGCGTCGGCGAGGCGCACCGCCAGACGGCCGCTGAAGACGAGCTGCAGATGGTGGACCTCGCACCACTCCGTTCCGACGATCGGTTTCACGTCCTCGGACCAACGCCATCCCGGCTCGAGGATCGCGCGACCGATCGCCAACCCGCCGATCTGCGCAGCGGCGCCGACGCCACGAGAGAGCGGGCGCTGATTGACGGGATCGAGCAGGCTTGCGCGTTCGAGTCTGGTCATGGGCAGCGACGTCACAGTAGCGCGGTGGCGATCGAGACGAGCGCGAATGCGCCGATGAGCAGCCCCGAGGCCATGTTGATCCGACGCATGCCGCTGGGAGTCAACCGCGACCGGAACGCCGCGAGGACCGTGGTGAGGACGATCCACCACAGCGATGACCCGGCGAACACGCCCAGTGTCAGCACGGTGGCACCGGCGGGGTCGCCGCCGGTCACCCCCAGCCCGACGAACAGGGCGGCGAACGACAGGATCGTCATCGGGTTGGTCAGTGTCAGCCCGAGCATCCTGAGATACGCGCCGGGTAAACCGCGTCGGCGCTCCGTATCGGCGGCCGCCTCGCTCGGGACGGAGGTGAACGTCCGATACGCGAGCCACAGCAGGAACACGCCACCGACGACGCCGAGTGCGCGTCGCCAATCGACCAGCAGGTCCGTGACAGCGGTGAGACCGAATGCGGCGATCGCGCCGTACGCGCCGTCCGCCGTCGCGACCCCCAGCCCCGAGACCAGCCCGACGACCCGACCCTCTGCGAGGGTGCGTCGGATGACGAGCAGGCTGATCGGGCCCACGGCCGCCGCGATGGTGAACCCGAGGACGAGGCCTCGGAGGAACAGTCCTGTATCCATCGATCCTTCCTGTAGCACATAGGAAAACGCCCTCGGCGTCGTGCCGAGGGCGTTCCTCTCAGATCCGTGGCTGGCGCCCCTTCAGGCGCGCGGCTTCAGGTCGAGCCGGCCCTCGCGGGCTGCTGCTGCGACCTGGTCGCGATGCGCCGAACGACGTGATGCATCGCGCGGAGGGTGCGGGACGGGACCCTGCCTGTCAACCGTCGGGCTTGGTGGCATCGGTATCATCCCGTCATGGACTCCCCCCGCCGCGGGCCCCGCGCTCGCGGACACCGCGCCGGCGCGACGCCGACCGACGACGGTCGGAGGAGCCCCGGCCTTGAACCCGTGGACCACGACCGCTTCCCGGACCGTGAAACGCGTCTGGCCGTCGACGGCGGCAAGGCCAGCCAGAAATTCCGGGACTTGCTTGCCGAGCCCGGTCCCATCCTGGCCGACGGCGCGATGGGCACGATGCTCTTTGCCAATGGTCTGCAGTTCGGCGATCCGCCCGAGGTCTGGAATCTCGCTCACCCCGACGTCGTCAGGCGCATCCAGCGTGGCTACCTCGAGGCCGGCTCGCGGATCCTGCTGACGAACACGTTCGGTGCGAACCGGCTCCGACTCGGATTGCACGGCCTCAGCGAACGGGTCGACGAGCTGAACCGGACGGCGGCGATCCTGGCCCGGGCCGAGGTGAATGCCGCCGGTGGGACCGCGCTCGTGGCGGGGGACATCGGCCCGAGCGGCGAGATCGTCCAGCCGCTCGGGACGCTCGACTACGACATCGCCGTCGATGTCTTCCGCGAGCAAGCGGCCTCCCTCGCGGCCGGTGGAGTCGACCTGATCTGGATCGAGACCATGTCCGACCTCAACGAGATGAAGGCTGCTATCGAGGGCGTCCGTCGGGTCGCCCCTGGCATCGCGCTCGTCACGACGATGACGTTCGACACGCGCGGCCACACGATGATGGGCGTCTCCCCCGAGCAGGCCGTCGAGGCGATGGTCGCCTGGGGCGCCGATGCGGTCGGTGGCAACTGCGGCAATGGCCCGGACGAGCTCGTACCGGTGATCGAGCGCATGCGCGCCGTCGACCCGGATGCCGTCCTCGTCGCGAAGTCGAACGCCGGGATGCCCGAGCTCGTCGACATGCGGGCCGTCTACCGCGCCGACCCCTCGTCGATGGCCGGCTACGGCGTGCAGCTCGAGGAGGCGGGCGCACGTATCGTCGGCGCCTGCTGTGGCAGCTCCCCGGACCACCTCCGCGCGATGAACGCCGCGCTCGTCCCGGCCACCTCCTAGTCCGCCGCCGAAGGTGCCGCGCTCCCTCAAGATCGGCGTCCAGCTGCCCGAAGTCGAGCGCGAGACGCGCTGGTCGGAGCTCCTCGACATGACACGCGCCGTCGAGGACCTCGGCTACGACTCGGTCTGGCTCGGCGAGCACCTCCTGTACCGCTGGCCCGATCGGCCGGCGCGTGGGCCGTGGGAAGCGTGGTCGATGCTCGCCGCGATCGCGGCACGTACCAGCCGGATCGAATTCGGGCCGCTCGTGGCGTGCACGGCGTTCCACAACCCGGCGGTCCTCGCCAAACAGGCCGCGACGATCGACGAGATCAGCGACGGCCGGCTGATCCTCGGGCTCGGCGCCGGCTGGAACGAGACCGAATTCCGCGCGTTCGGCATCCCGTTCGATCACCGCGTCGACCGGTTCGAGGAAGCGTTCACGATCATCCGCACACTCCTCCAGGAGGGTGCGATCGACTTTGACGGGCGCTTCTACCAGGCACGCGACTGCGAGCTGATCCCCCGTGGGCCGCGACCGAACGGCCCGCCGCTGATGATCGGCTCGAATGGTCCGCGGATGCTGCGTATCGCGGTCCCGTACGTCCAGGCCTGGAACACCTGGTTCGCGGACATCGGCAACACGCCCGACGGCGTCGCCCCGCTGCGCGACGCCGTCGATCAGGCATCCCGAGACACCGGCAGGGATCCCGCCGCCATCGAGCGGACGGCCGCCGTGCTCGTGCGCTTTCCCGATGGCATAGGTCGCATCCAGGGCAGCTACGCGAGCGACGCACCGCCTCCGCTCGAGGGGTCGCCGGAGCAGATGGCCGGCCGGATGCGGCGGTACGCAGAGCGCGGTATCGGCCACGTCCAGCTCGTGATCGACCCCATCACCCGGGGCTCGATCGAGGCGTTCGCCGCGGTCCTGCGCCTGCTGGATGACTAGTCGCCGGGTACGAAAGTAGGGTCGACGGGGTCCCCGCCCGGTAACGAGAATCACGCGGCCATGGCCTATCCCCGTCTTCGGGCGGTGCGGACCGTCACTGCGTTCGTCGCTGCGGCCGCCCTCGTGGCGGCGTGCAGCGGCGCGGCGCCGAGTGCCTCACCGTCCGTCGCACCGACCCCGCTCATCACGCCGAACCCGCACCTGCCGAGCCCTGCGACCGCGCGGCAGGTGTTCGCCGGGTTCGACAAGGCCGGACTGCCGATCACGGCGAACACCGCCACCCTTGGACCCGATGGCGGTGACGTCGTGACGAAGATCTACGCGACGTACCTGGGATGGCCGCTCGACGTGACGGAGTTCCGGTCTGCGACCGCACTGACGAAGGCCGTCGGGTGGGCGGACGGCGAGGAACCCGGCAAGGGCGAACCGCCGATCGCCCTGGCCGGCGTCAACATCCTGATCACGTGGGGTCCGGCTCGTTCCGGACACACTCCTGCGAAGCTCGACGCCCACCAGACCGATGCGCTATCCGATCTCGTAACGGCGGCTGACGTCCTACTTTCGCCGCTACGGACGCGCACCACGGTACCGGTCAAGATCACGATGCTGGCATCGCCGAGTGCCGAGGCGTCGCCGAGTCCGGCGAAGTCGCCCGCTCCGGCGAAGTCGGCAAAGCCCGCGAAGTCGCCGAAGCCGACGAAGTCGGCGAACGACTGAACCGACGCACCGCCGCGGCTGGCCCACCCACCGGCGCGGCTGACCCACCCACCGGGAGGGCGGGTCCACTCCGATGACGAGGTCGTACCCTGTCGTCATGACCGACGTCGCGCGGCAGCGACCCCGATCGCTGTCCAGCCGAGCCGAGGACGTCTCGGAGCTGGACAAGCGGATCATCGAGCACCTGCAGGCCGACGGCCGGAGGCCGTTCACGCAGATCGCCGCCGAGCTGGGTGTCAGCGAGGCCGCAGTTCGCGCCCGGACGAACCGGCTGATCGAGCGCGGCATCCTCCAGGTCGTCGGTGTCACCGACCCACTCAAGCTCGGGTTCCACCAGATGGCGATGATCGGCATCCGTTGCGAGAGCGACCGGCTCGTCGCGGTGGCCGAGGCGGTCGCCGAGATGCCGGAAGTCGACTACGTCGTGATCACCGCAGGTACCTATGACCTGCTGATCGAGACCGTGTGCGAGGACAACGAAGCGCTGCTGCGCTTCCTGACCGAGCGCCTGCGCTCGATCGAGGGGGTGCGGGAGACCGAGACGTTCGTATACCTGCGGATGGTCAAGCAGACCTACCAGTGGGGGACGCGGTAGGGCCTCGCCGACAGGCCGCTGTGCGTCGTCGCCTGGTGTGGCGCCGGCGCACCGCGCCGTAGCGTGGATCGGTCGGCCGAGGTCGTTCCACGAAGGGCCCGGTCTAAGATGGCCGCGTGTCGCTGGAGCCGATCCTTGTCCTGATCGTGCTGGCCGTGGTCGCGAATCTCGTGATCATGGCGCTCCTCGTGGCCTCTCCGGTGATCGGGCGGATGCGGAACGGCGCGACCCCCGGCGAGGACCGCGGCAACGGCCGGTCGGAGCGTGCGATGGCGGCCGCCGCCGTGGTCGGTCGTGGCGACGACAGCCCGGCCCCCGACGAGGAGGCGACGATCCGGACCTACGACCGGGTCGTTCGCATCGCGTCGTGGGTGTTCCTGCTCGCCGTGACCACGATCGTCGGCGTCACCGGCCTGTGGCCGCAGAGCCAGACGGCGATCTTCCTGCTGTTGGCGCTCGGCGGCGTGTTCGTCCTCGTCATCCACGACCTCCTGCCGGCGAACGCCCTTGGACCCGCGAAGTTCGTCCTCGAGGGATCGGTCGCGATCACCGTATCGACGGTCCTCGTCGCCCTCACCGGCGGGGCGGCGAGCCCATTCTTCTTCGTCTACCCGCTGATCGTCGGTGGTGCGGCGCTCGTCGTGTCGCCGCCGATCACCCTCGGGCTCGCGGTCATCGCGGCGGTCGGCTACCTGCTCGCCGTCGTCCTCGGATCGAACCCGGAGGTCCTGGCGAACCCTGTCACGATCGCGACGGTCGGCATCAACCTCACGGCGATGGGGCTCCTGGCCTACGTCGCGATGGTCATCGCGCGCGAGCAGCGCCATACCCGCGACGCCGCCATCCGGATGTCGACGATCGATCCGCTGACGGCGCTGTTCAATCGCGGCTTCTTCTTCGCGGCGCTCGAGCGCGAGATCGCACGGAGCGCGCGGTCGGGACGCGGCTTCTGCCTCCTGATGATGGACCTCGACGAGCTCAAGTCGATCAACGACCGGCTCGGCCATTTCCACGGTGATCGCGTGCTCGCCGCGGTCGGCCTGGTCGTCAGCGAGGGCGTCCGCCGGATCGATACCGCGGCCCGTTACGGCGGTGACGAGTTCGTGGTGCTCCTCCCGGAGACCGATCCCACCGGTGCGTTCGTGCTCGCCGAGAAGATCCGGATCGGCGTCAACGAACTCGACCTCGCGTTGCCCGACGACGCGATCCGACCGTCGCTCTCGGTCGGCGTCGTGTCCTATCCGGACGACGGAAGCACAGCCGACGAGCTGATGATCAGCGCCGACCGCGCGATGTACACGAGCAAGCGAGCCGGCAAGAACCGGGTCACGGGTGTGAACGTTCCCGACGCGTCGGGGGTGGCTTCGAAGGCGTAGCGGGCTTCCCCGTGGCGGCCTTCCGGGATCGTGTACCTTCGCGGCCCGTCGAGGTGGGCCGGCGAGGGGCGACATCTTCCCAGCGCCAGGCCATTGCCACGCTCGCTGGCCGGTCTGGCATCGCCATCGGCGGATCGACCCCGACCGACGCCGCAAGGTTGAACGCGTCGGGCGGTCCGGTTTGTGGCTCGACACAGATGGCCTCCTCGCGCTCGTCGAACACCACCCAGAATGGCGCCGTCGAGCGGAGGTCGAGCCGGAGGACGCCCGGCCACGTCAGCCGAGGCGGGATGACGAGGTCCGTGAACGCGTCGTCCCACGGTCGGGGAGTCGGGGCGATGGTCGCCCCCGTCGGCAAGCCCGCCGGGTCTCGGGCGTACATCGAATGCGCCTCGAAGTCGAGCTCGGCCGCAGCGCCGACGAGCTGACGACGGAACCACGGGTGCCACCCGAGGACGACCGGCATCGGGTCGGTCGCCTCGACCGTCAGCGTCGCCTCGAGTCCGCCCGGGACGAGCGCGATCGCCTGGGTGACTCGGCCACGGAACGGCCAGTCCGCCCCAAGGTCCGACTCGAGCTCGACGCGGTCATCACGGCGGAACGTCACCTGCCACGCGCGCTCCAGGACGGTGCCATGGATCGCGTTCGGCGGCATCGTCAGTGGGAGCTGGTAGGTCCGCCCGCGGAACCGGAACCGCCCGTCGCGGATCCGACCCGCGAACGGCACCATCGGATAGCAGCCCCACCAGAGGGGCCCGTCGCCATCGGTCACGAGGATCTCGTGGCCGCCCACGACGAGTGATGCGAACCGGCCACCGGCGGTAGGGTCCACCGTGAGCGTCGCCCCGTCCCGCGTCAGGACGATCCGACCAGCTTTCCCCGCGGCGCCTCCGGTCACCGGACCGTCATCGCCAGCCCCGGCCGCAGGAGGTACGGCGGCAGGTAGGCCGGGATGTTCGAGAACGGCAGGACGTCAGCGTGCAGGTCGATGCCGAGCTGATCGGCCATGAACGCCCGCCGCGCCATGATCCGCGACCAGGCATCGGGATAGGCGGCTGCGAACGCGTCGCGCAGGGAAGCGTCGGCGAGGGCGATGCCATCCTCGATGTTCGTCGTGAAGTAGGGCGTCCCCGTCGCCGGGATGATGTCGACCTGGAACGCCATCCCGGACCGTAGCTCGATCGTCGAACCGGGTCGGATCGGGGAGTTCACCCACTCGTCGAGGCTGATCTGGTGCCCAGCATTCAGGAAGATCCCGAAGAACGGGTCGTCGAGACGCCGTTCGATGATGTCGTGGAGCGCGCCGCCGGTCTGTCCGATGTGCAGCGCGCCGTACCACTCAGCGACCGCGGCGAAATACGGGCGGACGAGGCGGTCGACGTAATCGCCGATCCCCGCGGGCAGCCCGTCGGCGCCCTCGACGACGAACCCGGCACGACAGTTGAGGGCGCCCCAGATCCCGAAGGCGACGGTGAACGGGTCGCCCGCTTCGATCCGGCGATCGCCGGGGCTGAGCAGGCCGAAGGCGGCGCGGGGTCCGGCCGTCAGCATCAGGTGACAGGACAGCGGCGTGCCGTCCCAGCCGAGGAGCGCCACCGCGTCGCGCTCACGAAGCCCGGGACGCAGTCCCCGGATGAGCGACAGGACGCCGTTCGACGTCGTGCAGGCGGCCGCCTCCATCGCCGCGAGCTGTTCGAGCTCGTTGATCACGCGGAGACCGTCGGCCGCGTCGATCAGCAGGTCGTTGGCGTTCTCGACCACGCCGCCTGGGCCGACGAGCCGGCGCAGCTCATCGGCGAGGAACGACGGGACGTCGAGCATCGAGCGGTCGGCATACGGCTTCCACCCGACGACGCCGACACGCGACGCATCGGCGATGCCCTCGTCGCCAAGGATCTTGGCGAGTGGCCGCGAGCGATCACGCGGCTGGTTCGGCAGGCTGAGGTCCTGGAATCGGTGCCGGCGCATCGGCAACGGGGCCGCGCCGGCCGTCCCGTAGCACTCGTTCCCGACGAGGATCGCCGGCTCGCCGCTCGACCCGACGACCAGGATCGCCTCCTCGAAGCGCGGGTCGAACCCGGTCAGCCACGCCATGTTCGCGCTGTGCTCGCGATCGGCGTAGACGACGATACGGTCGTATCCGGCACGATCCATCCGCTCGCGGAGCCGCTCGAGGCGGACTGCGTACAGGGCGGGCGGGATCTCGGGCGTCACGTCGGGCCGCCCGAGATCGGGCAGCTCGACGTCGGCCAGGCGCGCGAGTGGGGCGGGTCGGGTGGCGGCCATCTGCCCTACGGTGCCACGACCGGCGACGTCGGTTCGACTGCGCTGGCACCCCGGCGGACCGTGACGACGCCACCGGCCTCGGCGGGCAGCCAGGGGCCGACTTCCCCGTCCGGCCAAGTCACCTGCACTTCCGCCTTCGTCGCGCTGCCCATGCCGAAGTGCAGCGGCACGAGCTGGCCGCTGACGTGGCCGCCCCCGACCGTCAGCTCGCGCTGCCGATGGAGATCGCCTGCCCGGACCGCGACCCACGCCCCGATCGCGTCGTGGTTCGACGCATCCTGGTCGAGCGTCACCCCGAGCCAATCGCCCATCGGCTTCGGCGTCGCGCCGTCGCCGGCGCCGACGTTGCGCCAGAGCCGGACGTTCGCCCGTCGCACGACCTGCACGATGTCGGGGAGACCGTCCGCGTTGAGGTCGGCTACCGCCGCTCCGCGCGCCTTCTCGAAGTCGACGATCCCGGCGGCTTCGCCCTGCTCCACGAATGTCCCGTCGGCCTGCCCGATCAGCAGGTTGCTCGGATCCTCGATGGCGTTCTCGAGCTGCGACGCGACGTTCCCTTTCGTGATGTACAGATCGGGATACCCGTCGTCGTTGACGTCCTCGAACGCGGGATGCCACGCCGTCGATGCGAGCGCGACGTCGCCGGTATACGGGCGATGCGCGGTCACGCCGAGCGTGAGGGCGATGTCCTTGTAGTCCGGGGTCGCGGGGCCGTTCGCAAGCGTCTGCAGCTTGTTGTCGCCCTGGCTCGTGAGGTAGTACTCGGGGTAGCCGTCGCCGTCGAGGTCCTCATCGGCGATGCCCATGCCCCAGATCCGCAACGGCTGCCAGCCCTCCTGCTGGGTGTACGACCGCGGCGCGGTTCCTGGTTCGATCCGCCAGAGCTGCTCCTGGCCGTCCTCGCGGTAATAGTGGCGGTCGTTCGAGACGCGCAGGTCGCGGCGGCCGGACCGGTCCCAGTCGCTGAACAGCATCGACAGCGTGCAGAAGCTGGGTGACAGCGTGATCGGGGGCCCGTACGACGCGCCGTCAGCCCGCGGGCGCAGCAGCCGATCGTCCGAGCAGCGTCCGGTCCATTCGCGCTGGGGATCGAGCTCCTGGTAGTCGCCGAACGCGAGGGTCGGGAGAGCGGCGTCCGGCGTCTCCCATGTCGCACTGAACGCGGTCGTCCAGCCCGGCCCGCCATCGACGCCGAGCGACGGGTCCGCGACAGCGAACCGGCAATCGCCGAGGCCCCGGAGGAGGACTTCCTCGCCGAGCCGCAGGACGACGATATCCGTGTGGTGGTCACCGTCGACGTCCAGCGGATATGCCCCGGTCACGTCGTCGAGGGCGACCGCGGGTTGGGTGATGTCCTCGAACCGAAGGGCGCCACCCGGAGTACTGCGATTGCGGTACAGGGCCGCCGGGGCGGCGCCGCCGGCGAGATACAGGTCGGGCAGGCCGTCAGCGTCGCAGTCGAAGGTCGCGACGCCCCCGCCGACGAAATACCCGTCATCCCCGGCGAACGTGTGGACGATGCCCGCGGCCTGGGCCTCCTCGACGAAGCGAGGCGGCGGCAACGCCGCAGTCGCGCTCCGGCCGATCGTCCCCGACGCCGCTAGCCACCAGATGGCGCCGAGGGTGAGGAGTGCCACGACGAGGACCGCTACCAGCACGCTCGTGCGTTGAGCGATCCGAGGGGCGATAGTCGACCACCTCGCCGTCAGCTGCCGTCCTCCGCGGGCACGACCGCGACGTTGAGCCAACGGTCGCCAAGTGCGCGACGCATCACGAACGTCGTGGCGAATGGAACGTCCCGGCTCTCGAGCAGCGTCCCGGCCGCGTCGTAGGTCTCCTCGGTCATCGTCCCGCGGGCGGCGAGCCCGAGGCTCAACCCGGTCTGGACGCCGAACGGTTCGATGAGCGACATGTGGAGGGCATCGAACCGATAGCGCGGGATCACGATCCGACCGCCGGCGCCCGCCTCTTGAAGGCGTCCTTCCATCTCCTTCAGTCGATCGCCGTGGTCGACGACCGGCAGGATCGACGCGTCCCGGCGAAGCATCGCCTGGTTCTCGAGCTCGAGGTTCTCGGCCAGCGTGAGGACGATGTCGCGTGCGCCCTGCCCCTCGATCTCGTGGTCCCAGTCGGTGACATCGGTGGCGACGTTGATGTCAGGGAACGTCGCCGGGTCGACCTGATGCGGCACCCGGTCCAGGACAGCGGCCGTGTCCGGCGGCGTCGGCGACCGGGCCGGTGTCCCGGCGAGGACGATGCCCGTACCGACGAGGAACACGGCTCCCACCGCGAGAGCGACGCGCCCGAACGCGCGCACCGTCCGGCGCGATCCCTCCCCGAAAGCGACACCTGAGGCGAAACCCCGGATCTGGTCGGTCGCCGACCCGGGCGTCGGCACGAGTCGATCGATGATCGGCCGTGCGGCGCACATCGCCACCAGACCGGTCAGGAGCGCAACCTTCGTTCCGAATTCGTCGGTCTGGGGTGCCATCAGCAGCGTGCTCGCGATCGCGACGAGGACGCCGAAAACGACGCGCCCGACCTGACCCGTCGGCGTCGTCTTGGGGTCGGTGATCATGAAGAACAGGAAGATCAACACCTCCGGCGAGATGACGATGACTCGCCAGTAGTCGACACCGCACACCGGGGCGAACGCCCAGTTGGCCGTCATGCAGTGGCCGGACGCCGAGAGCACCCCGAGGCTGACCAGGAGCGTCAGCCAGAACGCCGCTGCGAGGCCGAGCAGGCGCAGCCGACGGGTGATCAGCAGACCGCCGCCGACGATCACCGCATACGCGATCACGAGCCAGATACTCAGCGGGCCCCACCAGAAGTCGAGCGGCTCGACCCGGCTGCTGCTCAGGACGAAGAACGCGACGACGAGACCGATGTTCGATGGATTGAAGACGTGATTCCCGCGATAGCGGATGAGGTACTTGGTCAGCAGGGAGAACACCGCGACACCGGCGAACACGTACCAGGAGTCGGTGTTCCACGGCTGGTCGGGCGGTGTGCCGACGACACGCAGGATCAGCGCCACGCCGCTGCCTGTGAGCATCGCGCTCGCGGGCCAGACGAACGCGCGGGTCTGGCGGAAGGTCAGGGCGACCTCGAGGATCGCGCTCGCCAGGATCGCCGCGAGGATCTGCGGGATGCTCACCGAGAAGTGCAGCCCGACCTGGCCGAGCACGTGGATCGTGATGATCACGGCGGCCACGTGAAGGCGCGGATCGCGGACGTTCGGCAGGACGAGGGGGTAGCTCGTGCCGCCGACGGCGATGCTGTGGCTGGTCATCGTGACGGAACGGCTGGCATGTCTCGGCGATCCCTCATGGCGGGCGACCGCCCGCGCAGCCCGGGCATGGTAGCCCCCTTGCGCGGGAAGGATCCCAGATGGCGCATACCGCTTCCCGCGGCGGCCTGTCGCGGGTCTACGCCGGGGTCAGCGGCAGGCTCACGGCGTCGCGCTCGGCGATGGCGAAGATCTGCTCGATGACGCGCAGGTTGGCGACGGCGTCTTCCGGCGGGACCGGCGTCGGGCCGCCATCGAGCACGGCGTCCGCGAACCGCTCGACTTCGACGGTGTAGGGGTCCGCCGTCGGGAATTCGAGGACCGTCGTGGCGGGTGCGACCGGCGCGTCGCCACCGGCCGTGAGCCGGATCCGGGTCGGTCGGTCGGGCGGGATGTTGAACGGGATGTCGATCGAGATGCGCCCCGTCGTCCCGTAGATGTCCACCCGCTGGTCGGGCTCGCTTCGGATCGCGCAGGTGAAGCTCGCGATGCCGCCTTCGAAATCGAGGATCGCGCTTACGAGGGCGTCCACGCCAGTCGCCGCGTCACGTCTGAGCGACGCCTGGACCCGAGACGGCTCCCCGCCGAACAGCATCCGCGAGAGGTTGATCGTGTAACAGCCGATGTCGAACAGCGCGCCACCGCCGTACTCGAGGATGTTCCGGATATTGGTCGTATCGGCGTTGTAGTAGGAGAACCAGCTCTGGACGGCGGTCAACGTCCCGATCCGACCGCTGCCGAGGAGGTCCAGCGCGGCGACCCATGACGGGTGGTGGCGGTACATGAAGGCCTCCATCAGGTGGCGGCCGGTCTCGTGCGCTACATCGACCATCCGCTGCGCGTCGTCGGCAGTCATCGCGAGCGGCTTTTCGCAGAGGACATGCTTGCCGGCGCGGAGTGCCGCGATCGTCCAGTCCAGGTGGAGGTGGTTCGGCAACGGGATATACACGGCATCGACGTCGGGATCCGAGAGCAGCGCCTCGTACGAAGGATGCGCGGTCGGGATGCCGAGTCGGGCTGCGGCGGCCCGTGCCTGATCGCCGTCACGGGACGCGATCGCGACGACCTCACTGCGCGCCGCCTTCCGCATGCCAGGGATGACCTTGCGGACCGCGATGTCCGCCGTCGACAGGATCCCCCAGCGCACCGTGCCCGACATGAGCGACTCCTCCACGAGATCCGTATTGACATGACCGCGTGCTTGTACGAGTCTCGCACAGCACATTTGAGAAAGAGGAACACAAACCCGTGTTCATCGGTCGTGACGAGCTCGGACACCGCAGTGAGACGGTCCGGCGCGCCAACCTGAGCGCCATCGTCGGCGAGCTCCACGCGAGCGGTCCGCTATCCCGCTCTGACCTGGTTGCGCGGACTGGCCTGACGCGCAGCGCCATCCGCGGCCTCATCGGCGAGCTCGTCGCGGGCAACCTCGCCTACGAGGCTCCCGCGGCCCTGGACGGCACGCCTGGCCGCCCCTCGCCGGTGGTCCGTGTCGACCCCAACGGTGCCGTCGTCCTGGCCCTCGAGATCGCCGTCGATTCGCTCGCCGCGGCGACCGTGGGGCTTGGCGGCGAGGTGTTCGATCACGTCCGCGTCGACCTGCCGACGCGTCGGTCGAGCGTAGCGGACATCGTGGCGGTCCTCGTCGACCTCGCCACGGATCTGCGAGGTCGCCTCGACTCCGAGGACAACATCGTCGGCGTGGGTGTCGCCGTCGTCGGCGTCGTCCGCAGAAGCGACGGGATGGTCTCGGTCGCCCCGAACCTGGGCTGGCGGGACGAGCCCCTTGGGGCGATCCTCAGCGACGCGCTCGGCACGGACGTCCCGATCATGTTCGCCAATGAGTCGGACCTCGCGGTCCTCGCCGAGCACCGGCGTGGAGCCGCCCGTGACATCGACGACGTGCTCCTCGTCTGGGGTTCGATCGGCGTCGGCGGCGGGCTGATCGTCGACGGGCGGCCGCTCATCGGCGCCGCGGGCTACGGGGGCGAAGTCGGCCACATCCCGGTGAACCCCGACGGACTGCCGTGTCGTTGCGGCTCGATCGGGTGCTGGGAGACCGAAGTCGGGACGATGGCCCTGCTGCGCCGCGCCGGCCGTTCGCCACAGGCGGGCCGCGACGCCTTCGAGGCGTTGCTCGCGGAGGCGGAAGCGGGCGATCCGGCAGCCCTGGACGCCTTCAACGATACTGCCCGCTGGCTGGGCATCGGCCTGGCCGGGATCGTCAACGTGCTCAACCCGAGCCTCGTACTGCTCGGCGGTCGGCTGACCGCCAGCTATCCATACGTACGGTCGACCCTGGAGGCCGAGCTCGACCGACGCGTGTTACGCGCGTCGCGACGACTCGTCCGGGTCGTGCCGACTTCCTTGGGAGACGACGCTCCGCTGTTGGGGGCAGCAGAGCTTGCGTTCGGACCACTGCTCGCCGATCCAGCGGCATGGCTGCGTCCCCGCCGGACCATGCCCGCGCTGGCAAGCGCTTAACGGACGACCGAAAGGAGGATCCGCGACACCGCGGGGTCAACGGAGTAGCCTTGCGCGACGTCGGGTCGACGAGGGGGCTACGGCACTGGAGGAGAGTCAAGAATGTCAAAGCGACGAATGGTCGCGCTCTCGATGAGCAGCGTCCTCGCGCTTGCCGCGTGCACTAGCAGCGGCGGCGGGGCAGCCACGTCAGCGCCGTCCGCCGCCGCCAGCCAAAGCGCGGCAGCGAGTGGGTCGGCGTCAGCATCGGCGTCGGCCGGCGGCGCGACCGATTGCACGGTCGCGGTGTCCTGGAACAACTACCAGCAGCCGCGCTGGGCGAAGAACGACCAGCCGAACATCAAGAAGACCGTTGAGGATGGCGGGGGCACGTATATCGACGCCGACGCGAACCTCAGCAACGAGCAGCAGCTGACCGACATCAACAACCTGATCGGTCAGGGCGCCAAGGTCCTCATCCTCCTGGGTCAGGACACGAAGGCGGTACTGCCCGGTGTCCAGGCGGCCAAGGATGCAGGCGTCAAGGTCATCGCCTATGACCGCCTGATCGAGGACCCGGACATCTTCTACATCACGTTCGATAACGTCGCCGTCGGCAAGGCCGAGGCCGATGCGGTCCTCAAGAAGGTCCCCGAGGGCAACTACGTCCTGATCAAGGGCGATCCCGGCGACCCGAACGCCTCGACATTCCTGCCGCAGGGCTGGGATGACGCCGGCCTGAAGCCCGCGGTCGACGCGAAGAAGATCACTGTCCTGAACATGGGCGGCAGCGAATGGCCGAAGGACGCCGGGACGTACACCGACGCCTGGAAGACCAACAAGGCCCAAGACAACATGGAAGCGATCATCGACAAGGCGGTCGCCGACGGGAACAAGATCGACGCGATCCTGGCCGAGAACGACAGCACGGCGCTTGGTGTCGCCGGCGCCCTGACCTCGAAGAGCTACGGGTATCCGCCGCTCAGCGGTCAGGACGGCGACGAGGCCAATCTCCAGAACGTCGCGGCCGGCATCCAGTACGTCGACATCTGGAAGAACGCCAACGAGCTCGGCAAGGTGGCTGGCGCCGCCGCGCTCGAGCTGTGCAAGGGCACCGAGCCCGCCAGCATGTCGCTGCCGAGCGGCCTCGTCGACCCGAGCGTTGCTCCGAAGTCGCCCACGCCGCAGGACTTCACGACTCCAGGTGGGAACACCGTCAAGTCGTACATCCTGCAGCCGACCCCGATCACACAGGAAAACCTGAACCTGGTCGTCGACGGCGGGTGGATCACCAAGGACAAGCTCTGCGAGAAGGCGGCCTCCGGCCCCGCACCCGCATCGCTCTGCTCGTGACGGTCGCCTGACCGATACGAAGCGCTCCTAGTCCTGCGCCCCCGGGTCACCCCGGGGGCGCAGTCGCTATCATCCGGCCAGGAGGGCTGCCGTGACGAACGCTGTCGACGCCACCCCCGCGGTACCCGGCCAGGCGCAGCCGCCGGTCCGCTCGTCGGTGTCCGGCCTCCTCGCCCAGACCGAGATCGACCTCCGCCTGTTCGGGATGCTCGTCGCGTTCATCGCGATCCTCGTGGCCTTCAACATCATCAGCGGCGGCAAGTTCTTCTCACCCAACAACATGGTCACGCTCGCGGTCCAGGCGTCCGGGATCGCCATCATCGCGACCGGGATGGTCCTCGTGATCGTGTCCCGCAACATCGACCTGTCGGTGGGTTCGCTCGTCGGCGTCATCGCGATGATGTACGCGCTGCTGATGACGAACATCCTTCCCGATGTCCTCGGCCTTTCCGCCGACTTCCCGTTCCGCTGGGCCATCGCACTCGCCATCGGGATCGCGCTCGGCGCAGCGATCGGCGCGCTCCAGGGCTTCATCATCGCGTACATCGGCGTCCCGTCGTTCATCGTGACCCTCGGCGGGCTGCTGTCGATCCGCGGCGTGGTCTGGTACCTGTCGAGCGGCGCGGCCGTCTCCGGCCTCGACGCGAACTTCCAGCTCATCGGCGGCGGGGCGCAGGGATCCATCGGCGCGACGCTGACGTGGGCGCTCGCGATCGTCGGCTGTCTCGCGATCGTCGCCCTGCTGATCAGCAACCGTCGCCAACGGCGGCGGTTCGGCTTCCCCGTCCGGCCCATGTGGGCCGAGATCCTGATCGGCGTCGTCGGGTGCCTGATCGTTCTCGCCATCGCGAACTTTGCGAATAACAACTTCTGGCCAGAGGGCCTGGCCGACCGCGTCGCGGTCCAGCAGAACTTGGGACCGAAACCCCCGGGCGGTTGGAAGATCCCGGCAGGCCTGCCGAACCCGCTCCTCCTGCTCATCGGCGTGACGCTCGTCATGACGTTCATCGCCACTCGCCGACGGTTCGGCCGTTACGTCTACGCGTACGGTGGCAACCCCGACGCGGCCGAGCTGGCCGGCATCAACACGCGCTGGACGATCCTCAAGACGTACGTCCTCATGGGCATCCTGTGCGCGTTGGCCGCGGCCATCGCCTCCGCTCGCCTCAATGGCGCGACGCTCGACGTCGGGCAGAGCTATGAGCTGTACGTGATCGCCGCGGCGGTCGTTGGTGGGACGTCGTTCGCCGGCGGCATCGGCACGATACCCGGGGCGGTCCTCGGTGCGTTCGTGATGCAGTCGCTGGCGTACGGGCTGAGCTTCATCGGCGTGAACTCGCCTGGCCAGAACGTCGTCGCCGGCATCGTGTTGATCATCGCGGTCGGCTTCGACACGCTCAACCGGCGACGCGCCACCTCCGGGGGAGCGCGATGACGACTGTGGCCGCCCCGCCGATCATCGAGATGCGCAACATCAACGTCGCGTTCGGTGGCGTCCACGCCGTGCGCGACGTCTCCATCGACCTGCACGATGGCGAGGTCGTCGGTCTCGTCGGCGGCAACGGCGCCGGGAAGTCGACCCTGATGCGCGTCCTGTCGGGGGCGCATCCGGCCGACAGCGGCGAGATCATGGTCAACGGCTCAGCGGTCTCGATCCGCAACCCGCGCGACGCGAAGGCTTACAACATCGAGACCATCTACCAGACGCTCGCGCTTGCGGACAACATCGATGCGCCCGGCAACGTGTTCCTGGGTCGCG